>NZ_JBVHPN010000006.1:0-411555 GCF_055567935.1 Streptomyces sp. NPDC026301 | reverse complement strand
GCACGCGCCGGGCTCGGCTGATCGCTGCGGCGGGCTCGGGACCCCCCCCCCCCCCCCCCCCCCCCCCCCCCCCCCCCCCAAACCCCCCCCCCCCCCCCCCCCCCCCCCCCCCCCCCCCCCCCCCGCTTCGCCGGGGGAATCCGCACGGACCCCCTGACACTTTGAGCAGTGGGCGCCGGGACGGCGGCCCACCGACCACGCAGAACGAGGAACGGACTTCATGAACGACCAGATCCACAGCGGCGACGAGCACGGTGAGCTCGGCGACGCGGAGTACGCGGAGTTCATGGAGCTCGCCGCGCAGGAGGGCTTCGACCCGGCCGAGGTCGAGGGCGACATCGCGGCGGCCGGCCACGGCCCGCTGCCCGTCCTCGCCGTCGTCGGCCGCCCGAATGTCGGCAAGTCGACTCTCGTGAACCGCTTCATCGGCCGCCGCGAGGCCGTCGTCGAGGACAAGCCCGGCGTCACCCGTGACCGTGTGACCTACGAGGCGGACTGGAACGGCCGCCGCTTCAAGGTCGTCGACACCGGCGGCTGGGAGCAGGACGTGCTCGGCATCGACGCGTCCGTCGCCGCGCAGGCGGAGTTCGCGATCGAGGCCGCCGACGCGGTGGTCTTCGTCGTGGACGCCAAGGTCGGCGCGACCGACACCGACGAGGCCGTGGTGAAGCTGCTGCGCCGGGCCGGCAAGCCGGTCGTGCTGTGTGCCAACAAGGTCGACGGCGCGTCGGGCGAGGCGGACGCGGCCATGCTGTGGTCGCTCGGCCTCGGCGAGCCGTACCCGGTCTCGGCCCTGCACGGCCGCGGCACGGGCGACCTGCTGGACGCCGCGCTGGACGCGCTGCCCGAGGCGCCGCAGCAGACCTTCGGCACGGCTCTCGGCGGCCCGCGCCGCATCGCGCTCATCGGCCGCCCGAATGTCGGCAAGTCCTCCCTGCTGAACAAGGTCGCCGGCGAGGAGCGGGTGGTCGTCAACGAGATGGCCGGCACCACCCGCGACCCGGTCGACGAGCTGATCGAGCTGGGCGGCAAGACCTGGAAGTTCGTGGACACCGCGGGGATCCGCAAGCGCGTCCACCTCCAGGAGGGCGCCGACTACTACGCCTCGCTGCGCACGGCGGCCGCCGTGGAGAAGGCGGAGGTCGCGGTCGTCCTGATCGACGCGAGCGAGTCGATCAGCGTGCAGGACCAGCGGATCATCACCATGGCCGTTGAGGCGGGCCGCGCGCTGGTCATCGCGTACAACAAGTGGGACAACCTCGACGAGGAGCGCCGCTTCTACCTGGAGCGGGAGATCGAGCGCGACCTCGTGCAGATCCCGTGGGCGATGCGGGTCAACGTCTCGGCGCGTACCGGACGGCACATGGAGAAGCTCGTGCCGGCCATCGAGACCGCGCTCGCCGGCTGGGAGACCCGGGTGCCGACCGGCCGCCTGAACGCCTTCCTCGGCGAGATCGTCGCCTCGCACCCGCACCCGGTACGCGGCGGCAAGCAGCCGCGCATCCTCTTCGGCACGCAGGCCGGCACCAAGCCGCCCCGCTTCGTGCTCTTCGCTTCCGGCTTCCTGGAGGCCGGCTACCGCCGCTTCATCGAGCGCCGGCTGCGCGAGGAGTTCGGCTTCGACGGGACCCCGATCCACATCTCGGTGCGGGTGCGCGAGAAGCGCGGCCGGAAGAAGTAGCGGAAGCAGAGAAGCAGCAGAAGCAAGAGCCTGCTCGGACACGGGCTCTCAGCAGCAGCGGGACGGGCCCGCTCGCGCCGGAAGCGGTGCGGGCGGGCCCTTTCGCGTGCTCGGTTCGCGTACTCAGTGGCGGTACGGGCGGTTGTCGCGGGGCGCCGGGGGCAGCGCGGCCGGGGCGTGGCCCCGGGAGTGCTGCGGGGGCAGCGGCACCTCGCGGCGGCCGGCCGCCGCGGGCGTGGTGCGCCGCCAGATCCGCCGCAGCACCTCCGGACTCAGCTCGTCCTCGCCCGTACGGTCCCCGGGCAGGGCCCGGAAGGAGCGGCGGTACTCGGCGTAGAGCGCGTCGTAGATCGGCGTGGCCGAACCACGCTCCGGGTGGTGCGCGGCGGGCTCGTACGACGGGCGCATGCCGGGGATGGAGTGGAACGGGGCGCGGGGGGACGGGTCGTATGGGTGCACGTCTGTGCCAACGACCCGGAGCCCCGCGGGATGCGGCCTTTGGTGGCGAATCGGCTGATCGCGGGGCATACACGAACTTCTGTAGGGCCCGGAGGCCCGCAGTCGCAGGACCCGCGCCGCGTGCGCGTGACGCCTCGGACATCCGTACGCGGACGGGCGGCCGCCCCCTCCGTGGGGAACGGCCGCCCGTGGGCCCGCCGGACGGCGGCTCAGGTGCCGGCCAGCGGCATGGCCATGGCGACCAGCTGTCCCCGCGCCGCGGCCTTCTCCAGCGCCTCGCGCATCAGGTCCTCGCGCGGCTGCTGGCCGATCGAGCCGTGCGGCGCCGCGTACACCACCACCGTCCGGGACTTGTTGACCGCCGCGCGCCAGCCGTCGGAGACCGGGAGCGGCTGGTGCGCCTTCCACCAGGCGTTCTGCCCGCCGGCCTCGCCGCTGTCCTGGAGCACGGCGTGCAGCTGGCCCATGGCGAGCAGCACGGACCAGCCCGTCCCGCCCGCCGGCAGTACGGCCATGTCCTCGACCGGGTGGAAGCCCTGCTCCCGCAGCAGCGGCAGGAAGTCGTCGTCGAGGCCGGCCGAGCCGGGGCGCGCGATCGGGCCGTTCGGCTCCACCACCAGCGCGGGCCGCAGGTCGCCCTCGACCAGGACCAGGCCGCAGGTCACGCCGAGGGTCGCCTGACGCGGGGCCGGCGTCGGCCCGCCGGCGGAGCGCGGCGCGGGCGGCGCCGCCGGGGCCTCGGCGGGCGCCTCGCCGGTGATGGAGCGGACGGCGCCCTTGAGCTGCTCCTCGGCCACCGCGACCACCTGGGAGGGGATGCACGTGGCGTGGGCGAACGCCAGGACGGCGGTCTCCTCGCCGATGAACAGGACGGTGCTGGTGCGCTCCTGTTCGCTGTCGCCCGGGGTGCGGCAGGAGGTGCAGTCGTAAGCGCCGGGGGCGTTGTCGCCGGCCAGCAGGCGGTCGGCCTCCTCGTCGCCGATCTCGGCGCGAACGTCGTCACTGACGTCGAGCATGCGGGGCACGGCTGACTCCTCGATCTGTGTGCAGGCTGCCGGGCGGATCCCGGCGTGTAAAAAGACAACGGGCGATCTGTGGCAGGAGTCACGCGCGGGCGTGAACGGAATCGAACCGATCGGCGCACACGGTGAACGCCGCCCCGGAAGTCGTCACTCCCCGCCACCGCGTGTGCGAGCCACGTTTCGGATTCTGGTGAGGTGGCTCACAGGCCGGGAGATCATCGGGCCGACAAATGCCGATATCAGGGAATGAAGGGGGTGACCGGAACTCGTCGGTACCTTTAGTAACGCACGACTGGCCTGGCGCGACAGTGGATTGGTTGATGCCGGGCCCCCGGGGTTCCTACATTCAGCGGCCGTGTGCACCGAGCACCGCCCGGGGACGCCCGCCGTCCGTAACCGGCAGCACGGCAGTACCGCAGTACGTACCCAGCGCAGCGCCGCGCCTCACGAGACGCGCGGAGCGGCGTGGCGCAGGACCCCGCGGCGGGCGGGGCGGAGCGGCGGACGGGCGTGACACACGCCCGGCGGCGCGCCGCCCGGGGGAGTCCCGGGTTTTCCGAGAGGAAATCCATGCCTTTTCCGAAGGGCTTCATACGTCGTGAAACCGCTGCCCTCGCCGGGGCGGTGCTGGTCGCACCGCTCGCACTGCTGGCCGCCACCGCCTCCGAGGCGCGCGCCGCGGACGGCGGGGTCTGGGACCGCATCGCGGCCTGCGAAAGCGGTGGGAACTGGCACATCAGCACCGGCAACGGCTTCTACGGCGGACTGCAGTTCACCGCCTCCACCTGGCGGGCGTTCGGCGGCCACAAGTACGCGCCGAGCGCCCACCAGGCGGGACGCGACGCACAGATCGCGGTCGCGACCAAGGTGCAGCAGTCCCAGGGGTGGGGCGCCTGGCCGGTCTGCTCGGTCCGGGCGAACGCCGCGGGCGGCGCGCCGGCGGTCGGCGACGGCGAGGTCTCGGCGTCCCGGAAGAGCGAGAACCGCGCGGTGCGCGGCAGCCACGCCGACCGCGGCCGCTCCCGGGGCGGCCAGGACGGCACGTACACGGTCCGCAGCGGCGACACGCTCGGCTCCATCGCCTCGGCCCGGGGCGTGTCCTGGCGGGCCCTGTACGCCGCCAACAAGTCCGTCATCGGCGGCGACCCGCACATGATCCGGCCCGGCCAGCACCTCTCGGTCTGACCCTCCCGGCCACCACCGTCCGACCCTCCCGGCCACCACCGGCCGCGCGTCCCCCGGTCCCACGGCGCGGCAGTGGCGGCGTGCCCCACCCGGTCACCCGACCGGGTGGGGCACGGGCCTTCGGGCGCGTGCCGCGCGGCCGGTCCGGCGGGCCGCCGCTAGCCTGCGGCGGTGCTCGAACTGTCGGATTTCTTCCCGCGCCTTGGTGCGGCGGCCCGTCCGCGGCCGCCCCGTACGGAGCGCCACGCGCGCACCGTTGTCCATGCCGCCCGCAGGCCGGCCCTCACGCTCGCGGTACTGGCGGCCCTGCTGGCGGGGAGCGCGGGGGTCGGCGCGGCCGCCGACGGCGCTCCGGAGCCCCGGGCCGCCGGCGGGCTGACGGGAGCGCTGGGCACGGTGACGCGGAGCGTCCTCGGCGCGGCGAACTGCTCCCACGACGACTGGCCGTGGGGCTGCCTGGCCCAGTGCGAGAGCGGCGGCGACTGGCACGCCCGTACCGGCAACGGCATGTACGGCGGGCTGCAGTTCACGCAGTCGACGTGGGAGGCGGCCGGCGGCCTGGCCTTCGCGCCGCGGCCGGACCTGGCCACCCGCGAGGAGCAGATCAAGGTCGCCGAGCGGGTGCTGGACGAGCAGGGCTGGGGCGCCTGGCCGGCTTGCGCCCAGCGTTACGGGCTGCGGGCCGGGGTACCCGCGACGGGCGGTCAGGGCCCCGCGGCGGGCCCCCTCTTCACTCCCTGATGCGGAACATCGCCCCGGGGTTCCCGATCGTGGCTACCAATACGCTCACGTTTCCGGAACAAAATGGCGAAAGGACCCAACCCGAAACCTCCAACCTCGGTCTAACCGTTTGGTAGGCGGACGGCAGACCACGTTCGCGCGAAAACCATGGGATACGGGGACGGATGCACATCTCATTCCTGATTCACAACGCATACGGCATCGGCGGCACGATCCGGACGACGTACAACCTCGCCCGTACGCTGTCGGAGCAGCACGACGTCGAGATCGTGTCTGTCTTCCGCCATCGTGACGTGCCGGTCTTCGAGCCCGGTGCGCGGGTCAGGCTGCGGCATCTGGTGGACCTTCGCAAGGACAGCCCCGACTACGACGGGGAGGACCCCGCCTTCCTGCGCGAGGCCCGGGTCTTCCCGTCGGCCGAGGGCCGCTTCCGGCAGTACAGCGAGCTGACCGACCGGCGGATCGCCGCCCACCTGCGGTCCCTGGAGGCCGATGTCGTGGTGGGGACCCGGCCCGGGCTGAACGTCCACCTCGCCCGGCAGGCCCGGCGCGGCGTGGCACGCGTCGGGCAGGAGCACCTCACCCTCGATACGCACGGCAGGGCGCTCGTCCGGCAGCTGCGCGGGGTCTACCCGCGGCTGGACGCGCTGACCACGGTGACCGAGGCGGACGCCCGGTCCTACCGCAAGCGGCTGCGGCTGCCCGGCGTACGCATCGAAGCGGTGCCCAACAGCGTGCCCGAGCCCGGCATCCGGCCCGCCGACGGCACCGGCAAATGGGTCGTCGCGGCCGGTCGGCTGGCCAAGGGGAAACGGTACGACCTGCTGATCCGGGCCTTCGCCACGGTCGTCGAGCAGCGCCCGGACTGGCGGCTGCGGATCTACGGCGGCGGTGTCGAGAAAGCGTCCCTGCGCGCCCTGATCGACGAGCTGGGGCTGTACAACCACGTCTATCTGATGGGCCCGGCGAACCCGCTGGACCCGGAGTGGGCGAAGGGCTCCATCGCGGCCGTCACTTCCAGCCTGGAGTCCTTCGGGATGACGATTGTGGAGGCGATGCGGTGCGGACTGCCGGTGGTCTCCACCGACTGCCCGCACGGTCCCGGCGAGATCATCGACGACGGCGTGGACGGCCGACTGGTCCCGGTCGGCAAGAAGGACGCCGTCGCTGCCGCGCTGCTGGAGCTGATCAACGACGACGAGCGCCGGCGGCGCATGGGTCGGGCCGCCCTGGTGGCCTCCGCCCGCTTCGATCCCGGACGGATCGCGGGACGGTACGAATCGCTCTTCGGCGACCTGACCACCGGCGGCGGGCGGGGCGCGCTGCGCGCCACCGTCCACCGCACCAGAGGAGCTCTGTTGAGCGGCGCCTACGCCACCAAGGACGCGGCGCACGCCGCACTGAGAGGAGTGCGGACGGCATGAGCGCGTCGACGCAACTGCCCGCCGCCGGCACCGGGTCCAGCACCCGGCAGCCGGCGCGTACCGCCCTGCACGCCGACTGCATCGCGGACTCCGCGGGCGGCCTGACCTTCGACATCGCCGTTCCCGAGGTGGCCGGCGAGGAGACCGGCACGGTCTGGAGCGCCGCACTGGTGCTCCGGCTGCGCGGCGGCGAGACCCCGGCCGACGAGATCCGGCTGCCGCTCGGGCCGAACGGCGCGGGCCGGCTGCGGGCCGTGCTGCCCAGTACGGTCGCGCTGCCCGAGGGCCGCTGGAACGTCTACGCCGACCTCGGCGACGCCGGTGATCCGCAGCGCCTGCTGCCCGGCATCAACGACATGCGGTCGCTGGTCGACCGGCGCCCGCTGGCCGCCATCGGCCGGCTCGGCGTCCGGATCCCGTACGCGACCAAGTACGGCAATCTCGCCCTGCGCAGCTGGCTGCGCGGCCCGCACGCGGAGTCCGGCGAGATCATCGTGGCGCCCGACGGCATCACCGTCCAGGGGCGGCTCTACGGCGCCGCGCTGGAGCCCGGCGCGGCCGCCGAGGCGCGCGCCCGGGAGGACGGGCACACGGTCACGATCCCGCTGCGGGGCGACGGGCCGGACTTCGCCTTCGTCCTGCCGCACGGCCCGCTGGCCGAGCAGTGGCGGGCGGGCACCGAGCGGTGGGACCTGTGGGTGCGGACCGGCGAGGTCGCCGAGCCGGTGCGGATCTCCCGCATCCTGGACGACGTACCGGAGAAGAAGCAGATCTTCACCTACCCGGCGATGCCGATCGGCGCGCCCGGCGCGCAGGTCCGCGTCGGCCCGTACTTCACGGTCGACAACGACCTGTCGGTCAAGGTGGTGGGGCCGCAGGACCCGTCCTGAGCCACCGGGGGACGCGCCGCGTCCTCCTGCCTCCCACACCCCGGATTGACCCGCGACAAAAGGGGCACCCGGATTGCGGAGGTGCAGATTATGGTTCCTGTCCTGTTGGTCCTGTTGCTCGCGCTGATCCTCTTCGGTGCCGGCTTCGCGCTCAAGGCGCTGTGGTGGATCGCGGTGGCGGTGCTCGTCGTATGGCTGCTGGGCTTCCTGTTCCGCAGCACCGGCACAGGAGGCGGCCGGGCGCGCTGGTACCGCTGGTAGCGGCGCGAATCCTCTTTAACGGCGGCGCGGGCGGAGCCGCCGTTCCGGACCATGGCTGTCCGCAACGGGTGCCAGACTCTGGCGCATGTTGGAGACCTCGGCACGCCTGCTCCGCCTGCTCTCACTGCTGCAGGCCCACCGTGAATGGTCCGGCGCCGACCTGGCCGGCCGGCTGGGCGTGACGCCGCGCACCGTACGGCGTGACATCGAACGGCTGCGGGAGCTCGGCTATCCCGTGCACTCGGCCCCCGGCACCGCCGGGGGCTATCAACTGGGTGCGGGCGCCGAGCTCCCGCCGCTGCTGCTGGACGACGAGGAGGCCGTGGCGGTCGCGATCGGGCTGCGCACCGCGGCGGCCGGCGGCGTCGCGGGCATCGAGGAGACCTCCGTGCGCGCGCTGGCCAAGCTGGAGCAGGTGCTCCCGGCCCGGCTGCGGCGCCGCGTCAGCACCCTGAACGACTTCACCGTCCCCCTGGTGAGCGGCGCGGGGCCCCGCGTGGACGCCGCCGTGCTCACCGAACTGGCCGCCGCCTGCCGGGACAGTCAGCAGCTGCGCTTCGAGTACGCCACGCACGACGGCACGGTCAGCCGCCGCACCGTCGAACCGCACCGCCTGGTCAGCGCCCAGCGCCGCTGGTACCTCGTCGCCTGGGACACCGGGCGCGCGGACTGGCGCACCTTCCGCGCCGACCGGATCACTCCCACACCGCCGCACGGGCCGCGCGTGGCGCCCCGCACGCCGCCCGCCGAGGACCTGGCGGCCTACGTCTCCGACGGCGTCTCCAGAGCCGTGTACGCGGTGTCCGCGACCGTCCTGCTGCACGTGCCGCTGGCGGAGGCCGCGCAGCGCATCTCGCCCATGGCCGGGACCCTGGAGGCGGTGGACGACCGCACTTGCCTGCTGCGGACCGGCGCGGCGAACCCGGACGCGCTGGTCGTGCTGCTGATGATGACCGGCTTCGACTTCGAGGTCCGCGAGCCGCTCGAACTCCTTACGTACATACGGGAGATCAGGGACCGGTTGTCCCGGGCGTCGGCCTGAACCGCGCGTCCTCCTCCGTCAGTTCGCTGCGCGCTGTCGCCGGGTGGTGCAGGTCGAAGGCCGGGGACTCGGAGCGGATTCGGGGCAGGGTGAGGAAGTTGTGCCGCGGCGGGGGCGAGGAGGTGGCCCACTCCAGGGAGCGGCCGTAGCCCCACGGGTCGTCCACGCCCACCTTCGGCGCGTACTTGGCCGTCCTCCAGACGTTGTAGAGGAACGGCAGGGTGGAGATGCCCAGCAGGAAGGCGCCGATCGAGGAGACGGTGTTGAGGGCGGTGAAGCCGTCGGCCGCGAGGTAGTCGGCGTACCGGCGCGGCATCCCCGCCACGCCCAGCCAGTGCTGGACGAGGAAGGTGGTGTGGAAGCCGACGAACAGCGTCCAGAAGTGGATCTTCCCCAGCCGCTCGTCGAGCAGCCTTCCCGTGAACTTGGGCCACCAGAAGTAGAAGCCCGCGAACGTCGCGAAGACCACCGTGCCGAAGACGACGTAGTGGAAGTGGGCCACCACGAAGTAGCTGTCGGTGACGTGGAAGTCCAGCGGCGGCGACGCCAGGATCACCCCGGTCAGGCCGCCGAACAGGAAGCTCACCAGGAAGCCGACCGACCACAGCATCGGCGTCTCGAAGGACAGCGAGCCGTGCCACATCGTGCCGATCCAGTTGAAGAACTTCACGCCCGTCGGCACCGCGATCAGGAAGGACATGAACGAGAAGAACGGCAGCAGCACGGCCCCGGTGGCGAACATGTGGTGCGCCCAGACCATCAGGGACAGCGCGGTGATCACCATGGTCGCGGCGATCAGCATCATGTACCCGAAGATCGGCTTCCGCGAGAAGACCGGGATGATCTCGGTGACGATGCCGAAGAACGGCAGCGCGATGATGTAGACCTCGGGATGGCCGAAGAACCAGAAGAGGTGCTGCCACAGCAGCGGTCCGCCCCACTGCGCCTCGAAGACCACCGAGCCGAACCGCCGGTCCGCCTCCAGCACCAGCAGCGAAGCGGCGAGCACGGGGAAGGCGACCAGGACGAGGATCGAGGTGAAGAGCACGTTCCAGGTGAAGATCGGCATCCGGAACATCGTCATGCCCGGCGCCCGCATCCCGATGATCGTGGTCAGGAAGTTCACCGCGCCCAGGATCGTGCCGAAGCCGGACAGCGCCAGACCCATGATCCACAGGTCGTGCCCGATGCCGGGGGAGCGGACCATGGAGTTCAGCGGCGCGTACGCGGTCCAGCCGAAGGCCGCGCCGCCGGTCGGGGTGAGCAGCGAGCCCACCACGATCAGGCCGCCGAAGAGGAAGAACCAGTACGAGAGCATGTTCAGCCGGGGGAACGCCACGTCGGGCGCGCCGATCTGCAGCGGCATGATCTCGTTGGCGAAGCCCGCGAAGGCCGGGGTGGCGAACAGCAGCAGCATGATCGTGCCGTGCAGGGTGAACGCCTGGTTGAACTCCTCGTTCGTGAGCAGCTGCATCCCGGGCCGGGCCAGCTCGGCGCGCATCAGCAGCGCCAGCACCCCGCCGAAGAGGAAGAAGCCGAACGACGTGATCAGGTAGAGATGGCCGATCTTCTTGTGGTCCGTCGTCGTCAGCCAGTCCACCAGGACCTTGCCGGGGCGGCGGGCCGCGACCGGCCCGGCGCCCGCCTCCTGTGCCACTGTTCCCATCCGCGCCACCTCGTTCGTCGATCAGGACGTACCAGGGCATCTCTCGGGCTCGCCATGACGGCGGGACGTACTGGAGCTCGCCCCATGATGCGCGCCCCAACGGCCTTCGCGCGAGGGGGCGTCGGCCTGTCCCGGCCCCCGCGTGATGTGCGGGAAATGTGAGCGGAGTGTGCGTCGTCGGCGGATTACGGGACGCCCGATATCGCGTATCGGGTAAGGGGAATCCGAGGCCGTCGGATGATTGATTTCCGGAGCACCACAGGAGTTGTGCGGGTGAGTTCGCGGAAACCGATCGGCGGGAAATCGGGCCGGATTTTTCCGTTGCCGAAGTGATACCGGGGCGGGTCGTTCGGGTGACGGAAGTGGCGGTAAACCGGTCCCGACGGGCTGTGACAGAAGTGTGACCAATGCCGGACCCCGGGAACACTCCGGCGTGTCAGGAAGGCCCTTCCGTGTGCCGCGGGGGAGGCATACGGTGGCGCCATGGCGCCAGTACCGAACCTTCCGAAAGACCCGGACGACGACCTCGAGACCTATGTCGGTCTGGAGCGGCAGCAGGCCGAGGAACAGGCCCGCGCGCGCGGCTGGAGCACCGTCAGGTCGCTGCCGCCCGGCGCGATCATCACCATGGAGTACCTGGCGGGCCGGCTGAACTTCGAGGTGCAGGACGGCACGGTGAGCAAGTCCTGGAAGGGCTGAGCGGCCCGCGCGTCCCCGTACGACGACGGCCCCGGCCGGCTCCTGAACGGAGCCGCCGGGGCCGTGGTGTGCGGGGGTGTGCGTACCGTCCCGCACGTCTGCCGTGTCAGCTGCCCTGCGAGCGGCCGCGGACGGTCGTGGTGACCGGTGCGGTGCGCGGGGCACGGTCCGCGTGCGGCGGTCTTCGGCTGCCCGAGGGGGTGACCGGGGTGCGCTCCGAGCGGGTCGTGTGCGGGCGCGAGGGGTGGTGCGGCCAGGCCTCCGGGGACCGGCCCTGGCGTCCGCCGCCGGCCACCGCCGGCTCGCGGACCAGGACACCGTCCTCGGCGACCGCCCGCTGGCGGGAGACGCCGGCGGTGACGCCCGCCGGGCTCGCCGGTACCGGGAGGGGCCGTGCCACGCCGCCCAGCCGGTCCCGCAGCCGCCAGAGAACCGCCATCAGACGGGCCTCGGCCCAGGCCATGCCCGGCTCGCACCAGGGGAGCGCGAGCAGCACCAGGAGGCCGGCGGCCCAGCCCAGCAGCACGTCGCTGACCCAGTGGGTGCCGAGGTAGACGGTGGTCATGCCGACGCCGAGGGCGCCGAGCGCGGCGAAGACCGAAAGGATCCTGCGGCGCAGCGGGGTGGTCGCCAGATACGCCAGGACACCCCAGGTGACCACGGCGTTCGAGGTGTGCCCCGACGGAAATATATCGCCGCCGAGCCACATCTCGTTGGCCCCGATGGTGGTCGCGTAGTGCGGCCCGAGCCGGCCCATGCCGATCTTCGCGGCACCCACGGTGACGTTGAGCATCAGCAGGGCGACGCCCAGCACCAGCATCGGGTGGAGGTTCTTCTGCCGCCAGCAGCGCCAGATCAGCCATGCGGCCACCGCGACCGCGGTGGGGCCGCGCTGGCCCAGCACCACGAAGTAGTCGAGGAAGGCGTGGATGTCCGGCCATTGCTTGTACGGCCTGAACAGCATGACCTGCCAGTCGAGGGTGACCAGCCAGGAAGTCGTCAGCACGCCGAGCACGATCGCCGCATAGACCGCCACGGTGCCGCCGAACAGCCAGTGGCGTGTTCGCGTCATATACGGCCGGGCGCGCTCGCTCGGGTGCCCTTCCCTCTGGTCGGGCTTCTCATCGGTACGCACTCAATCGACGTTACCGCGTGTGATGTAGGCGCTTGGTCAAACCGTCCGCTTTGTAATGACGATGTGATGTGGAATGCGTCTCAAACAAGCCATTCGCCAGGGCCCTGCCAAGAGAATTCAGTAAATCGCTCTTTCGCCCCCGGGGCATCCGTGCGGCTGCCCGCTCAACGGGCTGAATGCATTTTCCCCGGCCGTGTTTATCGCGCATTTCCCGGGACGTCACGGCGCGTTCGCCGGGCCGCCGCGGTCACGGCGGGCCCGAGCCGTTCAGCCAGAACGCGCCGTACACCGCCGAGCCCACCGCGAGGACGCCCAGGACCGCCGCGGCGTACCGGGGGCGCCACCGGGCCAGCGCGACGGCCGGCGGCAGCAGCAGCGGGTACGCCGGCAGCATCAGCCGCGGCTTGGACCCGAAGTAGCCCTTGGCGGTCAGCGCCAGCGCCAGTACCAGGCCGCCGTAGACCAGCAGTGGCACCGGCCGCCCCTGCCGCACGCCGAGCACATACAGCCAGATGACCGCCGCGACCCCGGCCACCAGCGCGAGCCCAGCCGGGAAGGCGGGCCCCGTCAGCAGGTGCCAGGTGAAGGCGGCGAAGGCGAGGCCGCCGTCGAAGCCGTTGTCCCAGCCGGCCTGGACGTCGAGGTAGCCGGTGAGGCCGCCCTCGCGGGCGCCCACCCACAGGAAGAAGCCGCACCAGCCGAGCGGGGCGAGCACCGCCCCGGCGAGCAGCCGGCCGTGCCGCCGCCAGATGACCCGGCCCTCGCGCGACCGCTCGCGCCACAGGTGCAGCGCTGCCGCTGCCCATACGGCCGCGACGACCGCGGCGCCCACCGGCCGGGTCAGCCCGGCCAGCGACGTCAGCGCGCCGGCCCACAGCCACCGGCCGGTCAGTACCGCGTACAGCGCCCAGGCCGCGAGCGCGGTGAAGAGCGCCTCCGAGTACGCCATCGACTGCACGATGCCTATCGGGACCGCCGCCCACAGCGCGGCCAGCGTCACCCCGGCCCGCGGGCCGTGCAGCCGCTCGCCCGTCGCGTACAGCGCCCAGGCGGCAGCCACCGAGGCGGCCGCGCTCACCAGCAGCCCGGCGCCGGCCGCCGACAGCGGCAGCAGCGCCGAGAGGCCCCGCTCCAGCCAGGGCAGCAGCGGGAAGAAGGCGAGATTGGAGTGCACCTCGCCGCCGGGCAGCTGGACGGCGTAGCCGTAGCCGTGCTCGGCGACGCGGGCGTACCAGAGCGAGTCCCAGCGGGCCGAGAGGAGGGTCTGCCAGTCCTTGCCGGACGCCGCCGACCAGGCGGCGAGGACCGCGAGGCCCAGCAGGCGGATCGCCGCGTACGCCGCCAGGGCGGGCACGGCACGGCGCAGCGCGGCCCCGGCACCTCTGCCTGCCGCAGCCGGACCCGCGGTGGCGGAGAAAGCGAGATCGGTCATCGATCCGATTATCCAGGTGGTCGGGGACCGCGGTGGCACGATGGCGGGATCGGGGCGGGCACGGGGGTCGCGCCGGCACCTCACGGAGGGGGTGCGGAGGTCCCCCGAAGGAGTCGGCGGCGAAGGGTAGCGAGTGCCCTGTCCAGTGGGTATGAGAACCACCGGCCCTTGCGATGAGCATCTCATCGTGAGGTGAGCCATGTGTCCTGCCCGGCGACTCGCGTAGGCTTTCGTCACAACTCGCCCGTGCCGCCGGTCCCCCGGGGTGTTCGTCGTGCCCTCTGCGCGGCTGCGAGTGCTCGACAGGAGGTGCGTACATGTCCGGGACAACCGCGTCCGTCAAGAAGCGGGCGACTGGTATCACCCGGCATCGCGGCGGCGGCGCGAACCGCTGGACCGTGCTGATCGTGCTCTGCGTCAGCCTGCTGTTCGTCGCCCTCGACACGACGATCCTCTACGTCGCCGTGCCGGCCGTCACCGAAGACCTGCGACCGGGCCCGGTCGAACTGCTCTGGGTGGTCGACGTCTACCCGCTCATCGCGGCGTCCCTGCTGATCCTGTTCGGGACGCTGGGCGACCGGGTCGGCAGACGCCGGATACTGCTCTTCGGTTACGGACTCTTCGCGATCGCCTCGGCCGGCGCCGCGCTGGCGCCCAACCCGCAGATCCTCATCGTGGCCCGGGCCCTGCTGGGCGTCGGCGGCGCGATGATCATGCCCGCGACGCTGTCGATCCTGCGCCAGGTCTTCCCCGACCGGCGGGAGCGGGCCGTGGCCATCGGCGTGTGGAGCGCGGTCGCCGCCGTCGGCGCGGCCGTCGGCCCGGTGCTCGGCGGCTTCCTCGTGGAGAACTTCTGGTGGGGCTCGGTCTTCCTCATCAACATCCCGATGATGGCCGTCATGCTGCTGGTCGGCCGCTGGCTGCTGCCGGAGTCCCGGGGCGAGCGGAACGGCCCCTGGGACGTGCTCGGCGCGGTCGTCGCGGCGCTCGGCGTGCTCGGGCTGGTACTGGGCGTGAAGCGGATCGGCAGCGGCGCGCACGTCCTGGGCTGGACGACGCTGTGTCCGATGCTGGTCGGAGCGCTGCTGCTGGCCTTCTTCGTGCACCGGCAGCGGCGCCGTGAGCACCCGCTGATCGACATGCGGCTCTTCGCCCGCCCGGCCTTCGGCACGTCCGTCGGCTGCATCGTGCTGGCGATGCTGGCGCTGGTCGGACTGCAGCTCATAGCCGTGCAGTACTTGCAGCTCGTGCTCGGCATGAGCCCGCTGGAGACCGGGCTGCGGATGCTGCCGCTGGTCTTCGCCGCGATGGCGGCCGGGCTCACCGGCTCGCGGATGCTGCAGGTGCTCGGCCCGCGCGTGATGGTCTCGGGGGGCTTCGTGCTCACCGCCGTCGCGGTGCTGTGCCTGACCACGATGGGTACCCAGGACCACCTCGTGCAGCTGTCCGCCGGCTTCGTCCTGCTCGGCTTCGGCTTCCAGTCCACGCTCTTCGGCGCGTACGAATCGATGCTCAGCGAGGCGCCCGCCGAGGCGTCCGGGGGCGCGGCGGCCATCGGCGAGACCTCCTACCAGCTCGGCGCGGGCATCGGCGTGGCCGTGCTCGGCAGCGTCATGAACGCCGTCTACGCGCCGGGCCTGCACCGCGTCGCCGGTGTGCCGCACCGCGCGAGCCACGCCGCCGGGCACTCGCTCGGCGAGGCGTACCAGGTGGCCGGCGGCCTGGGCCGGCACGCGCGGCACGCGCTGCGCGAGGCGGCCCGCGCCTCCTTCGTGCACGGCCTGCACGTCACGCTCGTCGCCAGCGCGGTGCTGCTGCTGGTCGGCGCGGCGATCGCGCTGCGGCTGCCGCGGCGGGTGGCCGACGCGGCGGAACGCACCGACGGGGAGGCGCCGGGCCCGGGCCACGACGCCGAGCCGGCGCCCGCCGCCTCCGGTCGCTGAGCGCCGCTCTCCTTCTTGTTGCGGGCCCCGTCGCGGGCCCTCTTGTGGCGCGCCCGCGCGCGTCGTACCGTCTGCCGTGAGCAATAACTACCACTGCTAGTTTTCGCGCAGCCGCAGGAGGCACCTCGTCATGTCCGCATCCACCCTGCCGCCCTTCGACCCGGCCGACCCGCTGGGCATCGACGACCTGCTCTCCGACGAGGACAAGGCCGTCCGCGCCACCGTCCGGCAGTGGTCCGAGGACCGCGTGCTGCCGCACGTCGCCCAGTGGTACGAGGACGGCGAGCTGCCCGGCATCCGCGAGCTGGCCCGCGAGCTCGGCTCCATCGGCGCGCTCGGCATGTCGCTCACCGGCTACGGCTGTGCAGGCGCCTCCGCCGTCCAGTACGGCCTGGCCTGTCTGGAGCTGGAGGCCGCCGACTCCGGCATCCGCTCGCTGGTCTCCGTGCAGGGCTCGCTCGCCATGTACGCGATCTGGAAGTTCGGCTCCGAGGAGCAGAAGCAGCAGTGGCTGCCGAGGATGGCCGCGGGCGAGGTCATCGGCTGCTTCGGCCTGACCGAGCCCGATCACGGCTCCGACCCGGCCGGGATGCGCACGTACGCCAAGCGCGACGGCTCGGACTGGGTGCTCAACGGCCGCAAGATGTGGATCACCAACGGCTCGGTGGCCGGCGTCGCGGTGGTCTGGGCCCGCACCGACGACGGCGTCCGCGGCTTCGTCGTGCCCACCGACACCCCCGGCTTCTCCGCACCCGAGATCAAGCACAAGTGGTCGCTGCGCGCCTCGGTCACCAGCGAGCTGGTCCTGGACGACGTACGGCTGCCCGCCGACGCCGTACTCCCCGAGGTCACCGGGCTGCGCGGGCCGCTCAGCTGCCTCAGCCACGCCCGGTACGGCATCGTCTGGGGCGCGATGGGCGCGGCCCGCGCCAGCTTCGAGGCGGCGCTGGAGTACGCGAAGACCCGCGAGCAGTTCGGCAAGCCGATCGG
This sequence comes from Streptomyces sp. NPDC026301, assembly GCF_055567935.1. NCBI lineage: Bacteria > Bacillati > Actinomycetota > Actinomycetes > Kitasatosporales > Streptomycetaceae > Streptomyces > Streptomyces sp. NPDC026301. Next base: position 394,985 of record NZ_JBVHPN010000006.1, on the reverse strand, counting down.
CGGCTTCCAGCTCACCCAGGCCAAGCTCGCCGACATGGCGGTCGAGCTGCACAAGGGCGTCCTGCTCGCGCACCACCTCGGGCGCCGGCTGGACGCGGGGAGGCTCCGCCCCGAGCAGGTCAGCTTCGGCAAGCTCAACAACGTGCGGGAGGCGATCGAGATCTGCCGTACGTCGCGCACGATCCTGGGCGCGAACGGGATCTCGCTGGAGTACCCCGTCATGCGGCACGCGACGAATCTGGAATCGGTGCTCACCTACGAGGGCACCGTGGAAATGCACCAGCTGGTGCTGGGCAAGGCGCTCACGGGGCTCGACGCCTTCCGGTGACGGGCCGGCGCTTTCCTGCGGACCGGCACCGGCCGGTCCGCAAGAAAGCTCCTAACTCTGGTTGAAGAATCCGCCCTGGCGGCCGCGGCCCGCGGCCTCGCCGCCGCTGACGATCCGGTAGTCGGGCGGCGTGAGGAGGAAGACCCGGGTCGCCACGCGCTCGATGGAGCCGCGCAGCCCGAAGGTCAGCCCCGCGGCGAAGTCGACGACGCGCTTGGCGTCGGTGGACTCCATGGCCGTGAGGTTCACGATCACCGGCACACCGGAACGGAAGAGCTCGCCGATCCCGCGGGCGTCCCGGAAGCCGTCCGGCGTGATCGTGGCGATCCGGGTGCCCTGCTGCTGCGCGGTCTGGTCGGCCACCCGCACGCGGGGGTCGGTCACCCAGGAGTTGCCGCCCGTCTGTTCGGCCTCGGACCCCTCGGCGTAGTCGTCGTCGTAGTAACGCTCGTCATCGTTGTCGTCGACGAGGCCAAGCCACGCACTCGCCTTGCGCACCGATCCCATGGACGCCTCCTCTCTCCCGCGGTGTGCTGTCCGCCCCTCTATGGTCGGCCATGACGCGGATGATGTGCCAAGTGGATAGCCGCCGCATGGGGGGTTCGTGACACATCTGGTGCAATGAGGATGGCACAGCGTCAGCTTCAAGGCGACGACCGCGAACTGACTGTGCGAAGGGTGTCACCCGGTGTGCGTGCTCCCTTGGCCCCCTCCGGCAGGACAGAGTGGAAGATACCGGAAAGAATGGGTCCGTAAGGAGGGGACCAGGGCATATGCGTGTTGACCGGTCAGTCGGCGTGCGTCATCCCTTCGCCGGCGGGTTGATCCGGGAGGCGCCGATCGCCGAACTGCTCGTGCCCCATTTCTTCAGGATGCGGTCGTACGTGCCGTCCTTCTGCAGCCGGTTCACCGCGGCCCGGAAAGCAGGCGTGAGGGCGCTGCCCTTCTTGAAGGCGAAACCCACGTCGAGCCGCTGGTACTCGTTGAGGAAGCGCAGCCCCTTCTGCTGCCGCACCGCGTAGCGCAGCCCGTTGATGGTGCTCATGACGACATCGCTGCGGCCCTGCTGCAGGGAGATCCACAGCGCGCCCTGCTCGGCATAGGTCTTGACCTCGTACGGCTTCTTGCCCGCCCGTGCGCACTTCGGGCGGTTCGCCTCCAGCGTCGCCTCGAAGGTCGTGCCCGCCGAGGTCGCCACCGTCCGGCCGCACAGCTGGGTCAGGTCGGTGACCTTCTTCAGCGGGCTGTCGTCGCGGACCGCGAAACCCTGGCCGTCGTTGATGTACGTGACGAAGTCGACCGTCTGCCGGCGCTCCTTCGTGACGCCGAAATTGCCCGTTCCCAGGTCGTACTTGCCGCTCCCGAGCGCGGGCAGGATCGCTTCAAAGCTCGCCACCTCGCGCTTGAGGCGCAGCCCGAGGACCTTCGCCGCGGCGTCGGCGAAGTCGATGTCCTGGCCGGCCACGGTCTTCCCGTCCGGCAGGTAGGCCGCGCCGGGCGGCGTGCCGACGCTGGTGGCGATGGTGAGCGCGCCGCGCTTGCGCACCGCCGCGGGCAGCAGCTTCGCGGCGGCCGGGTCCTTTCGTACGTCCGCGGTGACATCGGTGGTGGGGATCTTCGCCTGCGAGCCGCCCGCCGACGCCTTCGTTCCGCCGCCGTCCGGGGCGGCGCAGGCGGTCAGGGCGAGGGCGGCGGTGGCGAGCAGGGTGGTGGCGGCGCGGACTCTGCGGGGGTTCATGGGGTCGGGTTCTCCAGGTGGTGGGCGGCCGGCAGGTCCTTCTCGAACGGCAGCGGGCCGATCGTCTCCGGGTCGGCCGTCAGGTCGAAGAGCGGGCGGTAACCGGCCGCCAGGTACAGGCCCTTGGCCTCCGGCTGCCGGGGCCCGGTGGTCAGGTACAGCCGGACGTACCCGCGGCTCGCCGCGTCGGCCTCCAGTACGCGCAGCACCTGCCGGGCCAGTCCCCGGCGGCGGTGCGCCGAGTCGGTCCAGATGCGCTTGAGTTCGGCGGTGGTGGCGTCGTACCGCCGGTACGCGCCGCCGGCCACCGGCCGGCCGCCCTCCAGGAGCAGCAGGAACGCGCCGCCGGGCGCGGCGAACTCCTCGGGCGGATACTCCCGGTCCAGATCGACCGGTTTCTCGTAACGGGTGCTGTATTCGTGCGTCAGCTCGGCGAGCAGCGGGCGGGCCAGCGGGTCGGTGACCGTGGTGTGACGCACCGTCAGGTCGACGAGGCGTGGTGCCGGGCCGGTCATGCGCGGTCCCACGGGAGCGGGTCGGGCGCCTCCTTGCGGAGCACCGGCAGCACCTGTTCGGCGGCCAGCCGCAGCACCTCGGCCTTGCGCGCGAACGGCAGTCCGGCGCTCTCCACGCCGAAGAACTGCACCGCGTGCCCGTACGCCGCGTGCTGCTGGAGGATCTTGTCGATGACCCGGTCCGGCGAGCCGGCCAGCAGCGGCCCGTGGGCGGCGGCGTCGGGGTAGTCGCGGAACGGGGTGTTGTTGCCGGGCACGTTCCGGGCCGCGACCGCCGCTTCGTAGTACGGCGCGAACTCGCGGCGCGCGGTGTGGTCGTCGGGGGCGACGTAGAGCGTGCCGCCCGCGCCGACCAGCGCGGCCGACGGGTCGTGCCCGTACTCCGCCCAGCGTTGCCGGTAGTGGTCGATCAGCCGGGCGTAGTCGGCGACCGGCTGGATGACGTTGGCGGTGAACAGCGGGTCGCCCCACAGGGCGGCGAGGTCGGCGGAGCGCTCGCTGGTGGCGCTGCCGTGCCAGATGGTGGGCGGCCGCCGGTACGGCCGGGGGAGCGTGGTGGCGTTCTCAAGGGGTGGACGGAACCGGCCCGACCAGGTCACCTTCTCCTCGCTCCACAGCCGGCGCAGCAGCTCGTAGTTCTCCTCCTGGAGGTCGTACTGGTCCGCCGGGTCGCGGCCGAACAGCTGCCAGGGCTCGGGGGCGTTGCCCTTGCCGGTCATCAGCTCCAGGCGGCCGCCGGAGAGCTGGTCGACGGTGGCGTACTCCTCGGCGACCCGGACCGGGTCCAGGGTGGACAGGACGGTGACGGTGGTGAAGAGCCGGATGCGGTGGGTGCGGGCGGCGATCGCGCCCAGGACCGCGGACGGGGAGCTGGAGAGGAACGGCGGGCCGTGCCGTTCCCCGACGCCGAACGCGTCGTAGCCCAACTCCTCGGCTAGTACGGCGAGTTCGATGACCTCCTGGAGTCGTTGGCGGGGTGTGAGGAGCCGTCCGGACACCGCGTCCGGGACGTTGTCGATCAATGTCATGACGCCAAAGCGCATGGGCTGCGCCCTTCTTCGAGCAGGCCGAAGGAACGGGAAGAGCGAGGGGAGGGTGCGCCGAGGGAGGCGCGGAGGGTGTGTGAAGGCGCGGCGGATCAGGGAGAGGTGATCAGAACCGCGAAACGGCCCGGCCGGACGGGGCGGCGGGCAGGAGGCAGGGGGTCAGCTCAACAGGACGACGACCACACTCGACCGAAGTCGATGTGGTCGCGTGTGACCAGCCGCTGCCATGAGTACATGCCGCCAAGTGGAGCAGGCATCCGTTTGCGCGTCAACTGCCTCTGAGACCCGATTCTCACAGTGTGGACAGGCTTGACAGGGCGCGGTACCCCCGCCATAGCCTCAAGGACCGGCCGTGCTGAGGGGCGCGACCGTTTCTCCGCCTGTGTGAAGGCGTACCACCCGTGTTCGATCACTGCATCCACGGAGCCTTCGCATGCCTTCCGTACAGCCGGTTTCCGGCACCCTCGACCCGCCCGCCGCGCTACCGCCCGGCCCGGAGCCGGCCCCCGCGCCCCGCATCGTCCCGCGCCGCCGCACCGGCCAATGGGCCGCCGCAGCCCTCGTCCTGGCCCTGCTCGCGCTCGCCGCCACCTCCGTCGTCCGCAACGACGCGTTCCAGTGGGACGTGGTCGCCGGGTACTTCCTCACCACCGCCGTGCTGCGCGGCCTCGGCCTCACGCTGTGGCTCACCGCGCTGGTCATGGTGCTCGGCTTCGCGCTCGGCACGCTGCTCGCCGCGATGCGGCTGTCCGCCAACCCCGTGCTCAGAAGCGTCGCCTGGGGCTACGTCTGGCTGTTCCGGTCGATGCCGATCCTGGTGCAGCTGCTGTTCTGGTTCAACATCGGAGCGCTGTACCCGCACATCCTCGGCATCAGGACCGTGAACCTCTTCGGTCCGCTCACCGTCGCCCTCATCGGCCTCACCCTGCACGAGGCCGCCTACGCCGCCGAGGTCGTGCGCGGCGGCATCCTCTCCGTCGACCGCGGCCAGCTGGAGGCCGCGCAGTCCCTCGGCCTGAGCCGGTGGCGCCGCGGCCTGCGGATCGTGCTGCCGCAGGCGATGCGCTCGATCGTGCCGCCCGCCGGGAACATGCTGATCGGCACCCTCAAGGGCACCTCGATCGTCAGCGTCATCGCCGTCCAGGACCTGCTGTACTCCGTCCAGTTGGTCTACCACCGCACCTACCAGGTGATCCCGCTGCTGCTGGTCGCCACCCTCTGGTACGTCCTGGTGACCTCGCTGCTCAGCGTCGGCCAGTACTACCTGGAGCGGCACTACGGGCGCGGCGCGGAGCGCACCCGATGAGGCCGTCCCTGGTGATCGTGGGGGCCGGGCCGCGGGGGACCGGTCTGCTGGAGCGGATCGCCGCCAACGCCGCCGCGCTGTACGGCGACCGGCCGCTGGACATCCACCTCGTCGACCCGCACCCGCCCGGCGGCGGCCGCATCTGGCGGCACGACCAGTCCCCGCTGCTGTGGATGAACTCCACCGCCGAGGACGTCACGATGTTCACCGACGACTCGGTGGAGATGGCGGGCCCGGTCCGCCCGGGGCCCACGCTGGCCGCCTGGGCGCGGCAGGCCGGGGAGGGCGCCGTCGAGGTGGCGCCCGAACTGGCCGCCGAGGCCGGCGCGCTCGGGCCGCGGGACTTCGCCGGCCGCCGGCTGCAGAGCGGCTACCTGGAGTGGGTGTACGCGCGAACGGTCGCGGAGCTGCCGCCCGGCGTCACCGTGCACGAGCACCGGCAGCCCGCCGTCCGCGTCGCGGGCCCGCGCGAGGGCCGCCAGCAGGTCTGGCTGGCGGGCAGCCCCACCCCGCTCGTCGCCGACCTCGTCGTGCTCACCCTCGGCCACCTCGGCGCCGAACCGCCGCCCGAGCAGCGGGCGCTGGCCGCCTTCGCCGCCGAGCACCGGCTGACCTACCTGCCGCCGGACTTCACCGCCGACAGCGACCTGTCCGGGCTGCGCGCGGGCGAGCCGGTGCTGGTACGGGGCATGGGCCTGGCCTTCGTCGACCTGATGATCCTGCTCACCGAGGGCCGCGGCGGCAGCTACCTGACCCGGCCCGACGGGGAGCTCGCGTACCTGCCCTCGGGCGAGGAGCCGGTGCTGCACGTCGGGTCGCGGCGCGGCGTGCCGTACCACTCCAAGATCGGGTACGGCTGGACGGGCGAACGGCCGCCGCTGCCCCGGTTCTTCGGCCCCGCCGAGGTGGACGCGCTGCTCACCCGTCCCGGTGGCGCCGACTTCGCCCGGGACGTGTGGCCGCTGATCGCCAAGGAGCTGGGCTTCGCCCACTACCACCGGCTGTTCACCGCCCACCCGGAGCGCACGGCCGTCCACTGGACCGACTTCGAGGAGAAGTACGCGGCCACCGACCACGGCAGCGCGGCGCTCCAGGCCCTGGTCGCCGCCTCCGTGCCCGACCCCGCCGACCGCCTCGACCTCGAAGCGCTCGACCACCCGCTGGACGGCGTGCGCTTCGCGAGCGAGGCGGCGCTCCAGGACGGCCTGCGCGCGTACATCCAGGCCGACCTGGACCGCCGCCACGACCCCGCGCACAGCCCCGACCAGGCCGTCTTCCTCGCGCTGCTGTCCGTCTACGGGCAGCTGACCCGGATCGGCGACCGCGGCCCGTGGTGGCACGGCTTCTTCAGCTACCTCGCCTCCGGACCGCCCGGGCCCCGGCTGCGGCAGCTGCTCGCGCTCTCCCGGGCCGGCGTCGTGAAGTTCCTCGGCGCCGATACGACGGTCACCGCCGACGCCTCGCACGGGGTCTTCCGGGCCCGCAGCGCGAGCCTGCCCGGCGCCGAGGTCACCGCCCGGGCGCTGGTGGAGGCCCGGCTCCCCGAACCGTCCGTCGCGCACAGCCGGGACGCGCTGCTGCGCGACCTGTACGCCGACGGCGCCGCCGCCACGCCCGGCGGGCTGCTGCGCGTCGACGCCGCCGACGGCCGGGTCCTGGACCGTTCCGGCCGGGCCCACCCGCGCCGCTTCGCGCTCGGCCCGCACACCGACGCGCGCGCCTCCGGCGCCTTCACCCGCCCCGGTACCAACGCCCCCTCCTTCCGCCAGAACGACGCCACGGCGCGCACCCTGCTCGCCTTCCTCGCCGCCCGAACTCCCAAGGACTCCTATGCCGCTGACCAGTGACCCGCCGCTGAGCGAGGCCCCCGGACGCGCCCGTACGGACGCGCCGGAAGCCGCGCTGAAGATCGTCCCCGTACGCCACCCGGGACGCTGGATCGCCTGCGCGCTCACCGCCGTCCTCCTCGCCCAGTTCGCCCACGGGCTGATCACCAACCCCGGCTGGGAGTGGCCGGTCTTCGCGCAGTACTTCACCGCGGGGACCATCCTGCGCGCGGTCGGCACCACCCTCCAGCTCACCGTCTACGGCACGGCCCTGGGCTTCCTGCTCGGGCTGGTACTCGCCTTCATGCGGCTGTCGGCCAGCCCCTTCCTGCGCGCGGTGGCCGTCGGCTACATCTGGATCTTCCGCGCGATCCCGCTCATCGTCCAGCTGCTGTTCTGGTTCAACCTCGCCTACCTCTACAGAAGGCTCGACGTCGGCATCCCCTTCGGCCCCGGCTTCGTCTCCTTCGACACGGCGGGCCTGGTCGGCGCGATGAGCGCGGCCGTCCTCGGGCTCGCGCTGCACCAGGCCGCGTACGCCGCGGAGATCGTGCGCGGCGGCGTCCTGGCCGTGGACAGCGGCCAGACCCAGGCCGCCGCCGCGCTCGGCATCCCCCGGCTACGGCAGCTCCGCCGGATCGTCCTGCCGCAGGCCATGCGCGGCATCCTGCCCAACGCCGCCAACGAGGTCATCTCCCTCTTCAAGGGCACCTCGATCGTCTCCGTCATGGCGATCGGCGAACTCTTCTACCAGGCCCAGGTCATCTACGGGCGCAACGGCCGGGTCGTCCCGCTCCTGATGGTCGCCACCGTCTGGTACGTCCTGCTCACCGGCGCCCTCTCCCTCGTCCAGCACGCCATCGAACGACACTTCGCAAAGGGGGCCACGCGATGACCGCGATGGTCGACATCAGGTCCGTGACCAAGAGCTTCGGCCCGGTGGAGGTGCTGCGCGGCATCGACCTGACGGTCCGCACCGGCGAGGTCACCGTCGTCCTCGGCCCCTCCGGCTCCGGCAAGTCCACGCTGCTGCGCACCATCAACCACCTGGAGAAGGTCGACAGCGGCCAGGTGAGCGTGGACGGCTCCCTGGTCGGCTACCGGCGCTCCGGCGACAAGCTGTACGAGCTGCGCGAACGCGAGATCCTCAAGCAGCGCACGCACATCGGCTTCGTCTTCCAGAACTTCCACCTCTTTCCGCACCTGACCGTGCTGGAGAACATCACCGAGGCGCCCGTCTCGGCCCTGAAGAGGTCCCGGAAGGACGCCGAGGCCACCGCCCGCCGGCTGCTCGAACGGGTCGGCCTCGCCGAGAAGGCCGACGCCTACCCCAAGCAGCTCTCCGGCGGCCAGCAGCAGCGGGTGGCCATCGCCCGCGCCCTCGCCCTGGAACCGAAGCTGCTCCTCTTCGACGAGCCGACGTCCGCGCTCGACCCGGAGCTGGTCGGCGAGGTCCTCGACGTCATCAAGGACCTCGCGCACCAGGGCACCACGATGATCGTCGTCACCCACGAGATCGGCTTCGCCCGCGAGGTCGCCGACACCGTCGTCTTCATGGACGAAGGACGCGTCGTCGAACAGGGCCCGCCCTCCCAGGTGCTCGACGCGCCGCGCCACGAGCGCACCAAGTCCTTCCTCTCCAAGGTCCTGTGACATGCCAACCCTCAGAAGGAGCCCCTCCGTGAACCGCCGCCGCGCCCTGACCACCGCCCTCGCCGCCACCGGGTCCCTGCTGCTGGGGGCCTGCGGCAGCGGCACGGCCTCGACGGCGGATGCCGGTGCGGCGCCGGGCGGCTCCGCCGCGAAGAAGATCAACACCAGTCCCGACCAGCACCGCATCCATGTCGCGAAGGACCCGAAGAGCGCCGCGCTGGTGCCCGCCCGCATCCGCGCGCGCGGCACCCTCCACCTCGGCGCGAGCACCGGCAGCGCGCCCCCGCTCGGCTTCTACGCCACCGACGACCGCACCCTGATCGGCGTCGAGCGCGACCTCGCCACCCTCGTCGCCGACACCCTCGGCCTCAAGCCGCAGTTCGAGCCGCTGTCCTGGGAGAACCTCTTCGTCGGCCTGGACAGCGGCAAGCTCGACGGCGTCTTCTCCAACGTCACGGTCACCGAGGAACGCAAGGAGAAGTACGACTTCGCCACCTACCGGCTGGACGAACTGGGCCTGGAGGCCCGCAAGGGCAGCCACTGGAAGGTGCGCGGCGCGGCGGACGTGGCCGGCAAGCGCATCGCCGTCGACTCCGGCACCAACCAGGAGAAGATCCTCGTCGAGTGGAACGAGGAGAACGAGAAGGCGGGCCGCAAGCCCGCCGACATCGCCTACTACAAGAACCCCTCCGACTACTACCTCGCCCTCCAGTCCGGCCGCATCGACGGCTACTTCGGCCCGAACCCGACCGCCGCGTACCACGCCGCGACGACCGGGCAGACCGAGATCGTCGGCAGGTTCTCCGGCGGCGGCCGCCTCGTCCAGGGCAAGATCGCGGCCACCACGAAGAAGGGCAACGGCCTGGTCGACGCGTATGCCGCGGCCCTCCAGCACGTCATCGACAACGGCGCGTACGAGAAGGTGCTCGCCCGCTGGAACCTGCGCAGCGAGGCCGTGCGGAAGTCGGAGATCAACCCGCGCGGACTGCCCAGGACCGCGCGATGACCATTCCAGAATCCGTCCGCCGCACCGGAAGGCGTACTCCCATGTCCGTACCCCAGCGGCTGCCGCACCTCGCCGTCGCGCTCGACGCTCCCGATGTACAGGGGCCCTTCGACGCCGCACACTACGTCCGCCTCGCCCGGCTCGCCGAGCGCGGCACCCTCGACTTCGTCACGCTCGGCGACACCTTCGCCCGGCCGGGCCCGGACGCCCTCGCCGTACTGGCCCGGGTCGCGCCGCACACTGAACGCATCGGGCTGGTCCCGACGGTGACCACCACCCACACCGAGCCGTTCCATCTCGCCACCGCCGTGCAGACCCTGGACTGGGTCAGCGGCGGCCGGGCCGGCTGGCAGGCCGGGGTGTCCCGGACGCGGGCCGAGGCCGCGCTCTTCGGGCGCCGGCCGGCGGCGCCCGCCGACGCGCTGTGGCGGGAGGCCGCCGACGTGGCCGACGTGGCAGGGCGGCTCTGGGACAGCTGGGAGGACGACGCGGAGATCCGGGACGCCGCCACCGGCCGGTTCATCGACCGCGGCAAGCTCCACTACGTCGACTTCCGCGGCACCTCCTCCACCGGCGAGCCCTTCTCCGTACGCGGCCCCTCCATCGTGCCCAGGCCCCCGCAGGGCCGGCCCGTCATCGCCGTCGACGCCACCGAGGACGCGGCCCGGGAGGCCGCGGCGGCCCGCGCCGACGTCGCGCTGGTCCGCGCCGAGGACCCCGACACCGCCTTCGCGGTCCGCGTCGAACTCCGCGCTCGCGCCGAGGAATCGGGCCGGAACCCGGACGATCTGCGGGTGCTCGCCTCGCTGCCGGTCGAGCTGGCGGCGCCCGGGGACGCGGCCGGGCTCGCCGACCTGCTCACCGACTGGCACGCCGCCGACACGGCCGACGGCTTCCACCTGCGGACCGCCGACCCGGCACGCGACCTGGCCCGCCTCGTCGACGGCACGGTCCCCGTACTCCGCCGGCGCGGCCTGCTGCGCCGCTCCTACCCGGGCGCCACCCTGCGCGAGCACCTCGGCCTTGCGCGCCCGGCCAGCCGTTACGCCGTCCGCACCGGAGAGGCATCCTGATGACGAGCGAACCCCGCAAGCGGCTGCACCTGGCCGCTCACTTCCCGGGTGTGAACAACACAACCGTCTGGCAGGACCCCAAGTCCCGCTCCCAGATCGACTTCTCCTCCTTCGTGCACCTGGCCAGGACCGCCGAACGCGGCCGCTTCGACTTCTTCTTCCTCGCGGAGGGGCTGCGGCTGCGCGAGCACAAGGGCCGCATCCACGACCTGGACGTGGTGGGCAGGCCCGAGTCGCTCACCGTACTGAACGCGCTGGCCGCGGTCACCGAACGGCTGGGCCTGGCCGCCACCGTCAACGCCACCTTCAACGAGCCCTACGAACTCGCCCGGCGGCTGGCCACCCTGGACCACCTCAGCGACGGGCGGGCCGCCTGGAATGTGGTCACCTCCTCGGACGCGTTCACGGGTGAGAATTTCCGGCGCGGCGGCTACCTCGACCACGCGGACCGCTACACCCGGGCCGCCGAATTCGTCGCCACCGCACGCGAGCTGTGGGACTCCTGGTCCGAGGACGGGACGCCGCGGCCCTTCGCGCACACCGGGCAGCACTTCGACATCCGCGGCGAGTTCACCGTCCCGCGCAGCCCCCAGGGGCACCCCGTCGTCATCCAGGCCGGGGACTCGCCCGCGGGCCGAGACTTCGCCGCCTCCGCCGCCGACGTGATCTTCACCCGGCACGGCACGCTGGAGGCGGGCCGCGCCTTTTACGCCGACGTCAAGGGCCGGCTCGCCGCACACGGGCGTACGCACGACTCGCTGAAGATCATGCCGGGCGTCACCTTCGTGCTCGGCGACACCGCGGCCGAGGCCCAGGAGAAGGCCCACCACATCCGCCGCCAGCAGGTCTCCCCGCAGAACGCGCTGCTCACCCTGGAACAGATCTGGGGCGTGGACCTCTCCCACCTCGACCCCGACGGCCCGCTCCCCGACTTCGACCCCGAGCCCGACCCCAAGCTCACCCAGGGCCGGACCCGGCTCGGCGACCCCCAGGAGATCGCCGGCCGCTGGCGGGCACTCTCCGAGGCCAAGGGGCTGTCCCTCCGCGAGACCGTCATCGAGGCGACCGGCCGGCAGTCCTTCATCGGCACCCCGGAGACGGTCGCGGCCGAGATGGACGCCTTCGTGACCGCCGACGCGGCCGACGGCTTCATCCTCGTACCGCATCTCACCCCCGGCGGCCTGGACGAGTTCGTGGACCGGGTCGTACCGCTACTGCAGGAGCGCGGCGCGTTCCGTACGGAGTACGAAGGCAGCACGCTCCGCTCCCACCTGGGGCTGCCGGAGGCCGCTCCCCGCCCGGTATGGAAGGGTTGATGACCATGAGCACGGAAGCAGAGAAGGACTGGCGGGCCTGGCACGCCGCGCGCGAACGGACCGTCTCCGGGCCGTCCGGACCCCTGGCGCTGACCGGCACGTACTGGCTCGCCGACCAGCCCGGCGGCCGCATCGAGGGCGTGCCCGGGCACTGGACCGAGGACGGCGACGCGGTACTCCTGACCGCCGCCCCCCAGGACGGGCTGCGCGTGGACGGCGTACCGCTCGACGGCGAAGCGCGCCTCGGCGCGGACGGCGGGCCGGAGACGGCCCGCGTCACGCACGGCGACCGGCGGCTGGTGGTGCTGCGGCGCGAGGGCCTGTGGGCCGTCCGCGTCTTCGACCCGCACTCCGCGGCGCTGCGCGCCTTCACCGGCATCGACGCCTTCCCGTACGACGCGCGGTGGCGGCTGACCGGCCGGTTCCGCCCGTACGAGCAGGGGCGCACGGTCCAGGTCCCGAACGCCGACGGCCGGGAGCGGGGCCTCGGCCTCGGCGGCGAACTCGCCTTCACCGTCGACGGCGAGGAGCACACCCTCCAGGCCGCGGTGGAGGCCGACGGCTCGCTGTGGGCCGTGCTCGCGGACGCCACCAGCGGCACCGAGAGCTACCGCTTCCGGTTCCTGCGGCCGCCCGCGCCCGCCGCCGACGGCACCGTCACCGTCGACCTGAACCGCACCCTGCTGCCGCCCTGCGCCTTCGCCGACCACTTCATCTGCCCCTTCCCCCCGCCGGGCAACACCCTCCCGTTCGCGCTGCGCGCCGGAGAACGGCAGCTCAGCGAGGGGTGAGGCGCGCGGGCCCGCCGCGCAGGAACCGGATCGGCGGGCCGCACGTCGAAGATCCGACCGAGGGGGCCGGAACCACGGCCCCGGCAGCAGATATCTCCGCCGCCGGGGCCATTCGCCATGCCCCGGGCCGGAAACGGCCTCTTGCGCACCGCGCCCGGACACTCCAGACTCCCGTCCAGCGCTTGTCAGGGGCACGCGGAAAACGGAACCCGTGGAACCCGTGCTGCCTGGCTGCGCCTCACGGGCCGCCCACAGGCGACCCCCGATTCCCCTCGGAGGAAGACGTGAGGAACGAGCGCACCACCCCCCGCAGCGGCGTCACCAGACGCACCCGGCTGATCGCCGTGGCGTCCGGCCTGCTCGTCGCAGGCGCCGTGGCCGTACCCAGTGCCAGCGCCGACGTCCACCCGGCCACCACCTTCAGCCCGTCGCAGCTGTCCGCGACGAGCGACTCGGTCCGCGCGGCGGACGTCGCGGGTACCGCATGGCGGGTCGACAAAGCGACGAACACCGTCGTCGTCACGGTCGACAAGACCGTCTCCCAGGCCGAGATAGCGAAGATCAAGAAGACGGCCGGCCTGAACGCCGGCGCCGTCAGCATCGAGCGCACGGCCGGCACGTTCCAGAAGTACATCTCCGGCGGCGACGCGATCTACGCCCCGAGCTGGCGCTGCTCGCTCGGCTTCAACGTACGCAGCGGCACCACCTACTACGCCCTGACCGCCGGCCACTGCACCGACGGCAACCCGCCGTGGACCACCGGCAGCGGCGCGTCGATCGGCCCGACCGCCGGCTCCAGCTTCCCCGGCAACGACTACGGCATCATCAAGTACACCGGTTCCGTCTCGCACGAGGGCACCGTCGGCAGCCAGGACATCACCAGCGCCGGCACCCCGTCCGTCGGCCAGACCGTCACCCGCCGCGGCTCCACCACCGGCATCCACAGCGGCAAGGTCACCGCCCTGAACGCCACCGTCAACTACGGCGGCGGCGACGTCGTCTCCGGCCTGATCCAGACCACGGTCTGCGCCGAGCCCGGCGACAGCGGCGGCCCGCTGTACGCGAGCACCAAGGCGCTCGGCCTCACCTCCGGCGGCAGCGGCAACTGCTCCTCCGGCGGCACCACGTTCTTCCAGCCGGTCACCGAGGCGCTCAGCGCCTACGGCGTCAGCGTGTACTGAGCAATGCCCCGGCCCTTCCCCATGGCCGGATGAGTGTTCTCGGCACCCCGCACGTACTGAGGGATACTGCGCCACTGGACTGCAGCCAGCAGCAGTAGGCCCCCGCTCGCCGCGGCGAGCGGGGGCCCTTGCGTTTACGCAGGTCAGCGCGTCGACCATGATCGGTTATTTGTTTCCGATCCGCACCGACACTCGACCGCCCCGGCAACCGGGCATACCGTGTAACTACGTGCGACTCGGACGGCTGACAGCTCTGTCTAGGGGGCCGTGATGGTCGAGGAACTGGTCACGACCGGCGTGGCGCTCGCCGCGGCGGGCGCGGTGTACGCCATGGCGGCGGCCCGCGTGGTCAAGCAGTACGAACGCGGTGTGGTGCTGCGGCTCGGGCGGCTGGCCTCATCCGTACGCGAACCGGGATTCACCATGGTCATCCCGGGCGTCGACCGGATGCGCAAGGTCAACATGCAGATCGTCACGATGCCCGTGCCCGCACAGGAGGGCATCACCCGCGACAACGTCACGGTCCGAGTGGACGCGGTGGTCTACTTCAAGGTCGTGGACGCCGCCGAGGCGATCATCCGGGTCGAGGACTACCGCTTCGCCGTCTCCCAGGTCGCCCAGACCTCGCTGCGCTCGATCATCGGCAAGAGCGACCTGGACGATCTGCTCTCCAACCGGGAGAAGCTCAACCAGGGCCTGGAAGTCATGATCGACAGCCCCGCGCTGGGCTGGGGCGTGCAGATCGACCGGGTGGAGATCAAGGACGTCTCGCTGCCGGAGACCATGAAGCGGTCGATGGCCCGGCAGGCGGAGGCGGCCCGCGACCGGCGGGCCCGGGTGATCAACGCCGACGCCGAGCTGCAGGCGTCCAAGAAGCTGGCCGAGGCCGCCGCGCAGATGTCCGACCAGCCCGCCGCGCTCCAACTGCGGCTGCTGCAGACCGTCGTCGCGGTCGCGGCGGAGAAGAACTCCACGCTGGTCCTGCCCTTCCCCGTCGAACTGCTCCGCTTCCTGGAGCGCTCCGGCCTCCAGGCCCAGGCGCAGACGGAGGCGTACGAGCGGGCGCGGGACAGGGACGGCGGCCGGGCTCCCGAGGACGCGCGCCCGGAAGAGGTCCGCAGGGAGAGCATGACCCGGGAGGACGTGAGCCGCGAGGAGATACCGCTGGACACGGCGGAGGAGGACCTGCCCGGCATCGAGTCGGGCATCGACCTGCCGGAAGTGGAGGTCCCCGGCGTCGAGATCCCGGGCGTCGAGGTCCCCGGCGTGGAGGCCCCCGGCGTCGAGGTCCCCGGGGCGGAGGTTCCAGGGGTGGAGGTGCCCGGGACCGAGGCAGCGCCGCGGGACGACACCGCGAAGTGACGCCCGGGGCAGGGCATGGGGGCGGAGATGGGGGAGGGGCTGGGGCGCGCGGAAGGTGATCGTCGGTTTCCGGACCGGTGCGGTCCTCACTGTGCGCTGACCACCGGCTGCCCACCGTGTGCGTCCGGTACCGGAAAGGGGAGGGACATGCGCGGATATCGGTGTGCAGGACCCGTGGACGATCGGTGAATCGTCGTACGCAAGACCGGAACACGGTCTTGTGCGCGCCCCTGCGGGGTGGGAATACTCGGCGGCGCGCATTGGCATGGACGCGACTATCGGTCCGTGCACGTCCGTGTCTGGAACCTCGGGCACAGACTCTCACCCCTCAGGGCCCGCGGCTTCCCCCACGTTTCGGCGGGCCCTTCCCCCCACGGGAGGTCTTGAGTTGAAGCACCGACGCATACCCAAGCGCCGCGCCGCCCTCGCCGGAGCGGGCGCCCTCGCCCTCGCCGCCAGCGCCGGCTTCGCGCTCAGCGCCAACGCCAGTCCGGCCCCCGCACCGCAGCCGCTCTCGCTGACGCCCACCGCGGCCGGCAAGCTCGCCGCGCAGCTCACCGACGGCACCGCCGGCTCGTACTACGACGCACAGGCCAAGAAGCTCGTCGTCAACGTCGTGGACAAGGCCGCGGCCGACACCGTACGGGCCAAGGGCGCCGAGCCCAGAATCGTCCAGCACACCCTCGCCCAGCTGAACGGCGCCCGGCAGACCCTGAAGTCCAAGGCCACCATCCCCGGCACCTCCTGGGGCATCGACCCCCGGAGCAACAAGGTCGTCGTCACCGCCGACCGCACGGTCAAGGGCGCGCAGCTCGCGAAGCTCACCAAGGTCGTCGACAGCCTCGGCAGCAAGGTGCAACTCACCCACAGCAAGGGGGAGTTCAAGCCCTTCATTGCCGGCGGCGACGCCATCTGGGGCAGCGGCTCGCGCTGCTCGCTCGGCTTCAACGTCGTCAAGGACGGCCAGCCGTACTTCCTCACCGCCGGCCACTGCGGCAACGCGGTGAAGAGCTGGTCGGACTCCCAGGGCGGCGGCGAGATCGCCGCCACCGAGGACTCCAGCTTCCCCGGCAACGACTACGCGCTGGTGAAGTACACCGCCGACACCGACCACCCCAGCGCCGTCGACCTCTACAACGGCAGCAGCCAGGAGATCAGCGGCGCGGCCGAGGCCACCGTCGGCGAGAAGGTACAGCGCAGCGGCTCCACCACCCAGGTGCACGACGGCACCGTCAAGGCCCTGAACGCCAGCGTCAACTACCAGGAGGGCACGGTCGACGGCCTGATCCAGACCGACGTCTGCGCCGAGCCGGGCGACAGCGGCGGCGCGCTGTTCGACGGCGACAAGGCCATCGGCCTGACCTCGGGCGGCAGCGGCGACTGCTCCGGCGGCGGCGAGACCTTCTTCCAGCCGGTCACCGAGGCCCTGCAGGCGTACGGCGCGCAGATCGGCTGATCCACCCCGGCTCCACGGCCCGGCTCCCGAACGGGGGCCGGGCCGCTCGCCGTCACCGCCCGTCCAGCGGCCCGAAGGCGGCCAGCGCTTCCTCGGCGGTGTGGGCGCTCCGTACGTACGTCTCCGCCCACCGGGCGGCGTCCGGAAAGCCGGACTCGCGCGCGATGCGGGCGCACGCCGCGTCCCGGTCGTAGTCCGTCCGGCGCAGCGCGACCGCGCCGCCGCCGGGGCCGAGCAGCGCCCAGTGCGCGCCGGGCCGCCCGTACGGCATCCCGACGCTCCCCGGGTTGACCACCAGCCGCCCGTGCGTGATCCGGACGAACGGCATGTGGGTGTGGCCGCAGACCACCGTCCGTACGCCGTCCGCCACCCCGGCCAGTACCTCGGCGAAGCGCTCCGGCCGGGAGTCGGCGAGCACCACCTCCGCGTCGTCGCGCGGCGTGGCATGGCAGAAGAGGACCGCGCCGAGGCCCGGCACGTCCCGCGTCACCGTCGCCGGGAGCGCGACGAGCCGCTCGATGTCGGCGGGGGAGAGCTGCCCGGCCGCCCAGGGCGTGATCGTGTCGGGGGCCGGGGCGCCGCGGTCGCGGTGGCACGCGATCAGCTCGCGTTCGCCGTTGCCGGCCAGCCACACGGCGCGGTCGCCGAGGCCGCGCAGCAGGTCGAGGGTCTGGCGGGGGAGCGGCCCGGACAGCAGGTCGCCGGTGAGGACGACGGTGCGCGCCGCCCGCACGTCGGGCTCGGCCAGTACGGCTTCCAGCGCGGGGGCGACTCCGTGGATGTCGGACAGCACGGCTACCGCGGCGGTGTCGGTCATGCGGTGGGCGTGGCAGTGGCGGAGCGGGTCCGCCACAGGTCGCGGAGGAGCGCGATCTCGGACATGTGGTGGATGAATTCGAGGTTGGCCCCCGCCAGCACGGCGATGAAGGGGTCGTCGGGGTCGGAGCCGTAGGGGTACTGCGAGAAGCCGACCGTGTCGAGCTGCTCGTCGGTGACGGTGGCGATGCTCTCGCGCCAGCGGTCGATCGCCGCCCAGAACCGCTGGAGCGCCACGGCGGCGGAGGGGGTGAAGTCGACCAGCAGCTTCGGCTCCCGCCGCCGTTCGCCGAAGGTCCACTCCCAGGGGCCGGCGAAGTGGAAGTGCAGGTGTCCCAGCCGCCACGCGATGGTGGTGAGCGGCGTCCGGTCGGGCTCCGGCGCGCCGGTGTGGGCGAGGACCTGCTCGACCCGCTCGACGCTCACGCTCCAGTCGTCGGCGATCTTGGCGACGGTCATGCCGTCGGCGGCCTGCCGGGCGACCTCGGCGTACTCGCTCGCCGGGATGTCCGGGGCGCCCAGGTCGAGCACCCACTCGCCCGGCCCGAACGCCCTGGGCGTCACCGCCTCGTCCCGGCGCCGGATCGACCAGCAGCCGGGCACCGGCTCCCACAGGTACTCCTCGTCGCCGAGCCCCGTCAGCCGCACCTGGGCCATCTCCCTGGCCTTGTCGAACTGGTCGAGCAGTACGCCCAAGCGGTCGGTCCGCACGCGCTCGGTCTCCATGCCTGGCCCCCTTCGCGGCCGCGGACCGTACTGGCCGCGTTCAGAGGGAAGTTAACGGCTCACCGCACGGGGCGCGAGGGGTTTTCCCGCTGCCGAAGCGGTGCGCCACCACCCGCATCGGCGCACTACAGATGCGCGAGCAGGCGGTCCAGTGGCCGCGGTACCCGGCTGAGGTCCAGGTCATCGACGAGCGCTCGGGCGTACTGGCTCTTCCGGCCGCTGATGGTGCCCATGAAGCGTCGCAGCTGCTGCTCGACGTTCCGCTCCCGCTGGGCGGGCTGTTTCTGGAAGATGTGCCAGGCCCGCAGGTCGCCCTGGGCGTCGACGACCTGCTGCACGCAGGCGGCGCCGAGCGAGCGGATCAGCTCCTCCTCCAGGTCGGCGACGCACACGTAGAAGCCGAGCGGCTCCATGTCGGCGCGCGCGAGGTCGCGGCCGAGACCCGCGCGTTCCAGGGCGCGCGCGAAGTGGCCTTCCTCTCCGGCGTCGCACAGGCCCGCCAGCCCGACGTCGAGCCCCTGGGGACCCAGCAGGGTCAGGAATCTGCCGATGCTGGTCGCGCCGCCGAGCGGGACGACGGCGATGCCCTCCGCATCGAGGACGCGGCCGTGCCGCGCGGCCAGCGCTTCGAGCGCGACCCGGTCGCTGGCCCCTTCCACGAGGACGACCGTGCGCACAGCGGTACCGGCGGCCAGTTCGTGTGCGACCGCCGCTGCGGCCGGCGCCCCGGCACCGCCGGCCGCCCACTCGACGACCGCCCGACGGAACTGCCTCATCGCATCCATGGGCCCCAGTTTCTCAGCCGCGGCGCTCCACCAGCCGGGCCGCCGCCGACCTCGCCGTGGCCAGGGCCGCGGTCCGGTCCGCGCCGTGCTGGCCCAGCACCACCCGTGTGCTGAGCCCGTCCAGCAGGGCGAGCAGTTCGGAGGCGCGGCCCGTGCAGTCCCCGGGGGCGAAGCGGCCCTGCGCGACGCCCTTGGCCAGCAGCCCGGCCAGGTCGTCGCGCCAGCCCCGGTCGAGCTCCTCCTGCGTCTCGCGCAGCGGTTCGTTGGCGACCGTGCGGGCCCACAGCTCGATCCACAGCATCCAGCGCGGATCGCGCGGCCCGCGCGGCAGGTAGAGGCCGACGAAGGCGTCCAGCATCCGCACGGCGCCGAGCCGGCGGGCGAGCAGCGCCCGGCGCTCCTCGGCGAGCCTCGCCTCGCTGAACCGCAGCGCCTCCAGCAGCAGCCGGTCCTTGCTGCCGAAGTAGTACAGGATGTGGCCGCCGCTCGTGCCGAGCCGCCGGGCCAGCGCGGACATGGTGAGCGCCGCGAGGCCGCCCTCGGCGATGGCCTCCATCGCCTCCTCCAGGATCCGGTCGGCCGCGACCTGTCCGTCCCGCCGTCGTGCCACCGCCCGGCCTGCCCTTCGTCCCGTTCCGCGGGTGCGCGCGATGTCCCCGCGCGTCCGTCGTCCCGACCTTATCCCGGGCGATTCGCCGCGGGGTCTTGACGGGTGCGGGCCGCTCGGCGCATTTTGAATGCCGTTCAAGAAATTTGAACGCCATTCAAAGTCGATCAACGTCGGCCGGTCCATCCGCTCGTGGCGCCACGGTGCCGCCCCCCCCGCCCCCTAACCCGCTCACCGCAACTGTTCGCATCCTCACAGGAGTTGGTCCCGCACATGTCTTCTCGTCACCCCGCCGCCGACCTCGTCCTGCACAACGCCCGCCTCCACACCGTGGATCCCGCGCTGCCCGAGGCCGAGGCGCTCGCCGTGCGGGACGGCCGGATCGTCTGGGTCGGCCCGGACGACGAAGCCGCGGAATGGATCTCCTCGGGTACCGAAGTGCTCGACGCGCACGGCAAGTTGGTGCTGCCCGGCTTCATCGACGCGCACAACCACGTCCGGCTCGGCTCCGACGACGCCTGCGTCCAGCTCGCCGGCGCCCGCAGCCTGGACGAGGTGCACAGCCGCATCCGCGCCTGGCGGGACGCGCACCCGGACGCCGAGTGGATCGAGGCCGAGGCGCTGGACTACTCGGCCCTGCCCGGCGGCCGGATGCCGCGCGCCGCCGACCTCGACCCGGTCACCGGCGACATCCCCGCCTTCGTCCTGAGCTACGACGTGCACACCGCCTGGCTCAACACCGCGGCGCTGCGCCGCCTCGGCATCACCAAGGACCGCACGGACCTGCCGTACGGGCGTGCCGAGACCGACCCGGAGACCGGCGAACCCACCGGATTCCTCAAGGACTTCGCGGTCCGCGGGCTCTCCCGGGACGGCCACCGCGCGCTGCGCGACCTCGGCCTACCGTGGGCGTCCGCCGAACGCCAGTACCGCCGGCTGGCCGGCAGCCTCGACGACGCGATCCGCTTCGGCATCACCACGGTCGTCGAGCCGCAGAACTCCCTCGACGACCTGGCGCTGTTCGAGCGCGCCCGGGAGGAGGGCCGGCTGCGGTCCCGTATCGTCGCGGCCCTCTTCCATCCGCGCGGCACCACCGGCGCCGACCTCGTCGACTTCGCCCGCGCCGCCGAGAAGTACGACGACGACCGGCTGAGCGTCGGGCCCCTGAAGCTCTACATCGACGACGTGGTCGAGCCGCGCACCGCCGCGCTGCTCGCGCCGTACGCGGGCTGCCGCCACCACCGCGGCGAGACCTTCTACCCGCCCGAGGAGTTCGCCGAGCTGCTGACCGAGCTGGACTCCCTCGGCTTCCAGTGCTTCGTGCACGCCACCGGCGACCGCGGCATCCGTACCGTCCTGGACGCGGTGGAGCGGGCCCGGGAGTTCAACGGGCCGCGCGACGCCCGCCACCAGATCGTGCACGTCGAATGCCTCGACCCCGCCGACACCCCGCGCTTCGCCGCACTGGGCGTGGTCGCCTGCATGCAGCCCCGGCACGCGGCCCCCGAGATCGCCGGGCCCGGCCAGGACTGGGCGGAGAACGTCGGCGCCGACCGCTGGCACAAGGCGTGGCCGCTGCGCAGCCTGAAGGAGGCAGGCGCGGTCCTCGCCTTCTCCAGCGACTGGAACGTCGCCGAGATGGACCCGATGATCGGCATCTACACCGCCGTCACCCGGCAGCCGCTGGGCGGCGGCGAGCCGTGGGGCCCGCAGGAGACCATCGACGTCGAGACCGCCGTGCACGGCTACACGATGGGCTCGGCGTACGCCAACTTCCTCGAGAACGAACGCGGTTCACTCACGGTCGGCAAGCTCGCCGACTTCGTCGTCCTATCCCGCGACATCCTGCGCGGCGCGCCGGAGGACATCCCGGGGACGGTGGCGGAGGTGGTCGTGGTGGGCGGGGAGGTGACCCACACGGCGTAGCCGGCTGCTGCGGGCGGCCGCCTACGCCCGCCGCTCCGCCAGCCACGGCAGTCCCGCCGCCAGCGTCCGCAGCGCACGCGCCGCCAGCTCCGCCGGAGGCGAATCGCTCTCACCCGCCGCCCACACCTCGACCGCGGCCCGCAGCGCTCCGTCCGCCGCGGCCGCGGTCAGCCGTACCTCCAGCGGCCCGGCCGTCGTCGTCCGGGCCAGTACGTCGACCAGCGCCAGCTCGGACTCGTGGTGCGCACGGTGCCAGACCGCGCGCAGCGCCGGATTGTCCTGCATCGCGTGCAGCAGACCCCGGGTCCACTCCAGCGCCTCCTGGGCCCGCGCGTCGGCGGGCGTCAGCGCCTCGCGGGCCGCCCGCTCCAGTACCTCGCCCAGTGGCAGCTCGGGCTCCCGCACGGCCAGCTCGGCCAGCCCCTCGGCCCAGTCCCGTACGCCGCCGGTCAGCAGCGGCGCGACCGCATCTTCCTTCGTACGGAAGTAGCGGTAGAACGTGCGCGGCGCGACGCCCGCGGCACGGGCGATGTCCTCCGCGGTGACGGCGGCGCCGCGCTCGGCGAACAGCGCCGCCGCGGTACGGGCGATCTCCAGCTCGGTCGCGGCCTTGCGCCGCTCGGTGAGGGAGGACGGGCGGGAGGCGGGTGCGGTGGGCATGGCCGGAGTCTACGCCGCTGTGCGCCGAGGTGACAGGAAGTGCATGGGTGGCACAGTGTGCCATTGAGGCGTACGGTGTCGGAGTCGCGGCTCGACGGAGAGCCGCGCACCGACGAGAACGGAGATGCGCCATGAACCGCTATGAGGGCCGCCGCGTACTGATCACCGGCGGCGGGTCCGGCATTGGCCAGGCCACCGTGCACCGGGTCCTCGCCGAGGGCGGCCGGGTCGTGGCGGCGGACGTCAGCGAGGAGGGCCTGAAGGTCACCGCCGAACGCGCCGCCGCCGACGGCACCGCCGGCCGGCTCACCACCGCGGTCCTGGACATCTCCGACGAGGCCGCG
Source organism: Streptomyces sp. NPDC026301 (assembly GCF_055567935.1). NCBI lineage: Bacteria > Bacillati > Actinomycetota > Actinomycetes > Kitasatosporales > Streptomycetaceae > Streptomyces > Streptomyces sp. NPDC026301. The sequence continues at coordinate 372,524 of NZ_JBVHPN010000006.1, read as the reverse complement.
GTCATCGCCGGCACGGCCACCGCCGTGGAGGCGCTCGGCGGCCTGGACGTGCTGGTCAACGCGGCCGGCATCCTGCGGTCCGAGCACACCCACAAGACCACCCTGGACTTCTGGAACAAGGTCGTCTCGACCAACCTGACCGGCACGTTCCTGATGATCCGCGAGGCGCTGCCCGCGCTCCTGGCGGGCGAGCGGCCGGTGATCGTCAACTTCAGCTCCACCTCCGCCTCGTTCGCGCACCCGTACATGGCGGCGTACGCGGCGAGCAAGGGCGGCGTCCAGTCCATGACCCACGCCCTCGCGAGCGAGTACAGCAAGCAGGGGCTGCGCGCGGTGTGCGTCGCGCCGGGGTCCATCGCCAGCGGCATGACGACGGGCCGCGGCCCGGGGCTGCCCGAGGACGCCGACATGAGCCTGTTCACGAAGCTGATGCCGGCCATCGGCGAGGGCTTCGCCGGCCCGGAGACGGTCGCGGGCGTCATCGCGATGCTGGCCTCCGAGGACGGCGCCTTTGTCACGGGCACGGAGATCCGGATCGACGGCGGCACGCACATGTGAGGTGTACGGAGGCGGGCGTGCGTCGTACGGGGAGGGCGCGGTGGGGGTTGCGGCTCCTACCGGCGCGGCGCGCCCCTACTGCCGCGGCTCGCTCCGCTGGATCGCGCCCCGCCCCACGGAGAGGGCCGCGAAGAGCAGCGTCAGCGCCGCGGCGACCACCGCCCAGGCGGCGAGCACCAGCAGCGGCCCCGTCACCGCCCGCCCGTCGAAGTACGCGATCGAACGGGTCGCCCAGGTGCCCGCGCCCGGCGGCAGCGCGGGCCCGATGGCGTGCCAGAAGGGCGGCAGCAGCGGATACGGATAGGCGCCGCCCGCGCTGGGATTGCCGCCGATCACGACCACGAGGATGGTCAGCCCGATGCCGAGGATCCCGGCCATGCCCTGGAAGGCGAAGGTGGTCGCGCCCACCGCGAACACGATGAGCGCGCCCAGCCCCCACAGCGCCACGACGCTGCCCGGCAGCGCGCCGAGTGCCGGGCCGATGACGAGCGCACCGGCCAGCCCGGCCAGTACCGAGTACACCAGCAGCGCGCCGAGCCGGATGACCGCCCGCCGGCCGTTGGTGGGGCGGGCCCCGTAACTGATCGCGAGGATCGCGGCACACAGGTAGCCGCCCACGCACCACCCCACGACCAGGTAGAACGACGACAGTCCGCGGGCGTCCTGCGGGTCCGCCGGGGCCACGTCGGTCGTCCTGATGGTCCGCTGCTGCGCCTGCTCCGCCTTGGTGAGGACCTTCTGCAGCGCGTCGGAGAGCGCGCTGCCGCTGCCGCCGGCGACCAGCAGCTCGTCCTGCTTGCCGCGCGGGTCGACCACCAGCGCCCCGTCGATCTCCCGGTCCTTCAGCTGCCGCACGGCAGCGGCCCGCGACCCGGCAGGGCGCGCGTCGAGCGGCGAGCCCCGCAGCCGGTCCAGCTTCGCGACGAGCTGCCCGCGCTCCTGCGGGGGCGCGACGACCGCGAACGCCACGTCCCTGGGCTTGGGGGAGTGGAAGGCGCCCGCGTACGAGGCGATGAACGCGGCCGTCAGGGCCAGCACCCCGATGATCAGCAGCGCGGCCCGCGCCGACACCGCGTCCTTCAGCTCTCCGGCGAAGGTGGTCCTGGCGCCGGTACCGGCACCGGTTCTGGCATCGGTCCCGGCACCGGTCCTGGCGTCGTCGTCCGCTGTGGCCATGGACGCTGCTCCTCGCTGTACGTACGGATTAGCCTCATATCTTCCCTTTTGAGGTGGTGGATGTGTGGCTGAGTGGGCGTGCCCCGGCGCGTCGCGCACACGTGTTCGCACGGACGTTCGAAGAAAGCGTTATGGTGTGAGTGAGACGGGGGATGCAAGGTCAGTCAGGGGGTGCTCACGCGGTAGGAGGTGCGAATGTCCCGGTTCACGCACCTGCACACCGCATCGGGATTCTCCGTGCGGTACGGCGCCTCACACCCCGAACGGCTCGCCGAACAGGCGGCCGAACGCGGCATGGACGCCCTCGCCCTCACCGACCGCGACTCGCTCTCCGGCGCCGTACGCTTCGCCAAGGCCGCCGCCGAAGCCGGCATCCGCCCGCTGTTCGGCACCGAGCTGGCGATCGCCGAACGACAGCCGGACCCCACCCCCACGACACGCCGCCGCACCCCCGTGCGCGGCGGCGCCTTCATCGACGAATCGGCCGCCCGCGCCGTCTTCCTCGCCCGCGACGGCGCCCGCGGCTGGGCCACCCTGTGCCGACTGGTCTCCGCCGCACACGCCACCGACCGCGAACGCCCCCTCCTCCCCTGGGACGACCTGGCCACCGCGACGGACGGCACCGTCGTCCTCCTCGGCCCCGACTCCGAAGTCGGCCGCGCACTCGCCGCCGGACGCCCCGACCGCGCCGCCCGCCTCATCGCCCCCTGGCGCGAGCTGTACGGCGACGCGCTGCGCCTCGAAACCGTCCACCACGGCCGCACCGGCACCGGCCCCGGCTCCCTCCGGCTCGCGGCCCGCACCCTCGGCTTCGCCGTCGACCAGGGCATCCGGGCCGTCCTCAGCAACGCCGTCCGCTACGCCGACCCCGGCCAGGGCCCGGTCGCCGACGTCCTGGACTCCGCCCGCCGCCTCGTCCCCATCGACCGCCACCGCCCCGAAGCCCGCGACAGCGGCGAACGCTGGCTCAAGGACGCCGACACCATGGCCCGCACCGCCGAACGCATCGCCGAAGCCGCCGGCCACCGCCGCGACACCGCCCACCGGCTGCTCGCCATGACCGAGGAGACGGCGGGGGAGTGCCTCGTCGACCCCCAGGACGACATCGGACTCGGCACCGTCCACTTCCCCGAACCACGGCTGGTCGGCGCGGAGCACCGTACCGCCTCCCGCGTACTCCGCTCCCGCAGCGCCGCCGGAATGGTCCGCCGCGGCTACGACCGCGGCCCGGCCGCCCGCACGTACTGGGAACGCCTCCACCGCGAGCTGGACATCATCGACCACCACGGCTTCGCGTCGTACTTCCTCACCGTCGCCCAGGTCGTCGAGGACACCCGGCGCCTCGGCATCCGCGTCACCGCACGCGGCTCCGGCGCCGGCTCGCTGGTCAACCACCTGCTCGGCATCGCACACGCCGACCCCGTCGAGCACGGCCTGCTGATGGAACGCTTCCTCTCCAAGCGCCGCGCCGTCCTCCCCGACATCGACATCGACGTGGAGTCCGCCCGCCGCCTGGAGGTCTACCACGCGATCTTCGACCGCTTCGGCGCCGAACGCGTCGCCGCCGTCGCCATGCCCGAGACGTATCGGGTACGCCATGCCGTGCGCGACGTCGGCGCCGCACTCGGCATGGACCCCGACGAGGTGGACCGGATCGCCAAGTCCTTCCCGCACATACGGGCGCGGGACGCGCGGGCGGCACTGGAGGAACTGCCCGAACTGCGCGCCCTGCGGGACAACCCGCCGCCCCCGCCGTTCTGGGACCTGGTGGAGGGCCTGGACGCGCTGCCCCGCGGCACCGCCATGCACCCCTGCGGCGTACTGCTCTCCGACGCCACGCTCACCGGCCGCACCCCCGTGGTGCCCACCGGCGGCGAGGGCTTCCCCATGTCGCAGTTCGACAAGGACGACGTCGAGGACCTCGGCCTGCTCAAGCTCGACGTGCTCGGCGTACGGATGCAGTCCGCGATGGCGCACGCCACCGCGGAGATCGGCCGCGCCACCGGGCGGCCCGCGCCGGACATCGACGACCCGGCACAGGTGCCGCCGGGCGACCCCGCGACGTACGGCCTGATCCGCTCCACCGAGACCCTCGGCTGCTTCCAGATCGAGTCGCCGGGCCAGCGCGACCTGATCGGCCGGCTCCAGCCCGCCACCTTCCACGACCTGGTCGTGGACATCTCGCTCTTCCGCCCGGGGCCGGTCGCGGCCGACATGGTGCGGCCCTTCATCGAATCCCGGCACGGCCGCAGACCCGTCCACTACCCCCACCCCGACCTGGCGGAATCCCTGCGCGAGACATACGGCGTCGTGGTCTTCCACGAACAGGTCATGCACATCCTGGACCGGATGACCGACTGCGGCCTGGACGAGGCGGACCGGGTCCGGCGCGGCCTGTCCGACCCCGAGTCGCAGGGCCGCATCCGCGTCTGGTTCGCGGAACACGCCGCGCGGCACGGCTACTCCTCCGAAGACATCGCCCGCACCTGGGAGATCATCGAATCGTTCGGTTCGTACGGCTTCTGCAAGGCGCACGCGGTGGCCTTCGCCGTACCGACCTACCAGTCCGCCTGGCTCAAGGCCCACCACCCGGCCGCCTTCTACGCCGGCCTGCTCACCCACGACCCCGGCATGTACCCCAAACGCCTCCTCCTCGCCGACGCCCGCCGCCGCGGCGTCCCGATCCTCCCCTTGGACGTGAACCGGTCCGATGTCGCTTATCGAATCGAACTGGTGTCTGGGATGGGTGGGGGGAATGTGGGATATGGCCCTACTGGGGCGGGGCACGGGCCTTCTGGGGTGGGGCACGGGCCTTCTGGGGCGGGGCACGGTCCTGTGGGGCACGGTCCTTCCGGGGTGGGGCGCGGGCCTTCCGGGGCGGGGCACGGGCCTTCCGGGGTGGAGCGCGGTCCTTCCGAGGCGCGTGGAGCCTGGGGGCTACGCCTCGCGCTCTCCGAGGTGCACGGCATCAGCGAGGCGGAGGCCGGCCGGATCGCCGCCGGCCGCCCCTACTCCTCGCTCCAGGACCTGTGGCGACGGGCCCACCCGGGCCGCCCCGTCCTCGAACGCCTCGCCAGGGTCGGCGCGTTGGACGCCTTCGGCGCCAACCGCCGCGACCTGCTGCTGCACATCGCCGAACTGCACCGCCAGCAGCGCGGCGCACCGGCCGACACGCAACTCCCGCTGACCACCGCTGCCTCGGCACCGGCCGGCCTGCCGGACCTGAGCGACGCCGAACGGCTCAGCGCCGAGCTGGGCGTACTGGGCATGGACGCCTCCCGGCACCTGATGGGGGACCACACCCAGTTCCTGAACGAACTGGGAGTACTCCCGGCCAAGCGGCTGCGCGAGGCCCGGCACGGTGACACGGTCCTGGTCGCCGGCGCCAAGGCGGCCACCCAGACGCCGCCGATCCGCTCCGGCCGCCGGGTCATCTTCACCACCCTCGACGACAGCACGGGCCTGGTCGACTGCGCCTTCTTCGACGACAGCCACGAGACCTGCGCCCACACCGTCTTCCACTCCTGGCTGCTCCTGGTACGCGGCACGGTCCAACGCCGCGGCCCCCGCAGCCTCAGCGTGGTCGGCACCGCGGTCTGGAACCTGGCGGAACTGGCGGAGCTGCGGGAGAGGGGCGGGCTCCGGGCGGTCACGTCCCACCTGGCCTCCCACCCTCCCCTCCCCCCACCCCCCACCACCCCCGCCCCCACCACCTCCACCCCAATCACCACCCCCGCCCCCGTACCGGCAGCTACCGCGAACTCCACCTCAGAGGCGGCCCCAGCCTCCAAGGCAACCCGAGCCCCCGCATTCGCCCCGGCCTCGGCGCCCGCCCCGGCATCGGCGTCCGCCACGGCCTCGGCGTCCGCCCCAGCACCCGGGGGCGCGGCCTCGGGGGCCCCGGCCTCCGCGCCCGCCACGGCTCCCGCACCCGCCCCCGCGCTCGCCCCCGCGGGGCGCAGTCCGGGTGTGCGCGTCACTGGGCACCCCCACAGTCGGAGCGGTTCCGCCGACCGTGAGCGGTACGCCGCCGCGGAGGCGGGCACCGGCACAGCACCCGGAGGCGATGGCACCCCCACCCCGCCTGCCGACTCGTGGACGCCGGGCGACTCGGCGACGCCTGCCGACTTGGCGGCGCCGGGCGACTCGGCGATGCCTGCCGGCTCGGCGACGTCTGCCGACTCGGCAATGGTGGACGACTCGGCGGCGCCGGGCGACGAGCGGGTCATTCGTCTGCCCACCGGCTACACCCTGCACCCGTGGGCCGATCTCCAGCCCGCGGGCGAACGCGCCGCCACCGGTCGCAAGTTGTGGCACGCCAGCCCGGGGAGCGCGGGATGACTGACCAAAAGCCTCCTTCCTCACCTCCTTCCGGAAACTCTCCGACGGATGCCGCCGGTGCTCCGGGCCGGGGCCGGGTGTCCAGGACCGGGGTCGCGCTGTACGTACGGTTCCGTCCGGCCGCGGTGGCCGGAGCGGCGGCCGCCCCGGCCCTCGGGGAGGAGACGTACGAGCGGCTGATCGCGCTGCTGGGGGAGTTCACCCCCGTGGTCGAGGCGCTGCCGCCGGACGCCGCGCTCGCCGACGTACGCGGTGCGCAGCGGTACTTCGGCCGGGACGCCGCCGGCATCGCCGAGCTGCTCCGGCTGCGCGCCCTGGCGTGGTACGACACCGAGTGCGTCATCGGCATCGCCGGCAACCCTTTGCTCGCCCGGATGGCCGCCCAGGACGCGGCACCCGGAGAGGTACGCGTCGTCCCCGGCGACCCCGAGGGCGTCGCCGCCTTCCTCGACCGCAGGCCCGCCGCCGCCCTGCACGGCATCGGCCCCACAGCGGCCCGCGCCCTGTGTGCGTACGGGCTCGACAGCGTCGGGCGGATCGCCGCGGCGCCCCCCGCGACCCTGCAGCGCATCCTCGGCGCGAAGGCCGGCCGCCGGGTGTCCGAGCGGGCCCGCGGCATCGACCCGACGCCGGTGACCCCGAACGCGCCGTCCCGCTCGATGGCCGCCGAACATCGCTTCGCCCACGACGAGCTGGACGAGGCGCGGCGCCGCAGGGCGCTGCTCGCGCTCGCGGACGAGCTCGGCTCCCGGATGCGCAGCGGCGGTCAGGTGGCAGGCGCGCTCACGCTCACCGTCCGCTACGCCGACCGCTCCACCACGACCCGCACCCGGCGGCTGGCCGAACCGACCGCGCACGGGCCCGCGCTGACCGAGGTCGCCTACGCGCTGCACGCCGCGCTCGGTCTGCAACGCGCTCGCGTGCGGTCGGTGGCGCTACGGGCCGAGGACCTCCGCCGGGCCGAACGCGCCGCCCGGCAGCTGACGTTCGACCCGGCGGACGACAAGGCCCGCCGCATCGAAGCCGCCGTCGACCGCGCCCGCACCCGCTTCGGTCCGCAGGCCGCCCGTCCCGCCGCCGCGTCGGCCGCCCCCGCGCCGGCCGCGGGACGCCAGGCTCACGGTCAGCCGTACAGACGGTCGGCGTATCGCGGGCCGTAGTGGGTCTCGATGGCTTCGAGCGGGAGGTCCGGGGCCTCCAGGGTCTTGCATATTCGGGCCCGGGTGGGGAGGGCTTCGGGATGCCAGGTCTCCGTGCGCCACAGACCGGACCGCAGGAACGCCTTGGAGCAGTGGTGGAAGACCTCTTCTATCTCCACGAGCAGTGCGAGCGCCGGACGGTGGCCCTTGACGACCAGCTCGTCGAAGAAGGGGGCGTCGCGCAGCAGCCGGGCCCGTCCGTTGATGCGCAGGGTGTCGCCGCGGCCGGGCAGGACGTACGCCAGGCCCACGTGCGGGTTGGCCAGGACGTTGAGGAAGCCGTCCACGCGCTTGTTGCCCGGGCGGTCGGGGATGACGATCGTGGTGTCGTCCAGCACGTGCGTGAAGCCCGCGGGGTCGCCCTTGGGCGAGACGTCGCAACGGCCCTCGGCGTCGGCCGTGGCGAGCAGGCAGAACGGGGAGTTGGCCAGCCACTGCCGGTCCAGCTCGTGCAGCGCGGGACGGGTCTTGTGGGCGGCGCGGGCGTTCGGCTCGCCGACCAGCTCGCGCAGCTCCGCCTCGGACGTGACCTCCACCAGGCCCTCCAAGGGCCCGCCCGCCGCTGCCGTCCGCGTCCTGTCCGCCGGCTTCGCGGCGGCCGCTCCCGGCTGATCGGCCGTCGGCCCCGTCGTCTCCGCTGATGCTGTGTTCATTGCCGTAATCCCCCTGTCACGGCGGGCCCGCGCGGCTCGCGGGCGCCATGGCAACGACTCTACGCCGGGCCGCCGACAGCGGCGGGGGCCTGTGGATAACTCGTTCGTCCGGCGAGAATCGGGTGTCACTTTCTCCACCGCTGCCGCCGTGGCGGTGGCGCCCGGGCCGGACGCCGCCGCCGTCACCGCCTCGCCGGGAGCCGGCGCGGGCCGCCCGTCAGCCGCCGTTCCGTGCGGCCTTGCGGCGGGCGACGGCGAAGAGCAGCGAGGCGCCCAGCGCGAGAACGGCCGCGCCGCCGACGGCGAGCGGAGCGGTCGAGCCGTCGCCGCCGGTCTCGGCGAGTTGCGTGGTCACCGCCTTGCCCGACGAGCCGTCGGGGCGCACGCCGTCCGCGGTCGGGTGCTTGTGCTCGCCGCCGGTGCTCTTGTCCCCGCTGGTGCCTTCGTCCCCGCTCGTGCCCTGATCCCCGCCCGTGCCCTCGTTCCCTTGGTGCATGTGCGTGTGGTCCATGGACGACTTGTCCGCGCCGGCAGCGAGTTGGCGCTCGGTCGGTGCGGTGGCCGCGGGGGCGGGCGCGGCCGCGGAGTGCGGCTCCGTGCCGGTACCGGCTGCCGTGCCCGCGCTGCCGCCGTCCTTGCCGAAGACCACGTCCGAGCAGGTGTAGAAGGCTTCCGGGCTGTCCGAGCGCTGCCAGATGCTGTAGATCAGGTGGCGGCCGGAGCGGGCCGGCACCTTGCCCTCGAAGACGTAGTCGCCGCCGGTCAGGGTGGGGTCGGTGACCTTCGCGAACGGCTTCGCTTCCAGGTCCGACCACTTCAGCGGCTTGCGCGGGTCGTAGCCTTCCTTGGTGAGGTACAGCTCGAACGTGCCCTTGTGCGGCGCGGTGGCCTTGTACCGGAACGTGTGGGCGCCCGCCGTCATCGGGCCGGCCGGCCAGTCGTCCCGGGCCAGGTCCAGGCCCTTGTACTCCTCGCTGTTCGCGCTGCAGAGCTTGCCGTCCGGTATGCGCGTCCTGGACTGGCCGCCCGCCGCGCCGTCCCGTACGCCGTTCCAGTCGTACAGGGCCTGCACGCCGCCGGCCGCGACCATCGCCTTGCAGGCCGCGGAGTCCGGTGATTCCGGGCCCTCGGCGTAGCACGCGGAGATCCGGCTCACCGGGTCCGTCATCGAGCCGTGCGCGGCCGCCGGGCCCGCGGCGAACACGGTGAGGGCGAGCGGGGCGAGGGCGGCGAGGGTGAGTGTTGTGGCCTTGCGACGAGCGGTCATTGTGGGGGTCTCCTTCGTGGCATGACGTCCGGCGGGCAGCACGCTAGCTGCGCCGACCAGCGAATTCGCCGTCCGAAGCGACACCTTGGCGATCTTTATGGGTGGCTTAAGGAACCGCTCAGCGGTGATTAATTCCCGGGGAGGCGACCCACCGGTAGCGCCGCTCGGGGCGGCCGGTGCCGCCGTACCGGAGCGAGACCTCGGCCTGCCCGGTGCCCGTGAAGTACTCGAGGTAGCGGCGCGCGCTCACCCGGGACAGCGCGCCCGCCGCCGCGCACTCCGATGCCGAGAGGCCGTCCTCGTGCTGTCGCAGGGTGCGTTCGACCAGATCCGCCGTATGGGCGGCGAGACCTTTGGGCAGACCTCTGGAGGCGCGCGGGCGGGTGCCGAAGATCTGGTCCACGTCCTCCTGGCTGGCCTCGCCGAGCCGGTCCAGGCGGGTGCGCAACGCGGCCACGTGCCGCAGCTGCTCCTGAAGGGAGGACCGGTCGAACGGCTTGATGAGGTAGTGCAGCGCACCGGCCCGCAACGCGTCCCGTATGACGTGCGCGTCGCGTGCCGCGGTCACGAAGAGCGCGTCGGCGTGCGTCCCGCCCTCCAGGGCCCGCAGCCGGCGCAGCACGCTGATGCCGTCCATGTCCGGCAGGTAGATGTCCAGCAGGAGGAGGTCGGGGCGGAGCCGTTCGGCCGCGCGCAGCGCCTCGGCCCCCGTATGTGCCACGCCGGCCACCGAGAAGCCCTCGGTGGCGTTCACGTAGTGGCTGTGCAGCTTGGCGACCATGAAGTCGTCGTCGACGACCAGCACCTTGGTCATCGAACGATCCCTTCCGCGACCACAACGTTCACAACGACCCTTAATACCGGAAGCGAGACGCGGAGTTAACCCCCGGGCAACATGTGGCCCTCACCACGATCTCCGCCCCCCACAGAGCCACGAAGCCACACGCAAGAGAAGGGTGGTGTCATCTGTGCGTGCGCGCACACCCCTCGCCCTCCTGGGGGCGGTTCTGATCGTCCTCCTCGGCCCGCCCCTGCTGACATCGGGCAGCGGGGCCGACACCGGGACCCGGATTCCGGGCCTGCAGTTCATGGTGCCCAACACGCCGGGCGGTGGATACGACATCACGGCCCGTACGGCGGCGAAGAGCATCGAGGACGCCGGGCTCAACCACAATGTCGAGGTCTTCAACCTCCCCGGGGCGGGCGGCACGGTCGGCCTCAGCCGCATCGTCAACGAGCACGGCAACGGCAAGCTCGCGATGTCCATGGGGCTCGGCGTCGTCGGCGCCGTCCACACCAACCACTCGCCCTCCGGGCTCGGCGACACCACGCCCATCGCGCGGCTCACGGAAGAGCCGGACATCGTGGTCGTCGCCAAGGACTCCAAGTACAAGACGTTCGACCAGCTGCTCGCCGACTGGAAGAAGAACCCCCGCAAGATGCCGGTCGGCGGCGGCTCCTCGGCCGGCGGGCCCGACCACCTGGCGCCGATGCTGATGGCGAAGGCCGCCGGGATCACCCCCAAGTCCGTCAACTACGTGCCGTTCGACGGCGGCGGTGAGCTGCTCGCCTCCGTACTGGGCGGCAAGGTCGCCTTCGGGGTCTCCGGCGTCGGCGAGTACCTCGACCAGATCAAGTCCGGGGAGCTGCGGCTGCTGGCCGTCACCGGCCCCGAGCGGGTCAAGGGCCTGGACGCGCCCACCCTCAAGGAGGCCGGCGTCAACACCGAGTTCACCAACTGGCGCGGCATCGTGGCGCCCCCGGGGCTCACGGACGTCGAACGGCAGAAGCTGACCACCCTCTTCACCGAACTGCACGGAACCAAGCAGTGGAAGGACGCGCTCAAGCGCAACGGGTGGAGCGACGCCTTCATGACCGGCGACAGGTTCGGCCGCTTCCTGGCCGCACAGGACCGGCGCGTCGACACCGTACTGAAGGAGCTGGGGCTGTGAGCACCGGTACCGAACCCGCGGCGCCGACCGGCAGCGGCCTGCGCGCACGCCTGCGCGGCCGCTCCGAACTGGGCGTCTGCCTCATCCTCCTGGTCCTCGGCGTCCTCGTGCTCACCGACGCGGTCACGATGGACGCCGACATCACCCAGCGCGGCCCCATCGGGCCCACCACCGTGCCGATCGTGGTCGGCGTGCTCCTCCTGGTCGTCGCCGTACTCCTCGCCGTCGACGTCCTGCGGGGCGGCCGCGGCGAGGCCGAGGGCGGCGAGGACATCGACCTCACCGAGCCCGGCGACTGGCGCACCGTCGCCCTGCTCGCCGGCGTCTTCCTCGCCAACGCCGTCCTCATCAAACCGCTCGGCTTCCCGATCTCCGGCGCGCTGCTCTTCTGGGGCTCCGCGTACGCACTCGGCAGCCGCAACCTCACCCGCGACCCGCTCATCGCGGCCGTCCTGTCCCTGCTGACCTACGTCGTGTTCAACAATCTGCTGGGCGTGCCGCTGCCCGGCGGCCCGCTCATGGGGGTGCTGTAGACGATGGACTCCCTGTCCTCACTCATCGACGGCTTCGGTACGGCGCTCACCCCGATCAACCTGCTGTGGGCCGCCATCGGGGTGCTGCTCGGCACCGCCATCGGAGTACTGCCGGGCATCGGCCCCGCCATGGCCGTGGCCCTCCTCCTCCCCGTCACCTACGGGCTGGAGCCGACCGGCGCGTTCATCATGTTCGCCGGGATCTACTACGGGGGCATGTTCGGCGGCTCCACCACCTCCATCCTGCTCAACACCCCCGGGGAGAGCGCGGCGGTGGTCGCCGCCATCGAAGGCAACCCGATGGCGCGCGCCGGGCGCGGCGCCCAGGCCCTGGCGGCCGCCGCCTGCGGGCACTTCGCGGGCGGCATGATCGGCACGATCCTGCTGGTCGTGCTCGCGCCCACGGTCGCCTCGCTCGCCGTGGACATCGGCGCACCCGACTACTTCGCCATCATGGTGCTCGCCTTCATCGCCGTGACGTCCGTGCTCGGCAGCTCCCGGATACGCGGCTTCGCCTCGCTGCTCATCGGCCTGACCCTCGGGCTCGTCGGCCTGGACCAGATGACCGGGCAGCAGCGGCTCACCTTCGGGACGCTCGAACTCGCCGACGGCATCGACGTCGTCATCGTGGCGGTCGGACTGTTCGCCATCGGGGAAGCGCTGTGGGTGGCGGCCCATCTGCGGCGCACATCGGGTGAGTCGATCCCGGTGGGCCGCCCCTGGCTGGGCAAGGCGGAGCTGCGGCGCACGTGGAAGCCGTGGCTGCGCGGGCCGCTCATCGGCTTCCCGTTCGGCGCGATCCCGGCCGGCGGCGCCGAGATCCCCACCTTCCTCTCGTACGTCACCGAGAAGCGGCTCTCCAAGCACCGCGACGAATTCGGCCGCGGCGCCATCGAGGGCGTCGCCGGGCCCGAGTCGGCGTCCTCGGCGTCGGCGGCCGGCACGCTCGTGTCGATGCTGACCCTCGGCCTGCCGACGACCGCCGTCGCCGCGGTCATGCTGGCGGCCTTCCAGCAGTACGGCATCCAGCCCGGGCCGCTGCTCTTCGAGCGCGAACCGGAGCTCGTCTGGGGCCTGATCGCCTCGCTGTTCGTCGGCATGGTGCTGCTGCTCGTCCTCAACCTGCCGCTGGCGCCCGTCTGGGCGAAGCTGCTGCGGATCCCGCGCCCGTACCTGTACGCCGGGATCCTCTTCTTCGCCGCGGTCGGCGCGTACGCGGTCGGCGGCGAGCCGCTGGACCTGGTCATTCTGCTGATCATCGGGCTGATCGGACTGGGCATGCGGCGGTACGGCCTGCCGGTACTGCCCGCCGTCATCGGCGTCATCCTGGGCCCGGCCGCCGAACAGCAGCTGCGGCGGGCACTGCAGATCAGCGACGGCAGCGTCGCCGGCCTGGTCAACACGCCCTTCTCGATCACCGTCTACGCCGTGATCGTGGTGCTGCTGGGCTGGCCGTGGATCAAGCGGGCGCTGCCGCGCGGGCGTTCCGCGCGCGCTGCGGACTGATAAGCCCTCAATCGGCTGTCGTCGCAGGTCAGCGCCGATTGTCAGTGGGGCCTGTCACTATCTGTGCATGGCTACCGACACGCCGGTCACCGACGCCGGTTACTGGGAATCCGCCGCCGAGCGGTTCGACGACGAGCCCGATCACGGGCTGCGCGATCCGGCGGTACGAAGCGCATGGGCGGACCGGCTGCGGGACTGGCTGCCGGCCGGGCCGTCCGACGTCCTCGACCTCGGCTGCGGCACGGGCAGCTTGGCCCTGCTCGCCGCCGAGCAGGGCCACCGCGTCACGGGGGTCGACCGCTCGCCGCGGATGGTGGAGGCGGCCCGCGCCAAGTTCGCGGCGGCGCGGCTCGGGGACCGGGCCCCGGCCGCGCGGCTGCTGGTCGGGGACGCCGCCGAACCACCGGCGGGGGAGCGGCAGTTCGATGTGGTCCTGGTCCGGCACGTGCTGTGGGCGCTGCCCGATCCGGAGGCGGCGCTGCGCCGGTGGGTGGGGCTGCTGCGGCCCGGGGGCCGGCTGGTGCTGATCGAGGGCCGGTGGGGCGAGGCCGACCCGGTCGGCATCACGGCCGCCGAGCTGGAACGGCTGACCGCTCCGCTGGCCCGCCGCACGCACCTGGAGAGACTCGCGGGTGATCCCGCGCTGTGGGGCAGGGAGGTGCGGGACGAGCGGTACGCGCTCGTGGTCCACCCCGCGCCGCCGGCCCGCCATACGGAGGTGATCGATGTCCATCTGATCCTGCGCCGCGGCGACGAGGTACTGCTCGCCCGGCGCGCGAACACCGGATACGCCGACGGGCTGTTGCACGCACCGAGCGGGCACGCCGAGGACGGCGAGGACGTCCAGGAGGCGATGATCCGGGAAGCGGCCGAGGAGACCGGGCTGCGGCTGACCGCGTCGGACCTGCGGGTCGCGCTGGTCATGCAGCACCGCGCGCCGGACGGGCGGCCGCGGATCGGCTGGTTCTTCGAGGCGGCGTACGGCGCGGGCGGCGAGCCCGTCAACCGCGAGCCGGAGAAGTGCTCCCAGCTCGACTGGTTCCCGCTGGACGCGCTGCCGGACGACATGGTCGCGTACTGCAGAGCGGGCCTGGACGCGTACCGCGCGGGCCGGCGCTTCGTCCTGCACTGGCACCGGCCCGGCGACTCCATCGCCTACGACCCGGCGGGCCCGGGCCGCGCGGTGGCGCTGCCGCCGAGCACGGCCGGCCGCACGGCGGAAACGGCGGGACGAGGGTGAGGAGGACGACGGCGAGGAGGGGCGGACGAGGGTGAGGCGGACGACGGCGAGGAGGGGCGGACGAGGGTGAGGCGAATGATGGCGAGGAGGGGGTGGGGGCGTGCCTCGGTAGTGGGCGTGAGGTGTGGGGGATTGGGCGTGGTGGGCGGGGTGCGGGGGCGGGTGCGGAGCACAATGGGTGGGACAAAGGTTCTGTAGCCTCGCCTCTACGTCTCGGAGTGTCACCGTGGTCCTGCATCCTCTGCAGCTCGTCGTCGATCCGGAAGCGGCGGACGCGCCGTACGAGCAGGTCCGCACCCAGATCGCCGAGCAGGCCCGGAGCGGACGGCTGCCGGCCGGGTTCCGGCTGCCGACGGTGCGCGGGCTGGCGGGGGAGCTGGGGCTGGCGGCGAACACCGTGGCCAAGGCGTACCGGGCGCTGGAGGGTGACGGGGTGATCGAGACCCGGGGCCGTAACGGTACGTTCGTCGCGGCCGCGGGGGACGCGGGCGCTCAGCAGGCCGCGGAGGCCGCCCTGGCCTTCGCCCAGCGGGCGCAGCGGCTCGGCCTCGACCACCAGGCCGCGCTGACCGCCGCGGTGACGGCCCTGCGCGCCACGTACGGCGAGGACGGGTGACCATCCACCGGTAGAGGGCGGGTGACCACCCACCAGCAGAGGGCGGGTGACCATCCGCCAGCGGCGAGAGCCCCGCAGGCCCGCAGCCCCGCAGCCCCGCCGGATGCGCCGGAGGGTGTTCCGTTGCCCGAGCCACGCATAAGGTAGCTCTGCTAACTCATCGTTCAGTAAGAACCGGAGGTGGGCGCGCCATGGCCAGCAAGAAGGCGCTCGTTCGTCGGCCGAGTCCGCGGCTCGCGGAAGGGCTGGTCACGCACATCGACCGGCGGCCGGCGGACGCCGGGCTCGCGCTGCGGCAGTGGGAGACGTACGTCGGGACGATGCAGGCGCACGGCTGGGAGACCATCGAGGTGCCGCCCGCCGACGACTGCCCGGACGGCGCCTTCGTCGAGGACACCATGGTCGTGTTCCGCAACGCCGCGCTGATCTCGCGGCCCGGCGCGGACGAGCGGAAGCCGGAGACCACGGCGGCCGCGGCGACCGTCGAGGCGCTCGGCTGCTTCGTGGGCCGGGTCCGTGAGCCGGGGACGCTGGACGGCGGGGACGTGCTGAAAATCGGCGACACGGTGTACGTGGGCCGCGGCGGGCGCACCAACGGTGACGGAGTGCGCCAAATTCGAGCTGCTTTCGAGCCATTGGGGGCGCGGGTCGTCGCCGTACCGGTCAGCAAGGTACTGCACCTGAAGTCGGCCGTTACCGCACTTCCCGACGGCACCGTCATCGGATATCCGCCGCTCGTCGACGCCGAGGCGCGTGCGCTCTTCCCGCGCTTCCTGGCCGTACCGGAGGAGAGCGGCTCCCACGTCGTGCTGCTGGGCGAGGGAAAACTGCTGATGGCGGCCAGTGCGCCGAAGAGTGCCGAGCTGTTCGCGGATCTCGGGTACACGCCGGTGCTCGTCGACATCGGTGAGTTCGAGAAGCTGGAGGGGTGTGTGACGTGTCTGTCCGTACGCCTGCGGGAGCTGCCCGCATGACCGCCATATCGTGACGGCATGAGCAACCTCGATCTCAAGCCCGCGGCCAGTCTCTGCGGGGGCGGAGGCCGGACCGGACCGGTCCGTGACGTCCAGCCAGGCAAGCAGGTTCCGCTGGGGGAGTCCACGCTGGTCCGCAGACTGCTGCCGAACCTCGGCCGCAGGATGGTGGGCGCGTGGTGCTTCGTGGACCACTACGGTCCGGACGACATCGCCGGGGAGCCCGGGATGCAGGTGCCGCCGCATCCGCACATGGGGCTGCAGACGGTCAGCTGGCTGCGCGAGGGCGAGGTGCTGCACCGCGACAGCCTCGGCTCCCTGCAGCTCGTACGACCGCGGGAGCTGGGCCTGATGACCTCGGGCCGGGCGATCGCGCACTCGGAGGAGTCGCCGCGCGACCACACCCGGGTGCTGCACGGCGCGCAGCTGTGGGTCGCGCTGCCGAACGAGCACCGGGGGAAGGCGCCGTCGTTCGAGCACCACGCCGAACTGCCGGTGATCACCGGGGGTGGCGGGGTGAGCGCGACCGTGATCCTCGGGGAGCTGGCGGGCGCGCGGTCGCCCGGCACGATCTACTCGCCGCTGGTCGGCGCGGACATCACGATCGGCGCGGGGGCGCACGTACGGCTGCCGCTGGAGAGCGACTTCGAGTACGCCGTGCTGTCGATCGAGGGCGAGACCGAGGTGGACGGCGTACGGCTCGGACCCGGCTCGCTGCTGTACCTCGGGTGCGGGCGGAGCGAGCTGCCGGTGCGCGCGGACGTCCACAGCAGCCTGATGCTGCTGGGCGGGCTGCCGTTCGAGGAACAGATCGTCATGTGGTGGAACTTCGTCGCGCGCAGCGGTGAGGAGGTGGCGGCGGCGCGGGAGGCGTGGATGGCGGGGGAGCGCTTCGGGACGGTGCACGGTTACGACGGGCCGCCGCTGCCCGCTCCGGCGCTGCCACGGGTGCCGCTCAAGCCGCGGGGGCGCCGGCGGTGAGGCGGCCGGCCCGCACCGACGCGCGTTCGGGCCGCACTGCCGAAGGCACGAGCCACACCGCCACCGGCACGGGCCCCGCCTCCGAAGGCACGAGCCACACCGCCACCGGCACGGGCCGCACCGCCGAAGACGCGACCCGCACGGCCTGCCCCCTCGCAGGCACCGGCCCGCGTCAGCGCTTCACAGGTACAGACCCGCGTCGGCGCCCGTGTCCTGGGAGGGGACGGCGGCGGGGCGGGTGCCGCGGCGGAGTGCGTACAGTTCGGCGAGGCTCGCGCCGTCGCGGCCGATGCCCTCGTCCGAGCCCAGCCAGCCGACCGCTTCCGCGCGCGTGAGCGGGCCGACCTCGATACGGGCCAGACAGCGGCCGGGCCGGACCACCGCCGGGTGCAGCCGCTCCAGGTCCTCGTTGGTCGTCACGCCCACGAGGACGTTGCGTCCCTGGCCCAGCAGGCCGTCCGTGAGGTTCAGCAGCCGGGAGAGCGCCTGCCCTGCGGTGTGCCGGGCCTCGCCGCGGATCAGCTCGTCGCAGTCCTCCAGGAGCAGCAGCCGCCACCGCCCCCGGCCCGTCACGTCGTCCTCGCCGATGGCGATGTCCATCAGATAGCCGACGTCGTTGAAGAGCCGCTCCGGGTCCAGCACGCAGTCGACCTGGCACCAGTCGCGCCAGGAACGGGCGAGCGTGCGCAGCGCGGACGTCTTGCCCGTGCCCGGCGGGCCGTGCAGGAGCAGCAGCCGGCCGGCGATCTCCTCGGGGGTGACCTTCATCAGGCCGTCCAGCGCGTCGGCGACCGGAGCCGTGTAGTTCGGACGGATGTCCTCCCAGGTGCCGGCGGAGATCTGCCGGGTGGTGCGGTACGGGCCGCGGCGCGGGGAGTAGTACCAGAAGCCCATGGTGACGTTGGCGGGCTGCGGCTCCGGCTCGTCCTCGGCGCCGTCCGCCGACTGGCCCAGCACCTTCTGGGCCAGCTCGTCGCTGACCGCCGTGACCGTGATGTCGGCGCCGCGGTTCCAGCGCGAGACGAGCAGCGTCCAGCCCTCGCCCTCCGCGAGGGTCGCGCTGCGGTCGTCGTCGCGGGCGCAGCGCAGCACTTCGGCGCCGGGCGGCAGCAGCGTCAGGCCCGCCTTGACGCGCTCCACGGAGCGGCTGCGGGCGTACGGCTGCCGTCCATTGGCGAACCGCCCCAGGAAGAGGGCGTCCACCACATCGGACGGGGAGTCGCTGTCGTCCATCGTCAGACGGATCGGCAGCGACTCCTCGGCGGCGGCCGGCGGAAGGTGATCGGCACACATGCTGGCCATGATCCGGCATGACCCGCGTGCCGTACACGGAATTTCGGGATTACCCGGGCCGGACCGGAGACGGACGCGGGCTTGACCGGCACTTGACAGGCGGGGTGGTAGTTCTGTCCACAGCGCAACCGTTACGCGGTGCGGGCGCTCAACAGCCGGGAATCTGACTAGGCTTGCCCGTTGTGGGACGTCATGGGGGGTTACGGGTGGCAATACCGGGGCGCACGCGGTGGGTGATCGCCGCGCTTCTCGGCACGGGGGTGGCAGTTCTGGCGTTACTCCTGGTCATGTGCGGGTTTCCGCCGGGGGGACAGGACGGCAGGGGCACGAACAACGGAGTGTTCGGCAGCGCGAACCCGATGGATCAGCTGGGCTGGGGGTTCACGCACACCGAGTTCAGCGCCGACCGCGGCGAGCACACCGCCAAGGTGCAGGCCGACCGGCTGCTCACCGGCGACCCGATGCCGCAGAACCAACACATCATGGGCTGGGGCGCGCGCAATCCGGAACCGAGCCCCGGGAAGTACAACTTCCGCGACCTGGACCGGCGGCTGGCGCTGATCCGGAGCACCGGCGGCACACCCGTCCTGACCCTGTGCTGTTCGCCGGACTGGATGAAGGGCGGCAAGGCAGGGAAAACGGACTGGGGCGAGCTGGAGAAGGCGCCGAGCCCGGACCACTACGAGGACTTCGCGAAGCTGGCGGGGAAGATAGCGAAACGCTATCCGGAGGTCCGGCACTTCATCGTCTGGAACGAATTCAAGGGATTCTTCGACGACGACAAGAACCGCTGGGACTACGAGGGTTACACGAAGTTGTACAACCTCGTGTACAAGGAGCTGAAGAAGGTCGACCCGGGAATCCAGGTCGGCGGGCCGTACGTCGTGATGGACAGCTACCGCCCCGGTGAGGACTCCTACGCGTCCGATCTCGCGGGGCCCTGGGGCTCGGTCGACCAGCGGGTTCTGGACGCGGTCTCGTACTGGAACGAGCACAAGGACGGCGCCGACTTCCTGGCCGTCGACGGGTCCAGTTACACCAAGGACGATGTGTACGCGCCGGACGAATTCGGGGCGACGGAGAAATTCGGCGACGTGACGCGGTGGCTGCGCGAGGAGACCGGGCTGCCGGTGTGGTGGTCGGAGTGGTACGTCGAGGTCGCCGACGAGAACGACGACCGGAACGGCTGGAGCGAGCCGCACCGTACCGCCGTCCAGGCCACCGCGATGATGGAGATGGCGCGGGCCGGCGTCGCCACCGCGCTGTACTGGAATCCGCAGAACGAGGGCAAGGACTGCCCCGGATGCCTGTGGCGGAGCACGCAACTGGACGATGGCGGCGGCGAATTGCCGATGATGAAACTGCTCGGGAAATTCGGGAAGGAATTCCCGCCGGGGACCACGTTCCGGTCCGTTTCCGTCGCGCCGGACGACCGGCCGAACGTACGGGTGCTCGCCGACGACGACACGGTGCTGGTGATCAACACCCTCGACCGGACCATCCAGGCCAAGATCGACGGCCGGACCTTCGACATGCCGGCCTACGGGCTGCGCTGGCTGAAGCGCTGAACCCCTGAACCGCTGAAGAACGGCTGCGCCCCGCCCCGTACCAGTACGGGGCGGGGCGCAGCCACGACAGCGAGCACGCCTCCTACGACAGCGTCACGAACCGCTGCACGAGGGCGGCCAGGAAGACCACCAGGAGCGGCAGCGAGAACCAGAACGAGCCCTGGACCCAGCGCTGCTTGCCGACGCCCGGCGGGAGCGCCACCCGCACGATCTCGCGGGTGCCCAGCAGCACGATCAGCGCCACCACCGCCAGGCCGCCCGCCACCGACCACGGCGTCCAGGTGACCTTCGGGCCCGCCGGACCGGGGGCGGGCTGCGGTACCGGGCCCGCCGCCGGGGCCTTCAGCTCGTACAGCACGGCGTCGTCGTTGACGACCACCCGCCGCAGCTCGGGGCGGCGGTCCAGGTTCGCGCGCAGCCGCCGCTCCCAGCTGTCCGGGTAGCCGCCGTCCAGCCGCAGCGCCTCGGACTGGCCGCGGTTGACGATCAGGTACGACTGCGGTCCCGCGTCCTTCAGCGCCTTGACGATCGGGCCGACGAGCACCGGGTCGCGCGGCGCGAGGGTCGGCTCGTACTGGACGCGCTCCATGTCCTTGGCCCCCCACGGCATGTCCGGGGTGACGTTGTCGACCGGGTCGTCGGTCATCCACAGCAGCCGTACGGTCGGCTCGTCGTGGGCGTACACGTAGTCCATCGCCGCGACCTCGCCGGGCCGGGTCCGCTCGAACGGCTCGTTGCCCCAGCGGGCCACGAGGAAGCCGAAGACCAGCACCAGGCCCGCCAGCAGGGCCGCGAGCGGCCCGAGGCCGCGGCGGCCGACTGTGGGGCGGCCGGTGGCGGAGGGATCGGCGGTGAGGGGAGTGGCGGCGGGGCGCGGGAAGAGCGCGAGCGCGGCGAGCACGCACGCGCCGGGCAGCGCGAACATGAAGACGCGCAGCGCCATCTCGCCACCGTAGGACTGCAT
This sequence comes from Streptomyces sp. NPDC026301, assembly GCF_055567935.1. NCBI lineage: Bacteria > Bacillati > Actinomycetota > Actinomycetes > Kitasatosporales > Streptomycetaceae > Streptomyces > Streptomyces sp. NPDC026301. The sequence goes on along the minus strand of NZ_JBVHPN010000006.1, from coordinate 351,703 downwards.
GCCGAAGGCGAGGAACGGCACGAAGGCGAGCACCGGCAGGGAGCGCTCGGCGAAGCCCGCCAGGCGCCGCCGCAGCACGCCCCAGCAGGCCAGCGCGAGCACCGAACCGGCCAGCAGAACCCGGGTGTACAGGACGAGCTTGTGGGTGCTGCTGCCGCCCGCGATACGGCCCGACACCGAGGAGGTGACATTGGAGCCGAGGCCGCCGATGCCGCCGAACAGCTCGTCGAAGTGGCCCGACCAGTAGGGCTCGGCGAGGAAGCCGATCCAGAAGACGACCAGCACGCCGAGCAACAGAGGCAGGCCGCGCAGCGTCGAACGGCGCACGAACACCAGGAAGACGAGCACGCCGAGCATCACGAAGGGCGTGAGCTGGTGGCCTGCCACGGAGACCGCGAACAGCGCGATCAGCACACCGAGCAGGACCGCGCGCTGTCTGCGGCCCGCCGGGCGCACCTCGGCCTCACCGGGGAGCAGCTTGCCGCGCAGCACCCGGGGGTCGCGGAACCACACCATGAGGACCGCGACGAACACGAGGTAGAGCAGGTACGTGAAGCCCTGCGGCGAGAAGTAGTCCTGGCCGACCCAGCCGCACAGCGCGAACAGCCACGCCGCGCTCCACTTCGCGCGCCAGTCCGCCCGTACGGAGCGCAGCAGCAGGAACACCGGGGGGAGGTAGAGAAGTTGGATGGTCAGCGGCCACCAGCGGAGCAGCGCGTCGAAGTCGGTGACGCCGCAGGCCTCGGCGAGGAACTGCGCCCCGGCGAAGAAGCCCGGCCAGCTCCAGCGCGCGTCCAGGTCCGGTACGGCGGTGCCGGTGCGGCCGATGTAGTCCAGGAAGCCCAGGTGCTGCCAGGCGGTGGCGAAGCGCGGCTCGGCCTCCAGGACGGCGGGCAGCGCGTGCAGCGCCACGACCGTGAGCAGCAGCGTCGCCGCCAGCAGGACCCGGCGCGGCCGGGAGAGCCACAGCCCCGCGGCGAACGCCACGGCGAGCAGGGCGGCGCCGATCAGCGTGGCGACGGGCAGGACGGAGATCAGGCCGAGCCCGCCCATCCGGTCCAGGTCGGCGTCGCCCATCCCGCGCAACGGCAGCCAGAAGAGCGCGAGCGCGACGCCGAGCAGGGCCCAGACGCCGAGGTCGGGCCGGGCGGCGAGGCGGGCGGCCACGCCGCCGCGCGCGGCCGGGACCGCGCCGCTCGGGCCCCCTGTGCCGCGCGTACCCGCTGTGCCGCGCGTACCGGCCCCGCCGCCCGCCGCGGCAGGAGCGGCAGGAGCGGCAGAAGCGGCCGGAGCGGCCGGAGCGACGGCCGGCAGCGGCACCGTGTGGGCCTCCGACGCGTTCGGCGGGACGACGACCGGCAGCGGCACCGTGAGCGCCTCAGCGGAGCCGCCAGGCTCTCGCGCGGCCTCCTTCGCCCAGGACGGCTTCCCGGCGGCGGGCGGCGGCGCCTGCTCCTCCGCCAGCGGCGGCCGCACGTCCGGGCGGCGCTCCATGTGGTCGAAGTCCACATGCACGCCCAGCGGCATCGTGTCCACGTCGAGCCGGGCGCGCTGCGCCCATGTGGGCCGGCGCGCCCCCTCGTCCTCGGGGGCGGCGGCCCGGCCGTCCCGGGGAGTGCGTATCGCGTCGCCCAGGTCGCCGTGCATCGCCAGGTCCGCCAGGTCGCCGTCGGGGGCCACACCGTCGGCCGGCGCCTTGGCCAGCGGCGCCACCGGGCGGCCCCGGACCACGCCGGACAGCTTCACCATCGCGACCGAGGCGATCACGGTCAGGCTGCACACCTCCGCGACGCCCGCGCCGGTCAGCCCCATCCGCGGCAACAGGAGCAGCGTCAGGCCGAGCACGAGGAGGCACAGCAGGCCCTGGAGGTAGGCGAGGCCGGAGGTCCTGCTCTGCGCGCGCAGCACAGCGAAGTACGTCTCCATCACCACGCGCAGCACCGCGCCGACCGCGAACCAGCGCAGCAGCGGCGTCGCGGCGTCCGCGTACCCCTTGCCGAACACGCCGAGGATGTACGGCGCGCAGACGAAGAGGAAGAGACAGACCGGGAGCATGATGCGGGCCATCCGGCGCAGCACCGCGCGGGTGTTCTCCGCCAGCCGCGCCGGGTCGTGCGAGCTCTCCACGGTCAGCGAGGCGCCCATGTTGATGGCGAGGAGGTTGACCGTGCCGCCGATGGTGGTGGTGATGTAGAAGTACGCGTTGTCGGCCGCACTGACCTGCGAGGCGACGAGTACGGGTACGAGGTAGACCACCGCGAGCGAGAAGAGGGAACCGGTGTAGTCGCCGGCCAGGAAGCGGCCCATCTCGCGCAGCGAGGGCGGCCGTACGGTGCGCGCGGTGGCCGCGATGTGGCGCGGCACGAGGCGCCGGAAGACCAGGCAGCCCAGCGGGATCACGGACACCGCGATCGCCGCGACCCAGGACACGAAGACGCCCGCGGTGGGCGCCGCCGCCGCGATCGCGACCAGCAGCGCCAGCTTCACCGCCGAGAAGACCAGATTGCCCACCGGCACCCACAGGGCGCTGCGCAGCCCGGTCAGCACCCCGTCCTGCAGGGTCAGCACCGACCAGGCGATGACCGCCACGACGAAGCCCAGGCCGTTGAGCGGGCCGTGCAGGAAGCGGTACGACGGGCCCCACAGGTCCAGAGTGAGCAGGAAGACGCCGGCGGCCACCGCCACGACCAGCGAACTGCCCGCGTACGTACGGAACACCAGCCGGCCCGTCGCCCGCCCGGCGACCGGGATGAAGCGGGCCAGCGCGCCGGTCAGCGTCACCGCGGTGAGCCCGGCCAGCAGCTTCATCGCGGCGATCGCCGCCGAGCCCTGGCCGACCGCCGACTCGGTGTAGTAGCGCGCGGCGACCAGCCAGAAGCCGAGGCCCAGCAGCCCGGAGATGCCCGTGTTGAGCATCAGCGCGTAGGCGTTGCGGAAGAGGGGCGTGCCACCGCCGCGCCCCGGGAACCGCAGCCTGCGCCCGTCCGGTGCCTGTTGGCCCCGCGTGCGTTCCTCGGTCCGGGTGGTCGTGTCAGACACTGGCTCGGGTTCCCTTTCCTGAGGCCCGGCACTGTGTGTCACCGGGCCCCACTGACGGCCTTACGTCGGCGCCGCAGCGCGGGGTCAGCCCCCGGGTGTGCAGAGCCGGATCGCCTGACGCGATCTGCGGAGCAGGGCGTAGCCCTTGGTGAGGACGTGGTCCTTGGCGAAGATGCGGCCGATGGCCTCGCCCGCGACGATCCGCCGGAACTCCGCCAGGTCCGTGCCGCGCCGCACGGTCAGCCGGCGCAGCGCGTACGGGCCCTGCCGGTGGCCGGCCAGTCCGTTGCCGACCGCCAGCGACTGGTGGAAGCCGGCGGCGCGCACCGTCCGCCGCACCCGCCGGCTGGAATAGCCGTACGGGTAGGCGAAGGACACCGGGGCGGCGCCCAGCTGCTCGGCGACGATCCCCTTGCAGCGCAGCACCTCGGACCAGAGCCGGTCGTCGGAGAGCTGGTCCAGCTGGGGATGGGTGTGGCTGTGGCCGCCGATCTCCACGCCGGCCGCGGCCAGTTCCCGCACCTGTTCCCAGCCGAGCATGGTGTCCAGCGCGCCACCGGTGTCGTACGGCCCCGGCAGCCAGCCGGTGGAGACGAAGAGGGTGGCCGGGAAGCCGTACTTGGCCAGGACGGGCAGGGCGTGCCGGTGCACGCCTTCGTAGCCGTCGTCGAAGGTGATCAGGACCGGGCGGTCGGGCAGCGGGCCGCCGTCCCGCCAGGCCGCCGCGAGCCGCTCGGTGGTCAGCGGGTGGTACCCCTCGTCGTCCAGGACCGCCATCTGCTCGGCGAACGCGCCGGGCGCGACGGACAGGCCGTGCGTCGCGGGGGCCGGCTTGTGGGCGACCGCGTGGTACATGAGGATCGGCACGGGGGAGAGGGCGCTGCCCTCGGGGCCGGTCACGCGACCGCCCCCTCGTCGCCGCGCAGCACGCCCTTGCCGGGGGCCGGAGCGTCGCCGCGTACGGGCTTCTCGGCCCGTACAGGCTTCTCGGCCCGTACGGCCAGCCGCACGGGCTCCGCCGGCGGGCGGGCGGCCGTCGGCCCCGGTACCGCCGCGGCTGTCGGCCCCGGTACCGCAGCGATCACGAATCCGCCGCCCGAGCGGCGGGTGCGGGCCGTGCCGACCAGATAGCCGCCGGCCGCGGCCGCCACGCCCGCGACGATCGCGCCCGCCCGGGCCGCGCCGCCCGGCCTGCGCAGCAGCGCGTCGCGGACGCCGCGCGCCACCCCGGAGGGCAGCACGCGGGTGGTGTAGCGGCGCTCCGTCGACAGCCCCTCCTGGGCGCCTACGCTGCGCGCGACCAGGGCCTTGGACAGGCCCTCGGCGTAGGCGCGGGTGCGGAAGTAAGCGAAGCGCTCGCGGCCCGCCGGGACCCGGTGGTGGATCACCGACCGGTCGTCGATGAGCAGGACGGCGTCCGGGCACGCGCGGGTGAGCCGGATGCACAGCTCGGTCTCCTCGCAGCCCAGCGGCCGCTTGTCGCCGTCCCGGCCGATGCCGGTGGCGAACCCGCCGGCGATCTCGAACGCCTCGCGGCGGAACGAGGCGTTGCCGCCGAGGACGTTGCGCACCCGGGTCCGGCCCGGCGGCAGGCCGAGGTAGGTGCAGCCGACGACCCAGTCGAACTCCCGGGGGAACCACGCGGGGCGGCGCCCGGAGGCCCAGATCGGCTCGGTACGGCCGCCGATCGCCATCACCCTGGGGTCGGCGTACCCCTCGGCGAAGTGCAGCAGCCACTCGCGCTCGGCGACCGCGTCGTCGTCGAGGAAGGCGATGACCTCCCCGGTGGACTCCGCGACGCCGGTGTTGCGGCCCGCGGAGAGGCCTCTGGGCCCGGCGTTGGGCAGCACGCTGATATCGGTGGCCCCGGCGAACTGCGCGCGCAGCCGCGTCAGCAGGGCCGGGTTGTGGTCGACGACGAGCAGGATCTCGTGTGCCGGGTGCAGCTGGTCACGCACCGAGGCCGCCGCGGCGAGAATGTCGCCCCAGCGGTCCTCGGTGTACACGCAGATCACCACGGAGACGCGGACGCTCAAGACACCTCTCCCGTGATCATCGCGGGCCGCACCGCGCGCTTACGGGTGCCGCGTTCGCGCATGATGACCTTCAGGACGCGGATGCCGTCCCGGACCGCGCGCAGGTTGCTGACGCCGTGGATGCGGTTGTACTCGTGGCTGGGGATCTCCTGGACGCGCAATCCCGCCTTGACGACGCGGATGTTCATCAGCGTCTCGACCTCGAAGCCCGCGCAGTCCAGCGCGATCTCGTCCAGGCAGTGCCGCCAGAAGGCGTTGTAGCCGTAGCACAGGTCGGTGTAGCGGGCGCCGAACTTGGTGTTGACCAGGGTGGTCAGCACACGGTTGCCGAGCTTGCGGATGGGCGTCATGTCGTCGGTGCCGCCGCCGTTGGCGAACCGCGAGCCCTTGGCGAAGTCGGCGCCGCCGACCAGCGCCGAGACATAGGAGACGATCTCGGCGCCGTCCGCCGAGCCGTCCGCGTCGATCATGACGATGATCTCGCCGGTGCACGCCGCGAAGCCGCTGATCAGGGCGTCTCCCTTGCCCTTGCCGCGCTGCTTCACGACCGTGACGTCCGGCCACAGGTCCCGTGCCACCTGCACGGTGTCGTCGGTGGAATTCCCGTCCACCAGGACCACTTCGTGGATCCAGTCCGGAAGTGTCTTGAAAACGTACGGGAGATTTTCCGCTTCGTTCATCGCAGGTATCACGACGCTGACCGGCGGAGCAATCGCCAAGTGTGAGGAAACGGGTCGGTATTGCGCCTGTGCGGGAATCCGCGCTGCGGATTTCTGATCCGTCTCCGCAGGGCGAAGGAACGAGCTCATGAGTCTTTTTTCCCTCTCGTCCGGTAGGCCGCCCACCCCCGGGCAGCCCGGATGTGTTTCCGGTTCGAAAGGGGGGTTCACACTCTGGTCAGCACGGCATGGAACACCGGACGGACAGAGCGAGCTGGCATGCGTGTTTCCGCGGCTCGTGACTCGACGCTGGCATACGTATCGAGCACGGCACCCCCCTACCGCGCCCCGCCCCGGGCCCCGTCGCGGCGCTTGAGCCCTCCCCTAGAGCCGCTGGATGACGATCCGTTGCGGGTGGATTGTACGACCGTATTGATGATTGGCACTCTATGGCAAGAGCTGGAACTACAAATCCCCTTTTGTCTTGTCGGTGGAAAGGGAGCGGACCGTTCCGTGTTCTCCGGTACGGATTCGGCCCATCCGTTTGAGCAGTCGGTCGGCCGGCTCGAACAATTCCGGCCGGGTCACCACGGTGTTCCGCAGTGCTTTTACCGGCGCGCGCCGTGCGCGATGTCCCAGCGCCACCGGGTGGCGCCGCGTCACCCACCCTTCGGAAACCTGAATTTCCCGTGTCTTGAAAGAATCCTTGTACTCCTTCTCGCCACGGCCGAGATCCAGATACGCCATGGAATCCGCGGCGGCCCCCTCGGCCATCCGCAGATGCAGGATCAGCCCCGGCGAAAACTTCGCGAACTCCGGGTCGTAGGCCGGGAACCAGCACGCCAGCACCCGCTCCGAACGCAGCCCGAAGTGCGCGGCGACCGGCCGCTCGCCGGCGTACAGGACCGACAGCACGCCCGCGAAGGAGTCGGTGCGGGTGTGGAACAGCTGCTCCACCAGGTGCGTGATCCACGGCCGCGCGAAGCGGTCGCTGCGCCCCGTTCTTCGGTACTGCGCCGATTTCCAGTCGATCAGCCGGCGCAGAACGGCCGGATCGCGCTCGTCGTGGACGTACCGCACCTCGCCCACGTCCCGCCCGAGCTTGCGCTCCTTGGCGAGGGTGGTGCGGGTGAACTTCGGCGACTGCTTCCGCAGCCGGGCCATGTACGTCTCGAAGCCCTGGTCCACGTCGATCACCGGGGACGGGAACGGCTGCAGGGGCTGCGCCTCGAACGGCTTCTGGCCCTCGACCAGGTGATCGAACTCCAGCACCGCCAGCCCGCACGCGTGCAGCAGCTCGCGCGCCTCCCACTGGAAGCCGGGCCGGTGCACCAGACCCTGGGCGTCCGAGACGCCGAGGCCGATCGCCCGTCCGACGCCCAGCGCGCTCCGCTGGAAGGGCAGGAACGCGGCCGGCTCGCCGTCCTCCCTGATCACCGCGACCCGCACGCCGCGGCGACAGCGGCCCACCGCGAGCGCGAACTCCGGTGCGAGAAAAGGATTTCCCAGGACCGGTGCGCCCAGGAGGTGTGCCTGGGACTGCACGGCGGTCCACGCCGCCCGGTCGGCGCCGCTCAGCTCGCCGGGGCGGTACACGCTGATGTCCACGTTCAGTCCGTCCGTGCATCTGGCGCGGACGCCCCCCGGCGCCGCACGCTCGCCAGCAGGAAGAGGGTGCCGCTGATCGCCGCCACGGCCACGACCCCGCCGCGCGCCGACCACATGTGCAGCGACAGCATCGCCTGCGCGACCAGCATGTCGACGGCGAGCGCCCCCGCGCCCGCGACCACCGTGCGGCTGAGCGGGTCCAGACGGCCCAGGGCGGCGGCGATGGCGGCCGCCGGCGCGCCGAGCAGAAAGAAGAGCGTGAAGGGCGCGCGCAGCGGCGAGGCGAGGTCGGCGAGCGCCAGCACGGCACCCACACCCCCCACCGCGACGGCGGCTCCCGCGAGCAGTGGCGTCGGCTCCCCCCGGGCCGGTCTGCTGCCGCTCGATCTGTTGCTGTTGATGGTCTTGGTCTGCATTGGCAGCTTTGCCCCCCATAAAGCGGCCTGATGCTCATAAGCACCCGATGCCGGGCTTCAATGTGGCCCGCCCGCCGGGCGCCCGTCAAGATGCAAAGAAGACGTGAACGAGCCACGTCCGCCGCACTGGTCGCGGTGGACGTGGCCCGTCGGCAAACTGTGGTACCGAGCCATGGAACCGTCAGTTCCGGTCGTGTCGGAAACGTGTGGGGCGCCGGGCGTGCGCGGGCGCCCGGAGGTTACGGAACGATTTTCAGGAGCTTGTTCGGGGAACCGCTGCCGGGGCTGGTCACGACGCCGGACGTGGCGCCGCCGACCAGGGCGCTCGACACCGCGGCGGGCGAGGCGGACGGGTGCCCGGCGAGGTAGACGGCGGCCGCGCCGGCTACGTGCGGGGTGGCCATGGACGTACCGGAGATGGTGTTGGTGGCGGTGTCGGAGGTCCGCCAGGCGCTGGTGATGCTGCTCCCGGGCGCGAACAGGTCCAGGCGGGAGCCGTAGTTGGAGTAGCTGGCGCGGGCATCGGTGCTGGTGGTGGCGCCGACGGTGATCGCTTCGGGGACGCGGGCCGGCGAGGAGGTGTTCGCGTCCGCGTTGGAATTGCCGGCCGCGATCGCGTAGGTCACGCCGCTCGCGATGGAGTTCTTCACGGCGTTGTCCAGCGCGGTGCTCACGCCGCCGCCCAGCGACATGTTCGCCACCGACGGGCCGCTGTGGTTCTTGGTGACCCAGTCGATGCCCGCGACGACCTGGGCGGTGGTCCCGGAGCCGGAGTTGTTGAGCACCCGTACGGCGACGACCTTGGCCTTCTTGGCGACGCCGTAACTCGTGCCGGCAGCGGTGGCCGCGACGTGGGTGCCGTGGCCGTTGCCGTCCTGCGCGACGTTGTCGTTGTCCACCGCGTCGTAGCCGTTCACGGCGCGGCCGCCGAAGTCCTGGTGGGTGACCCGGACTCCGGTGTCGATGACGTACACGGTCGTACCGCTTCCGGCGCTGTCCGGGTACGTGTATCTCCGGTCCAGCGGGAGGTTCGTCTGGTCGATGCGGTCCAGACCCCAGGACGGGGGAGCGGCCTGGGTGCCGGTGGCGTGCACCGTCGTGTCCTGGAACACCTGGTCCACGGCCGGGTCGGCGGCGAGCCGTCTCGCCTCGGTGGCGGAGAGGCGGGCCGCGTAGCCGTTGAGCGCGGCGGTGTACGTCCGCCGCACGGTGCCGCCGTGCGCGGATATCAGGCGTCTGCCGTCGGCGGACGCGGCCTTGAGGCCCGCGGACTTCTTGAGGGTGACGAGGTAGCTGCCCGGGACGGCGTTCGCGGCGCCCGCGCCGATGACCGTGCCCTCGGCGGGCGCGGCCTGGGCCGGGAGCGCGGCGACGCCGAGGGTGACGGCGGCCGACGCCGCGGTGACCGCCGTGGCGATCCGGAGCCTGGCCGGAATCCGGCCGAAAACCTTGGTGGTGGTACGCATCACTGCCATGCGAGGGGGTCCTCCTCATCAGGTGCGCGTGGTGCGTGCGCTTGGGGGGTGGCGCACGGATTCGTGCGCTACGGGCGGCAGTTGAGGATGCGACGGGCCGCCCTGACGAAAGATTCGCCGAGAGACGGGAGAGGAGACAAGAGGGCCTGGCTTGATGTCATATGCACGACATAGTGCGGCAATCCGCCGGGGCGCGTGGCCACTCACGCTCTACGCGAGTAGCAAAGTTGGCATGAACACTTCCATCAACCGTGTCGTACTGCTACCACGGTTGCGGCAGAGATCCTGCTATTGGAGGTTCCATGAGAGTTTCCAGATGTGCGGGCTTCTTGTCCGCCTTCCTCATCACCTCGTCCCTGGCGCTCTTCGGCGCCGCTCCCGCTTCCGCCGCCCAACTCGACGGCGCCGCACGCTATGTGGCGCTCGGCGACTCCTACTCCTCCGGCGTCGGAGCCGGCAGCTACGACAGTGGCAGCGGCTCCTGCAAGCGCAGCAGCAAGGCGTACCCCGCCCTCTGGGCCGCCGCGAACTCACCCGCCTCGTTCACCTTCGCGGCCTGCTCGGGCGCCCGTACGGGTGATGTCCTCAACAGCCAATTGACGGCTGTGAACGGTGACACGAGCCTGGTCTCCCTGACCGTCGGCGGCAACGACGCCGGCTTCGCGGACACCATGACCACCTGCGTGCTCTACTCCGAGAGCACCTGCCTGGCCCGGGTCCAGCAGGCGCGCACGTACATCAACACCACGCTCCCCGGGAAGCTGGACCAGGTGTACAGCGCCATCTCCGGCAAGGCGCCCAACGCCCACGTGGCCGTCCTGGGCTACCCCCGCTTCTACAAGCTGAGCGGTGACTGCGTCGCCGGCCTCACCGAGAAGGAACGCGCCGCGATAAACGCCGCGGCGGACGACATCAACTCCGTCACCGCCAAGCGGGCCGCCGACCACGGCTTCGCCTTCGGTGACGCCAACACCACCTTCGCCGGCCACGAGATCTGCTCGGGCAGCGCCTGGCTGCACAGCGTCAGCTATCCCGTCGACGAGTCCTACCACCCGACCGCCACCGGCCAGTCCAGCGGCTACCTGCCGGTGTTCCGCGCCACCGCGTAGCCCCTACCAGGGCGAGCTCTCACCCCCCGAAGGCGAGCTCTCGTCCCCTGAGGGAGAGTCCCCGCCGTACGTAGGGGAAGCCCCCGTGTCCGTGGGGGAGGCCCCCGTGTCCGTAGGGGACGGTTCCGGAGTCGTCTCCGTGTCCGTGGGGGACGGCTCCGTGGGGGACGGCTCCGGGGAGGAAGGAGCAGGGGAGGCCCCGCCGCTCGGGGCCTCCCTCTCGCACGTCAGGGAGAAGGCGGCGCGGTTCGAAGTGACCGCCTCCGGGCTCCGCACCTTCAGCCCCGCCCGGCCCGTCAGTGTGCCGCCCGGCTCGTACGCCGTCACCGTGAGCCCCACCGTCACCCGCTGCGCCCCGCCGTCCGGGAAGCGGACCGTCCGCCACGGCCCGTCGGGGGAACCGCCGCCGTCGATGTCCCAGCGGTAGACCACCTCGGCCGGACCGCGGCTGACCGTGATGACCCCGGAGAATGCCGGGGCCGCGGCGACGGGCGGCGGACACCTCCCCGTATAGCCGCCGCGTACGGTCGAGACGGCGACCGTGACCGTGACCGCGGGCGATGCGGTGCGCCGCCCGCCCCCGTCGCCGCCCTCGTCCGCGCCGCCCGTACCGGGCCGGTCACTCCCGTAGCCCTGCTCGGCGTCCGGCTCGGCGGAGGACCCGGGCCGCGCGCTCGCGGACGCGGTGCGGTCGCCCGGCCCGGGCCCGGGGCCGCCGTCCCTGCCCAGTAGCGCCCAGGCGGCGCCGCCGGCCGCCAGCGCGACGGCCAGGGCGGTCGCGGCCAGCCCGGCGGCCGAGCGACGCAGGCGCCGGCGCGGCGGCGTGGCATGCGGGCCGTAGGAGCCCGCCGGAGGAGGCGGCGGCGGGGCGCCCGACGCGGAGCCCGGACCGGTGTCCCGGGGCGGACCGTGCGCCGCGAGCGTCGGGGAGTACGGGGGCGGCGGCGCGGTGGCCGTCACCGTGGCCGGCTGCCCGCCGCTCGCGACCGCCGCGAGCATCCCCGCGGCCTCGTCCGCCGGCAGCCGCTCGCGCGGGTCCTTGCGCAGCAGCCCCGCGAGTACGGGCGCCAGCGGGCCCGCCCGGCGCGGCGGCGGCAGTTCCTCGTCGACCAGCGCGCGCATCGTGCCCAGCGGCGTCTCCTCGTGGAACGGCGGCGCGCCCTCCACCGCCGCGTACAGCGTCACGCCCAGCGACCACAGGTCCGACTCCGGGCCCGGCGTCCGCCCGAGCGCCCGCTCCGGCGCGAGGAATTCGGGCGAGCCGATCAGCTCGCCGGTCAGGGTGAGCGCGGAGGACCCCTCGACCGTCGCGATCCCGAAGTCGGTGAGCACCACCCGGCCGTCGTTCGCGAGCAGTACGTTGCCCGGCTTGACGTCGCGGTGCAGCACGCCCGCCGCGTGCGCCACCCGCAGCGCGGCCAGCACCTCGGCGCCGATCCGGGCCGCGCGCATGGGGGACAGCGGCCCGTCGGCCGTCAGGGTGTCGGCGAGCGAGAGGCCGCGGATCAGCTCCATCACGATCCACGGGCGGCCGCCCTCGGTGACCACGTCGAAGACGGTCACCACATTGCGGTGCGCGATCCGGGCCGCGGCCCGGCCCTCCCGCTCCAGTCGCTCGTACAGCAACCGTTCCTCGTGCGCGGGCAGTTCGCGCGGCGCCCGCACCTCCTTGACGGCCACCTCGCGACCCAGCAGCTCGTCCCGGGCCCGCCATACCGCGCCCATGCCGCCGCGGCCCAGCTCGTCCAGCAGGCGGTAGCGGCCCGCCAGCACCCGTTCGTTCCCCGCACCTGTGTCCATGGCACGAGCCCCCTCGACCCGGCAAAAGGAGCGATGTGGAAAAAACGTACCCCGGTCCGCCGCCGTTGCCGCCCCTTCGGCGGCAATCCGGAGCGCGGCGGGGAGGGGGACGGCGAGCCCGGTGGTGACGCTCCGTCATGGGGGGCGCACGCTCGGGGCCGCGGCGTGCCCCCGTACGCCGTCAACTCGGCCTGGAGTAGGTGCGGTACGCGGACGTTCCGTATGGTGTTCGTCAACGCCCTTGCGGGGCAGGTGAATACTGATACCGGGCTGCGCGAAGGTCGTGCGGGAGAGATAGGGTTACCCTGCCCGGGCCGGGTGCCCTCGTACGGGTGGGGAGTGTCATGGAACAGATTGCAGTACGCAGCAGGCCGCGAGTGCCTGCCATCACATGCGGCGGCGCGTCCAGTGCGCGCCTGGACCGCCACCTCGCGGTGCTCGGCGGACCGGCGATACCGCAGCGGGAGACCGAGGGCGCCACGTCGCTGATGCAGGAGATCACCAAGCGTGACCACGCACGGACGCGGAAGAGCCGCGGGGCGCGGGTCTCGCTCTTCGCGCCGCTGCGCCGGCTGCGCCGGTCGCTCTTCGGCGGTCACGGCTGAGCGGGGCCGCGCCGAGCGGTGCTCCGGTGCGCCCCGAGTGCGCCCCGTCAGCTCCCCGCCGCTGATCCGGCCCCGTCCGCGGGCCGCCGGACACCGCCCGGTCCCGGCCATCGCAGCCCAGTATCACGGTCGTACGCGTCCGTCCCTCTCCCGGTAGTCCGGGGCAGGGCGGGCGCGTTCCGCTTTTCCGGCGCCCGGCGGCCGCCCGGCGGTGAGCCGTATCGACCTGCCGGATCACCCGGTCACTCGTACTGGATCACCGCCTCACTCGTAACGGTGATCTCTCGCCGGGCTGTTGACGTGACGATCATTCCGCGCCAGGGTGCAGATCGCTTGCCCCGTACAACCACTTTGCCGCGGGAGGCGCCGGTGTGTGATCTGCACGACGACCACGAGCACAAGCACGGGCACGACGCGGGGGCGGCCCCCGGCGGGCTCAGCAGACGCAGAATCGTTCAGCTGCTGGGAGCCGCGGGGGTGAGCACCGCGGCCATGGGCGCGGCCGCCGACCCCGCGATGGCCGCCGCGTCCGACGCGGCCGCGGCGGACCCCGACGGATACGAAGCGCCCAAGGGGCTGGCCGCGGACTCCCCGGCCAAGGCCGCCGCGCTGGCCTGGATCGACGACCAGCGGGCGAGGATCACCGGGCTGGACGACGAGATCTGGGAGAACGCCGAACTCTCGCTGCGCGAGTGGAAGTCCTCGCTCGCCGAGGCGGACTTCCTCAAGGCCGCCGGCTTCGACGTGGAGTTCGGCACGGCCGGCTTCCCGACCGCCTTCACCGCCACCTTCCGGCACGGCAAGGGCGGCCCGGTGCTCGGCTTCAGCGGCGAGTACGACGCGCTGCCGGGGCTGTCGCAGCGCAGAGGCGTGGGCCACCACGACCCGCTGGAGTACGTCCACGACCCGTTCGCGCCCGGGTACGGGCCCGGCCACGGCTGCGGCCACTGTGCCCTGGGCACCGCGGCGGCGGCCGCGGCCGCCGCGGTTGCCAAGGCCGCCACGGCGCACGGCCTCGACGTCACGGTGAAGTTCTTCGGCTCCACCGCCGAGGAGCAGCTGATCGGCAAGACGTACGCGGTCAGCAAGGGCGTGTACGACGGGCTGGACGCCTTCCTGGACTGGCACCCGTCCACGTCCAACGCGACCGGCTGGGGCTCCTCCACCGCGATGACCGCGGTCACCTTCACCTTCCTGGGCGTCGCGGGCCACGGCGGCACCCCGCTCGGCAACAAGAGCGCGCTGGACGCCGCGGTGATGATGGCGACGATGTCGGAGTTCCTGCGCGAGGAGAACCTCGCGCCGTCCGGCCGCCTGCACTGGGTGATCAACAACGGCGGTGACATCCCGAACGTCACCCCGGAGATCTCCGAGATCTCGTACTACGTGCGCGAAGGCAGCCCGGAGCGGGTCCAGGTCCTGCTCGACAAGGTCATCGAGGTGTCCGAGGCGGCCGCCAAGGCCAGCCGGACCACCGTCCGGCACCGGATCACCTCGGCCTGCTGGAACCAGCTGCCGTCCCGGTCCTTCGCCGAGCTGATGCACGACAAAATGCGCCGGATCGGCCCGCCGGACTTCAGCGACGAGGCCCAGCGGCTGGCCAAGGACCTGCAGAAGTCGCTCGGCCTGCCCGAGAAGGGGCTGCACGACAAGATCGGCGAGCTGACCCCGCCCAACCCGGTCTTCATGGGCGGCGGTTCCACCGACGTCGCCGACATCAGCTGGAACGTGCCCACCGTCTCCATGGGCGCGGCCCTCGCCCCCATCGGCACGAAGATGCACACCTGGTCCACGGCCGCGTGCGCGGCGGCGGCGCCCGGCCACGCGGCCCTCCTCGCGGCGGCGAAGTACCTCGCGGCGACCGCGGTGGACCTGATCACCCAGCCCGCGCGGCTGAAGGCGGTCAAGGACGAGTTCGCCGAGCGGACCAAGGGCGTGCGCTGGAAGACCGCCCTGCCGGACGGCTACGAGCCGCCCATGTACGAACCGCCCCAGTGGTTCCTGGAGCGCACCGGTCAGTCCTGGCCGCCGCCGAACATCACCTGGCCCCCGAAGCGCGTGGTGAGCAACGAGAAGTTCGGCTCGCTGGGGCCGGAGCTCGCGCCGCAGAAGTAATCCCGCCGACGGGGCCGCCCCGCTACAGACGGGGCCGCCCCGCTACAGCAGCGCGAACTGGCCGTCCGGGCCCTCCTCGTGGTGGTCCAGGACGGAGGCCGGGCGGAGCGTCGCCGCGGGGGCCGGGAGGACGCACGCGGCGGTCAGCTCCGTGGCGCTGACGAGGGTGGAGGCGTCCAGCGCGGCCGTCAACCGGTCCTGCTCGGGGCCCAGTTCGCCGAGCAGGGCCAGTACGGTGATCAGCTCCAGGAGGTCGGTGGTCCACTCCTGGGGCCAGGCGGCGGGGCGTACCGCCTCCAGCGTGCCCGGTTCGACGGCGCCCGTACGCCGCTCCAGCCACGCCTCCAGGACGCGGACGCCGCCCGCGTGCGCGTCCCAGGCGGCGGCCGGTACGGGGGAGATCCGGCCCCCGCCGAGGAGCAGCGCCTCCGCCTCCGGGGCGTACGCGAACTCCGTGGGCAGCCCCCGGGCGGGCAGCGCGGCGCGCACGTACGGGCGGCGGCCGCCGGGCAGCCGGGGGCGCTCGCCGCTGCCCGCGCCCCGGGTGTGCAGCCGGATCAGCTCGCGCCCCAGCGCCACCCCGCGCGCCCACAGCTCCGGTTCCGCGGTCAGCGGGACGGTGATGCCGCCGCCGTCGTGCCGGGCGGTGGCGGCGAGGTAGGCGAAGGCGTCCTCGGCGGTGACCGGGTGCCCGAGGCGGTCGCCGAGGTGGCCGAGGAGGCCGGGCGCGAGGTTCGGTTCGGTGCCGGCGGGGCGGCGGTAGAGGGGGCGGACGCGGCCCTGGCGGCCGACGGGCAGGGCGGTGGAGAGGGCGAGCGCGGGGCCGGTGTCCTGCGGGACGCGCGGCTGCTCGACGGCGAAGAGCTGGGCGGCGTCCGCGACCCGCCACAGCTCGGGCCGGGCCGCGTCGATCAGCCGGTGGTCGGGCAGCAGCCACAGCTGGTCGTGCGCGCCGTGCCGGACCCGCACCGGCTCCGGGCAGGGCGCGTCGCCCGCGACCAGCCGGGCCAGCCGGCCGGTCGCGGTGGCCTGTCCGGGGAGCTGGCCGACCGCGGTGTGCAGGGTGCGGGCCCGGGACGGGCGGAAGAGCCGCTCGCGGTCGGCGGCGTCCGCGGCGCGCAGCAGCGCGTCCCAGCGCGCCCGCAGCGAGCCGGTGTCCGGCGCCATGATCCAGGCCCGGCCGAGCCGCGGCGCGGCGACGGACCACGGCATCAGGTCGGACAGCAGGGGCACGTCCTGCTTCGCCGTCACGCGGCAACCCTCCCGGACGGTTCGGATGACCCCGGCATCGTAACCACGCCCCCGGAACCGGCGGCAGGGTCGCTCAGTGGGCGTCCAGCGTCACCGTGAACGAGAAACGGTCGCCCCGGTAATGGATGCGCGCCACATCCACCACCTGCCCCGCCTCGTCGTACGTGATGCCCGTGTAGTGCAGGATCGGGCTGAGCAGCGGGACGTCCAGCAGCCGCGCGGTCTCCGGGTCCGCCAGCCGCGCCTCGACGGTGTCGGTGATCCGCCCGATCCGTACCCCCACCGCGTCCCGCAGCACCTTGGTCATCGGGTGGCGCTCCAGCTCGGCGGGGTCGATGCGGGCCGCGACGTCCGGACGGACGTGGTTGACGGCGTGGTTGGTCGGCTCGCCGGTCCGCTCGTCGCTGCGCAGCCGCCGGTACACGCCCACGTCCGGCAGCCCGGGGAAGTGCTCGGCCAGCTCCGGCGGCACCGGGGCCGTGCCGTGCTCCAGCAGCTCGCTCACCATGCCGGACTGCTGGGCCACGATCGCGTCCACCGAGCCCAGCAGCCGTACCGGGGCGCCGCGCCGCGCGGCGGGCTCGATGAACGTGCCCCGCCGCCGGTGCCGGCTGATCAGTCCCTCGGTCTCCAGCTCCTTCAGGGCCTGCCGCATGGTCAGCACGCTCACCCCGTAGTGCGCGGCGAGCGCCTCCTCGGTGGGCAGCCGCAGCGGCGCCTCGGGGGAGCGGCCCAGTATCGAGGCCCGCAGCGACTGCGAGACCTGGTACCACAGGGGCAGCTTGCGGTTCAGGGCGAGCGAGTCGGGCGCGAAGGTCGTCACGGACACCAGCCTCTAGAGACGGAAGTGGCGCTCCAGACCCTGCCACACGGCGTCATAGCCGCTCTGCAGGTGGTCGGCGCCCGCGGCCTGCTCGGTGAGCAGCACCGGCCAGCGCGTCTCGAACATGAACGCCAGCCCGTCGTCGACCTTCTGCGGCTTCAGCTCGGCGGTGCTCGCCTTCTCGTACGTCGCGCGGTCCGGGCCGTGCGCGGACATCATGTTGTGCAGCGACCCGCCGCCCGGTACAAAGCCCTCCGCCTTCGCGTCGTACGCGCCCTCGATGAGGCCCATGTACTCGCTCATCACATTGCGGTGGAAATAGGGCGGCCGGAAGGTGTTCTCGCCGACCAGCCAGCGCGGCGCGAAGACGACGAAGTCCACGCCGGCCAGGCCCGGGGTGTCGGAGGGAGCGGTGAGGACGGTGAAGACCGACGGATCGGGGTGGTCGTACGAGATCGTGCCGAGGACGTTGAACCGGCGCAGGTCGTAGACGTACGGGACGTGGTTGCCGTGCCAGGCGACGACGTCCAGGGGGGAGTGGTCGTAGGTCGCGGTCCAGAGGTTGCCGCAGTACTTGTTGAGGACTTCGCAGGGCTCGTCGGCGTCCTCGTACGCGGCGACCGGCGCGAGGAAGTCCCGCGCGTTGGCCAGCCCGTTGGCGCCGATCGGGCCGAGGTCGGGGAGCTGGAAGGGGCGGCCGTAGTTCTCGCAGACGTACCCCCGCGCCGACGCCTCCAGCAGCTCGACGCGGAAGCGGACGCCGCGCGGGATCAGCGCGACGTGCCCCGGCTCGGCGTGCAGCAGCCCGAACTCCGTGCGCAGCAGCAGCCCGCCGCGCTCGGGGACGATCAGGAACTCGCCGTCCGCGCTGCTGAACACGCGCCGTTCCATGGAGGCGTTGGCGTGGTACAGGTGCACGGCCATGCCGGTGCGCTGCCGCGCGTCGCCGTTGCCGCCGAGCGTCCACAGCCCGGCGACGAAGTCCGTGCCGGGCGCGGGCTCGGGGAGCGGGTTCCAGCGCAGCCGGTTCGGGTCGGGCTCGGTGCCGGTGAACGGCGCGGCCCGTACGCCGCCGTTGTCCGTCCGGCGGAACGGCGGGTGGGCGGCCGAGGGGCGGATGCGGTACAGCCAGGACCGGCGGTTGTGCGCCCGCGGCTCGGTGAACGCGGTGCCGCTCAGCTGCTCGGCGTACAGGCCGAGCGGGGCCCGCTGGGGGGAGTTGCGGCCGATGGGCAGCGCGCCCGGCGCGGCCTCGGAGCAGTGCTCGTTGCCGAAGCCGGGGGAGTACGTGAGCCCCTGCGCCGTCTTCCTCGCCTGCTCGCCGACCGTGCCTGTCATCGCGTGCTCCCGCCGCTCGCTCAGGGGATTCCGGAAGTTCGGGGCGACCCGGGGAATCCTGTGCATGACCCTAGGATTGGCGCCCGGGCCCGTCAACGGAAACGCCCGGTGACGCGCTCGCGCGAGGCGGGAACCGGCCGGAATGCGTGCAGGATGGAGTACGTGAATACCCCGTCACTCCGCCGCGCCCCGGTCCAGCGACGCAGCGCCGAGCGCCTGACCCGCATCCTCGACGCCTGCGCCGAAGTCCTCGACGAGCAGGGGTACGAGGACCTGAGCACCCGCGCGGTGGCCGCCCGCGCCGAGGTGCCCATCGGCTCGGTCTACCGCTTCTTCCCCAACAAGCGGGCGATGGCCGAGGCGCTGGCGCTGCGCAATCTGGAGGGGTATGCGGAGCGGGTCACCGCCGGGATCGCGGCGGCCGGTGACCGGCTGGACTGGCGGTACGCCATGGACGTGGTGGTCGACGAGTACCTCGCCATGAAGCGGTGCGTGCCGGGCTTCGCGCTGGTGGAGTTCACCGTGCCCGCGCCGCAGGCCACCCGGGAGGCCAACCACCGCGTCGCCGACCGGCTGCTGGCGCTGCTGGCCGGGCCGCTCGGTCTGGACCCGGCGGAGGAGCGGCTGCGGACCGCGTTCCTGGTGGGCGTGGAGGCGGCGGACGCGCTGGTCCAGCTGGCCTTCCGGGTCGCGCCCGAAGGCGATCCGGCGATCGTCACGGAGACCAAGGAACTACTGCGGGCGTACCTGGGGCGGGTGCTGGACTGAGCACTCCCGGGCGCACTCCCTATTGACCTGGGGTTTTGCTCGTATTGCTCACACGTCAAGACCTTGTTAACAAAAGTTGGCGGCACCTAACGTCACCACGACCGCCACCCCCCTGGCAGGTGTTCAAGGGCGAACGTGAGGTAACCCCCAATGCTGACCATCCTCGGGTTTGTCATGATTGCCACCTTCTTGGTGCTGATCATGATGAAGAAGATGTCGCCGATGGCGGCACTCGTGCTCATTCCAGCGCTGTTCTGCGTCCTGGTCGGGCAGGGCGCGCACCTTGGTGACTACGTCATCAAGGGCATCGGCGACCTGGCTCCCACCGCCGCGATGCTGATGTTCGCGATCATCTACTTCGGAGTGATGATCGATGTCGGCCTCTTCGACCCGATCGTCCGCGCCATCCTCAGGTTCTGCAAGGCCGACCCGGTCCGCGTGGTCGTGGGTACGGCCCTGCTCGCCGCGATCGTCTCGCTCGACGGCGACGGCTCCACCACCTTCATGATCACCGTCTCGGCGCTGTATCCGCTCTACAAGCGCCTGAAGATGAGCCTCGTGGTGATGACCGGCGTCGCCGCCACCGCCAACGGCGTGATGAACACGCTCCCCTGGGGCGGACCCACGGCCCGCGCCGCGACCGCGCTGAAGCTGGACGCCGGCGACATCTTCATCCCGATGATCCCCGCCCTGGCCACCGGCCTGGTCGCCGTCTTCGCCCTCGCCTACGTGCTGGGCCGCCGCGAGCGCAAGCGGCTGGGCACCCTCACCCTCGGCGAGCCCGGCAGCGCCAAGGCCGTGGAGACCGAGGAGATCACCGAGAAGGAGACGGTCCTCGTCGGCGCGGGCGCCGGCACCAAGGGCGGCACCACCGCCCGTACGCCGCACACCGGCGGCGGCTCCGCCGACTCCGCCGACTCCGCCGACTCCGCCGGCACCGGCGACGGCCCGGCCGCCGAGGTCGAGTTCCAGGCCCTGGACCCGCAGCGCGCCACCCTGCGCCCCAAGCTGTACTGGTTCAACGCCGCCCTGACCGTCGCGCTCCTCACCCTGCTGATCCTGCAGGTGCTGGACATCCCGGTGCTCTTCCTGCTCGGCTCCGCCGTCGCGCTCACCGTCAACTTCCCGCACATGAAGGACCAGAAGGCGCGCATCGCCGCACACGCCGAGAACGTACTGAACGTCTCCGGCATGGTCTTCGCCGCCGCCGTCTTCACCGGGGTCCTCACCGGCACCGGCATGGTCGAGCACATGGCCCGCTGGCTGGTCTCCAACATCCCCGACGCGATGGGCCCGCACATGGGCCTGGTCACCGGCCTCCTCAGCATCCCGCTGACGTACTTCATGTCCAACGACGGCTTCTACTTCGGCATCGTGCCGATCCTCGCCGAGGCCGGCGCGTCCCACGGCGTCTCCGCGCTGGAGATCGCCCGCGCCTCCCTCGTCGGCCAGGCGCTGCACATGTCCAGCCCGCTCGTCCCCGCCGTGTACGTCCTGGTCGGCATGGCCAAGGTCGAGTTCGGCGACCACACCAAGTTCACCGTGAAATGGGCCGCGCTCACTTCCCTGGTCGTGCTCGGCGCCGGACTGCTGTACGGAATCATCTGACCCATGAACGTCGCGACGCCCGGCCGGGGCTGGCTGCTGCGCCTGGTCCTCACCTTCTCCTTCGCACAGGCGGCGGTGAGCATGGCACGGCCCGCCGTCTCCTACCGGGCGCTCGCGCTGGGCGCCGACGAGACCGCCGTCGGCGTCATCACCGGCGTGTACGCGCTGCTGCCGCTGCTCGTCGCCGTGCCCCTGGGCCGGCGCACCGACCACGGCCGCTGCACGCCCCTGCTGGTCGCCGGCGTCGCGCTGATCACCGGCGGCTGCGCGCTCAGCGGCGTGGTCGCCTCACTGCCCGCGATGGCCGCGTGGAGCGGCGTGATGGGCCTCGGCCACCTCTGCTTCGTGATCGGCGCCCAGTCCATCGTCGCCCGGCGCAGCGCCCCCGAGGAACGCGACCGCAACTTCGGCCACTTCACCATCGGCGCCTCGCTCGGCCAGCTCCTCGGCCCGGCGGGCGCCGGGCTGCTGATCTCCGAGCACGACGGCGCCATGGCCCGTACCAGCGCCACCGCGCTGCTGGTCTCCGCGGCCGCCGCGGCCTGTGCCGTCACCGCGCTGTGGCGGCTGGAGCAGCGGGGCGCGTCCCGCCCGGCGGTGCGCACCGATGCCCGCCGCGTACCGGTCCTCGGCATCCTGCGCACCCGCGGCGTCGGCGCCGGCATCTTCATCAGCCTCTCGGTGCTCTCCGCCACCGACATCCTCACCGCCTACCTCCCGGTCGTCGGCGAGGCCCACCACATCGCGCCCGCCACGATCGGCCTGCTGCTGAGCCTGCGGGCTGCCGCCACCATCGCCTGCCGGCTGGTGATGACCCCGATGCTGCGGCTCCTCGGCCGTACCGTGCTGCTCACCGTCACGTGCGCGGCGGCGGCCTTCCTGTGCGCGGCCATCGCCGTGCCGCTGCCGGTCTGGGCGCTGGCCCTCGTCCTGGCCGCGCTGGGCTTCTGTCTGGGCGTCGGCCAGCCGCTGTCCATGACCACCGTCGTGCAGGCGGCGCCCGACGACGCCCGCTCCACCGCCCTCGCCCTGCGCCTCACCGGCAACCGTCTCGGCCAGGTCGCGGCGCCCGCCGGCGCGGGGCTCGCCGCCGGCGTCGCCGGGGCCGCCGCGCCCTTCGTCCTGCTCGGCCTGTTGCTGCTGGGCTCGGCCGCGGTCGCCGTGCGGTCGCCGCGGGAGGCGGGCGGGGCACGGCGCAAGGCCGACGTGCCCCGCAAGAAGCCCGCTAGGTCTGCGGAGGCGCCGGCCGGCTGTCCTGGAGGGCGGCGATCTGGGCGCGGGAGCTGAAGCCGAGCTTGGCGAGGATGTGCTCGATGTGCGAGTCGACGGTCCGCTTGGAGACGACGAGCTTCTCGGCGATCTCCCGGTTGGTGAGGCCCTGGGCGACCAGCGCCGCGACCTGGCGCTCGCGGGGGGTGAGCTCGTCGGCCGTGCCGCCCGGCCGGACCGGCAGCTCCGGCATCTTCGTGAGGTCCTCGTCCAGCGCCCGTTCCACCGCCTCGGCCGGCGTCAGCGAGCCGCCCTCGGTGAACGCCCGGTGGAACGCGTCAGCGCCCAGTGCCCGGAGGGCTGGCTCGGCCGCCTTGCCGTGCAGCTCGTGCAGCACGAGGATGCCGAACCGGGCTTCCTTGGCGCCCTTGCGCCACAGCATGTCAGCAGCGCCCTGCAGGGTGCCCACCCGCTCGAAGTGGCCCTGCTCAGCGGCGTACCAGGCGAAGCCCTCCAGGAAGTGCGCGATGCCCATCGTGTCGCGCAGGGCGGCCTTGGAGCGGATGCCCTCGCGGCAGCACTCGATACTCTGCGCGAACTCGCCCTTCAGCCACAGGCCGACGCTCTTGACCCACAGTGCCCAGCTGCGCGACCAGTGTTCCTGCGGATGGGCGGCGTTGCGGCGCAGGGACTCGTCGCACAGGGCGATGCCCTCGCCGATGCCTCCGGTCATGAAGTGGGCGAAGGCGAGCTGGTAGGCAGTGATCAACAGGGCCACTTCGTCGCCCGCTTCGGCCATGCGCCGACGGGCGTCGTCGTATCCCTCGGCGACGCCGTCGATGGTGCCGCGGAAATAGCGGGCGTGCTGCCGGAAGGCGAGCGTCCAGGCGAGGCCGCGGGCATCACCGGCGCGGGCGGCGATCTCCTCGGCCTCGTCGAGCAGCGCCCAGTTGTCGCCCCGCTCGCCGGAGACGTCCAGGTACCAGCTGGTGAGCCACAGCGCCTTGACGCGTTCAGGGGTCGGCTCGCGGCTGCTTTCGAGGGCGCGGCGCAGCCAGTAGCGGCCCTCGATGTAGAGGCCGGTGCACTGCCAGTAGCCCCACAGCCGGGTCGCGAGGCACAGGCCGTCGTACGCCAGGCCCGGGGTGCCGACGAACGTCTCCAGCGCGGCCCGCAGATTGGCCTGGTCATGGCGGAGTCTGCGGACCCAGGCGAGCTGGGTGTCGCCGGTCCATTCGGTATCGAACTGCCCGGCCCGGTCGAGGAACCAGTCCGCGTGGCGCTTTCGCAGGCCCGCCTCCTCCGCTCCCGCGGCGAGCTGGTCCCGGCCGAACTCGCGGATCGTGTCGAGCATCCGGTAACGGGTGCCCACCTCGGTCTCCACGCGCTGCACGACGGACTTCTCCACCAGCCCGAAGAGCGCGTCGAGGATGTCCTCTGCCGGGAGGGCGCGCTCGTCGGCGCAGATCCCTTCCGCCGCCTCCAGGCTGAACTCCCCGGCGAAGACGGAGAGCCGGGTCCACAGCACTCGCTCCCGCGGGGTGGACAGATCATGACTCCAGCCGATGGTGGTCCGCAGTGTCTGATGACGGGGAACGGTGGTGCGGCGGCCGCCGGTGAGCAGCAGGAAACGACGGTCGAGCCGGCCGAGGATCTCCTCCAGGGACAGGGCGCGCAGCCGGGACACGGCCAGCTCGATGGCGAGGGGGATGCCGTCCAGGCGGCGGCACAGCGCCGTGGCGTCGGCGAGGTTGTCGTCGGTGAGGGTGAAGCCGGGTACGGCCGCGGCAGTACGGTCCGCGAAGAGCTGCAGGGCATCGGAACGTACGCAGGGCAGGCCGCACCGGTCCGCCGCGGCGCCCGGGACGTCCGCCACGGACAGCGGGGGAATGGGCAGGACGTGCTCGCCCGCGATGTCCAGCGGCTGCCGGCTGGTCGCGATCAGCCGCACGTCCGATGCGGTGCGCAGGAGCTCCTCGGCGAGCAGCGCGCACGCGTCGATCAGATGCTCGCAGGTGTCGAGGATGATCAGGGCATTCTTGTCCTCCAGGTAGCCGGTGAGGACTTCCACGGCGGGCCGGGCGGCCTGCTCGGGCAGATCGAGCGCGGCCGCCACGGTGTGGGGCAGCAGCTCGGGTTCGGTGAGCGCGGAGAGCGGCACGAGATGGACCCCGTGCGGGAACCGGTCGCGCAGCTGATGCGCCGCGCGCACCGCCGTACGGGTCTTGCCGACTCCGCCGGGGCCGGTGAGGGTCACCATACGGAAGCCGTCGAGCACCTCCGCGACCTGGGCGATCTCCCGCTTCCTGCCGATGAAACTGGTCGTCTCGGCGGGCAGCTCGCCGCTGCGCCGGTGTCCGGTGTCCTCGACCATGCGCGTCACCACCCCGTACCGGGGAACTCGTGAATGATGCCGGATGGCGCGCACGGTAGCGGGGGAGCGTGGGGAGTGCGTCGCTTCCGCCGGTTGTCACCCGTCCGAGAGGCGGGAATGGGATACTGCGCCGCCCGTCACCCGTATCTGCCGAGATGGCATCCTCGGCAAGGGTGGCGCCCCGCAAACTAGCGGCGATAGTTTGTACGCGCGACGTATGAGCAACCGCTTAGCGCACCTGACGACCACCCCCGGGAGGACGCCGAGATGAAGGCACACGACGGCATGTACATCGACGGAGCCTGGCGGGACGCGGCAGGGGGCGACACCATCGAGGTGCGCAACCCCGCCGACGAGCAGGTGATCGCCACCGTTCCGGCCGGTACCGCCGCTGACATCGACGCCGCCGTACGGGCGGCGCGCGCCGCCCTCCCGGGCTGGCGCGCCACCGCGCCCGCCGAGCGTGCCGCCAAGCTCGCCGCGCTGGTCGAGCAGCTCAAGGCGCACGCCGACGAGATCGCCGAGACCATCACCGCCGAGCTGGGCTCGCCGAAGTCCTTCGCGGCGAACGTGCAGACCGGCATGCCGATCGCGGTCACCGCCTCGTACGCCCAGCTCGCCGCCGAGCACTCCTTCGAGGAGCAGCTCGGCACCTCCACCGTGCTGCACGAGCCGGTCGGCGTGGTCGGCGCGATCACGCCGTGGAACTACCCGCTGCACCAGATCACCAACAAGGTCGCCCCGGCGCTCGCCGCCGGCTGCACCGTCGTCCTCAAGCCCGCCGAGGACACCCCGCTCACCGCCCAGCTCTTCGCCGAGTGCGTGGACGCGGCGGGCCTGCCGGCCGGCGTCTTCAACCTGGTCACCGGCCTCGGCACGGTCGCGGGCCAGGCGCTCGCCGAGCACGAGGGCGTGGACCTGGTCTCCTTCACCGGCTCCACCGCGGTCGGCAAGAAGATCGGCGCGATCGCCGGCGGCGCCGTCAAGCGCGTCGCGCTGGAGCTGGGCGGCAAGTCCGCCAACGTCATCCTGCCCGGCGCCGACCTCGCCAAGGCCGTGAAGGTCAACGTCGCCGACGTCATCCGCAACTCCGGCCAGTCCTGCAACGCGCTGACCCGGATGCTGGTCCACGAGGACCAGTACGAGGAGGCCGTACAGCTCGCCGCCGACATCGTCGCCAAGTACCTGCCCGGCGACCCGAACGACGAGGCCAGCCGCCTCGGCCCGGTCGTCAACGCCAAGCAGCGCGACCGGGTGCGCGGCTTCATCGCCAAGGGCCAGGAGGAGGGCGCGCGCCTGGTCACCGGCGGCGCGGAGGCCCCCGAGGGCCTGCCCACCGGCTACTACGTCCGCCCCACCGTCTTCGCCGACGTCACCCCCGGCATGACCATCGCGCAGGAGGAGATCTTCGGGCCCGTCATCTCGATCCTGAAGTACCGGGACGAGGACGAGGCCGTGGAGATCGCCAACGGCACGGTCTACGGTCTCGCGGGCGCCGTCTGGGCCGCGGACCAGGAGACCGCGGTGGCCTTCGCGCGCAAGCTGGACACCGGCCAGGTCGACATCAACGGCGGCCGCTTCAACCTGCTCGCGCCCTTCGGCGGGTACAAGCAGTCCGGCGTCGGCCGCGAGCTGGGCCCGCACGGCCTGACCGAGTACCTGCAGACCAAGTCGCTCCAGCTCTGAGCGGCCCGGGGGGGCGGGCCGCCCCGCGCCCCCCCCCCCCCCACTCCCCCCCCCCCCCCCCCCCCCCCCCCCCCCACCCACCCCCCCCCCCCCCCCCCCCCCCCTCCCCCCCCCCCCCCCCCCCCCCCCGCCACCCGCAGTTCCCGCCCGTACTCCCGCACTCCCCACCGAGGAGACCGCACCGTGGTCCGCGCTGCCGTACTGCCCGCCGTCAACGCCCCGCTGGAGATCGCCGAGATCCAGCTGCCCGACCCCGGACCCGGCCAGGTCCGGGTCAAGCTCGCCGCGGCCGGGGTCTGCCACTCCGACCTGTCGCTGTCCAACGGCACCCTCAAGCAGCCCGTCCCCGCGGTGCTCGGACACGAGGGCGCGGGCACCGTCACCGCCGTCGGCGAGGGCGTCACCGGCCTCGCGCCCGGCGACCCGGTCGTCCTCAACTGGGCGCCGTCCTGCGGCGACTGCCACTTCTGCGGGCTGGGCGAGGTGTGGCTGTGCGCCAACTCGGCCGCGGCCGCCGCGAAGCCGTACGCCACCCGGGCGGACGGCAGCGAGCTGTACCCGGGCCTGGGCACCGCCGTCTTCGCCGAGGAGACGGTGGTCGCCGCGCACGCCGCGCTGCCGCTGCCCGCGGGCGTACCGCTCACCGAGGCGGCGCTGCTCGGCTGCGCGGTGCTCACCGGCTGGGGCGCGGTCCACAACTCCGCGAAGGTCCGCAAGGGCGAGTCGGTCGTGGTCTTCGGTGTCGGCGGGGTGGGCCTGGCCACTCTCCAGGCCGCGCGGATCGCGGGCGCGGGCCCGATCATCGCCGTCGACGTCTCTCCGGCGAAGGAGGAGCTGGCCCGCGCGGCCGGCGCCACCGAGTTCCTGGTGGCGGCCGAGGACACCGCCAAGCGCATCCGCAAGCTCACCGGCGGCATCGGCGCCGACGTCGCCCTCGAATGCGTGGGCCGCGCCGACACGATCCGTACCGCCTGGTCCTCGACCCGCCGGGGTGGCCGTACGACGGTCGTCGGCGTCGGCGGCCAGGACCAGCAGGTGACCTTCTCCGCGCTGGAGCTCTTCTACTTCGGCCGCACGCTCTCCGGCTGCGTCTACGGCGACAGCGACCCGGCCCGGGACCTCCCGGTCATCGCCGAGCACGTCCGCAGCGGCGCGCTGGACCTGTCCGGGCTGGTCACGGAGCGGATCGGCCTGGAGGGCATCCCGGCAGCGTTCGACGCCATGCTCGCGGGCAAGGGAGGCCGCGCGCTGATCGTCTTCTGACGGCCCGGCACGGTCCGCAGCACCCCCGGGAGCGTTCGCCCCGGGGGCCTTCGGGCTGCCCGGAAACACCCCGTTCCGCCGGGCAAAGCACCCCCCAACCCCCCGTAAAAAGTCCTGCTGTGCAGTCCGTTGACGCCGTACCAGCCGGTCGGTACGGTCACCCGCAATCACGGCGCCGCCCCCCGTTCCCCAGCACCCCTCGGAGCGTGCACGCATGGACACGGCCTCCCCCGCGACACCGAGCACCACCCCGGCCCCCACCGCCCGGCACCGCCGCAAGGTGGCCACCGCGGCCGCCCTGGCGTCCGCCGTCGAGTGGTACGACTACTTCGTCTTCGGCATCGCCGCTGCCCTCGTACTGGGCCACGCCTTCTTCCCCTCGGGGAGCCAGGTCGCCGGCGTGCTCGCCGCGTTCGCGACCTTCGCGGTCGGCTTCCTCGCCAGACCCATCGGCGGCGTCATCGCCGGCCAGCTCGGCGACAAACGCGGCCGCAAGCCCATGCTCGTCCTGGCGCTGACCCTGATGGGCCTGGCCACGACCGGCATCGGCCTGCTCCCCACGTACGAGACGATCGGCATCGCCGCGCCGATCCTCCTGGTGCTGCTGCGCATCGTGCAGGGCATCGCGGTCGGCGCCCAGTGGGGCGGCGCGATGCTGATGGCCACCGAGTACGCCCCCGAGGGCAAGCGCGGGCTGTACGGCTCGCTGGTCCAGCTCGGCGTGCCGATCGGCGTGGTGACCGCCAACACCGTCTTCCTGGTGGCCGGCGCGGTCGTCGGGGACGCGGGGTTCGCCTCCTGGGGCTGGCGGCTGCCGTTCTTCGCCGGCATCCTCGTGCTGATCCTCGCCTGGTACATCCACACCCGCGTCGAGGAGACGCCCGAATTCCGCGCCGCGGAGCGCCAGTTGTCCGCGGCCGAGAAGCAGGCGGACGCCCAGCGCTCGCCGCTGCGCACGATCCTCCGCGAGCACCTCGGCACGGTCCTGCTGGCCGGCGGCAGCTTCACGGTAAATACGGCGACGTTCTACATCCTGATCACCGGCGTACTGGACTACGCCACCCGCGAGCTGGCCATGCAGCGCACGGCCGTACTGACCGTCTCCCTCCTGGTCAGCCTCACCCAGCTGGCCCTGATCCCGGCCTCGGCGGCGCTCTCGGACCGGATCGGCCGGCTGCGCGTCTACACGCTCGGCGCGGTCGGGCTGCTGGTCTGGGCGATACCGATGTTCCTGCTGATCGACACCGCCTCGCTGGTGTGGCTGGCCGTCGGCACCTTCATCGCCAGCTGTTTCCTGAGCATCATGTACGGGCCGCAGGCCGCGCTGTTCGCCGAGCTGTTCTCGGCGGAGATGCGCTACACGGGCGCCTCGCTCGGCTACCAGATCAGCGCCGTCCTGGGCGGCGGGCTGGCGCCGTTCGTGATGGTCCTGCTGCTGGAGGCGAGCGGCACCTCGATGGCCGTCTCCGGCTACATCATGCTGCTCGCGGTGATCGCCCTGGGCTCCATCGCGGTACTCGCCAAGCGCGCCCGGCGGGCGGCCGCGGAGGCGGCGGCCCCGCCCGCGGCGGTCCCGGCTACGCGGCCGCGGCCGGCGGAGTAGCGCGGCCCGGCGCCGCCTCGGGTGCCGCGGGCTCGCCGGCCTTCCGCAACCGCGGGAAGGCCGGCACCGCGACCAGGAACGCCAGCGTGGTCAGCACGAACGGCCAGGTGAAGGTGTGCCCGCCGGACGGGGCGAAGAGCGCGGCGGCCGCCGAGGTCAGGATGGTCGCCGCGGTCGCGCCGGTCACCGCGTACGCCAGCGACCAGCGGTCGGTGGCCAGGAAGACGCCGCCCAGCGCCATCGTGACGAGCACCGCGTTGTATCCCATCCCGCCGTCGGCGATCTGCCCGGCGGGCGCGCCCAGCAGCCAGGCCGCCGCGATGCCCACCACGCTGCCGAGGCAGGCCAGCGCGCCCAGCCGGCGGTCGGCGAGGAAGATCCCGAGGAGGAAGAGCGCGCCGACGTACCACTGCGGCATGAAGAAGATCTGGGCGATGTTCGAGAAGAAGGCGTGCCAGAGGTCGGGCCAGCCGAGCGCGGTCCGGCCGGCCGCCGGGCGGGTGAGCGTGGCCAGCCCGTGGCCCTGGTGCCAGACGCGGACGAAGCCGGGCGCCGCGATGGTCATGGCGCTGGCGGTGACGCAGTACGGCAGGGTCAGCGTGGGCAGGTTCCACGGGCGCAGCAGCGTGCCGGCGGCCCCGGTGAGCACGGTGACGACCACGCAGCCGCCCGCCGCCAGCAGCACGGTCGAGAGGTGCCCCGCACCCAGGAACGCGGCGAAACCGACCGCCACCAGGCAGGAGTTGAAGCCCTCCAGGCCCGCGCCGACCCGGTCGCGGGCCACCCCGAGTACCTGCGCCGTGGCCGTGCCCAGCGCGGTGCCGCACAGCCCGTAGACGCCGTACTGCCAGCCGGCGGCGCACAGCGCGACGGTGAAGACGAGGCCGGCGAGCGCGCTGGGCAGGAAGTCGACCTGTGCCTGGCCGCGCAGGACGCGCAGCAGGAAGGCGTAGCACCGGCGGTCCGGTATCGGCTGCTGCACGGGGGTTCTCCTGTCGCGCACGGTACGTCACGGGCGGACCGGATATTACATGCGTGTTACATGTAGATGACAGAGTGGGGTCCGTTAAAGGTGGGCGGGGCGCGCCCTAGGAGACCGGCTGGACCGGCTGGTGCTGCAGGGCCAGCCCGTCGACGAGGGCCCGCAGGCCGGACTCGAAGGCGCCCTCGTCGACCTGCTGCTGGTGCTCGGCGAGCAGGTGGGCCTGGCCGAGGTGGGGGTAGTCGGCGGGGTCGTAGGCGGCCGCGTCGTCGACGAAACCGCGGGCGAAGGAGCCCAGCGCCGAGCCGGCGACGAAGTACCGCACCATCGCGCAGACCTTCGTGGCCTGTGCGGGCGGCCAGCCGGCCTCGACCATGCCGCCGAACGCCGCGTCGGCCATCTTCAGGCCCGCCGGGCGGCGGCCCGGCCCCTGGGCGAGGAACGGCACGAAGTTCGGGTGCGCGGCGAGCGCCGCGCGGTAGGAGCGGGCCCACTCCAGCAGCCCGCGCCGCCAGTCCCCGTCGGGCCCGAAGCCGGAGACGTCGACCTTGGCGATCACCATGTCCGCCGCGGCGTCCAGGATCTCGTCCTTGGTCGTGAAGTGGTTGTACAGCGAGGGGCCGCTCACCCCGAGCTCGGCGGCGAGCCGCCGGGTGGAGAGCGCCTGCAGTCCTTCCCCGTCGATGAGCGCGAGGGCCGCCGTGACGATGCGCTCACGGCTCAGCAGGGGCTTGCGGGGTCGGGCCATGACGCACATAGTAGAGCCTGCCGCCGAAAAACTAGCAGTGATAATTAATGGCGGTGGCGCTCCCGTGGGCGCCGCCCGCCGTGGTCACCGCCACCGTTCAGAGGAAGACGCATCATGAACCTCGAACTCAACGAGGAGCAGGCCGCCGTCCGGCAGCTCGCCAAGGACTTCGTCGACCGCGAGGTCGCCCCGCACGTCACGGAGTGGGACCGCACCGAGCAGGTCGACCGCTCGATCGTGAAGACCATGGGCGACCTGGGCTTCCTGGGCCTGACCATCCCCGAGGAGTACGGCGGCTCCGGCG
Source organism: Streptomyces sp. NPDC026301 (assembly GCF_055567935.1). Lineage (NCBI taxonomy): Bacteria > Bacillati > Actinomycetota > Actinomycetes > Kitasatosporales > Streptomycetaceae > Streptomyces > Streptomyces sp. NPDC026301. The sequence continues at coordinate 320,884 of NZ_JBVHPN010000006.1, read as the reverse complement.
GCGACCACTTCGCGTACGCGCTGGTCACCGAGGAGCTGGGGCGCGGCGACTCCTCCGTGCGCGGCATCGTCTCCGTCTCGCTCGGCCTGGTCGCCAAGTCCATCGCCGCCTGGGGGAGCGAGGAGCAGAAGCAGGCGTGGCTGCCCCGGCTGACCTCCGGCGAGGTGCTGGGCTGCTTCGGCCTCACCGAGCCCGGTACCGGCTCCGACGCGGGCAACCTCACCACCCGGGCCGTCCGCGGTGGGGGAGGGGACTGGGTGATCAACGGGACGAAGATGTTCATCACCAACGGCACCTGGGCCGACGTGGTGCTGCTCTTCGCCCGCACCGGCGCGGAGCCCGGCCACAAGGGCGTCAGCGCCTTCCTCGTCCCCACCGACACCCCCGGCCTGTCCCGCCGGGAGATCCACGGCAAGCTGGGCCTGCGCGGCCAGGCCACCGCGGAGCTGGTCCTGGAGGACGTGCGGGTGCCGGCGTCCGCGATGATCGCCCCCGAGGGCAAGGGCTTCTCCGTCGCCATGTCCGCGCTCGCCAAGGGCCGGATGTCGGTCGCGGCCGGCTGCGTGGGCATCGCGCAGGCGGCGCTGGACGCGGCGGTGGGGTACGCCGGCGAGCGCGACCAGTTCGGCAAGTCCATCGCCCACCACCAGCTCGTCCAGGAGCTGCTGAGCGACATCGCGCTGGACGTGGACGCGGCCCGGCTGCTGACCTGGCGGGTCGCCGACCTCATCGACCGCGGGAAGCCGTTCGTCACCGAGGCCTCCAAGGCGAAGCTGTTCGCCTCCGAGGCGGCGGTACGCTGTGCCAACAACGCCCTGCAGGTCTTCGGCGGGTACGGCTACATCGACGAGTACCCGGTCGGCAAGCTCGTCCGCGACGCCCGCGTGATGACGCTCTACGAAGGCACGAGCCAGATCCAGAAGCTGCTCATCGGGCGCGCGCTGACGGGCGTCTCCGCGTTCTGAGCGGAGCCCCGCATTCCCGGACACGGTCCCTAAGCGCTTGCTCAGTGCTGGGGTATGGTGTTCGATCTGATGGCCCGCCGCGGACGGACCGCGGCGGACCGCAGGATCGGAGTGCGCGATGGGAGCGGAGCGGGCGGACGAGGCCGCAGGGGAATGGGCCGAGGTGGCGCCGGACGCGGCCCAGCGGCTGGTCGGGGCCGCCGTCGAGGCCTTCGCGGAGCGCGGCTACCACGCCACGACCACCCGTGACATCGCCGGGCGGGCCGGCATGAGCCCGGCCGCGCTCTACATCCACTACAAGACCAAGGAAGAGCTGCTCTACCGCATCAGCGTCACAGGGCACGAGCGGGCGCTGAAGATCATGGCGGCCGCGGCCGGCGCCGAGGGCACGGCCGCCGACCGGCTGCGCTGCGCGGTGCGCGCCTTCGCCAGCTGGCACGCCGAGCGGCACACCACGGCCCGCGTCATCCAGTACGAGCTGAAGGCGCTGGGCGAGGAGCACTACGCCGAGATCGCCGGCCTGCGGCGGCAGACGGACCGGCTGCTGCGGGAGATCATCCAGGACGGCGCGGACGCCGGGGAGTTCGCCGTGCGGGACGTGCCCGGCACGACGCTGGCGGTGCTGTCGCTGTGCGTGGACGTCGCCCGCTGGTTCACCGCGGACGGGCGGCGCACGCCCGACCAGGTCGGCGAGCTCTACGCCGACCTGGTGCTGGGCATGGTGGGGGCGCGGCGCCCGTAGGGGCGGCGCGCTCCGTGCTTACAGATAGAAGCGGCTGACCGACTCCGCGACGCAGACCGGCTTCTCGCCGCCCTCGCGCTCCACGGTCACCGTCGTCGTCAGCTGCACGCCGCCCGGCACCTCGGTCACCTCGGCGATCCTCGCGGTGGCGCGCACCCGCGAGCCGACCGGCACGGGGGAGGGGAAGCGCACCTTGTTCGTGCCGTAGTTGATGCCCATCTTGACGTTGTCGACGCGCATCAGCTGCGGTACGAGCGCGGGCAGCAGCGACAGCGTGAGGTAGCCGTGCGCGATGGTCGTGCCGAACGGCCCGGCCTTCGCCTTCTCCTGGTCGACGTGGATCCACTGGTGGTCGCCGGTGGCGTCGGCGAACAGATCGACCCGCTTCTGGTCGACCTCCAGCCAGTCGCTCGGGCCGAGCTCCTCGCCGACCGCGGCACGCAGCTCGTCCAGCGATCCAAACACCCGGGGGTCTGCCATGTCCGTTCCTCCTGATCGACTAAGCGCTTGCTCAGCTTGCTGTGCGGATCCTCCGCTGTCAACGGCTCGTCCGATCAGGAGCCCTTTAAGCTGGCGGACGTGCCCCAGCTTTCCCGCAAGGTCCATGAACTCACCGTCGGCCAGCTCGCCGCGCGCAGCGGCGCCGCCGTCTCCGCCCTGCACTTCTACGAGTCCAAGGGGCTGATCAGCAGCACCAGGACCGCGGGCAACCAGCGCCGGTTCACCCGTGACACGCTGCGCCGCGTCGCGTTCGTCCGGGCGGCGCAGCGCGTCGGCATCCCGCTCGCGGTGATCCGTGACGCGCTCGCCGAGCTGCCGGAGGAGCGCACGCCCAACCGCGAGGACTGGGCCCGGCTCTCCGAAGCCTGGCGCGGCGAGCTGGACGAGCGCATCGGCCAGCTCCAGGAGCTGCGCGACCGGCTGACGGACTGCATCGGCTGCGGCTGCCTCTCCCTGGAGCGGTGCGCGCTCTCCAACCCGTACGACGAGCTCGGCGAGCAGGGGACGGGCGCGCGGCGGCTGCGCGTGGACCGCGAAGGGCGCCCGGCGGACCCGGCCCCCGCCGAGTGAGCGCCGTCAGCCGGTGAACAGCTGCGTCATCTTGAGCGCCAGCTCGTACAGCCCGTAGGCGAAGGGCACTCCGACCCACAGCCAGACGAGGGCGAGCAGGGCGGTGCGGCGGCCGGTCACCGGGCGGCTCCTTCTTCCTGTGCTTCCTGGCCGGGCGGCGGCGCCGGCTCGTGGTGGCGCGGGTGCACCGGCCGGACCAGCTCGTTGGCGGCGAAGCCGACGACCAGCAGGCCGATCATGATGAAGAACGACGTGGTGTAGAGGTCGGGGCCGCTGCGCCCGGCGGCGTGCTGGGAGTCCGCGATGGCGTTGACGATCAGCGGGCCGAGGACGCCGGCGGTGGACCAGGCGGTGAGCAGCCGCCCGTGGATCGCGCCGACCTGGTACGTGCCGAAGAGGTCCTTGAGGTACGCGGGGACCGTGGCGAAGCCGCCGCCGTAGAAGGACAGGATCACCACGGCGCAGCCGACGAACAGCGGCTTGGAGGCGTCGCCGGTCAGTGCCAGTACGAGGTACAGCAGCGCGCCGACGCCGAGGTAGAGGCGGTAGATGTTCTTCCGGCCCACCAGGTCGGAGGTGGTGGACCAGGCGAATCGGCCGAGCATGTTGGCGAGCGAGAGCATGCCGACGAATCCGGCGGCGGCCGCCGCGCTCACGGGCGTCGCGGTGTCCGCGAAGAAGTCCGCGATCATCGGCGCGGCCTTCTCCAGGATGCCGATGCCGGCCGTGACGTTCATGCAGAGGATGACCCACAGGCACCAGAACTGCGGGGTGCGCAGCGCGTTGCGCGCGGAGACCTGGGCTGTGGTGACCAGGGGGCGCGGCGCGGTCGTGGTGGGCGCGGCGCCCGGGGGCCGCCAGCCGTCCGGAGGTACGCGGACCAGCAGCACGCCCATCGTCATGAACACCGCGTACACCAGGCCCATCACCAGGAACGTCTGCGCGATGCCGGCCGAGTCGGCACCGAGCGTGGCCAGCAGCTGGCTGGACCACGGGGAGGCGATCAGCGCGCCGCCGCCGAAGCCCATGATGGCGATGCCGGTGGCCATGCCGGGGCGGTCCGGGAACCACTTGATCAGCGTGGAGACGGGGGAGATGTAGCCGATGCCCAGGCCGATCCCGCCGATGAAGCCGTAGCCGAGCACGACCAGCCAGTACTGGCCGGTGGCGGCGCCGAGCGCGGCGACGAGGAAGCCGGAGCAGAAGCAGAGGGTGGAGACGAGCATGGCCCAGCGCGGGCCGCGCCGTTCGACGAGCGTGCCGCCGAAGGCCGCCGACAGGCCGAGCATCACGATGGCGAGCTGGAAGGGGAGCGCGGAGGCGGTGCCGGAGAGCCCGAGCGAGGACTCCAGCGGGGGCTTGAACACGCTCCAGGCGTACGCCTGGCCGATGGCGAGGTGGATGGCGAGCGCGGCGGGCGGAACGAGCCAGCGGCTCCAGCCCGGCGGGGCGACGGTGGCGGAACGGGCGAGCGCGAGCATGCACGCGAACGTACAAGCTTCATGCACCCGCGGGAAGAGGCCGTCAATACCCGGCCCGGAACGGCCCGTTGGCGATCGGTGTCCGTGGGTGGTCCGGTGTCCGTGGGCGGTGCGGCGCGGGTCCCCCGTACCGGCGCATCCGGTCCCACGTCCGCTCGGTGCGGCAGCCGCGCCCGGCGCGCTGCCGTTTCCCCCTGGTGCGCTTCCGTACTGCCGTGTGCCGGCGCGTGGCTCAGGCCGCGGCGAAGGCCCGGTCGGCGGTGGCGCGCCGGGCGGCGGAGAGCACGGCGGTGGTCAGGACCGCCGACGGGGTGACAACTCCGCATTCCTGGCAGACCGGCCCGTTCACCGAATGTGCCCCGTCCGTGCGCCAGACGAAGCGCCGGCCCCCGCACACCGGGCAGTCCTCGCGCTGCCGGCCCGACTCCATGGCCGCGATCACCCGGCGCAGCACCTCGGCCAGGCGTGCGGTCGGATGCCGGTGCGGTGACTCGCAGGGCACGATGTCGCACCCGCCCCAGGTGCGCAGGTGCCATTCGTGCAGGGCGCCCGGCTGCCGGATGCCCTCGTGCTTCTCACGCCGCCGGCGGGCGGCGAAGTCCGCTTCGTAAGCGAGCCAGAGGTTGCGTGCCTCCTCCAGTTCCGCCAGGGCGGCAAGCAGCCCGCCCGGGTCGGGGTTGCGGTCCTGCGTCCCGATGCCCGCGCGGGTGCACAAGTGGTGCCACGTCGCCCGGTGCCCGTACGGGGCGAACCGTTCGAGGCACTTGCGCAGCGCCGTCCGTCGCTGGGTCGCGACGAGACCGGGGTTACGGACCTGCTCGGCGAGAGCTCTGAAACCGGCCAATTCATCCCACCTCCGTGGGGAGGAACCCGACTGGACATGGAATGGACGTAACGGAACGGCATCTGGATCCATCGAACTGTCGTGCGAGAACCGGGCGTTACCTGGGTTGTAGAGGTGGCGTGTGGGGAAAGTGGGGGTTGGGCAGAAGTTGACTGTTGTTCATCTTCCGTCGCGGTTTTACCGCCGGTAACGTCCAGCGCACCCGCCTCCCAAGGAGCAGGAATGCGACGACGTACCGCAGGGCGCGCCGCTGCCGCCGTGGCAGCGGTGTGCGCCCTGGGTGCCAGCGCCCTGGCACCCCTCCCCGCCGCCGCGGCCACCGCGGACCCCCCACCCGTCACCGACCACTGCCAGGGCCAGTGCGCCGACATCCTGCCGCCCGGCGAGAACGGCAACGCCACCCTCGCCGAGATCCTCGGCAACAAGGTCTTCGGCACCCGCCCCGCGCACGCCTCCGACCAGCTCGGTCCGTACAACGACTTGAACGGCGGCCACCAGTCGCTCACCGACGACACCCTGAAGAACTTCTTCAACGACGCCTCCTTCGGCGTCCCGGACGGCCAGGTCGGCAAGGTCACCCAGCCGCGCGACGACGTGACGATCACCCGCGACAAGAAGACGGGCGTGCCGCACATCAAGGGCACCACCCGCTACGGCACCGAGTACGGCGCGGGCTACGCCGCAGCGCAGGACCGGCTCTGGCTGATGGACCTCTTCCGGCACATCGGCCGCGGCCGGCTGACCTCCTTCGCCGGCGGCGCGCTCGCCAACCAGGGCCTGGAGCAGGAGTTCTGGCCGAAGGCCCCGTACACCGAGCAGGACCTGAAGGACCAGGTCGAGTCCATCCGGAAGAACAACGGGCCACGCGGCGAGCAGGCCATGGCGGACGCCCAGGCGTACGTCGACGGCATCAACGCCTACCGCGAGAAGTCCAAGAAGGGCCGCTACTTCCCCGGCGAGTACGTGCTGACCGGGCACGTGAACGCGGTCACCAACGCCGGGGAGATCAAGCCCTTCGAGCTCACCGACCTGATCGCCCTCGCGTCCGTCGTCGGCGGGCTGTTCGGCAACGGAGGCGGCGGCGAGGTACCGCAGGCCCTCGCGCTGCTGTCGGCGCAGCAGAAGTACGGCGTCGAGAAGGGCACCGAGGTCTGGGAGTCCTTCCGCGAGCGCAACGACCCCGAAGCGGCGATGACGCTGCACGACGGCCAGTCCTTCCCGTACGCGGTCAAACCGAAGAACGCCAAGGGCACGGCCCTCCCCGACCGTGGCTCGGTCACCGCCGAACCGCTCGTGTACGACCGCAAGGGCGCGGCCACCGCCAAGAGCGACCCGCCGCAGGCCGAGGTGAGGACGCCGAAGAAGCTGAAGCCGCTCAAGGGCGTCTTCCAGGACGGCGTGCTTCCCAAGGGCAGCTTCGATACGACCCAGCACCGCGGCATGTCCAACGCGCTGCTGGTCTCCGGCAAGCACACCGCGAGCGGCCACCCGGTCGCCGTCTTCGGCCCGCAGACCGGCTACTTCGCCCCGCAGCTGCTGATGCTCCAGGAGATCCAGGGCCCGGGCATCAGCGCCCGCGGCGCGTCCTTCGCGGGCGTCGGCATGTACGTCCAGCTCGGCCGCGGCCAGGACTACGCCTGGAGCGCCACCTCCGCGAGCCAGGACATCACCGACACCTACGCCGTCGAGCTGTGCGACACCGACGGCTCGGCGCCCACCGAGGACTCCACCGGCTACCGCGAGGACGGCCGCTGCGTCCCCATGGAGAAGCTGGAACGCACCAACTCCTGGCAGCCGACCGTCGCCGACCCCACGGCCGCCGGGTCCTACCGGATGCAGGTGTACCGCACCGACTACGGCGTCGTGACGCACCGCGCGACCGTCAAGGGCAGGCCCGTCGCCTACACCGCGCAGCGCTCCACCTACCGCCACGAGGCCGACTCGATCATCGGCTTCCAGATGTTCAACGACCCGTCCTACGTCAAGGACGCGAAGTCCTTCCAGCAGGCCGCCCAGCACATCGGGTACGCCTTCAACTGGTTCTACGCCGACTCCAAGGACATCGCGTACTACAACAGCGGCCTGAACCCGGTCCGCAACCCGGACGTCGACCCGTCCCTCCCCGTCCGCGCGGAGAAGGCCTACGAGTGGCGGGACTGGGACCCCAAGGCCAACACCTCCGCCCTCACCCCGCCGGCGCAGCACCCGCAGTCGGTCGGCCAGGACTACTACATCTCCTGGAACAACAAGCAGGCCAGGGACTACGACTCGGCCGGCTTCGGCAACGGTTCCGTACACCGCGGCAACCTGCTCGATGACCGGGTCGAGGAGCTGGTCGCGGACGGCGGGGTCACCCGCGCCTCCCTGACCCGCGCGATGAGCGAGGCCGCCGTCACCGACCTGCGCGGCGAGGACGTGCTCCCGGAGCTGCTCAAGGTGCTGCGCTCGGCACCGGTGGACGACCCGAAGGTCAGGACCGCCGTCCAGCAGCTGGAGGCATGGCGCAAGGACGGCGCGCAGCGCCACGAGACCAGTCCGGGGTCGAAGACGTACGCCCACTCCGACGCAGTGCGGATCATGGACGCCTGGTGGCCCCTGATGATCGAGAAGGTCTTCGAGCCGGGCCTGGGGAAGGACCTCTATGACGGGCTGAAGACCAACATCGCCGTCGACGAGTCGCCCTCGGCCGGGCACGGGCCGACCGGCAGCCACGCCGGCTCCGCCTTCCAGTACGGCTGGTGGTCCTACGCCGACAAGGACCTGCGGGCTGTCCTCGGCGAGAAGGTACGCGGCGGGCTGGCCGACACCTACTGCGGCGACGGTGAACTCTCCGCGTGCCACGACACGCTCGTCAGCACGCTGCGCGAGGCGGCCGCGAAGACCGCCGAGCAGGTCTACCCGGGCGACGACGCCTGCAAGGCCGGGGACCAGTGGTGCTCGGACGCGATCATCCAGCGCGCGGTCGGCGGCCTCACGCACGACCCGATCAGCTGGCAGAACCGGCCCACCTACCAGCAGGTGGTGGAGTTCCCGAGCCACCGGTAACCGGCGCTCGGGCGGGGGGGGGGGGGGGGGGGGGGGGGGGGGGGGGGGCCCCCCCCCCCCCGCACCGGTCAGCCGCGGGCGATCCGGCCCGCTTCCAGGACCACCCGGGCCAGCTCCGGGTGGCAGATGTCGCTGTGCGCGCCGGCCGGCGGCGCGCCGCGCCGGACCACGGCGGAGGCGTCCACGTTCACGCACCCCGGCGACGTCGGCAGCTGCTCGCCCAGCCGGATGCGCCGGGTCCCGTCCACGCCCTGGATGCCGTCGAACCCGTTCGCGCCCCACCGGTCGAACACGGCGAGGAAGCCCGAGGAGTCCCCGGCCAGCTTCGACGCCAGGGGATAGAAGGTGCCCAGCGCGTCGTCGTGCCGGGAGTAGCAGCACACCAGCGGGCCGTCGACCCGCTCCTGCATGCCGTCCAGCGTCCCGGTGCGCGCCCGGTCGTGCGGCAGCTCCGAGCAGAACGCGTAGTGCGAGAAGGCCCCTTGCAGCAGCGTCACCGACTTCACGTGCCGCGCGTCCGGCGGCAGTCCGCGCAGCGCGTACGAGACCAGCCGGGCGCCGAAGGAGTGCCCCACCAGGTGCACCCGCAGCCCGGCCGCCTCGCCCGCCAGCCGGCCGAGCACCGGCCCCAGGCCCAGCTGGCCGACCGTCCCGGCACGCCGCTTCACCGCGTAATAGGCGCCCTGCCGCAGGAGTTCGCGGGCGCCGCTCCACATCCGGGTCAGCCCGCCGCCGAACAGCGGGCGCTGCTCGGCGTCCACGGCCTCGCCCGGCCACACCGCCACGCCCGCCGACCGCAGCGCCGCCGTGTAGACCTCGCAGACCTCCAGCGCGTCGTCGGTCAGCATGCCGGGCAGCCCGTCCCCGCTGTCCGCGGCGAACAGCAGGGCCGGGCTGTCCTGCCGGACCGACACCAGCTCCCGCACCAGCCGCGCGAACTCGTCGAACGCCGAGCGCGCGTCGGGCCGTTCCGACAGCAGCTGCGCGAGCCGCTCCAGCACCATGTCCCGGCCCGGGAACGCCTGCGCCAACTGGCGCCGCACGGAGTCCTCCAGTACCGGTTCGTCGGCGGCCGCGGCGACGGCGGCGGCCCGGGCCCGCGGCGAGGGGTCGAAGTCGGGGATCGGCTCGTCGGTGAAGCGCAGCGCCGGCCAGATCACGCCCGCGTACCCCACCCGGGCCGCGCTGCCCGCCAGCAGTTCCGGGAAGGGCTCGAAGAACCGGCTGTACAACCGGGTGGCCATCGACCGGTCGTTGTTCCACCCGTGCGCGAACACCACGAGATCGGTCAGCCGCTCCCGCGCCGCCCCGGCGAGCAGTGCGTCGCGCTGCCGCTGATCGACGTCCCCGTCGGCGTCAAACGTCAGTTCCCAGTACGGCCGCACCCCGACACCCGCCATGACGATCCCCTTCGCTGCCGCTCGTGCAGCGCATCGTCCTGCGCATCGGCCGTTCCCGCCATACGCAGCGCTACGGCGAACGGCGGAGGCTCCGGGTCAGGCCAGCTCGCGCTCCCTGGTCTCCGGCAGCGCCAGGACGCACAGCAGGGAGACCACGGCCATCGCGGAGACGTACCAGCCGACGGAGGAGGAGCCGAAGGCGGACTGCAGGCGGGTGGCGATCAGCGGGGAGACCGCGCCGCCGAGGACGCCGCCGAGGTTGTAGGCGAGCGAGGCGCCGGAGTAACGGACCCTGGTACCGAACAGCTCGGGCAGGTAGGCGCCCATCGGCCCGTACACCACGCCCATGCAGAACAGCGCGCCGCCGATCGCGAGGGCCACCAGCACCGGGGACTCGGTGTCCAGCAGCGGGAAGAGGACCAGGCCCCAGACGGCGGCGAGGCCGCAGCCGGCCAGGACGAGCCTGCGGCGGCCCGCGCCGTCGGAGCGGGTGGCGGCGAGCCAGGTGCCGGCGGCGAGGAAGAGGCAGGCGACCAGGGACAGGCCCAGCATCATGTTGCGGGAGATGCCGAGGGTGCCGGTGGCGTAGGAGAGGCAGTACGTCGTGGCCGTGTAGAAGAGCCCGTACGCGATGATCATGCCGCCCGCGCCGAGCAGCAGCTCGCGCCAGTGGCCGCGGATCACGTCCAGCGTGGGGACCTTGCTGGCCTCCTGCGCGTCCATCACCTTCGCGAAGACCGGCGTCTCGCTGATCTTCAGCCGGACGAACAGGCCGACCGCGACCAGCAGGAACGAGAGCAGGAACGGGATGCGCCAGCCCCAGGACCGGAAGGCCGCGTCGTCCAGCGAGGCGGACAGCAGCCAGAAGATGCCAGTGGCGGCGAAGAACCCGACGGACGGGCCAAGTTGCGGGAACGCGGCGTACAGGCCGCGCCGTTTCTTCGGGGCGTGTTCGACCGCGAGCAGCGCGGCGCCGCCCCACTCGCCGCCCAGGCCGATGCCCTGGACGAAGCGGAGCAGGATCAGCAGTACGGGGGCCCAGATGCCCAGCGTGGCGTAGCCGGGCAGCAGCCCGACGAAGGCCGTGGACAGGCCCATCAGCAGCAGCGAGACGACCAGTACGGACTTGCGGCCCACCCGGTCGCCGAAGTGCCCGAAGACGATCGAGCCGAGCGGCCGCGCCGCGAACGCCACCGCGTAGGTGGAGAAGGAGGCGAGGGTGGCGTTGACCGGGTCCAGGGTCGGGAAGAACGCCTGGTTCAGTACGAGCGCGGCCGCGGTCCCGTAGATGTAGAAGTCGTAGAACTCGATGGCCGTCCCGATGAACGACGCCACGGCCACCCGCCGCAGGCTCTCGGAGCTGCCCTCGTCGCCGGCGGGTCCGGCCGTGGTCTCTTCTGCTGTCGCTTCGCTGTGCACGAGCCGCATGGTCACGGTCGTTGTAGGGGGCAGTCAATAGGTGGGACGTGTGGTCTCGTCTCTTGAGACGGCTGTCCTCGGCGGGCCGGGCGGCCCGGCTCAGTGGTAGCGGAGGTAACCGGCGCGCAGCGCACGGAACTTCGCGAGCTCCGCCTGCCAGGCGCCGACGACCTCGTCCGTCCCCGCCCCCGCGTCGATCATCGTGCGTACCTTGGCGGAGCCCGCGAGCCGGTCGATTCCGTGGTCCGGGCGCCAGGCGAAGTCCTTCCACACCTTCTTGGCGGTGACCAGCAGTGCGATGCCGGTCCGCACCGGGTCGAACGCCGCCCGGTCGTGGACGTGCAGCTGCACGCCGCCGATCGTCTTGCCCTGGAACTTGGAGAACGTCGGCGCGAAGTACGCCTCGCGGAAGCGGACCCCCGGCAGCCGCTCGGCGTTGACCGCCGCCGCCCACGTGCGGTCGATGCCCTCCGCGCCGAGCAGCTCGAACGGGCGCGTCGTGCCCCGCCCTTCGGAGAGATTGGTGCCCTCGAAGAGGCAGGTGCCGGAGTAGACCAGCGCGGTGTCCGCGGTGGGCATGTTGGGGCTGGGCGGGACCCACGGCAGCCCGGTCGCGTCGAAGAAATCGGCCCGCCGCCAGCCCTTCATCAGCACGGTGTCCAGCCGCACCTTCTTGCCGGCGACGGCGGGCACGAACCGCTCGTTGAAGAGCAGCGCCAGCTCCGCCACCGTCATCCCGTGCGCCTGCGCGATCGGCTCCCGGCCGACGAACGAGGCGTACTTCTTGTCCAGCACGGGGCCGGTCGCCGAGCGGCCGGTCACCGGGTTCGGCCGGTCCAGCACCACGAAGCGCTTGCCCGCCATGGCCGCCGCCACCATGCAGTCGTACAGCGTCCAGATGTAGGTGTAGAAGCGCGCGCCCACGTCCTGGATGTCGAAGACGACCGTGTCGACCGCGGACTCGGTGAAGATGTCCGCCAGTGCCTGCCCGCTCTTCTGGTACGTGTCGTACACCGGCAGCCCGGTGGCCGGGTCCTCGTGCCGGCCCTCCGAACCGCCCGCCTGCGCCGTGCCGCGGAAGCCGTGCTCGGGTCCGAACACCGCGGTCAGCCGCACGCGCTTGTCCGCGTGCATGACGTCCACGAGGTGCTCGACGTCCTGCGTGACACCGGTCGGATTGGTGACGACGCCGACCCGCTGCCCGGACAGCAGCGCGTACCCGTCGGCAGACAGCCGGTCGAAACCCGTCCGCACCCGGCGGCCGCCGGACGGCGGGGGTGGCGGGGGCGCCGCCGACGCCGTACCGGGCGCACCGGCGATCGCGCCGGTCATCGCGCCGGTGACCGTCAGCAGGCTCCGTCTGGACAAGGCCATGCGCACACCTCCGTGATCGCGGTTCGTGTGCTGTGACGCTAACGCGCGCGAGGCCGCGGGGGAACGCACCGCACAGGGTGCGTCGGGCTCTTCCCTTCCTACATACCGACTGGTTAGTCTGCCTGCTGGTCGTGGTCCGGTCGAGCCGAGGGAGACGCAAGTGGAAGCCGTGCGGGACAAGACCGTGGTGGTCACCGGGGCGGGCGGCGGCATCGGTGCCGCGCTCGCGGCACGCTTCACCGCCGAGGGCGCACGGGTCGTCGTCAACGACCTGGACAAGGAGAAGGCCGAGCGCACCGCCGCCGAGCTGGGCGCCATCGCCGTCCCCGGCGACGCCTCGGCGATCGTCCCGGCAGCCCGCGAGGCCCTCGGCGGCCGCATCGACATCTTCTGCGCCAACGCGGGCGTGGGCACCGGCGGCGGCCCCGAGGCACCCGACAGCGACTGGGATCTCGCCTGGGACGTCAACGTCATGGCCCACGTGCGGGCCGCGCGCGAGCTGATACCGGAGTGGCTGGAGCGCGGCAGCGGCCGCTTCGTCGCCACCGTCTCGGCCGCAGGGCTGCTCACCATGATCGGCTCCGCCCCGTACAGCGTTTCCAAGCACGCCGCGTACGCCTTCGCCGAATGGCTCTCCGCCACCTACCGGCACCGCGGCATCGACGTGCACGCCATCTGCCCCCAGGGCGTACGGACCGACATGCTCAGCAACACCGGATCCGCCGGCGACCTGGTCCTCACCCCCGGCGCCATCGAGCCCGCGGCCGTCGCCGACGCCCTCTTCGAAGCCATCACCGAGAAGCGCTTCCTGGTCCTGCCGCACCCGGAGGTCGCCGGTTACTACGCGGCCCGCGCCGCCGACCCCGACCGCTGGCTCCGCGGCATGAACCACCTCCAGCGCAAGCTCGACGCCGCCGAGGGCGCCGGCGCCTGAGCGGCACGGGACCACAGCTCCGTACGGCGCGGCGGGGACGACCGCGCCGTACGGGATCAGTACCACCGGGACGAGAAGAGAGAAGGGCCGCACGCCGATGACGTCGTACCAGGACAAGCCGTGGCTGCCGCAGCTGAACGAGGCACAGCGCGCCCCCGTGCACCCGCACCCCTCCACCCTGCACGCCTTCAAGGAAGCGGCCCGCCGGGTCCCCGAGCGGACCGCGCTGGCCTACTTCGACGGCCGGCTGTCCTACGCCGAGACCGACGCGCTCTCCGACGCCATCGCCGCCTACCTGGGCGACCGGGGCTTCCGGCCCGGCGACCGGGCGGCGATCATGCTGCAGAACACCCCGCACTTCGTCCTCGCGCTGTTCGGCGTCTGGAAGGCGGGCGGCGTCGTCGTCCCCGTCAACCCCATGTACAAGTCGGGCGAGATGACCCACGTCCTCACCGACGCCGAGGTCACCGCCGTCGTCTGCGCCGACCACACCTGGGACGCCTTCCTGCGCGACACCGCGGCCGCGGCCCCCTCCGTACGCATCGCACTGACCGCCTGCGAGCGGGACCTGCAGACCAGAGACGACGCCCGCGTACTGCGCGGCGCACGCCTCGGGCCGCGCGAGGGCGCCGACGACCTGCTGGCCACCGCCCGCGCGCACGCGGGCCGCGGCCCCGCCGACGGCGTCCCCGAACTCACCGCCGACGACATCGCCCTGATCAGCTACACCTCGGGCACCAGCGGCACCCCCAAGGGCGCCACCAACACCCACGGCAACATCTCCTACAACGCCGAACGCCAGCGCACCGGCCTCGGACTCCCCGACGGCGCCACCTACTTCGCGCTCGCGCCGCTCTTCCACATCACCGGCATGGTCTGCGAGCTGGCCTCCTGCATCACCGGCGGCGGCACCCTGGCCCTGGCGTACCGCTTCGAGGCCGGCGTCGTCCTGGACGCCTTCCTGGAGCACCGCCCGGCCTTCACCGTCGGCCCGTCCACCGCCTACATGGCCCTGATGGCCCACTCGGACGTCTCCCGCGACCACTTCGCGTCCTTCACCACCGTCTCCTCCGGCGGCGCGCCGCTGCCGCCCGCCCTGGTCGAGAAGTTCCGCGCGGAATTCGGCCCGTACATCCGCAACGGATACGGCCTCACCGAGTGCACGGCCCCCTGCGCCAGCGTGCCGCCGCAGCTGGAAGCGCCCGTCGACAAGGTCTCGGGCACCCTCGCGGTCGGCGTACCGGGCCCCGACACCGTCGTACGGATCATCGACGAACAGGGCCGGGACGTGCCCTTCGGCGAACAGGGCGAGATAGCCGTCAGCGGCCCGCAGGTCGTGCCCGGTTACTGGCGCCGCCCCGACGCCACCGCCGAGGCGCTCCCCGGCGGCGAGCTGCGCACCGGAGACATCGGCTTCATGGACACCGACGGCTGGCTGTACGTCGTCGACCGCAAGAAGGACATGATCAACGCCTCCGGCTTCAAGGTCTGGCCGCGCGAGGTCGAGGACGTGCTCTACACCCACCCCGCCGTGCGCGAGGCCGCCGTCGTCGGCGTGCCGGACGCCTACCGCGGCGAGAGCGTCAAGGCATACGTGAGCCTGCGATCCGGCGAGGCCCCCGACCCCGCCGAGCTGGCCGCCTACTGCAAAGAACGGCTGGCCGCGTACAAATATCCCCGGGAGGTGGAGGTCCTGCCCGAGCTGCCGAAGACGACGAGTGGGAAGATCCTCCGACGGGAGCTGCGCAACCGCGGCTAGCCTCCGGTGAACCAGCACGTCAGTACGGAGAAGGACAGGTGAGGGCGATGGCCGGCACGACGGACGGGAGCACGAAGCCCGTGGCACAGCGGCTGCTGGCCACCGCCACCCGGCTCTTCGCCGAGCAGGGGTACGACCGGACCTCGGTCCAGGAGATCGTCGAGGCGGCGGGCGTCACCAAGGGCGCGCTGTACCACTACTTCGGTTCCAAGGACGACCTGCTGCACGAGGTCTACGGGCGGGTGCTCCGCCTCCAGCAGGAGCGCCTGGACCGGTTCGCGGGCGCCGACGCGCCGGTGGAACAGCGCCTGCGGGACGCCGCGGCCGACGTGGTCGTCACGACCATCGAGAACCTCGACGACACGAAGATCTTCTTCCGCTCCATGCACCAGCTCTCGCCGGAGAAGGACAAGCAGGTACGCGCCGAGCGCCGCCGCTACCACGAACGCTTCCGGGCCCTCATCGAAGAGGGCCAGCGCTCCGGCGTCTTCACCCCCGACGTCCCCGCCGACCTGATCGTCGACTACCACTTCGGCTCGGTCCACCACCTCGGCACCTGGTACCGCGAGGGCGGCCCCCTCACCCCCCGCGAGGTCGCCGACCACCTGGCGGACCTACTGCTGCGGGCGCTGCGCCCGTAGACGGGGCCTTAGGGCGCGTCTTTCGGATCATCCCGGGGCCGCGACGCCTGGCACGGCACCTCGCGGCGTTGTCGCAATGCCCACGTACAACCCGGTACGCGGGCAATGCTCCGCCTTGCGATGCACCGCACCAGACGCCGCGACCCGATCCGGGCTGATCCAAAAGACACGCCCTAGCGCCTGCCCGCCGCTTTCACACTGCTTCCCGCCGCTTTCACACCGCGACGAGCCGGACCCGGCCACCGCAGAGCTTCGTCATGTCGTCGGCATCGGAGGTCAGCATGACCACGGGCCGCTGCTGACGCAGAGCGGTCTCGGCCACTGCCGCGTCGATCGCGTACTTGTGGCCGTGCAGCCCGGCGGCCATCAGCAGCGCGGAGGCCCGCTTCGCCTCCTCCTCGCCGACCGCGGTCACCCGCAGGCCCGACAGCAGCCAGTGCAGCCGGGCCCTGTCGGTACGGGCATGCACGGCCTCGACGAGCGTGAGCGCGCAGATCACGACCTCCATGCCCCGTCGTCGTGCCTCCGCGACCAGGGCGACGACGCAATCGTCGTCACTCAGCAGTTTCGAGAGCCCTTCACTGTCGAGGACCAGTGTTCCTTCATGGCTCAGCCTGCGGCGGGCCACTGGTCCTCCTCGGCGAAGACCTCGTCGAACACCTTCCGCGCTCGGTCCTGGGCGGCTTCGGAAACCGGTCCGTTGCGGCGCTCGTAGTCGGCCAGGTACTCGTCCATGGCCTGGCCGCGCAACTCGCGCTCGACGGCAGCGGCGATGAAAGCGGAGAACTCACGCTTGCCGACCCTGGACCGGATCGCCTCGGCGGTCCCTTCGGGCAGGGAAAGACTGACCCGGGTCGCCGGCCCCTCGCCGATGCCGTACGTCGTCTCGGAGGACATACGGGCATGGTATCAATCGAGTAGGAAATCGGCTCCGAATGGGGCGCACGGGTCCGGGTCGGTGCTTCCGTGCGACTGAGATGCCGCGTCCGTAGGCGGGGCTCATTTGTATGACTGCGGCGCTGGCCCCGATTGCGCACACCCGTGGGCCCCCACCAGGGGGTTACCCAGGTGGGGGCCTGCGTGAAGCCTCGGCTCACCGGCGCATCGGCGTGCGCGTGCGGCTCGCCCTCGTGCGGCTCGTCCGCGTACCGCTCACATGTACTTCTTGATCTCCCGGCGGGCCAGGGAGCGCTGGTGGACCTCGTCCGGGCCGTCGGCCAGGCGGAGCGTGCGGGCGCCGGCCCACAGTTCGGCGAGCGGGAAGTCCTGGCTGACGCCGCCCGCGCCGTGCAGCTGGACCGCCTGGTCGATGATGTCCACGACCGTGCGCGGCGTCGCGATCTTGATGGACTGGATCTCCGTGTGCGCGCCCTTGTTGCCGACCGTGTCCATCAGCCACGCCGTCTTGAGGACGAGGAGGCGGAGCTGTTCGACGGCGACCCGGGCGTCCGCGATCCACTCCTGGACGACGCCCTGCTGCGCCAGCGGCTTGCCGAAGGCGGTACGCGCCACCGCCCGCTTGCACATCAGCTCGATCGCCCGCTCGGCCATGCCGATCAGCCGCATGCAGTGGTGGATCCGGCCGGGGCCGAGGCGGGCCTGGGCGATGGCGAAGCCGCCGCCCTCCTCGCCGACGAGGTTCGCCGCCGGGACGCGTACGTTGTCGAAGACCACCTCGGCGTGGCCGCCGTGGTGGTGGTCCTCGTACCCGTAGACCTGCATGGCGCGCTTGACCGTCAGGCCCGGGGTGTCGCGCGGGACGAGGATCATCGACTGCTGGCGGCGGATGTCCTCGCTGCCCGGGTCGGTCTTGCCCATCACGATGAAGATCTGGCAGAGCGGGTTCATCGCGCCGGAGATGTACCACTTGCGGCCGTTGATGACGTAGTCGTCGCCGTCCCGCTGGATGCGCGTCTCGATGTTCGTCGCATCGGACGAGGCCACGTCCGGCTCGGTCATCGCGAACGCGGAGCGGATCTCGCCGGCCAGCAGCGGCTGCAGCCACTGCTTCTGCTGCTGTTCGTTGCCGAACTGGGCGAGTACTTCCATGTTGCCGGTGTCCGGCGCGGCACAGTTCAGCGCGGTCGGCGCGAGCTGCGGGGAGCGGCCGGTGATCTCGGCGAGCGGCGCGTACTGGAGGTTGGTGAGCCCCGCGCCGTGCTCCGCGTCCGGCAGGAAGAGGTTCCACAGCCCCTGCTTGCGGGCCTCCGCCTTCAGCTCCTCCACGATCGCCGGGGTGTCCCAGGGCGAGGCGAGCTCGGCCCGCTGCTCGTGCGCGACCTGCTCGGCGGGGTGGACGTGCTCGTCCATGAACGCGAGCAGTTTCTCGCGCAGCTCCTGCGTGCGGGCGTCGAATGCGAAGTCCATGAGCGTGCTCAGCCTTCCTTCACGGGGGACAGGGTGGAAAGGGTGCGGCGGCCGTTGTCGATGAAGCGCGGCACGACCTCGCCGATCCGGTCGAAGCCGGCACCGACGGTCTGCCCGAGCGTGTAGCGGTAGTGGATGCCTTCGAGGATCACCGCGAGTTTGAAGTAGGCGAACGCGGTGTACCAGGCGACCTGCGAGACGTCGCGTCCGGAGCCGGCCGCGTACCGCTCGATCAGCTCGCCCGGTTCGGGATGCCCCGGGGCGCTGCGGGTCGTGGTGACGGGCGAGTCGGGGGACTCCTCCTGCTCGCTGTACATGGCCAGCAGGCCCAGGTCGGTGAGCGGGTCGCCGAGCGTGGACATCTCCCAGTCCAGCACCGCCGAGATCCGGTCGTCCGCGCCGACCAGTACGTTGTCCAGGCGGTAGTCGCCGTGCACGATCGCGGGCGCGGGCGAAGCGGGCAGCTTCCTGCCCAGCGCCTCGTGCAGCTCGTCGATGCCGGGCAGTTCGCGGTTCCGGGACGCGGCCAGCTGCTTGCCCCAGCGGCGCAGCTGCCGCTCCAGGAAGCCGTCGGGCCGCCCGAAGTCGCCCAGGCCCACCGACGCCGGGTCGACGGCGTGCAGGTCGACGAGGGTGTCCACGAGGCGGAGGACGATGTCGCGGGTGCGCTCGGGGCCGAGCGGCCGCAGCTGGTCGGCCGTGCGGTACGGAGTGCCGGCCACGAGCTCCATCACGTAGAACGGCGCCCCGATGACGTCCTCGTCCCGGCAGAGCGCCAGCGTCTCCGGGACCGGTACCCGGGTATCGTGCAGCGCGCTGATGACACGGTGCTCGCGCGCCATGTCGTGCGCGGTGGCCAGGACATGGCCGAGCGGCGGGCGGCGGACGACCCAGTGGCCGGCGCCGTCGGTGACGCGGTAGGTGAGGTTGGACCGGCCGCCCTGGACCAGCTCGGCGGTCAGCGGGCCCGCGACCAGGCCCGGGCACTCCCGGTCCAGGTGGGCGCGGAGCCGCTCCAGGTCGAGGCCGGGCGGGTTGTCCTTGCTCATCGTGCGCCTCCGTGTGCTGGCCGGTGGAGTGGGACCGTCCACGATCATGCCGACTAGTCGGTATGGCGTCCAGAGGGTGGAGTGAACCGGTTGGGGGCGAGGGGTGTTCCGCGCGTCACACGAGGGGCGCCGACCAGGCGGATAGGGGGAGGTGACGGACCGTGACGACCGCCTCGGGGCGTACCGAGGCCGCCCGGGAAGGCGGACCGCGACCGCCCCGCAAGACGCCTACAGCACGATCGCCGCGCCCAGTCCCACCAGTACCAGCGTGCAGCCCGCCGCCAGCAGTGCCGTACGGGCGTCCATCGTGCGCGGCCGTCCCGTGGTGGCGGGCGCGGCCAGCGTGCGCATCCGGGTGTGCGCCGCGGTGAGGAAGGCCAGCCCGGCGAGGACGAGCAGCGCGACGAGGACGACCTCCGCCCCGGTGGGCTCGCGGGTGAGCAGCACCTGACGCCAGGCCAGTACCACGGCCACCGCGCAGGACAGCGTCGTGCGCCGCCACGCCATCCGGGTCCGCTCGGGCTGCAGCCCCGGGTCCCGGACGGCGGCCGTGCCCTCTTCCGTGCCGGCCATCGTCAGCCTCCCGTACCGGCCGGCATCAGCGCGTCCAGCCCAGCAGCACGACCACCGCGATGGCCACCGCCAGCAGCCCGACGCCCGCGCCCAGCAGCGACGGGAAGCGGGAGGCCGGCAGGTCCTCGCCGCGCCGCATCGCCCGCTCGCAGCGCACCCAGTGGCTGACCGAGCGCACCGCGCACAGCGCGCCGCCCGCGAGCAGCGCCACGGTGAAGACCGTGCGCACCGTCTGGTGCAGCGACGGCAGGAACTGGTCGACGGCGAAGCCGCCGCCGATCAGCGCGAACGCCGTGCGCAGCCAGGCCAGGAACGTGCGCTCGTTGGCGAGCGAGAAGCGGTAGTCGGGGGTGGAGCCCTCGTTGCGGATCCGCGCGGGCGCGAACCACAGGCGCAGGTCGGCGGCGAGCGCCCGCATCCGGTCCGTGAAGATCATGTTTCGCACCTTATCCGGCGGCCGGCCGCCCGGCGGCCTCCCAGTCCCGCAGCCGCCGGAACGCCTCCAGGCCGTCCGGTACCCACTGCCATTCGGGCAGCCGGCGTTCCAGTTCCTCGTCCGTGAGGAACGTGTGCCATGCGACCTCCTCCACCTGCGGGTTCACCGGCAGCGTGCAGCGCACCTCGTAGAGCGCCGACCACCACGTGTGCTCGGGCGCCTCGTAGAGGAACGTGAACAGCGGTACGGGGCGGGGCAGCCCGGAGACGCCGAGCTCCTCCTCCGCCTCGCGCAGCGCCGCCTCGTCGTACGACTCGCCCGCGCCGACCACGCCACCGACCCACATGTCGTAGTGCGAGGGGAAGATGAGCTTCTGTGCGGTGCGGCGGTGCACGAAGATCCGGTCGTCGGCGTCCCGGGCCAGCACGAATACGCTGCGGTGGCGCATCCTCTTCGCGTATGCCTCGCCGCGTGGGGCCTGCCCCACGACCTGATCGTTCTCGTCCACGATGTCGAGGATCTCGTCCGCGCTGAGCGGCTGCTGATCGGTCATGGGGCCATGCAATCAGACGGCCCGTCCCGTCATCCCCAAGAGGTCACTGTCCCATCACGTACTTCACCGTCGGACCGGTCGTCCAGCCGCCGTCCACCGCCAGTTCGGCCCCGGTCACGTAGGACGCCGCGTCGGAGAGCAGGTACACCACCGCGCTCGCGATCTCGTGCGGCTCGCCGACCCGGCCCATCGGGGTGTTGGGGTAGTTGCCCTCGCCCTTCTGGATGCCGACGCCGGCCGTCATCGGGGTGTACGTCATGCCCGGGTGCACGGAGTTGACCCGGATGCGGTCCGTGCCCAGCTCCACCGCCGCGATCTTGGACAACCCGCGCACGCCCCACTTGGACGCGCCGTAGCCGCCGGTCATCGCCAGGCCCATCAGGCCGGCCGCCGAGGAGATGTTGACGATGGAGCCCGCGCCGCGCTGCCGCATCAGGGGGATGGCGGTCTTCATGCCGATGAAGACGCCGGTGAGGTTGACGTCGAGCACCTTCCGGAAGAAGTCGACCGAGAGGGTCTCCAGCGGCTGGCCGGTGGCTATGCCCGCGTTGTTGACCAGCCCGTCGAGGCCGCCGAACTCCGCGACCGCGAAGTCCGCGGCGCGCTGCCAGTCCTCCTCCGACGTCACGTCGTGGGTGCGGAAGCGGGCCCGGTCGCCCAGCGCCGCGGCGGTCGCCTCGCCGTCCTCCGCCAGTACGTCGGTGAGTACGACGTTCGCGCCGGCGTCCACGGCCTGCTTCGCCGCCTCGGCGCCCAGCCCGCGCGCGCCGCCGGTGATCAGAATGGTCTTGCCGGTCAGATCGGTCATCGTGCACTCCTGTGTCGGGGAGCGGGGCGCCCCTGCTCCGGTGCGGGGGCGCGCAGCAGCGCCACCGTGGTCGTGACGAGGTCGGCGAGGAAGACGGGCTCCGTGGTGAGCGCGCGTGCACCGTCGAGGTACTGCCGGGCCCGGTCGGAGAGCGCCGCGCCGATCAGCGTCAGCGCGAGGTCCGTGCGCTCCAGCCGGATCGCCTCGGGCAGCCCGTCGGCCGCGAGGGAGGTCTCGATCCGTTCGATCAGCTGCCAGTAGGCGGTGCCCGCGAGCGTCGGGTGCGGCGTCCGCGTACGGATGCCGCTCTCGTGGCTGAGCTGTGCGGAGATCCGTAGGCAGCGCAGCCCCCGCGGGTCGCCCAGCTGGGTCGCCTCAGCCGTGACCAGCGCCCGGACCAGCTCCTCCAGGGACGGCTCCGGCAGCGCCGTCAGGAGGGGTACGAGCGCCGCTTCCGTACGGGCCAGCCGGCCGGCCATCACCGCGTCCAACAGGCCCGCGCGGGAACCGAAGTGGTACTGCACCGCCGAGGGGTTGCCCTGGCCGGCCAGCCGCACGATGTCGCGGGTCTGGGCGCCGTCGACGCCCTGCGCCGCGAAGATCTCCTCCGCGGCGCGGATCAGCTTCTCCCGGGTCACGGACCCCGACGTCCTCGCCATGGGCCTCATATTAATACTGGCCATTATTAAGCGCCATGCCTGTGGGGCGAGTGCGGCGGGCGTCGCCGGCCTTCTCCGTCTGCCGGACCGTGCCGGCGGCACGCTTTTGATCTTCCGAACGAGCCGCGCAGGTAGGGGCGTTGGCGACGTCCCGGGGCGCCCGGACGGGGGTTGACGGGAACCCCTGGGGCCGCTTTGCTGTCTGTGATCACCCCGTGTCGATCCGTTCATCGAACCTGCACATGTCTGCCCCGCGCGGGGCGCCGGAGGGAAGAGCGCCGTGGAGAGACCCCTGGTATGACTCCACCGCCCCCACCCCCACCTCTGGGGCGCGTCCGCCGCAAGGACCCCGCCGGAGTCCGTCCGGCGCTCGACGACACCGAGCTCGCCGCGGGCCTCGAAGCGCTCGCCCAGGGCCGCTGGACCGCCGCCCGCACCCTCCTCGCCGCGACCGGCACCGACTGGGACCGCCGCGGCCACCGCCTGATCGCGCTCGGTGCCGCCAGGTCCGGTGCCGTCTGGGCCCGTGAGTGGCAGCTCGCCGAGCCCGACAGCCCCGACGCGGCCGCCTTCGTCGCGACCGCCGCGGTCCACCGCGTACTGCACGGCAAGGAGTCCGCCGAGAACGCCCGCGAGAGCTGCCTGACCGCCGCCCGGATGGCCCCCGACGACCCCACGCCCTGGCTCGCCCTGCTGATGCTGGCCCGCGCCACCGGCACCCCCGACGCCCGCGAGTACGCCTTCGACCAGGTGCGCGCCCGCCATCCCGGACACCACCACGCCCACCACCTCATGGCCGCGTGCCTCGCCGAACACCAGCCGGGCGACACCGACGACCCGCTGCACCAGGTCTACGACTTCGCCGCCTGGGCCGCCGAGCAGGCCCCCGCCGACTCCCCGCTGGCCGTCCTGCCCGTCGTCGCCCACGCCGAGCGCTACCGCGTCCTGGCGGCCGCGGGGCTGGAGCCCGCCGACCCGGCGGCGTCCGGGCACTGGGCCACCCGCCGCGCCCGCCAGGCCATGAAGGCCGCCTTCGACTGGTGGCTGGAGTGGGAGGGCGCCACCGGCCACCCGCGCGCCACCACCGGACACCCGCGCGCCACCGGCCACCCGCGCGGCAAGGTCGACCTGAACTTCCTCGCCCACGCCAAGTACTGCGAAGGGCGGCTCGCCGAGGCGGCCGCCCTCTTCCACCGCATCGGCCCGCACGTCACCGCCGAGCCGTGGGGCTACCCCGACCGCGACCCGGCGCGCGCCTTCCGGGCCGCTCGCGACCT
The DNA here is from genome assembly GCF_055567935.1 of Streptomyces sp. NPDC026301. Lineage (NCBI taxonomy): Bacteria > Bacillati > Actinomycetota > Actinomycetes > Kitasatosporales > Streptomycetaceae > Streptomyces > Streptomyces sp. NPDC026301. The sequence goes on along the minus strand of NZ_JBVHPN010000006.1, from coordinate 297,487 downwards.
CGCCCTGCGCGCCACCTGATCCCGCCCGCCCCGGAAAGGACCGCCCCGCCATGCCCACCGGTAGTACGCACGAGATCAGCACCTTCAAGGGACAGGAACGCGCCCTGCGCGCCGACCGCATCGGCACGCCCGGCCTCCTGCTGTCCGTACTGGCCGCCAGCGCCCCGCTGATGGCCGTGGCCGGCGTCATGGTGACCACGTACCAGGTCATGGGCATCGTCGGGCAGCCGCTGCTGTTCGTCATCCTCGGCGTGGTGATGGCGCTGTTCAGCGTCGGATACGCCGAGATGAGCCGGCACGTGCACAACGCCGGCGCCTTCTACGCGTACATCGCCAGGGGCCTGGGCGGCACCGCGGGCGCCGGCGCGTCCTTCGTGGCGCTGGCCGCCTACTGCGCCCTCCAGGTCGGCATCTACGGCATCTTCGGCTTCGAATTCGCCGCCCTGCTGGACACGTTCTTCGGCGTCACCGTCGTGTGGTGGGTCCCCGCCGTCCTGGGCGTCCTGCTCACCGGCGCCCTCGGCGCCCTGAAGATCGACCTCAACGCGAAGGTGCTGGGCGTCCTGCTCCTCGTCGAGGTCGCCCTCATCGTGGTCTTCGACCTCGCGTTCGCCGCACAGCCCGGGCCGCAGGGTCTGTCCCTGCACGCCTTCGACCCCGCGACGCTGGGCGGCGCCGGCCTCGGTACGGCCCTGTGCTTCGCCGTCGCCGGCTTCCTCGGCTTCGAACAGGCCCCGGTGTACGCGGAGGAGACCAGCCGGCCGGGGACCGTCGTGGCGCGCGTGATGTTCCTCGCCGTCGGCTTCTCCGCGGTCTTCTTCGCCCTCAGCTCCTGGCTCATCGGCGTCGCCACCGGCCCTGACCACGTCGTCGCCACCGCCGGCAAGGAAGGCCCCGGGCTGATCTTCGCGCTCGCCGAGCCCCGCCTCGGCGGCCTCTTCACCGACGTCCTGCACGTCTTCTTCGTGACCGGCATCTTCGCCTCGATGCTCAGCTTCCACAACGTCGTGGCCCGTTACGCCTTCGCCATGGGCCGCGAGGGCCTGCTGCCCGCAGCGCTCGGCCGCACTTCGAAGGCCAGCGGCGCGCCCGCCCTCGGCTCGTTCCTGCAGACCGTCGTCTCGCTGCTCGTCGTCGTGGCGTTCGCCGTCACCGACCACGCGCCCACGGGCGACCCCACCGCCCCCGTACTGAAGCTCTTCACCTGGGGCGGCAACCTCGGCGCGCTCGGCGTCATCGCCCTGATGGCCACCGCCTGCGCCGCCGTCATCGCCTTCTTCGTACGCCGCGGCGCAGGGCGCGCCCAGGCCGGGCGGCTCGCCGCCGCGGCCCTCGCAGGGCTCGCGCTGCTGGTCGTCCTGGTCTACGCGGTCAAGGACTTCGGTGTCCTGGTCGGCGCCGGAGCGGGCTCCGCGCTGAGCTGGCTGCTGCCCGCGCTCATCGGCCTCGCGGCGGTCGTGGGCCTCGTGTACGGGCGCGTGCTGCGCGCCACCCGCCCCGAGGTGCACGCCAGGATCGGCCTGGGCAACGAGGCGTTCCAACTGGAGAAGGCCGCCGCCGACGGGGTGCCGGGCACGGAGCCGGGCCGCGGCCTCCTCAGCCCTCCAGGGACGCGCTGACGCGGCGGGAGACCTTCATGGCGTAGAGGTCCAGGACGCCGGGCGGCTCGGCGATGCCCGGGCCGCCCGCCCGGATCCACGCGGCGATGTCCGCCAGCGCGTCGTCGTCGTTGACCAGGCCCAGCCACACGGGCCGGCCGCCCGCCGCGCGCCCCTCGGGGGACGGCTGGACCACGACCACGTTCGCCTGGTCGCAGACGTCCAGGCACTCCGAAGCGCGTACCGGGGCAGCGCCGTCCAGGGCCGCGCGCAGCCGCGGGATCTGGCCCGCGTGGTCGACGCCGGGGATCTTGCCCGCGTCACCGCAGCAGCAGCCGCGGCACACCGTGACGCGGCAGGAGGCGGCCTGGGCGGCGGGGCGGCGGGAACGCTTGTTGATCACCCGTCCATCGTACGGGGGTGCCGACGCCGATCCAGAGGCACCACGGGTGTGGCCCTCAACTCACGGTGACCAGGGGGCTTTTGGGGTAGGACCGCTGGCATGACCAACACTGATACGCACACCGGTTCCGGCGCCGTGCCCTCTGGTGCGGCGGCGCACATACCGGGCCCCAAGGGGCTGCCGCTCCTCGGGTCGATGTTCGAACTGCAGCAGGACTCCTTGGGGGCGTTCCTGCGGGCCCGCCGCGACCACGGTGACGTGGTGCGGGTGTCGGCGGGGCCGCCCGGCCTGCGGACGGTCCTGCACGGCGTCTTCTCCGCCGAGGGCGTGCAACAGGTGCTCGCCACGGAGTCGGCGAACTTCCGCAAGGACAACCCGTTCTACGAAGAGGTCCGGGCCGCCTTCGGAAACGGCCTGCTGACCAGCCAGGACGCCGACTATCTGCGGCAGCGGCGGCTGGTGCAGCCGCTCTTCACCAAGCGCAGGGTGGACGGGTACGCCGACGCGATCGCGCAGGAGGCCGGCGCGGTTGTTGAACGATGGGGCGAGGAGACGACCGTCGACCTCGTCGCCGAGATGGGCCGGCTCGCGCTGCGCACGGTGGCGCGCATCCTCTTCGGGGCCGATGTCGAGGCCGCCGTGGAGGTCATCCACCGCTCCTTCCCCGTGATCAACGCCTATGCCCTGAGCCGCGCGTACGCACCGGTGAACGTGCCGCGCGAGTGGCCGACCCCCGGCAACCGCCGCGCGATGGCCGCGATCGCGGAGGTGTACGCGGTCTGCGACCGGATCATCGCCGAGCGCCGCGCGGCCCCCGAAGGGCCGGTCGGCGACGACCTGCTCACCCTTCTCGCGCAGGCCGGCAGCGAGGAGGACGGCAGCCTGGACGCGACCGAGATCCGCGACCAGGTGCTCGTGTTCCTGCTCGCGGGGCACGAGACCACCGCGACGTCCATGGCCTTCACCCTGCACCTGCTCTCGCGCCACCCGGAGGAGCAGGCGCGCGCCCGGCAGGAGGTCGACGAGGTACTGGGTGACCGCGCGCCCACCGCCGCCGACCTGGAGCGGCTGCCGTATCTGACGCGGGTGCTCAAGGAGGGCATGCGGCTGTACCCGGCCGCTCCGGTGGTCGGCCGCCGGGCCGTCGCGGACACGGAGATCGGCGGCTACCGCATCCGGGCCGGCTCGGACGTCGTGGTCGCCCCCTGGGTGACGCACCGCAATCCGGACCTGTGGGAGGACCCGGAGCGCTTCGACCCCGAGCGGTTCACGCCGGAGCGGGTGGCCGCGCGGCACCGGTACGCGTGGTTCCCGTTCGGCGGCGGCCCGCGGGCCTGCATCGGCCAGCACTTCTCGATGCTGGAGTCGGTGCTGGCGCTGGCGACGCTGCTGCGCGGGTACGAGCTGGAGGCGGCGGACGACGCCGAGGTGCCGGTCGCCGCGGGCATCACCCTGCAGGCCAAGGGCCCGGCGCGGGTCCGGCTGCGGCCGCGCGCGTAACGGCCGGGACGGCCGCGGCGGCCGTCGTCCCGCGGTCCCGCCGGGCGCGCCGAAACCGTTCCGCATAAACGCAACGAAAATAGCGTTTGCATTTTGGCCGCGCTCGGCGTAGCGTCTTTCCCGGCCCCATTGCCGTCGATTGGAGAAGGCCGTTGCTCGTCTGAGGTCCTGAGACACCGCGCTGGTCCAGCGCATCGTGACCCGACCTCGGCGTGCCATCGTGCCCACGACGGCCGTCCGGCCGCCCGCGTACACCTCCGTGTACGCGGGATGCGTACGGCAGTTCCGTACGCATCCCCGGCGGCCGGCACCTCTACGGTCCCCCGCTCCAGCGGTGTCTCTCCGTGCTGTTTCCCCTCAGCCCGCACCCGCTCGCCAGGAGACCCGTATGTCAATGTCCCCGCATTCCGCCCCCGCCTCCATCGTCTGCACCGGCCTCGGCTTCGCCTGGCCCGACGGCACGACCGTCCTGGACGACTTCCAGCTCACCATCGGCCCCGGCCGCACGGGCCTCATCGGCCTCAACGGCGCGGGAAAGTCGACCCTGTTGAAGCTCATCGCCGGCGAGCTGACGCCGACCGCCGGCAGCGTGAAGACCGCCGGCGACATCGGCTATCTCCCGCAGAACCTCACCCTGGACACGGCCCTCCCGGTCGACGAGGTACTGGGCATCGCCCGCACCCGCGCGGCGCTGCACGCCATCGAGGGCGGCGACGCGAGCGAGGCCCACTTCACCGCCGTCGGCGACGACTGGGACGTCGAGGAGCGCGCCCGCGCCACCCTCGACCAGCTCGGCCTGCACGGCATCGAGCTGGACCGCACCCTCGGCGAGGTCTCCGGCGGCGAGTCCGTCCTGCTGCGGCTGGCGGCGCTGCTGCTGCGCCGACCGGACGTGCTCCTCCTGGACGAGCCCACCAACAACCTCGACCGCCGGGCCCGCGCCCGGCTGCACGAAGCGGTCGAGCGCTGGTCCGGCGTGCTGGTCGTGGTCAGCCACGACCGGGAGCTGCTGGAGCTGGTCGACCAGATCGCCGACTTCCGGGCCGGCGAGGTGCACTGGTACGGCGGCAACTTCAGCGCGTACGAAGCGGCCCTCGCCGTCGAGCAGGAGGCGGCCGAGCGCATGGTGCGGGTCGCCGAGGCCGACGTGCAGCGCCAGCGCCGCGAGCTGTCCGACGCCCACGTCAAGCTGGCCCGCCGGGTCCGCTACGGCAACAAGATGTCCGCCAACAAGCGCGAGCCGAAGATCATCATGAACGAGCGCAAGCGCCAGGCCCAGGTCTCGGCGGGCAAGCACCGGATCATGCACACCGAGAAGCTCAAGGAGGCCAAGGAGCGGCTCAGCGAAGCGGCCGACGCGGTCCGCGACGACGACGCGATCCGCATCGACCTGCCGTACACCGCCGTGCCGCCGGGCCGCGGCGTGCTCACGCTCCAGGGCCTGACGACCCGCTGCGGCACCCGCGTCGACCTGGAGCTGCGCGGCCCCGAGCGGCTCGCCCTCACCGGGCCCAACGGCTCCGGCAAGACGACGCTGCTCCGCACGGTCACCGGCGAGCTCGCCCCGGAGAGCGGCGAGGCGACGGTCCACGTACCGCACCGCTTCCTGCCCCAGCGCCTGGACGTGCTCGACGACCGGCTGACCGTCGCGGAGAACGTCGCCCGCTTCGCCCCGCAGGCCACCGCCAACCACGTACGGGCCCGGCTGGCCCGCTTCCTCTTCAAGGGAGCCCGCGCCGACCAGCCGGCCGCGACCCTCTCCGGCGGGGAGCGCTTCCGCGCGACCCTCGCCGCCCTCATGCTCGCCGAGCCGGCCCCGCAGCTGCTGCTTCTCGACGAGCCCACCAACAACCTCGACCTGGCGTCCGTGCGCCAGCTGGTCGCCGCCCTCGACGCATACGAAGGAGCCCTGATCGTGGTGAGCCACGACGAACGATTCCTGGCAGAGGCGGGCATCACCCGCACGCTGGACCTGGGCAGCCCGCCCCCGGACGCCACTCCGGAGCCGGGCGCTCCGGAGGCGTAGCGCTCCGGGCGGGTATCGCCCACAGAGGGGGCTCAGAAGTGGTGGAGCAGCTCCGTGAAGGCGGAGAGCCGCAGCACCTTCTCGTCCGCCGGGTCCAGCTCGCTGTGCTCCAGTACCCACGTGTTGTCGTTCGGGATGAACACCGCGTTCATCCCGGCGGCACGCGCGGGGAGGATGTCCGACTTGGGGGAGTTGCCGATCATCCAGGCCGACTCCGGCGTCAGCGCGTACTCCCGCGCCAGATTCCGATAGGTACCGACGTCCTTCTCCGCGACGATGTGCACCCCGCGGAAGTGGTGCGCCAGCGCCGAGTTGTTCACCTTCCGCTGCTGTTCCTCCGCCTCGCCCTTGGTCAGCAGCAGCAACTCGTACCGCCCCGCCAGCTCGGCGAGGGTGGCGGCGACCCCGGGGATCAGCTCCACGGTCTCGCCGTCGAACGACGCCGCCCAGGCCGCGATCCGCGCCAGCTCCTCGGCGGTGGCGTCCCGCCCGTGCAGCTGCGCCAGGCACTCGCCCAGGCTGCGCAGGAACACCTTGCTGCCGTAGCCGTGGACCTCGGCGTTGGCCGCCTCCACGGCGTCCAGGGCCGCCCGCACCCCGTCCCGCCCGAGCCGCAGCCCGACCTCGGGGTGCGTCATCCAGTCCAGGAACTCCTCGATGACCCGCTCGAAGATGACGTTGTTCTCCCAGAGCGTGTCATCCGCGTCAAAGATCAGAACCTTCTCCGTACCACCCAACGCAGTTCCTCCCCGTGCACTACTCGTACGTCTCGTACGTCGTTCGTCCGGCCCGCGCAGAGTAGTGAGCGGCCCCGCCCCGACGCACGGGGTTATCGGCGGGGGCGGCACCCGCCGGTACGCATGGCGAAGGGCCGGCCGAGTATCGACTCGACCGGCCCTCACCACTGTGGTGTCCGAGGGGGGACTTGAACCCCCACGCCCGATAAAGGGCACTAGCACCTCAAGCTAGCGCGTCTGCCATTCCGCCACCCGGACAAGGTGTCTGTCGGGCGGGCCGCCTGGGCCGTTCCGACGTGGAAAACCATAGCAAACATTTGGGGGTGGTCGATCACGCGCTCGGCCGGGGCGTTCCGAGGGCCGGGCCGGCGCGGGCCTGTGACCAGCGTGTGTCGGGAGGATTGCGGCCTTGGGCGCGGGCCGGGGGAGAGGGAGGATGGACCGGACCCCGCCGCGGTGACCGCGCGTACCGGTGCGAGCCGCGGCCGTGAAGCATGAGGAGGCAGCGTGAGCGAGTCGAAGCCGGCACCGGACACGACGAGGCCGGTACCGGCCGTCACCGGCGAGGACGAGGTCGTCGACCTGTGCCGCGATCTGATCCGGATGGACACCAGCAACTACGGCGATCACTCGGGCCCGGGGGAGCGCGTGGCCGCCGAGTACGTTGCGGAGAAGCTCGCCGAGGTCGGGCTGGAGCCGCAGATCTTTGAGTCGCACAAGGGGCGCGCCTCCACCGTGGCCCGGATCCAGGGCGAGGACCCGTCGCGGCCCGCGCTGCTGATCCACGGGCACACGGACGTCGTGCCGGCCAACGCCGTGGACTGGACGCACCACCCGTTCTCCGGCGAGATCGTGGACGGGTGCGTGTGGGGCCGCGGCGCCGTCGACATGAAGGACATGGACGCGATGACGCTGGCGGTCGTGCGCGACCGGCTGCGCTCCGGCCGTAAGCCCCCGCGCGACATCGTGCTGGCGTTCCTCGCGGACGAGGAGGCCGGTGGGGTGTACGGCGCGGGGCACCTCGTCCGGGAGCACCCGGAGCTGTTCGACGGCGTCACGGAGGCGATCAGCGAGGTCGGCGGGTTCTCGTTCACCGTCAACGAGAATCTGCGGCTCTACCTCGTCGAGACGGCCCAGAAGGGCATGGACTGGATGAAGCTGACCGTGGACGGCACGGCCGGCCACGGTTCGATGATCCACAAGGACAACGCGATCACCGAGCTGTCCGAGGCGGTCGCGCGGCTGGGGCGGTACGAGTTCCCGGTGCGGGTGACCAAGACGCTGCGGCACTTCCTCGACGAGCTCTCGGACGCGCTGGGCACCGAGCTCGACCCGGAGAACATGGACGAGACGCTCGCCAAGCTCGGCGGCATCGCCAAGCTCATCGGCGCCTCGCTGCGGAACACCGCCAATCCGACGCAGCTGGGCGCGGGCTACAAGGTCAACGTCATTCCCGGGCAGGCCACCGCGCACGTCGACGGGCGCTTCCTGCCGGGGTACGAGGAGGAGTTCCACGCCGACCTGGACCGGATCCTCGGGCCGCGGGTCAAGCGTGAGGCCATGCACGCGGACAAGGCGCTGGAGACCACCTTCGACGGCGCCCTCGTCGACGCGATGCAGACCGCGCTGCGGGCCGAGGACCCGATCGCGAAGGCCGTGCCGTACATGCTCTCCGCCGGTACGGACGCGAAGCACTTCGACAACCTCGGCATCCGCGGCTTCGGGTTCGCGCCGCTGAAGCTGCCGCCGGAGCTGGACTTCGCGGGCATGTTCCACGGCGTGGACGAGCGGGTGCCGGTGGATGCCCTCAAGTTCGGTACGCGGGTGCTCGACCGGTTCATCGAGCTGAGCTGAGCCGAGCCGAGGACGCCGCGGCGGCCGGAAGCCGGGGTCGCGCGGGGCGGCGCCGTCGACCCCGTGCGTCAACCCGGGTCAGCCTTTCGTGAGCACTTAACTGAAAAGAGTGAATGAAACCATAGGCTCGTAGCTTCAATACGCCTTCCTCGTTACATGGAGTGCGGCCCGAAGTTTGCGGTCGCATTGCCTACAAGGAGGAACAATGATCAAGAAGGTCGTCGCTGCTGCGGCTGCTGCTGGTTCTCTGGTGCTCGCGGGCGCGGGTCTGGCCGTCGCCGACTCGGGCGCGCAGGGCGCTGCCCTCAATTCGCCCGGTGTCCTTTCCGGCAACACCGTTCAGGTGCCGGTGCACGTCCCGGTGAACGCCTGCGGCAACACGGTCTCCGTGATCGGGCTGCTGAACCCCGCCTTCGGCAACACCTGCGTCAACGACTGACGTTGAGCATCACCCCCATGAGGGCGTGATCCCGGTCGGCCCCGCAGCGCGTGCCATGCGCTCCGGGGCCGACGGGCTTTCGGCGGACGGACACCCACGACCGTCCGTCCCGGCGGACGGGAACCCACACTGTCCGCCCTTCGAAAAGCGAAAAGGGGAAGGGACGACCTATGCGTAAGGTCGCGAGGAAAAGCCTGATCACCGTCGTGGCCGCGAGTGGCGCGCTCGCCGTTTCCGGCGGTTACGCGCACGCGGATTCGGGCACGAGCGGCGCGTCCGCTCATTCACCGGGGGTGCTGTCGGGAAACACGGTCCAGGTCCCGGTCCATGTCCCGGTCAATGTCTGCGGAAACACCGTGAATGTGGTCGGCCTGCTCAACCCGGCCGCGGGGAACAGCTGCGGGAACGGCTCCGGCGGCGGAGCCCACGGCGGCCACGGCTCGGGGGAGGGCTCGGGCCCGACTGCCGGAGCGAAGGGCAGTACCCACGACTCCCCGGGCGTCGGCTCGGGAAACAGCGTGCAGGTGTCCGTGGACGTCCCGGTCAACATCTGCGGGAACAGCGTGAATGTCGTGGGCGCGCTCAACCCGGCCACGGGCGCCGACTGCGGGAACGACGCGCCGTCGACGCCGCCGTCCCACCCCGGCGAGCCGAAGCCCCCGGGCGGCCCGGAGTCGCCGGGTGGGCCGGGGGCCCCGGGCGGGCCGCAGTCGCCGGGTGGACCGGGGTCGCCGGGTGGGCCGGGGTCGTCCCAGCCGCCGGGAGACGACACGACACCCCCTTCCCACGAGCCGGGCGGCCCGGGCCCGACGCAGCCGGGCGGCGACGAGGGCTCGACCCCGCACCCGCAGACCCCGCCGCGCTCGCACGAGGAGATCGTCACCACGCCCGCGGCCGACGCCCCGGCCACCGCGCACGAACAGCTGGCGCAGACGGGCGCGGGCCCCGTGGGTGCGCTCCTCCCGGCCGGCGCGGCCCTGCTCGGCGCGGGCGTCCTCGTGTACCGCAAGGCCCGGACGACGGGAGGAACGCGGGGATAGCTACGGGCAGTCCGCTCGGCGGTCCGCCTGGAGGGGGACACGGCCGATCGTGGCTGAACGGCGCGTCGCGCGAGGTGCTGCCGAGGGATGATTATCGGCCGCCAGGCGCGCGGAATAAGCCGTTCTCGGCGGGGCGGCAGGTGGATCCTGCTCGGACCAGGTAATTCCGCGAAGCGGCACAAAACCGGAGGAATGTCTGCGCTTTACGGTGCTGCCCCGCCCTCGGGGTTCCGGGGCGGGGCGCTTTTCACGCCCCGCCCGACCCGGCGGTCGGGGCGTCATCGGACCCGTACGGGCCCGTGTCACCAGGTCGCGCGAATCTGGCGGATGATCCGGCGGCGCAGCCGCACCTTGCGGCTGCCGTCCGGGTTGAGGCGGAGGCGGTCCAACTCCCAGTGTCCGTACTCGGCGTGGTCGGTCAGCAGGCGTGTGGCGGCCTTGCGGGAGACCCCCCGCGGCACATACACATCGCAGAATTCATATTCCGGCATCGCATCTATTGTGCGGGACCGGCCCGGGTACGGATAGCGTCTGCACTATGTCTGATGCTGCGCAGCCCTCCGCTGCCGAGGTACGTGCCGCCGCCGAGGCGGTCAAAGCCGCGCTGGACCGTCACCTCGACGCGGTCGAACGCCGCTCGGGTGAGGACGATGCCGCCGTTTACGCCGCGTTCGACGAGCTGGCCGCGGCGGCCGAGGCGTACGACGAGCTGCTCTACGACACCTACGACGAGGTCACGCCCTTCGAGATCCCCGGCAGCGACGGGCTGCCCGCGTACGCGGGGCCCGAGGAGCCGAGCGCGCTCAGCGTGCTGATCCGCCGGGACTACACCGTCGTGGAGCCGCAGCGGCTGCTGTCGCAGGCGCAGCGCATCGCCGACCTCGACCCCGGCTCGGCCACGGAACCGGGCGCCGCGCAGAGCCCGTCCAGGCCCGGCGGGAACGCGGCGGCCGCGGTGGTCGGCAGCAGCGTGCACGCGGCGCTCGGCGTGCTCTTCGGGGAGTACGAGCCGGACGAGATCGCGTCCCGGCACAAGGAGTTCGGCCTGGAGGAAGGCGACTCCACGCTGTGGGTGGCGGCCGCGGAGGAGCCGCCGGAGCCGGGCGAATGGCTCGCCGCCCCCTTCGAGCAGGCCGACCCGCAGCGCGTCGTCTGCCGCTTCGACGTCAGCTCCGTCTTCGACGAAGAGCTGGACTTCGAGGACGAGCACGACGAGGAAGAGGAGCACGACGAGGACGCCGAGGACGGCCAGGACGACGAGGTCTTGGACGTGGACGTGGACTCGGGAGAGGTTGTGCACGCGGCGGGGGACGAGGACGCGAACGGGGCCCGCCGGGGCAACGGGAGCGGCCGGGGCGGCGCCGCCGCCGACCCCGAGCTGGAGGTCATGGACCGGGAGCGCTGAGGGGCCCACCGGCCCCGGCGGACCGGGCGGACCCGGGCGGACCCGGGCGGACCCGGGCGGGCCCGGGAATCGGAGTGACGGACCGGCGGGCCCCGGAGTCCCGCGGGTGCGGGGCTCCGGGGCCGTGCTCGGTCGGACCCGCGGCGCCGGGGTTACGACGCGTCCGTTTGCCACTGGGCCTGCTGCAGGCTGAGGAGGGTGCGCAGGCGGGTCGTGCGGTCCTTGGCGGGGATTTCGGCGACCGCGCGGGCGAGCGCCTGGTCGGCGCCCTGGACCACGGACAGATGGCGCTCGCCGCGTCCGAAGGCGGTGTAGACCCAGGAGCGGGTCAGCCCCGGGGCCGCGTCGCCCGGCACCACCACGACGGCCGCCGGCCAGCGCATCCCCGCGGCCTGGTGGGCGGTGAGCGCCCAGCCGTGCCGCAGCGCGCCGCCCGCCACCTCGTCGCGGGGCACGACGACGGGGGCGCCGCCGCAGTCCAGGTGCAGTCCGTCCGCGTCCGCTCCGGTGACCTGCCCCGGTACCGTACGGCCGGGAGCCGGGCTGTACGCCACCCGGTCGCCGGGGTCGAAGCCGCCGAACCGGCCCGGGCCGGGGTTGAGCCGCTCCTTGAGCGCGGCGTTGAGCGCGCGGGTGCCCGCGGCGCCGCCGTGCCCCACGGTGATGACCTGGGTCTCCGCCGTCGGTACGCCGATCGCGCGCGGTACTGAATCGGCGACCAGCTGGACCGTACGGTGCACCGCCTCGCCGGCGTCCCGCACCGGAACGATCACGACCTCCTTCTCCGGCGCCTCGACCTGCGTCAGCTCGCCGATGCCGATGCCGGAGACCAGCTCGCCGATGGGTCCGAAGTCAGGGGTACGGGAGGCCACCTGCGGGCAGCAGCGGGCGGCGAGCAGGTCGGCGAAGAGCCGACCGGGGCCGGCGGACCACAGCACACCGGGGTCGCCGCTGAGAACGAGGCGGGTGCCGTCGGCCAGCGACTCGATGAGCAGCGCGGCGGTCTCCAGATCCAGCTGCGGCGCGTCCAGCACGACGAGCAGGTCCAGCGCGAGCGAGCCGTCCGCGTCCCGGCCGGGGCCTTCGCGCCCGGCCAGCAGGCCACCGAGCGTGACGGCGGCGGAGGAGGCGTCGGAGGAGGCGGCGTCGGAGGGCGGAGTGGGGGCGGTTTCGGGGGCCGGTGTGCCGGCGGCGCCGTACTGGCCGGTGGCTTCGGTGGCTTCGGTGGCTTTGGCGGCTTCGGTGACGAGGGCGGCGAACCGGCGGCGGCCGTCCGCGGTGTGGGTGGCGCCGACGGCCCGCAGGCCGAGCGCGCGGGCCGCGGCGATCAGCGCGGCGGGCTCCGCGCGGGCGGCCTCGCCGCCGGTGTGCGCGACCAGGCCGCTGTGCGCGGCGGTCCGGATGAGCTCCCCGGCGGAGGACGACGGCGCGGCCGCGGCGACGGCCTCCCAGCGCGCGGCCGAGACGCGCGGCGGGCGCGGGGCGGTGTCGTACGCCGAGTGGGCGTCCGGGGCCGCCGGTCCGCCGGCGGACGGGGCCTCGTCCGGGGACGGTGCGCCTTCCGGAGCGGTGGCGGCGCCGGGAGCGGCGGCGTCCATGGCGGGGGTGTCCGTGTCGGTACCGGCTTCGGCTGCCAGGTCCACGTCCACCTCCGCGTCCCCCTCTGCGTCCGCTTCCCGGGCCGCCTCCTCGGCGGCTTCGGTGGCGGCGGATGCGGGTGCGTCCGGGCCTGTCTCGTCCTCCTCGTCCTCCTCCGCGGGGGTCCCGCTGTCCGCTTCCGCGTCCGTCTCGGGGACCGGCTCGAAGGTGTTGAGCAGGCGGGCGAGGCCGTCCGCGACGCTCTCCTCGGCCATCGCGAAGCGGTCGAGGCCGAACAGGAGCCGGACGGGCTGCTCCTCGTCCTCCTCGGCGTCCGCCTGGCGCGGCGGCGCCGACGGGTCGTCCAGGGCGTCCTGGAACACCAGCACCTCGCCCTCGGCGATCGCTGTCTGCAGTGCCTCGTCCGGGTCGGGAACGGCTCGGGCGGCCAGCGCGGCGCGCAGGGCGCTCGCCTCCAGCGCTGAGTGGCCCGCCAGCGCGGCCTGCTCCAGCAGCCAGCCGATCAGGGCCTGGCCGCGGCGCTCGTCGCCCGGGCCGCACTCGGGGCCGAGCAGGGCGCGGGCGAAGGTGTCGGCCTGCTCCAGCCGTACGCCCGCGACGGCGAGGAGCCGCCAGGGGTCCTCGCGCAGCGTCTCGCCGGCCTGCTCGCCGAGCGCGCGCACGGCCTTCTCGGCCAGCGCCTCGGGCGCGCCGCCCGCCGCAAGCACGCGGCGCGCCCCGTCGACCCCGGGGGAGAGCGGCCCGCTCAGCACTTCCCGCGCCACGGCACCCTGCGGACCGGGTCCCGAGGTGCCGGAACCCTGCGCCCCGGGCCCCTGCGGGCCGCCCGGCCCGTGCCCGCCGCCAGGAGCCGCACCGGCGCCCTGCGCGCCACCCGCTGTCCCGACGTCCGCGCGTGCCGGTCCGCCGGTCCCCGGCCCGGCAGCCGTACCCGAGCCGTACCCACCCGGCGGCGTGCCGCCGTTCGTCATCGGGCGGCCCCCGGGAGCGGCACCGGAATCGCCCGCCCGGCCCCCCTCGGGGCCGAAGCCATCGCCGGGCCGCGCACCGGACTGTCCGCCCCTCGTCGGAGCACCGGCCCCACCGGCCGGAGCTCCCGCGGAGGTCGAGCCACCCGGGGCACCGGGCGCGCCGGATGCCCCCGACGCACCCGGAGCGGCCGTCGTGCCCGCCGCGCCCCGACCCGCCGGAGCCGGGCCGCGCGGGGCCTCGTTGAAGAAGGACGCCGCCGACCGCTCGCCGCTCTCCACGGCCCGCACAGCGGCGGCCAGCGCGGCAGCCGAGGCATTGCTCCCGCCCGCACCACCGGCGGCCGCACCGATCCCGGCGCCGGCGGTCGCACCGGCCCCAGTACCGGCGGCCGCACCGGCCCCGGCGCCCGCCGCACCACCGCCCGTGCCGGCCTCACCTCCGGCGGACGCGGCCCCCGCGTCATCGCCCTCGGGCCGCGCGGTGCCGTCGCCCGCCGGGGCCGGCGGCTCCGGGGCCTCGGCAGGGGCGGGGGCGCCGGTGGGGTGGTCGGTGTTCACAGGGTGCTCCAGTCGTGGTCGGGATAGCGGTGCACGGGCGCGGAGACGTCGTCCAGTGCACGCCGGATCTCGTCAGGAAGACTAAGGGTCTCCACTGACAATGCCGCTCTGAGCTGCTGCGCCGTGCGTGCGCCGACGATCGGCGCGGTCACGCCGGGGCGGTCCCGCAGCCAGCACAGCGCGACCTGGAGCGGGGTGACGGCGAGGCCGTCCGCCGCCGTGGCGACCGCGTCGACGATGCGTCCTGCGGCGTCGTCGAGATACGGCGCGACGAACGGCGCCAGGTGCGCGGACGCACCGCGCGAGTCGGGCGGCGTGGCGTGCCGGTACTTGCCCGTGAGGACGCCGCGGCCGAGCGGGGAGGCGGGCAACAGGCCCAGCCCGAGGTCGAGCGCCGCGGGCAGCACCTCGCGCTCGACGCCGCGCTGCAGGAGGGAGTACTCCATCTGCGCGCTCGCCAGCCGGGCGCGCACGGCCGGCGCCGCCAGCTGCCAGGTGGCGGCCTTGGCGAGCTGCCAGCCGGAGAAGTTCGTGACGCCGACGTAGCGCGCGCGGCCGCTGCTGACGGCGGTGTCCAGGGCCTGCAGCGTCTCCTCCAGCGGCGTCTCCGGGTCGAAGGCGTGCACCTGCCAGAGGTCGACGTAGTCGGTGCCGAGGCGCTCCAGGGAGTCGTCGAGCGCCGCGAGCAGGTGGCGGCGCGAGCCGTCGACCCTGCGGTCCGCCTCCAGGACGCTGCCGGCCTTGGTCGCGATGACCAGGTCACGGCGGGGCACCAGGCCCTCCACGAGCCGGCCCAGGAGGTACTCGGCGCCGCCGTCGGCATAGACGTCGGCGGTGTCGACGAGGGTGCCGCCCGCCTCCCAGAACGTCTTGAGCTGGTCGGCGGCGTCGCGGTCGTCCGTGTCGCGCGCCCAGGTCAGCGTGCCCAGGCCGAGACGGGACACGCGCAGGCCGGTGCGGCCGAGGTGCCTTTGCTCCATGGGCCCTGAGATTACTGGCCCGTCCCGGACTTGCGGGGACCTGTGGACAACCCACAGCGCGGCGCTGTCCGGTGCACCTCTTACGCAGTGCGCGGGGCCCGCGTTACAGTCCCCGAGCAGCATCATTACCGATGAGTAATTCGATGGATCGCCACCGCGTTCCGATGGATCGCCACCGTGTCCGGTGCGACCGGTGAACCGCGGTGTCCGGCGCGACCGGCGACCGTCGAAGCCGACGAGTGAGCGTCATCGATGAGTGAGGGAGCCGCATGAAGCTCGGGATCAACCTCGGCTACTGGGGTGCCGGTATGGACGGGGACAACCTCGCCGTGGCACAGGAGGCCGACCGGCTCGGGTACGCGGTCTGCTGGGCGGCGGAGGCGTACGGCTCCGACGGGCCGACCGTGCTGTCCTGGGTCGCCGCGCAGACGGAGCGGATCGACGTCGGGTCGGCGATCTTCCAGATCCCGGCGCGCACGCCCGCCATGACGGCCATGACCGCCGCGACGCTGGACTCGCTGTCGGAGGGCCGTTTCCGGCTCGGGCTCGGCGTCTCGGGGCCGCAGGTCTCCGAAGGCTGGTACGGCGTGAAGTTCGACAAGCCGCTGGCGCGCACCCGGGAGTACGTGGAGATCGTCCGCAAGGCGATGTCCCGGGAGCGGCTGTCCTACGAGGGCGCGCACTGGACGCTGCCGCTGCCCGGCGGGCCGGGCAAGCCGATCAAGCTCACGGTGCACCCGAAGCGCGAGCGCGTCCCGCTCTACATCGCGGCGATCGGGCCGAAGAACCTGGAGCAGACGGGCGAGATCGCCGACGGCGCGCTGCTGATCTTCCCGGCCGCCGAGCACCTCCAGGACACGGCGATCTCGCACCTCCGGGCGGGCCGGGAGAAGGCCGGGCTCACGATGGAGGGCTTCGACGTCTGCCCGACGCTGCCGCTGGCCCTCGGCGCGGACAAGGACGTCGAGGCGCTCGCCGACACCTTCCGCCCGTACACCGCGCTCTACGTGGGCGGCATGGGCAGCCGCAAGCAGAACTTCTACAACCAGCTGGCGCGGCGGATGGGCTACGAGCAGGCGGCCGCCGACATCCAGGAGAAGTACCTGGCCGGCGAGAAGGACGCGGCGGCGGCCGCCGTCCCGCACGAGCTCATCGACTCCACCACCCTGCTCGGCTCGGTGGAGCGGATCGCGGAGCGGATGCAGGCGTACGCGGCGGCCGGCGTGACCACGCTGACGCTGTCGCCCGCGGGCTTCACGCTGGAGGAGCGGATCGCCGCGCTGCGGGCGGGCACCGAGGCCCTGGAGCGGGCCGGACTGGCCTGAGAGCCTGCGCCTGACGGTCTGCGCCTGGAAGTCCGCGTCGGAAAGTCTGCGGCCGTGGTGGGGGCTCGGGGGTCTTCCCCGCCACGGCCGTCACACAGCACAACGCGCCGACGCCCGGGGTGGTTACGCCCCGTGCACCGCACGCCGGTCCATCGTTCGGGCGAGTTCACCGGGCCCCGTGTTGCCGGAGACAGCACACCGCACTTGACTTTTCCTTTGCGGGTGTCCTGTTCGAAGTGGCGTCCTGGAGGTCCGTCGATGCTCACGGCGAAGAGTCTGTTCCAAGAAATCCTGGACCACGACGAGTCCTTCCGGCTGTTCTGCTCCATCGCCGCGAGCGGCGAGTCGCAGGGCGGCTGGGAGAACGGGCGGATCGCCGCGCTGGTCCCGGAGAGCCAGCGCGCGATGGCCCCGAAGGTCGCCCGGCACGGCGCGGACGAGGAGAAGCACGGCCGGATCTTCAACGCCCTGCTGCGCCGCCGCGGGCTGCAGGCCGTCGCGGTCCCCGCGGCCGCCGACTACACGATGCTCCTGGAGCGCCGCGGCATCGGGCTCGCGCACGAGAAGCTGCAGCGCGACGAGCCGCTGACGGAGCCCGACATCGTCGCCTACCTGGCGCACAGCCGGGTCACCGAGCAGCGGGCCGCCGAGCAGATGGCGCTGCTCAAGAAGTACTTCGGCGACCACCCGGAGGTCGGCAAGGCGGTCCGGATGATCGCCAGGGACGAGGACAACCACCTCGCGTACTGTCACGAGGAGCTGCTGCGGCTGGCCGGTGCCGGACACGACGAGGAGATCCGGCGGGTCCTGCGGGAGAGCGTGCGGACCGAGATCGCCGTCTACCGTGACGTCAGCCTCGCGGTGATGGAGCGGATGGGCCACATCCTGCGCTGGCCCCGGGCGAAGCGGGCGCTGCTCACGGCCGGCATCCACGCCGTGTACGCCTACGAGCGGGCCTTCGGGTGGCGGCGCATGGTCGGCCTTCGGATGCCCGAGAAGCCGGACGCCTTGGGCGGCCCGGCCTCGACGGCCCCGGAGTTCGCCTGACGCCCCGGAGGCCGCCCGAGGCGCCATCGTACGGACACGCTCCCCACAGCCCCAGGAGACGCAGCCCCGCAGCCCCTGAAGATGCAGCCCCCGCAGCCGCAGCGCCTACGTACGCAGCCCTACAGCCACTCGCGTCGCTTGAAGAGGCGGTACAGCGTCACTTCGAGGGCGGCCATGACCAGCAGGCACGCCGGATAGCCGAAGGACCACTTCAGCTCGGGCATGTGCTCGAAGTTCATGCCGTAGATGCCCGCGATCATGGTCGGTACGGCGGCCAGCGCGGCCCACGCCGAGATCTTGCGCATGTCGTCGTTCTGCCGCACGCCCATCTGCGCCAGGTGCGCCGAGAGGATGTCCGACAGCAGCCGGTCCATGCCCTCCACGGACTCGTTGGCCCGCGTGAGGTGGTCGTCCACGTCGCGGAAGAAGGGCCGCGCCCGGTCGTGCACGAAGGGGACGCCCGGGTTCTGCAGGCGCGCCATCGGCTCGGCCAACGGTCCCGTGGCGCGCCGGAATTCCAGCACCTCGCGCTTGAAGGCGTAGATCGTCTGAGCGGTGCTCCGAGTGTTTCCGCCGCTCTTGGTGTCCGTGCCGGCCGGCGCGAAGACGTCGGCCTCCAACTCTTCCAGGTCGAGCTGGAGTTCCGCCGCCACGTCGATGTAGTGGTCGACCACCGCGTCGCTGACCGCGTACAGCACCGCCGTCGGGCCCTGCTTGAGGACGTCGGGGTCGTGTTCCAGGCGCGCGCGTACGGAGGCCAGCGGGCTGCCCTCGCCGTGCCGCACGGTGACGACGAAGGAGTCCCCCATGAAGAGCATCAGCTCGCCCGAGCTGACGCTGCCCTCGGAGTCGTCGTACACGATCGGCTTCAGCACCATGAACAGGGAGTCGTCGTACACCTCCAGCTTCGGCCGCTGATGGGCCTTGAGCGCGTCCTCCACGGCCAGCGGATGCAGTGCGAACTCCTCGCTGACCTGCTCGAACTCCTCCGCGGTCGGCTCATGCATGCCGAGCCACAGAAAGGAGTGCCCCTCCGCGCGGGCTTCGTCGAGCGCGGTGGAGTATCCCGCCGGCTTCTCGATCCGCCGGCCGTTCCGGTAGATGGCACAATCCACGATCACACGGGGCATTCTCGCTGCCGGGCGCCACTCCTGCCAGGGCGGCCCCCGGGCGGCCCGTCCTCCGCTCGCCCCGTGGGCCCCGTGCTCCGCTCGCCCCGTAGAACGTAGGGTGGCGCCATGCCCACGCTGCTCCTGGTACGGCACGGCCGCTCCACCGCCAACAATTCCGGCGTCCTCGCGGGGCGCACGCCCGGCGTCGCCCTGGACGAGCGCGGCGTCGCACAGGCCGCCGCGCTGCCCGGCCGGCTCGCCGCCGTGCCGCTCGTCGCCGCGGTGGCCAGCCCCCTCCAGCGCTGCCAGGAGACGCTGCGCCCGTTGCTGGCGGCCCGCCCGGGGCTGCCGCTGCACACGGAGGACGGCATCAACGAGTGCGACTACGGCGACTGGTCGGGGCGCAAGCTCGCCGAGCTGGCCGACGAGCCGCTGATGCGGACCGTCCAGCAGCATCCCTCCGCCGCCGGCTTCCCCGGCGGCGAGACCATGCGCACCATGCAGCACCGCGCCGTGGAGGCGGTCCGGTCCTGGAACGCCCGCATCGAGGACGAGCACGGCCCCGAAGCGGTGTACGTGATGTGCTCGCACGGGGACATCATCAAGTCCGTCGTCGCCGACGCCCTCGGCATGCACCTGGACCTCTTCCAGCGGATCTCCGTCGAGCCCTGTTCGGTGACGGCCGTCCGCTACACGCCGCTGCGCCCGTACCTCGTCCGGCTCGGCGACACCGGTGACCTCGGCTCGCTGGCGCCCAAGGAGGACGGCTCCGGCGCCGCCGCGGAGCGCGACGCGGCGATCGGCGGTGGCGCGGGAGCATCGTGATCAGCAGGCGCAGTAGGGTGGTGCGACGGCGCTGCCCACCACGCCACCTGTGATCCTCATCCCGACCACAGACCCCCGCAGTCGAGTCAAACGGAGCAGGACCTTGTCCCGTCAGGTGTTCTTCTACGACGCGCCGGACCGCTTCGTGGCCGGCACGGTCGGGCTGCCTGGCCGTCGCAGCTTCTACCTCCAGGCCACAGCGGCCGGGCGCACCACCAGCGTCGCGCTGGAGAAGACCCAGGTCGCCGCGCTCGCCGAGCGCATGGACGAGCTGCTGGACGAGGTGGTGCGCCGCAGCGGCGGCAACGCCCCGGTCCCGGCCGTCGCCCCGTCCGAGATCTCCGACACCGCGCCGCTGGAGAACCCGGTGGAGGAGGAGTTCCGCGTCGGCACCATGGCGCTGGCCTGGGACGGCGACGAGGAACGCATGATCGTCGAGGCCCAGGCGCTGGTCGAGCTGGACGCCGACGACGAGGAGGACCTCGCCGAGGCCGAGGAGCGGCTGCTCCAGGACGACGAGAACGGCCCCCCGATGCTGCGCGTCCGGCTCACCGGCACCATGGCCCGCGCCTTCGCCAAGCGCGCCCTGGAGGTCGTGAACGCCGGCCGTCCGCCGTGCCCGCTGTGCAGCCTGCCGCTCGACCCGGAGGGACACGTATGTCCGCGCCAGAACGGATACCGGCGAGACGCCTGACGCCCGCCGAGCTGGAGGAACGGCTCCGGCACGGCGAGCTCACGGTGCGCGGCCGGGTCCGCGAGGCGTCCAACGCCGTCCTGTACTGCACGATCACGCACGAGGGCCGGACCGGCCACTGCGTGTACAAGCCGGTCGCGGGGGAGCGCCCGCTGTGGGACTTCCCCGACGGCACGCTCGCCGAGCGCGAGGTCGCCGCGTACGAGATCTCCCGGGCCACCGGCTGGGAGCTGATCCCGCCCACCGTGCTGCGCGACGGCCCGTACGGGCGCGGCATGGTCCAGGAGTGGATAGCGGCGTCCGACGAGGACGACAGCCCCGAGCTGTTGGCGCTGATCGAGGACGAGGAGCCGGGGCCCGGCTGGAAGGCCGTCGGCCTCGCGCAGGTCGGCGAGGGACGGACGGCGCTCCTCGTGCACGCCGACGACCCGCGGCTGCGCCGGCTCGCCGTCCTGGACGCGGTGATCAACAACGGCGACCGCAAGGGCGGCCACCTGCTGCCCACCGCCGACGGCCGGGTGTACGCCATCGACCACGGCGTCACCTTCCACGCCGAGGACCGGCTGCGCACCCTCCTGTGGGGCTGGGCGGGCGAGCCGCTGACCGAGGAGGCCGTCGCGGTGCTGAACCGGCTGGCCGAGGAGACCGCCGAGGGAGAGCCGCTCGCCGCCCGACTGGCCGAATGTCTCACCGGCGAGGAGATCGCCGCGCTGCGCGAGCGGATCGCCGGAATGCTGCGCTCCGGCGTGCATCCGCAGCCCAGCGGGGAATGGCCGCCCATTCCCTGGCCGCCGGTGTGACCCGGACGGCCCGGCCATGCACGGCCGGGCCGAAGACTCAAGAGGGCCTTTCCGGCCAAGACCCACACTCCGGTTCGTATCCGGAACCTGCGTCCGGTTACGCTGCATGTCATGCATGCATGGCCCGCTTCTGAGGTCCCCGCCCTGCCCGGCCAGGGCCGCGACCTGAGGATCCACGACACCGCGACCGGCGGACGGGTGACCCTCGCCCCCGGTCCCGTCGCCCGTATCTACGTCTGCGGCATCACGCCGTACGACGCGACCCACATGGGGCACGCGGCGACCTACAACGCGTTCGACCTCGTTCAGCGCGTGTGGCTCGACACGAAGCGGCAGGTCCACTACGTACAGAACGTCACCGACGTCGACGATCCGCTGCTGGAGCGGGCCGTGGCCACCGGCGACGACTGGACCGCGCTCGCCGAGCGCGAGACCGCCCTCTTCCGCGAGGACATGACCGCCCTGCGGATGCTGCCCCCGAAGCACTACATCGGCGCCGTCGAGGCCATACCGGGCATCGTGCCGATGGTGGAGCGGCTCCGCGACGCGGGCGCCGCGTACGAGCTCGACGGCGACGTGTACTTCTCCGTCGAGTCCGACCCGCACTTCGGCGGGGTCTCGAACCTCGACGCCGAGGCGATGCGGCTGCTGTCCGCCGAGCGCGGCGGCGACCCGGAGCGCCCGGGCAAGAAGAACCCGCTCGACCCGATGCTGTGGATGGCCGCGCGCGACGGCGAGCCCAGCTGGGACGGCGGCTCGCTCGGCCGGGGCCGCCCCGGCTGGCACATCGAGTGCGTCGCCATCGCCCTGGACCACCTGGGCATGGGCTTCGACGTGCAGGGCGGCGGGTCCGACCTGGCCTTCCCGCACCACGAGATGGGCGCCTCGCACGCGCAGGCGCTGACCGGTGAGCACCCCTTCGCCAAGGCGTACGTGCACGCCGGGATGGTCGCGCTGCACGGCGAGAAGATGTCCAAGTCCAAGGGCAACCTCGTCTTCGTCTCCAAGGTGCGCCGGGACGGTACCGACCCGGCCGCCATCCGGCTCGCCCTGCTGGCCCACCACTACCGCGCCGACTGGGAGTGGACCGACCAGGTTCTCCAGGACGCCGTGGACCGGCTCGCCCGCTGGCGCGCCGCGGTCTCCCGCCCCGACGGCCCGTCCGCCGACGCGCTCGTCGAGGAGGTCCGCGAGGCGCTCGCCGACGACCTGGACTCGCCGGCCGCGCTCGCCGCTGTGGACCGCTGGGCCGAGCGGCAGCAGGCCGCCGGCGGTACGGACGAGGGCGCGCCCGGCCTGGTCTCCCGGACCGTGGACGCGCTGCTCGGCGTGGCGCTGTGACCCGCTGACGGCTCGTACTCGGGCCCGAACGCAACGGGGCGCTTCCTCCGAGGAGGAAGCGCCCCGCGTGTTTCTCTCAGGTGGCCGACCGGTCAGCCGGTCAGCCGGTGCTCACCCGGTCCGGCGTTTCAGACCTTGCGGACGTAGATCGCACGCAGGATGTGCGGGGTCTGCGTGTCCCAGATGCCGATGACCTGGTGACCGAAGGCGAAGGCCTCCTGGACCTGCTCGAAGACCACGTCGGTCGGGTGGTTGAGCACGCGGAACTGGTTGTTGATGCGCAGGAAGATCTGCCGCGGCTGGCCCGGGAGGGGCTGCACGACGGAGATGTAGGCGTTGGCGATACCGGCCTGGAGAGGCTGCGCCGTGACCTGCTGCACCGCGGACTGGGTGACCTGCTGCAGGTGCTGCAGGACCTGCTGCTCCTGCTGCTGCTCCTGCTGGCCGACCTGGCCCTGCTGGCCCTGCCCGAACTGCTGCAGCAGCTGCTGGAACGGCTGCTGCTGACCGAGCTGCTGGAGCTGCTCCAGCATGCCCTGGCCCTGCTGCTGGAAGGGCTGCATCTGCTGGCCGAACGGCTGCTGCTGGCCCATGCCGCCCTGCTGGAACGGCTGCTGCTGACCCATGCCGCCCTGCTGGCCGAACGGGGACGTGCTGGGACCCTGCTGGCCCTGCTGGCCGAGCTGGGCGAGAGGGTTCATCTGAGTGGTCATAAGAGTGCTGCCTTCCCTGACTTGTTGGTGTGCTTCAGCCGGTGACGACCAGCTCTTCAGCCTGTGATGACCAGGCCGACGACCTCGTCGTCGGAGTACCACACACGTACATCGGGCCGTCCCCCCGCAAAGGCGGAGTGCACCGCCTGGCGCACCTCGGGCGCCGGCCGGTTCAGGTTGCGCCACGCACCGGCCACGAAGAGCCGGAGCCGCGGAGGGAGTTCTCGGGGGTACGGGAGCAACTCGTCCCAGTACCGCTCGGCCTGGCCGGAGCCGACCGAGGAGGGCACCAGGTGCGTCACTGCCGCCCTGATGTCGGGCCGGTTGCCGATCCGCTGGGAGGCCGGCCGGCCTGGCGCGTCCTGCTGCGGCGACCCGGTGGTCCGCAGCACTTCACGCGCCTGTTCGGGACTCATCGGGTCCGCGCCCGCGGCCTTGAGCATGCCCTGCAGCGACGCCAGCGCGCCGACCACGACGGGAGAGGCCGATGAAGTGCCCGAGAAGCTGTCCGTGTACCAGGCGATCTCCTCCGTACCGCCCTGCAGGTCGCCGGGCCGGTCCCAGAAGCCGCCGGTCGTGGTGACCTCGCGGCCCCAGCCCTGGGCGTCCAGCCGCATGCCGTAGTTGGAGAACCCCAGCCGCGACCGGTCCGGGCCGTGATCGCGGCCGTGGGTGCCGGGCGGCGGGGCGCCCGCGCCGACCAGGATCGCGCCGGACGCCTGGTTGGAGGGGTTGAAGGGGTTGCGCCACCACTGCGGGAAGCGGTCCGGACGGCGCTCGTACAGCGCGTCGTCCAGGCTCTCCGCGCCGTTGCCGGCGGCCTCCACCACGACGACGCCCTTCGCGGTCGCCCAGCGGATCGCGGCGAAGTCGTCAGGCCACCACTCCAGCGCGATGTAGCCGCGCTGGTCGTCGCGGTGCTCGTAGTCGAACCGGGGCCCCGGCCGGTGGAGTTCGACCAGCAGGATGTCGCCGTGCGAGAGCCGCTCGGCCGCCGCGTGGATCGCCGCCGCCGAACCGATGCCCTGGATCGAGGCCGCGGCGGTCACCGCGCCCGGCGCGACGCCCACCACGCCCTTGTCGTCGCGGTCGCCCCCGATGACACCGAGGACGGCCGTGCCGTGGTTGCGCCAGGCCAGGTCCTGGATCGGGGTGCCGACCACGATGCCGGCCAGCCGGTCCGCCAGGTCCTCGTGGCCCAGCTGCCAGGCGCCCTCGACGTCGACGATGGTGACACCCTCGCCGTCACCGCCCTGCCGCTGCCACGCCCATACGGCGTTCACGCCCTCGGGCGCGGCCCCCAGGTGGCCCTGGCGGCCGGTGAAATCGGGGGTGGCCGGCGCCCCTTCCTTGCGCCGCTGGTTCTCCTCCGGGCCGCGCGCCGCCGAAGAGGCGGGCACGGCGCCGGGCTTGAGGTACGCCGTCTCGATCTCCGGGAGGGCGGAGAGCCGGGCGGTCAGCTCCACCGCCCGGGTGTCACCGCCCCGTACCCGGTAGAAGAGCGAGAGGTCGGGGAGCGTGCCGGCGCCCGCCGACGGCTCCTGCGGCATGGCCGCCCGTATCCGCTCTTCACTGCCGAACAGCGGCTCCAGAGAGAGCTGTTGGTCGCTGAGGAACATCTCCAGCGCGGAGATGTCCGCTCCGGAGGCGGACCGTACGCCGTCCGTGCCGGCGCGGAGCCCGGGTTCGGCCCGCGCGACGACGATCAGCTCCGGTTCGGCTCCTTGGTAGGTGAATCCCGCTCCGTCGGGTCCGGGGCCCGCCATGCCGGGGCCCGTACCGGGAGGTGCCTGGTCGGTCATCGCTGGGACCGCTCCCTTCGGGGGTGCTGCGCCGTGCCCTGCCGCTCCGTGCCTGCACCCCGTACGGTCCGCGCCGCGCAACGGCGAGTGTGTACCGGATGTTGCGGCGCTGTGTCGCCGGGGCTTCGGTGCGTCACCCTGCTACCTCCGCTCGCCCCCGTCCACCCGTCGACGCCCCTGACGTTTGGGATCCGGTCGAATGGGAACCATGGGCAAATCGACCGGAAAGCGATGACGGGTTGTCAAGTAGGTCAAACACTACGGAGGCGTACGCGCTGTGGTGAGGCGGGAGTGCCCGCGGGCCACCCGCCGCGCGGCGGGAACGACGAAGCGGGGCGGTGCCGCAGCACCGCCCCGCTCCGTTTCGGTCAGTCCTCCGAGGAATCGCCGTCCGGGGAGTCCGGCGGGTCCGACGGCGCCGCCGGACCGGCCTCCCCGGTCGCTTCCGCGGCCTCCCCGGGCGCTTCCGGAGTGTCCGTTCCACCGGGGGTGTCGGCGGGCTTGCCGCCCGGCTTCCCGGGGCCGTCCTCCGTGCCGCGGGCCGGCTCCTGGCCGGCGCCCTCCGGCTTCGGCGGCTTGGCAGGGCGGGTCCGGCCGCTGCTGGAATCGCGCAGGTAGGAGCCGTCGCCGCCGTCCGTCGCCACGCCGGGCCCGGCCTGCGGGTCCCGCCGCCGCAGATAGCGCTCGAATTCCCGGGCGATCGCCTCGCCCGACGCCTCCGGCAGCTCGGCGGTGTCCCGGGCCTCCTCCAGCGACTGGACGTACTCGGCGACCTCGCTGTCCTCGGCCGCCAGCTGGTCCACGCCCAGCTGCCACGCCCGCGCGTCCTCGCTCAGCTCACCGAGCGGGATACGCAGGTCCAGCAGGTCCTCCAGGCGGTTGAGCAGGGCCAGCGTCGCCTTGGGGTTGGGCGGCTGCGAAACGTAGTGCGGCACGGCCGCCCACAGGCTCACCGCGGGGACACCGGCGTGCGTGCACGCCTCCTGGAGGATGCCGACGATGCCCGTGGGGCCTTCGTACTTGCTCTCCTCCAGGCCCATCGTGCGCGCCAGGTCCGCGTCGGAGGTGACGCCGCTGACCGGGACGGGGCGGGTGTGCGGGGTGTCGCCGAGCAGTGCGCCCAGTACCACCAGCATCTCCACGCCCAGCTCGTGCGCGAAGCCCAGGATCTCGTTGCAGAAGGACCGCCAGCGCATGCTGGGCTCGATGCCGCGGACCAGCACCAGGTCGCGGGGCTTGTCGCCGCCCACCCGGACGACGGACAGCCGGGTCGTGGGCCAGGTGATCTTGCGGACGCCGCCCTCCAGGAAGACGGTGGGCCGGTTCACCTGGAAGTCGTAGTAGTCCTCGGCGTCCAGCGCGGCGAAGACCTCGCCCTTCCACTCCCGGTCCAGGTGCGCGACCGCGGCGGAGGCGGCGTCGCCGGCGTCGTTCCAGCCTTCGAACGCGGCCACCATGACCGGATCGATCAGCTCGGGCACCCCCTCCAGCTCGATCACCCAGCGCCTCCTTCCGGCCGGTCGGCCCCTCGTCGGCGGCCGCCGGTTGCAGTTCCCGTTCCGTGCGCTCCCAGCCTACGGCGTCCGTGGTACCCGAACGCAGCCCCTCTGCACTAACGAGTCCTCATTCATCCGATCTGTCCCTGTCAACTGCCGGGCGCCACCTGGGAGGTGGCGAAGGGGCGGGGTCCATACATCGGAGCGCGAGACAGATCGGATGTCCCTCCGTGCCACCGCCCGGCAGGGCTCCGCAGCGGGCCCGGTGGCGCCGCCCGGCCGCCCGGCACGACGTCCGGTTTCCGCGGCTTACGGACCGCCCCCGCTGCGGCCCGCCCGCCCCACCGGGCGGCGCGCGTCACAGCGACGCCCGCAGCCACTGCTCCACGCTGGCGATGTGGACCGTCGCCCAGGCGCGCGCGGCCTCCGCGTCCCGGGCCCGCAGCGCGCCGAGGATGGCGCGGTGCTCGGTGAGGGTGCGGGCCACCGCGTCCTTCTGGGTCAGCCCGCGCCAGATGCGGGCGCGCGTGGTCGGCCCGGAGAGGCCGTCCAGCAGCGAGCAGAGCACGGAGTTGCCGGAGGCGGCCACGATGGAGCGGTGGAACTCCAGGTCGCACGCGACCAGGTCCTCCACCGAGGGCGCGGTCCCGAGCGCGTCCAGCTGTGCGTCCAGCGCGTCCAGTTGCGCCGGGCCGATCCGGGACGTGGCCAGCGCGGTGGCGGCCGGCTCCAGGATGCGGCGGACGGCCAGGAACTCCAGGACGGTGTCGTCGCGGTGGAAGTCCACCACGAAGCTCATCGCCTCCAGCAGCAGCTGCGGGTCCAGGCTCGTGACGTACGTGCCGTCGCCCTGGCGCACGTCCAGGATGCGGATCAGGGCCAGCGCGCGGACCGCCTCGCGCAGGGAGTTGCGGGACAGGCCCAGCTCGGCGGCGAGTTCGCTCTCCTTGGGCAGCCGGTCGCCGGGCCGCAGCGCGCCGGAGACGATCATGCCCTTGATCTTCTCGATGGCCTCGTCCGTGACCGCCATGGCCGACCTCCCCGCTCGGAACGCCCGAAAGCCTGAAAACCGCCCACAGACATCGGATGTCTGGAGGTGCAGCCATTATGGCGCGCGCACGCCGAGGGGCGGGACCCCGGTACCCCGGAATCCCGCCCCTGTTCCGGCCGGCGGGGCCCGGCGGCCCCGCGGCGCGTGCCGGCCTCAGCTCTTGCGGGCGGCCAGTACGTCCTCGACCTTCGCGCGGACGTCGTCCGTGGCCAGGCCGCGGATCGTCAGCGTCGTACGGCGGCGCAGCACGTCATCAGCGGTCTCGGCCCACTCGTGGTCCCGCGCGTACACCACCTGCGCCCAGATCTCGGGCGCGTCGGGGTGGATGCGCTCGGCCAGCGCCGCGTCCTCGTTGGCCAGCCGGGCGATGTCGAAGGACAGCGAGCCGTAGTGGGTGGCCAGGTGGCGGGCGGTGTCGGCGGACATCCGCGGGCCCGGCGTACCGCCGTCGACCAGCAGCCGGTGCGCGACCGCCTGCGGGTTGGCGATGCCCGGCAGCGGCAGCTTCTTCGGCAGCTCCGAGATCGGCTCCAGGTCCTCGCCGAGCGGGTGCCCGGGCAGCGCCGCGAGCTTGTTCATGACCGTACGTCCGATGTGCCGGAACGTCGTCCACTTGCCTCCGGCCACCGACAGCATGCCGCCGCTGCCCTCGGTCACCACCGTCTCGCGCTTGGCCTTGGAGGTGTCGCCGGGGCCGCCCGGCAGCACCCGCAGGCCCGCGAAGGAGTACGTGATCAGGTCGCGGTCCAGCTGCTGGTCGCGGACCGAGAACGCGGCCTCGTCCAGGATCTGCTTGATGTCCTTCTCGGTGACCGACACATCCGCCGGGTCGCCCTCGTACTCCTCGTCGGTGGTGCCCAGCAGCAGCTGGTCCTCCCACGGCAGCGCGAAGGTGATGCGGTACTTGTCGATCGGGGTCGCCAGCGCGGCCTTCCAGGGGGAAGTGCGCTTGAGGACCAGGTGCGCGCCCTTGGAGAGACGGATGGAGGGGGCCGAGTTCGGGTCCTCCATCTTGCGCAGGTGGTCCACCCACGGGCCGGTGGCGTTCAGCACCAGCCGGGCGTTGACGCCGAACTCGGCGCCGTCCGTGCGGTCCTTCAGGTCGGCGCCGGTGACCCGGCCCTGGGTGAAGCGCAGCCCGGTGACCTCGGCGTGGTTCAGTACGGTCGCGCCCGCCGCGACGGCCGCGCGGACCGTCATCAGCGCCATCCGCGCGTCGTTCATCTGGTCGTCGCCGTACACGGCCACGGCCTTGAGGTTCTCCGTGCGCAGCTCGGGCACGTCGCGCTGGGCCTTGGCCGGGCTGATGACGTGGCCGACGCCGTCGCCGAAGGCGGAGAGCGCGGAGTAGGCGAAGACGCCCGCGCCGAGCTTGGCCGCACCGTGCGGGCCGCCCTTGTAGACCGGCAGGTAGAAGGTCAGCGGGTTCGCCAGGTGCGGGGCGACCTGGCGGGAGACGGCGCGGCGCTCGAAGTGGTTCTCCGCCACCAGCTTCACCGCGCCGGTCTGCAGGTAGCGCAGGCCGCCGTGGAGCAGCTTGGAGGAGGCGGAGGAGGTGGCGCCGGCGAAGTCGCCGGCGTCCACCAGGGCCACCCGCAGTCCCGACTGCGCGGCGTGCCAGGCGGTGGAGATGCCCAGGATGCCGCCGCCGATCACCAGGAGGTCGTACGTCGCCTTGTCGAGCCGCTCCCGGGTCTCGGCGCGGCTCGGGAGTGAACCGTCGGCCGGGTGCGTCCCGAGTGCCGGGACGCTCTGCAGGGTGCTCATGTCTTACTCCTCGTCCTCGATCCAGCCCATGGTCCGCTCGACGGCCTTGAGCCAGCTCTTGTACTCGCGGTCACGGGTGGCCGCGTCCATGCGGGGGGTCCATTCGGCGGCCCGCCGCCAGTTGGCGCGCAGTTCGTCGGTGCCGGACCAGAAGCCCACGGCCAGGCCGGCCGCGTAGGCAGCGCCGAGGCAGGTGGTCTCGGCGACCATCGGGCGCACCACGGGCGCGTCCAGGAAGTCCGAGATCGTCTGCATCAGCAGGTTGTTGGAGGTCATGCCGCCGTCGACCTTCAGTGCGGTCAGCTCGACGCCGGAGTCCTTCGTCATGGCGTCGGTGATCTCGCGGGTCTGCCAGGCGGTGGCCTCGAGGACGGCGCGGGCGATGTGCGCCTTGGTGACGTAGCGGGTCAGGCCCGCGATGACACCGCGCGCGTCCGAGCGCCAGTAGGGGGCGAACAGGCCGGAGAAGGCCGGTACGAAGTAGGCGCCGCCGTTGTCCTCGACCGTGCTGGCCAGGGTCTCGATCTCGGCGGCGGAGTTGATCAGGCCCATCTGGTCGCGCATCCACTGCACCAGGGAGCCGGTGACGGCGATGGAGCCTTCCAGGGCGTAGACCGTGGGCTCGTCGCCGATGCGGTAGCCGACGGTGGTCAGCAGGCCGTTGTAGGAGTTGACCGGCTCGCCGCCGGTGTTCATCAGCATGAAGGTGCCGGTGCCGTACGTGGACTTGGCCTCGCCGCTGGCGAAGCAGGTCTGGCCGAAGAGGGCCGCCTGCTGGTCGCCGAGCGCGGAGGCGACCGGCACTCCGGCCAGCACGCCGGACGCGGTCTCGCCGTACACCTCGGCGGAGGACCTGATCTCCGGGAGCACCTCGGCGGGGATGCCCATGGAGCTGAGGATCTTGGGCTCCCACTGGAGGGTGCGCAGGTTCATCAGCAGGGTGCGGGAGGCGTTGGTGACGTCGGTGACGTGCTTGCCGCCGTTGACGCCGCCGGTGAGGTTCCAGATGACCCAGGAGTCCATGGTGCCGAAGAGGATGTCGCCGGCCTCGGCGCGCTCGCGCAGGCCCTCGACGTTGTCCAGCAGCCAGCGGATCTTCGGCCCGGCGAAGTACGAGGCGAGCGGGAGGCCGGTCTCGCGGCGGAAGCGGTCCTGGCCGACGTTGCGGCCGAGCTCCTTGCAGAGCGCGTCGGTGCGGGTGTCCTGCCAGACGATGGCGTTGTGGACCGGCTCGCCGGTGTTCTTGTCCCAGAGCAGCGTGGTCTCGCGCTGGTTGGTGATGCCGATGGCCTTGACGTCGGCGGAGGTGATGCCGGCCTTCTCGATCGCGCCGGCCACGACCTGCTGGACGTTCGCCCAGATCTCGGTGGCGTCGTGTTCGACCCAGCCGGGCTTGGGGAAGATCTGCTCGTGTTCCTTCTGGTCGACCGAGACGATGCGGCCGTCGCGGTCGAAGACGATGCAGCGGCTGGAGGTCGTGCCCTGGTCGATGGCCGCGATGAACGGGCCGGTGGTGTGGGTGTCGCTCATGGTGTGTGCTCCAGGAGGTGCGGTGGGGGAGTGCGGCTCTTGCGGCTTCGGCTCAGGCTTCGGCTTCGGCGGCTCAGGCGAACGCGAGCTGGTAGATGCCGCCCGCGATGGCGCCGCCGATCAGCGGCCCGACGACGGGGATCCAGGCGTAGCCCCAGTCCGAACCGCCCTTGTTGGGCAGCGGCAGCAGCGCGTGCACGATGCGCGGGCCGAGGTCGCGGACCGGGTTGATGGCGTAACCGGTCGGGCCGCCCAGCGAGAGGCCGATGCCGACGACCACGAAGGCGACCAGGAGGCTGCCGAGCGGGCCGACGCCCTTGCCGTCGTCGCTCAGACCCAGGGTCAGGATCGCCAGCACGAGCACGATGGTGGCGATGATCTCGGTGACGAGGTTCTGCCACGCGTTACGGATCTCCGGGCCCGTGGAGAAGATGCCGAGCACCGGGCCGGCCTTGGGGGCCTCGGCCTGGTCGACCAGGCCCTCCTCGCCCTTCGGGGGGTTGATGACCTCGGGATCCGTGAGGTGCGCCTTGAACTGGCCCTGGTAGGCGAGCCACACGCAGAGCGCGCCGATCATCGCGCCGAGCAGCTCACCGGCGAAGTAGACCGGCACCTGACTCCACTTGATGCCGCCCTGGATGGCCAGGCCGACCGTGACGGCGGGGTTCAGGTGCGCGCCGGACTTGGCGGCGATGTACGCGCCGGTGAGGACGGCGAATCCCCAGCCGAAGGCGATGGCCACCCAGCCGGCCTCGTACGCCTTCGAGCGCTTGAAAGTGACGGCGGCGCACACGCCACCGCCCAGCAGGATCAGCACAGCGGTACCGATGGTCTCGCTGATGAAGATGTCGGAGCTGGACACCCGCGACTCCTTTGTCCTTCGTCCAGATGGACACCGAGATGCGCCGTACCCCGGGTCCCTCCGGTGGTGCGAGCCCTCGGTGAGGGCGTTGTCGGCGATCCGGCAGTGCCCACCATACGACAATCGTCGTATTGCGTTCGACAATGCCGACCGACGAACGGCAGTTTTGTTTACGGCCAGTAGCCCGTCAAGGGTTCTGTGAGGGAAAACCTAAGCGGAAATAGCCGACAAAACGGTTAGAAGCGCTGGGCGCCGAGATCCCTGGACACGGCACGTGCACAGTCGCGCACCGCGGCGACGATCTCCGGACGCAGCTCACCGTCCCGCCGCACCCGCTCCACGGCGCCGGTGATCCCCACCGCGCCCACCGGCATCCGCCGCCGGTCGTGGATGGGCGCGGCCACCGACGCCACGCCCTCCCAGGTCTCCTCCACGTCCGCGGCCCAGCCCCGGGCGCGGGTGAGATCCAGCACGCCCTCGAAGTCCTCCAGGTCCGTGAGGGTGTGCACGGTGAACGCCTCCCGGGCGTTCTCCACCGCCTCGCTGTGCGCCACCGGGTCGTACGCCGACAGCACCTTGCCCAGCGCCGTACTGTGCAGCGGCTGCATGGCACCCACCTCCAGCACCTGCCGGCTGTCGTCGGGCCGGAAGACGTGGTGGACGATCAGTACGCCCTGCTGGTGCAGCACGCCCAGATAGGCGCTCTCGCCGGTGGAGCGGGCCAGGTCGTCGGTCCATACGAGGGCGCGCGCCCGCAGCTCGTGCACGTCGAGGTAGCTGTTGCCCAGCCGCAGCAGCTCAGCGCCCAGCTGGTACCGGCCCGAGGCCGCGTCCTGCTCCACGAAGCCCTCCTGCTGGAGGGTGCGCAGGATCCCGTGGGCCGTGCCCTTCGCCAGGTCCAGCGACGAGGCGATGTCGGACAGCCCCAGGCGCCGTTCGCCGCCGGCCAGCAGCCGCAGCATGGCCGCGGCGCGCTCCAGCGACTGAATGGTCCGTGCCATGGAGCAACCTCCGGGAAGAGCGGTTCGACAATGCCAAACGATATCGGTCGATGCCGACCCGAGCAGAGTGGGCCGTGCACCGCTCCATGATCACGCCACCGCGTACGGCCCGCGCACGGCCGTACGAGTCCCCGCTCACCAGGCCGTACGGGTGCCGCGTCGTCCCACGGCGTGGGACGGCCGTTGCCGGACGGTGCCCGCCAGCTACCCTGGCCCGGTGCGCCTTCGTACCGGAAGACGCAAAGCCGACAGCCGTCGCAACCACGGGAGCAGCTCCATGGCCTCGCACACGCCTACGACCACCCCCTCAGCCCGCATCGACGCCTTCCGCGAGGCGCTCGCCTCGCGCGTCGTGGTCGCCGATGGAGCCATGGGCACCATGCTCCAGGCCCAGGACCCCTCCATGGAGGACTTCCAGCAGCTCGAGGGCTGCAACGAGATCCTGAACATCACCCGCCCGGACATCGTCCGCTCCGTGCACGCGGAGTACTTCGCGGTGGGCGTGGACTGTGTGGAGACCAACACCTTCGGCGCGAACCATGCGGCGCTGGGCGAGTACGACATTCCCGAGCGGGTCTTCGAGCTGTCCGAGTCCGGTGCGCGCATCGCCCGTGAGGTGGCGGATGAGTTCACCGCCTCCACCGGGCAGCAGCGCTGGGTGCTGGGCTCGATGGGCCCGGGCACCAAGCTGCCCACCCTGGGCCACGCCCCCTACCGCACGCTGCGGGACGCCTATCAGCAGAACGCCGAGGGCATGATCGCCGGCGGCGCGGACGCGCTGCTGGTGGAGACCACCCAGGACCTGCTGCAGACCAAGGCCGCCATCCTGGGCGCCCGCCGCGCTCTGGAGGTCACCGGCACCAACCTGCCGATCATCTGCTCGGTGACGGTGGAGACCACCGGCACCATGCTGCTGGGTTCGGAGATCGGCGCGGCGCTGACCGCGCTGGAGCCGCTGGGCATCGACATGATCGGGCTGAACTGCGCGACCGGCCCGGCCGAGATGAGCGAGCACCTGCGCTACCTGGCGCGCAACTCCCGGGTGCCGATCTCCTGCATGCCCAATGCGGGCCTGCCGGTGCTGGGCAAGGACGGCGCGCACTACCCGCTGACCCCGGGCGAGCTGGCCGACGCGCAGGAGACCTTCGTCGGCGAGTACGGCCTGTCCCTGGTGGGTGGCTGCTGCGGCACCACGCCCGAGCACCTGCGCCAGGTCGTGGAGCGGGTGCGCGGCGTGGCCCTCACCGAGCGCAACCCGCGCCCCGAGGCGGGTGCCGCCTCGCTTTACCAGACCGTCCCCTTCCGTCAGGACACCTCCTACCTGGCGATCGGTGAGCGCACCAACGCCAACGGTTCGCGCAAGTTCCGCGAGGCGATGCTGGAGGCCCGCTGGGACGACTGCGTGGAGATGGCGCGGGACCAGATCCGTGAGGGCGCGCACATGCTGGACCTGTGCGTGGACTACGTGGGCCGCGACGGCGTGGCGGACATGGAGGAGCTGGCGGGCCGGTTCGCCACCGCTTCCACGCTGCCGATCGTGCTGGACTCCACCGAGGTGCCGGTCATCGAGGCCGGGCTGGAGAAGCTGGGCGGCCGGGCGGTCATCAACTCGGTGAACTACGAGGACGGTGACGGGCCCGAGTCCCGCTTCGCGAAGGTCACCGCGCTGGCCAAGGAGCACGGCGCGGCGCTGATCGCGCTGACCATCGATGAGGAGGGCCAGGCCCGCACGCCCGAGCACAAGGTCGCCATCGCCGAGCGGCTCATCGAGGACCTGACCGGCAACTGGGGCATCCACGAGTCCGACATCCTCATCGACACCTTGACCTTCACCATCTGCACCGGTCAGGAGGAGTCCCGCAAGGACGGCATCGCCACCATCGAGGCGATCCGGGAGCTCAAGCGCCGCCACCCGGACGTGCAGACCACGCTGGGCCTGTCCAACATTTCCTTTGGCCTGAACCCGGCCGCCCGCATCGTCCTGAACTCCGTGTTCCTGGATGAGTGCGTCAAGGCGGGTCTGGATTCCGCGATCGTGCACGCGAGCAAGATCCTGCCGATCGCGCGGTTCGATGAGGAGCAGGTCAAGGTCGCGCTGGATCTGATCTATGACCGGCGCGCCGAGGGTTATGACCCGCTGCAGAAGCTGATGGCGCTTTTTGAGGGGGCGACGGCCAAGTCGCTGAAGGCGGGGGCGGCCGAGGAGCTGGCGCAGCTCCCCCTGGAGGAGCGCCTGCAGCGGCGCATCATCGACGGCGAGAAGAACGGCCTGGAGGCGGACCTCGACGAGGCCCTGCAGACCCGTCCGGCGCTGGAGATCGTCAACGACACGCTGCTGGCGGGCATGAAGGTGGTCGGTGAGCTGTTCGGCTCCGGCCAGATGCAGCTGCCGTTCGTGCTCCAGTCCGCCGAGGTCATGAAGACCGCGGTGGCCTATCTGGAGCCGCACATGGAAAAGACCGACGACGAGGGCAAGGGCACCATCGTGCTGGCCACCGTCCGCGGCGACGTCCACGACATCGGCAAGAACCTGGTGGACATCATCCTGTCCAACAACGGCTACAACGTCGTGAACCTGGGCATCAAGCAGCCGGTCTCCGCGATCCTGGAGGCCGCCGAGGAGCACAAGGCCGACGTGATCGGCATGTCCGGGCTGCTGGTGAAGTCCACGGTGATCATGAAGGAGAACCTGCAGGAGCTCAACCAGCGCAAGATGGCCGCCGACTTCCCCGTCATCCTCGGCGGCGCCGCCCTGACCCGCGCCTATGTGGAGCAGGACCTGCACGAGATCTATGAGGGCGAGGTCCGCTACGCCCGCGACGCGTTCGAGGGCCTGCGCCTGATGGACGCCCTGATCGCGGTCAAGCGCGGCGTGCCCGGCGCCACCCTGCCGGAACTCAAGCAGCGCCGGGTGCCCAAGCGGGACACCCCGGTCCTGGAGGTCGAGGAGCCCGAGGGCTCCGTCCGCTCGGATGTCGCCATCGACAACCCGATCCCGACCCCGCCGTTCTGGGGCACCCGCGTCGTCAAGGGCATCCAGCTCGCCGACTACGCCTCCTGGCTGGACGAAGGCGCGCTCTTCAAGGGCCAGTGGGGCCTGAAGCAGGCCCGTACGGGTGACGGCCCGACGTACGAGGAGCTGGTGGAGACCGAGGGCCGGCCGCGGCTGCGCGGCTGGCTGGACAAGCTGCAGACCGGGAACCTCCTGGAAGCGGCCGTGGTCCACGGGTACTTCCCCTGCCACTCCAAGGGCGACGACCTCATCCTGCTGAACGAGGACGGCACCGAGCGCACCCGCTTCACCTTCCCGCGCCAGCGCCGCGGCCGCCGCCTGTGCCTGGCGGACTTCTTCCGCCCGGAGGAGTCCGGCGAGACCGACGTGGTCGGCCTGCAGGTCGTCACCGTCGGCTCGAAGATCGGCGAGGAGACGGCCAAGCTGTTCGCGGCCGACTCCTACCGCGACTACCTCGAGCTGCACGGCCTCTCCGTCCAGCTCGCCGAGGCGCTCGCCGAGTACTGGCACGCCCGGGTCCGCGGCGAACTGGGCTTCCAGGGCGAGGACCCCGCCGAGATGGAGGACATGTTCGCGCTGAAGTACCGCGGCGCGCGCTTCTCCCTCGGGTACGGCGCCTGCCCGGACCTGGAGGACCGCGCGAAGATCGCGGACCTGCTGCAGCCGGAGCGGATCGGCGTCCAGCTCTCCGAGGAGTTCCAGCTCCATCCGGAGCAGTCCACGGACGCCATCGTCATCCACCACCCGGAGGCGAAGTACTTCAACGCGCGGTAGCGCGTTCCTCGCCCGGCCGGGGCCCGAAGCAGGGCTTCCGGTCGAGGACGAGAGCGCACGGACCGGCACAGTCGTACACTTATCGGTCCGGTAGCGGCCGGTCGTCTTTCCCTCGGGAAGGCGGCCGGCCCTTTTGTCCCTCCGGGGACCCCTGCAACGGAGGTGTACGGATGACCAGCAGCATCCCCGCCGTCGGCACCCGAACGGCCGAAGGCTCCACCCTCCAGGCCGTCTTCCTCGATCTGGACGGCACCCTCGTCGACACCGAAGGCTTCTGGTGGGAGGCGGAGGCCGAGGTCTTCGCCGACCTCGGGTACGTATTGGACGAGGCGCACCGCCAGGTCGTGGTCGGCGGGCCGATGACCCGCAGCGCCTCGTACCTGATCCAGGCCACCGGCGCGACGATCGCGCTCGCCGAGCTCACCGTGCTGCTCAACGCCCGCTTCGCCGCCCGGATCGAGCGGGGCGTGCCACTGATGCCCGGCGCCCGCCGGCTGCTGGCCGAGCTGGCGGCCCATCAGGTGCCGACCGCGCTGGTCTCCGCCTCGCACCGCGACATCATCGAGCGCATGCTCCATTCGCTGGGCGCGGAGAACTTCCACCTCACCCTCGCCGGTGACGACCTGGCCCGCACCAAGCCGCACCCCGAGCCGTATCTGACCGCCGCCGCCCGGCTCGGCGTGGACCCGGCGCGCTGCGCGGTCGTGGAGGACACCGTGACGGGCGTGACGGCGGCCGAGGCGGCCGGCTGCCGGGTGGTCGCCGTGCCGTCGGTGCAGCCGATCGAGCCGGCCCCCACCCGGACCGTCGTACCGTCGCTGGAAGAGGTCGATCTGCCTTTTCTGCGGGCCCTCATCACGGAAAAGCGATGACCGTGCACTGAGCGTTGTGGCGAGAAAGGCCGAACGGGGTCGGAAGGGACGCTGAGGAGTGGCCCGCTCATTTTCCGTGACGAATAGCGGTGCTGAATTCTCATGTCACCGGTTGCATTGCAATCCGTGACGTTTATCACGCGTCGGGCCATCGACAAGCGGGGTGAATGGTGTTCCATGAGGGTGCTGAGGAAGGTCGGGCGGGGGTAAGTGTCCGCATTGGTCAATCGGCGTACGAATCGTTCCGGTGTCCGGATATCGGTCACCCTGCGGGCGTTATCTGGGCGTGATATGCGCTCAACTCTGCTGTGTCACGGACCCGCTGACCGTTCCTACTAATGTCGACGCGAGCAACACCTCTGCGCTGATAAGGAACCTGCCGACGATGAATCGCAAGACCTTGGTGCTGCCGGCCCTGGCCGGTCTGCTCGCCCCTGTACTGGCCGCCTGCGGGAGCGGCGACAGCGCAGGCGGAGACGGTAAGGCGATCGTCGTCGGCACCACGGACACCGTCGAGGCGTCCAAGGCGGCCCCGGCCCCCTTCGATCCCGTGCAGACCTACGACGTCGGCGCCTGGAACGTGCTGCGCGGCACCTTCCAGACGCTGATGCGGCTGCCCCGCACCGGTACCGCACCGGTCCCCGAGGCGGCCCGCTCCTGCGGCTTCCGCGACACCCGGAACGAGCAGTACCGCTGCACCCTGCGGGACGGCCTGAAGTTCAGCAACGGCGACCCGCTCACCGCCGCCGACGTGAAGTTCTCCGTCGAGCGGATGCTGCGGATCAACTACGCCAACGGCCCGGTGTCGCTCATGAACAACGTCGACACCGTCGAGACGGCCGGCCGCAGTGAGGTGGTCTTCCACCTCAAGAAGCCCGACGCCACCTTCCCGCAGAAGCTCGCCACCCCCGCCGCCGCGATCGTCGACCGCAACGTCTATCCCCGAAGCGCCCTCTACAAGGGCTTCGACCTGGTCGGCTCCGGCCCGTACCAGCTCCGGGCCGAGCACAGCGGCAACCGCGTCACCAAGGCCGTCTTCACCCGCAACCCCCACTACAAGGGGGGCATCGAGCCGCAGAACGACAAGGTCGAGATGCGGTTCTTCGCCGACTCGGACGCCATGGAAAAGGCGCTCCGCAAGGGCGACATCGACCTGATGAACCGCAGCCTGTCGCCGCATCAGGTGCAGGGCCTGCAGAGCTCCAGGGACTCCCACGTCGTGCTCCAGGAGATGCCGGGCCAGGAGATCCGCTACCTCGCCTTCGACACCGACGCGCCCGCCGTCCGCAACAAGGCGGTGCGCCAGGCCATCGCCCAGCTGGTCGACCGCCCGGCGCTGGTCCGCGACGTGTACGCGCACACCGGCGATCCGCTGTACTCTCTGGTGCCGACCGGCCTCACCGGCCACATCAACTCCTTCTTCAGCAAGTACGGCAACGCGGACCCGGCCGAGGCGAAGCGCATCCTGCAGCGCGCGGGCATCAACACCCCGGTCAAGCTCACCCTCGCCTACACCGAGCACCACTACGGCTCGATCACCGAGGACGAGTTCAAGGAGCTGCGGAAGCAGCTGAACAAGGGCGGCGTCTTCGATGTGAAGCTCAAGGGCGTCGACAACTGGCAGACCTTCCGCGAGGACTCCGCCAAGGGCAAGTACCCGGTCTGGGGCATGGGCTGGTACGCCGACATCCCGGACGCCGACAACTACCTCGCGCCGTTCATCGGCAAGGGCAACTTCCTCGGCTCCCCGTACCGCAACCACCGGATCGAGGACCAGCTGATCCCGGCCACGCGTCAGCAGACCGACCGCAACGCCGCCGCCGGCAGCTTCAAGCAGGCGCAGAACATCGTGGCCGACGACGTTCCGGTCCTTCCCCTGTGGCAGGGCAAGCAGTACGTCGCCGCGCGTGACGACATCACCGGCGTGGAGTGGGCGCTCAACTCCTCCTCCGCGCTGCAGATCTGGGAACTGGGCCGAGGCGTCGCCGACTGACGCCGGAGCACCGGCCGGCCGGCGCCCGCAGTACGGGCACCGGCCGGCCGGCCCGCAGAGCGGGTTCCCCGCTCATCGGCCGACGGCCTCGTCGGCAGGCAACCGCGACACCAACTGTGAGGAACGCGCACGTGAGGAAACGTGACCAGCTGCTCGCCGCCCCCTTGTGTGCGGGGCTGGCCGCAGCCCTGCTGGCAGGCTGCGGCTCGGGCGACGACGAGGGTGCCGGGGTCGGTGAACCCGTGGTCATGGGCATGACGGACAAGGTCCAGTCGATCGACCCGGCGTCCGGCTACGACCCCGGCTCCTGGCTGCTGTTCAACAACGTCTTCCAGTCCCTGATCAGCTTCCCCAAGGGCGGCACCACGCCCCAGCCGGAAGCCGCCAAGAGCTGCACCTTCACCGACAACAGCAGCAAGGTCTACCGCTGCAGGCTGCAGGACGGCCTGAAGTTCAGCAACGGGGACGCCCTCACGTCCAAGGACGTGAAGTACTCCTTCGACCGCACCCTGCGGATCAACGACAAGAACGGCCCCGCCGTCATGCTCGCCGGGCTCGACAAGATCGACACCCCCGACGAGAAGACTGTCGTCTTCCACCTCAAGACGCCCGACGCGACCTTCCCCATGAAGATCGCCTCCGGCGCCGGCTCCATCGTCGACCGCAAGGAATACCCGGCCGACAAGCTCCGCACCGACGGCGAGGCCATCGGCTCCGGCGTCTACAAGCTCGACAGCTACGGCACCAAGCAGGCCGTCTTCTCCGTCAACGGGTCCTACAAGGGCCCCGCGAAGGTCAAGAACTCCGGCATGACCATGAAGTTCTTCGACTCCCAGACGGCCCTGAAGCACGCCGTCCAGGACGGGAAGATCGACCTGGCCTACCGCGGCCTCGCCAACAAGGACATCGCCGACCTCGACCACGCCGTCGACAGCGGCCACACCCAGGTCGTCGAGGGCGACAGCGCCGAGGTCATGCACCTGGTCTTCAACATGAAGGACCCGGTCGTCGGCAAGCTCGGCGTCCGCAAGGCCATGGCGTACACCATCGACCGCGCCTCCCTGGTCCGCGACGTCTACCAGCGCACCGTCGAGCCGCTCTTCTCCATCGTCCCGGCCGGCATCACCGGCCACACCACGGCCTTCTTCGACACCTACGGCTCCCGCCCGCAGCGCGACAAGGCCGAGGCGGCGCTGCGCTCCGCCGGCGTCCAGGGCAAGGCCAAGGTCACGCTCTGGTCCACCCCGACCCGGTACGGCCCCGACACCGACGCGGCCCTCCAAGAACTCGCCCAGCAGCTCAACGCCAGCGGCCTCTTCGACGCCAAGGTCAAGAGCGTGCCGTTCGAGGACTACGAGAAGGGCGTCGCCGCCGGCAAGTACGGCGTGTACGTCAAGGGCTGGGTCCCGGACTACCCGGACCCCGACAACTTCACCCAGCCCTTCTTCGGCAAGGGCAACGTCCTGAACAACGGCTTCGACTCCTCGCGCATCACCGGCAGCCTGCTGCCCAGGACCGCGGCCGAGCCCGACCGCGGCGCCACCAAGAAGGACTACCGCGAGGTCCAGCAGATCGTCGCCGACCAACTGCCGCTCATCCCGCTGTGGCAGGGCAAGCAGTACGCCGTCGCCCGGGACACCGTCTCCGGCCTGGAGTGGACGCTGGACTCCTCGACGGTCTTCCGCTTCTGGGAGATCAGCAAGAGCGCCGAGGAGTAGCCGGCCCGCGGCCTTCGGCCGCGACGGCACGGGAAAGGCCCGGCGCGATCGCTCGCGCCGGGCCTTCGCCCTGCCATGGGGACCGCGCCGGGCCTTCCTCCGTTGGCGGCCCTACTGCGCGCCGGGGCGCACCAGCCCGCTCTCGTACGCGTACACCGCCGCCTGCACCCGGTCCCGCAGGCCCAGCTTCGTCAGCACATGCCCCACGTGCGTCTTCACCGTCGTCTCGCTCACGAACAGATCCGCCGCGATCTCCGCGTTCGACAGGCCCCGCGCGACCAGCTTCAGCACCTCCACCTCGCGCTCGGTGAGCGTGCCGAGCGCGTCCGGCACCGGCTCCTCGCCCGACGGCAGATGCGTCGCGTACTTGTCCAGCAGCCGGCGCGTGATGCTCGGCGCGAGCATCGCCTCGCCCGCCGCCACCACCCGGATCGCCTGCACCAGCTCGTTCGCCGGGGCGTCCTTCAGCAGGAAGCCGCTGGCACCGGCCCGCAGCGCCTCCACGACGTACTCGTCCAGATCGAACGTCGTCAGCACCAGGACCTTCGCCGGGCCGTCCTTCGCCGGGCCCGTGATCCGGCGGGTCGCCTCCACCCCGTCCATCCGCGGCATGCGGATGTCCATCAGCACCACATCGGGCTGCAGCGCCCGCACCTGATCCAGCGCCTGCATGCCGTCACCGGCCTCGCCGACGACCGCGAGGTCCTGCTCGGCTTCCAGGATCATCCGGAAGCCCGTACGCAGCAGCGGCTGGTCGTCGACCAGCAGGACGCGGATAGTCACGAACTCTCCTTCGATTGGCCTGCGGCCCCATTCTGCCCCGCAGCGGCGTCACCGGACGGCGGTCCGGGGATCACCGGAAGCGGATCCTTCGCCGAGGGCTCCTTCGCCAAGGGATATGGCGGGGGAGTGCCGCCGAATTCCGGACACACCGCCTGGTGGTCGCACCAGTTGCACAGCTTCGTCGGGCGCGGCCGCCAGTCGCCCGAGTCCGTCGCCTTCTGGATCGCGTCCCACAGCGCCAGGAGCTTGCGCTCCACTCCGCGCAGGTCCGCCTCGGACGGGTCGTACGTCAGCACGTCACCGCTGCCCAGATAGACCAGCTGCAGCCGGCGCGGCACCAGCCCGCGCAGCCGCCACAGCACCAGCGCGTAGAACTTCATCTGGAAGAGCGCGCCCTCGCTGTACTCCGGGCGGGGCGCCTTGCCCGTCTTGTAGTCGACCAGCCGCACCTCGCCCGTCGGCGCCACGTCCACCCGGTCGATGAAGCCGCGCAGCCGCAGCCCCGACTCCAGCATCGTCTCCACGTACAGCTCGCGGTCGGCCGGCTCCAGGCGCGTCGGGTCCTCCAGCGTGAACCACCGCTCCACCAGCGCCTCGGCGTCCGACAGCCAGCGCGCGAGGCGCTCGCCCTCCGGATCGTCCGCGAACAGCTCCGCCAGCTCGGGACGCTTCTCCAGGAGCTTGTGCCACTCCCCGGGGACCATCGCCCGCGCGCTAGGCGCCGTACGCTCCGTCGCCGGCGCGTCGAAGAGCCGCTCCAGGACCGCGTGCACCACCGTGCCCCGCGTCGCCGCCTCGCTGGGCTTCTCCGGCAGCTTGTCGATCACCCGGAAGCGGTACAGCAGCGGGCACTGCATGAAGTCGCTCGCGCGGGAGGGCGACAGCGCCACCGGGCGCGCCGGGGCAGGCGCGGCCCGTACGGCCTTCTCGGTGCTCGTGTCCATAGCCCTAGACCCTACGGCCCGCCACTGACAACACTCCGCATACCATCGACGGCGGACCGCTTCGCCCTGCATGATCGTGGTATCGGACCGGACAGGCCGGTCACGGGCGAAGGCCGTACACCGACGAGGGGACACCGTGGACGAGAGCGGGAAGCCGCAGGGCCCGCAGGACGCCCAGGAGTCCGCCACCGCACCGGACACTGCCCAGGAGGCGGCGCCGGAGGCCGGAAAGGACCTGCCCGAGCGGGCACCGGACGAGCCGAGCGGCACCCCGCGCTCCCCGGAAGCACCGCGGGAGGACACCGACACGCCCGGTACGGCCGCGGAGAGCGCGCCCGGCACCGCTGCCGGGAACGCGTCCGGGAAGCCGCGCCGCGGCGCCACGCCCGGCTCCGTCAACGGCGCCGCCAACGGACGCCGCGGTCTCGGCGGCGGCATCCTCATGGGCAAGCCCTTCGGCGTCCCCGTGTACGTCGCCCCCAGCTGGTTCCTCGTCGCGGCCCTCATCACCTGGGTCTTCGGCGGCCAGCTGGAACGCGTACTGCCCGAGCTCGGCGGCGCCCGCTACCTCGTCTCCCTCTTCTTCGCCGTCGCCTTCTACGCCTCCGTCCTGGTGCACGAGCTGGCGCACACCGTCGCCGCGCTCCGCTTCAAGCTCCCCGTGCGCCGTATCCAGCTCCAGTTCTTCGGTGGCGTCTCGGAGATCGAGAAGGAGTCCGAGACCCCC
Organism: Streptomyces sp. NPDC026301; assembly: GCF_055567935.1. Lineage (NCBI taxonomy): Bacteria > Bacillati > Actinomycetota > Actinomycetes > Kitasatosporales > Streptomycetaceae > Streptomyces > Streptomyces sp. NPDC026301. The sequence goes on along the minus strand of NZ_JBVHPN010000006.1, from coordinate 254,187 downwards.
GGCCGCGAATTCGTCCTCGCCTTCGTCGGCCCGCTGCTCTCCCTCGTGCTGGCCGGCGTCTTCTACGGCGCGATGTACCTCGTCGAGCCCGGCACCGTCCCCGGCGTCCTGGTCGCCGGCCTGATGATCTCCAACCTCATCGTCGCGATCTTCAACCTGCTGCCCGGGCTCCCGCTCGACGGCGGCCGGATGCTCCGCGCCGTCGTCTGGGCCATCAGCGGCAAGCCGATGACCGGCACCGTCGCCGCCGCCTGGGTCGGCCGCGCGCTCGCCGTCGCCGTCCTCGTCGGACTGCCGCTGCTCACCCACACCGGGGCGCTGGGCAACGAACGCCCCGACATCGGCGGCGTCGACTCCCTCACCGACGCCCTGCTCGCCGCGATCCTCGCCGCGATCATCTGGACCGGCGCCGGCAACAGCCTGCGCATGGCCCGGCTCCGCGCGCACCTCCCGGACCTCCGCGCCCGTGCGCTCACCCGGCGCGCCGTCCCCGTGGAGTCGCACACGCCGCTCTCCGAGGCGCTGCGCCGGGCCAACGACGCGGGCGCCCGCGCGCTGGTCGTCGTCGACGGGCACGGCGTGCCCACCGCCGTCGTCCGCGAGGCCGCCATCGTGGGCATCCCGGAACACCGCCGCCCCTGGGTCGCCGTCAGCGGCCTCGCCCAGGACCTCAAGGAGGGCATGCGGGTCCCGGCCGAGCTGGCCGGCGAGGACCTGCTGGACCACCTCCGCGCCACCCCGGCGACCGAGTACCTCGTCGTGGAGGACACCGGCGAGATCTACGGCGTGCTCTCCACCGCCGACGTCGAGAAGGCCTTCGTGGCGGCAATGGCCCGCCCGTCCTGAGCGACTCCACGCCGCACTTCCCGCCGCATTCCGCCGCCCCGCCCGGGTAATCCCCCGCCTCTCCTGGGTAATCCCCCGCCTCTCCTGGGTAACCCCCTGCTGGGGGGCCGCGGGTGTTCGACCGCCCCCGTAGCGCAGCGCCGCCCACCCCCGGACCCGCCCTGGTACGGAGCGCTCCGCACGCCCGGTAGGCTGGTCACATGTCCGAACCGACCGGTGCCGCCCGCCGTCGCGGGCCCTTCAAGGTCGGGGACCAGGTCCAGCTCACCGATCCCAAGGGTCGCCACTACACGTTCACGCTCGAAGCGGGGAAGAGCTTCCACACCCACAAGGGAGCCTTCCCCCACGACGAGCTGATCGGCGCTCCCGAGGGCAGTGTTGTCCGTACCACCGGGAACGTCGCCTACCTCGCGCTGCGCCCCCTGCTCCCCGACTACGTCCTGTCCATGCCCCGCGGTGCCGCCGTGGTCTACCCCAAGGACGCGGGGCAGATCCTGGCGATGGCCGACATCTTCCCCGGCGCCCGCGTCGTCGAGGCGGGAGTGGGATCCGGCTCGCTCAGCAGCTTCCTGCTGCGCGCCATCGGCGACCAGGGCATGCTGCACAGCTACGAGCGGCGCGCCGACTTCGCCGAGATCGCCACCCAGAACGTCGAGCGGTACTTCGGGGGCCCGCACCCCGCCTGGACGCTCACCGTCGGTGACCTCCAGGACAACCTCTCCGACACCGACGTCGACCGCGTCATCCTGGACATGCTCGCCCCCTGGGAGTGCCTGGACGCCGTATCCAAGGCGCTCGTCCCCGGCGGCATCCTCTGCGCGTACGTCGCCACGACCACACAGATGGCGCGCACCGTCGAGGCCATCCGCGAGCACGGCACCTTCAACGAGCCGTCGGCCTGGGAGACCATGGTCCGCACCTGGCACGTCGAGGGCCTGGCCGTCCGCCCCGACCACCGCATGATCGGCCACACCGGCTTCCTGCTCACCGCCCGCCGCCTCGCGGACGGCGTGGAGCCGCCGCTGCGCCGCCGCCGGCCCGCCAAGGGCGCGTACGGCGAGGACTACAGCGGCCCCGGTGGCCAGTCCGCTCCCGCCGAGGAGCAGCCGGTGCACAAGACCCCGGCCCAGAAGCTCCGCGAGAAGAAGGAACGCGAGCAGCGGGACGAGGCCGGCCAGGACGCCGCCGAGAGCTGACGCGCTCGCAGCCGTACCGAACCGCGCGGCGCCGCCGGTGAGTTCCCCCACGGGAACCCGGCGGCGCCGAAGCGTTTCCGGACAGCCGGGAACCACCGGCGTGGGCCCCGCGTTCCCAAGGCAAGGACCGAGTTCCTCAAGTTTTCTTCTTGGTCCGGACTTGTTGGTTCCGTGGCGGGGCGTCGTGTGGAACGATGCCGGGCAACCCCCACCGCCACAGCTCTTCCCAGGAGTTATTCCGCGTGCAGTCCTTGGCAGGCCCGGACCTTCCGCACACCGGCACGACCCCCATGCAGTGGCTCGCCACCGCGACCGCTGTCGCGGGTGTGGTGGCCCTGGCCTCCTTCGTCCAGCCCGCCGGCGCCGCGGTCTCCACCGCCTCCGCCGCGACCTCGACCGCCGGCCGCTCCGCCCCCGCGGCCACCGCTCCGGACGCCCGCGCCGCCCATTACCCGCTCGACTGCGGACCGAACAAGGTCGATGTGACGGACAAGCTCTCCGGCGACCTCGACGGCGACGGCGGCCCCGAGACCGTCGCCGTGGTCCGCTGCCACGCCGAGATGGGCACCCCGCCCAGCGGCGTGTACGTCCTCGCCGCGCCGTCCGTGAAAGGCGCCGCGCCGCGCGTCGTGGCCACCCTCGTCGACCCCGCCGACAAGCTGAATGTGCAGGACCTCACACTGACCGGCCGTGCGCTGAGCGCCACGCTCTCGGGATACTCCAGCACCGACGTGCCGCGCTGCTGCCCCGATGTCCACAAGGGCGCCAAGTGGACTTGGCAGAACGGCAAGTTCGTCCAGAGCGAAATTTCCGTCGCGGAGAGCGACGGGGGCGAGCTTCCCCCCGCCCGCGGGGTCTGATCGCGCCGTTGCGTGACCGCGGCATCACGAGGTGTCCGCGGTTTCGCTACGTGTCCGGCCGTCGGTTTCCGGCCGGACACGGTCCGTTGCTCCCTGTCGCCGGGCCGCTCGGCCGACTGCTCGCCGTACGGCCGCCCGGCCTCCGGTTACTCGGCGTCGGGCCCGTACACCTCGGCCTTGTCCGACACGCGGCGCACGTGAATGCAGTCGCCGGGGCACTCCTTCGCGGAGTCCCGCACGTCGTTGAGCAGCGGCAACGGGACCGGAGTCGTGGCGCCCTTCGCCTGCAGCAGCTCGTCGTCGGCGCTCTTCACGTACGCCAGCCCGTCGATGTCGAGCTCGAAGACCTCCGGCGCGTACTGCGCGCAGATGCCGTCGCCGGTGCAGAGGTCCTGGTCGATCCAGACCTCGAGCTCGGTGGCTTCTTCCTGGGCGCTCATCTCGCCTGCCGTTCCTGCGTACGTTTAACCGATGTTGTCTAAGTAGTGCCAGCACTGACGGGTGTTGACCGTGTCGACGATACAACCGGTCGCTTTCCGATGTTGTCGGGTGGGTATCACCCCAGGGTGAGGACGTGCGCAAGGGTGAAGATCGGACACACCCCGACAGTCTTTTCGATCTAGGGGTTTCAACCTGCACCGGCCCAGGTAGGGTCAGGAAGCGTCCAGCTCCCCTTGGAGGAGGTGAGGACCGTGGCAGCCCACGACGACGACATCAACCGCGGCATCCGGCCGGGGCGGGGGTCTGAAGACCCTGCCGGCCAGGTTGCCTATCTCGAGCAGGAGATCGCCGTCCTGCGACGCAAGCTCGCCGACTCTCCGCGTCACACGAGGATTCTCGAAGAGCGGATCGTCGAGCTGCAGACCAACCTGGCCGGCGTTTCGGCTCAGAACGAGCGACTCGCCAACACACTCCGTGAGGCCCGCGACCAGATCGTCGCACTCAAGGAGGAGGTCGACCGGCTCGCACAGCCGCCGGCCGGCTTCGGTGTCTTCCTGCAGGCGAACGAGGACGGCACGGCCGACATTTTCACCGGAGGCCGAAAGCTCCGGGTGAACGTCAGCCCGAGCGTCGAGCTCGTAGAGCTCAGGCGTGGCCAGGAGGTCATGCTCAACGAAGCGCTCAACGTGGTCGAAGCCATGGAGTTCGAGAGCGCCGGGGACATCGTCACCCTCAAGGAAATCCTTGAGGACGGCGAGCGCGCCCTGGTCATCGGGCACACCGACGAGGAACGGGTGGTGAGGCTCGCCGAGCCTCTGATGGACGTCACCATCCGCCCCGGCGACGCCCTGCTTCTCGAGCCCCGCTCCGGCTACGTCTATGAAGTCATTCCCAAGAGCGAGGTCGAAGAGCTGGTCCTCGAAGAGGTACCGGACATCGACTACACCAAGATCGGCGGTCTGGGCGGCCAGATCGAGCTGATCCGGGACGCCGTCGAGCTCCCGTATCTCTACCCCGATCTGTTCAAGGAGCACGAACTGCGCCCGCCCAAGGGCGTCTTGCTCTACGGCCCGCCCGGCTGCGGCAAGACGCTCATCGCCAAGGCGGTCGCCAACTCCCTCGCCAAGAAGGTCGCCGAGGTGACCGGCAAGCCCGCGGGGAAGAGCTTCTTCCTCAACATCAAGGGCCCCGAGCTCCTCAACAAGTACGTCGGCGAGACCGAGCGGCACATCCGCCTGGTCTTCCAGCGGGCCAGGGAGAAGGCCAGCGAGGGCACGCCCGTCATCGTCTTCTTCGACGAGATGGACTCCCTCTTCCGCACCCGGGGCTCGGGCGTCAGCTCGGACGTGGAGAACACCATCGTCCCGCAGCTGCTCTCTGAGATCGACGGTGTGGAGGGCCTGGAAAATGTGATCGTCATCGGTGCCTCGAACCGAGAGGACATGATCGACCCGGCGATCCTGCGGCCCGGCCGGCTCGACGTCAAGATCAAGATCGAGCGTCCGGACGCCGAAGCGGCCAAGGACATCTTCTCGAAGTACCTCACCGACCGGCTCCCGCTGCACTCCGACGACCTCGCCGAGCACGCCGGCTCGAAGAAGGCCGCGGTGAGCGGCATGATCCAGTCGGTCGTCGAGCAGATGTACGCGGAATCCGAGGAGAACCGCTTCCTGGAGGTCACCTACGCCAACGGTGACAAGGAAGTCCTGTACTTCAAGGACTTCAACTCCGGCGCCATGATCGAAAACATCGTCGGACGCGCCAAGAAGATGGCCATCAAGGCATTCCTCGAACAGAACCAGAAGGGTCTCCGCGTCGCCCACCTGCTCCAGGCATGTGTGGACGAGTTCAAGGAGAACGAGGACCTGCCCAACACGACCAACCCGGACGACTGGGCCCGGATCTCCGGCAAGAAGGGCGAGCGGATCGTCTACATCCGCACCCTGGTCACCGGCAAGCAAGGCGCGGACACCGGTCGCTCCATCGACACGGTGGCGAACACCGGGCAGTACCTGTAACACCGCTCACCGGCTGCGGATGTCCCAGACGGGGCGTCCGCAGCCGGACGCTTTCCAGGGGCCGGGACGCACCCTGGAGATCACCCGGCGGAACAGGGAAAACCGGACTGGAGCAATGACTGTAATGATCTCCCCAGCGCCGCATCGGCGTTCTAGGCTCTTCGGTACCACCGCACCACCACACAGTGCGGAAGCGGGGACCGCATACGGACCGGAAGCGCAGCGGTACTTGAGCGCCGACCCCAGCAGGGGGCGCCGCCGGGCAAGGAGGGCCGCATGACCGTACGGCGAGTAATGGGCATCGAGACGGAGTACGGCATCTCCGTCCCCGGCCACCCGAACGCCAATGCCATGCTCACCTCGTCCCAAGTCGTCAACGCCTACGCGGCGGCGATGCACCGGGCGCGCCGCGCCCGCTGGGACTTCGAGGAGGAGAACCCGCTGCGGGACGCCCGCGGCTTCGACCTCGCACGTGAGAACGCGGACTCCAGCCAGCTCACGGACGAGGACATCGGTCTGGCCAACGTCATCCTCACCAACGGCGCGCGGCTCTACGTCGACCACGCGCACCCCGAGTACAGCGCTCCCGAGGTCACCAACCCGCGCGACGCCGTCCTGTGGGACAAGGCCGGCGAGCGCATCATGGCCGAGGCCGCCGAGAAGGCCGCCCAGGTCCCCGGCGCCCAGCCGATCCACCTCTACAAGAACAACACCGACAACAAGGGCGCCTCCTACGGCACGCACGAGAACTACCTGATGAAGCGGGAGACCCCCTTCTCGGACATCGTGCGCCACCTGACCCCGTTCTTCGTCTCCCGGCAGGTCGTCACGGGTGCCGGGCGGGTCGGCATCGGCCAGGACGGCCACGAGCACGGCTTCCAGCTCAGCCAGCGCGCGGACTACTTCGAGGTGGAGGTGGGCCTGGAGACGACGCTCAAGCGGCCCATCATCAACACCCGCGACGAGCCGCACGCGGACGCCGAGAAGTACCGCCGGCTGCACGTGATCATCGGCGACGCGAACCTCTCCGAGATCTCCACGTATCTGAAGCTGGGCTCGACGGCGCTGGTCCTCTCCATGATCGAGGACGGCTTCATCAACGTCGACCTCGCCGTCGACCAGCCCGTACGCACCCTGCACCAGGTCTCCCACGACCCGAGCCTCCAGCACCTGATCACGCTCCGCAGCGGCCGGACACTCACCGCTGTGCAGCTCCAGATGGAGTACTACGAGCTGGCGCGCAAGTACGTGGAGGAGCGCTTCGGGGCCGACGCGGACGAGCAGACCAAGGACGTCCTCACCCGGTGGGAGGACGTGCTGGGCCGGCTGGAGAACGACCCGATGAGCCTGTCGGGCACGCTGGACTGGGTCGCCAAGCGGGAGCTCATGGAGGGCTACCGGCGCCGCGACAACCTGGAATGGGACGCGGCCCGGCTGCACCTGGTCGACCTCCAGTACGCCGACGTACGGCCCGACAAGGGCCTGTACAACCGACTGGCGGAGCGCGGCAAGATGAAGCGCCTGCTGACCGAGGCGGACGTCGAGAGGGCGGAGATCAAGCCCCCGGAGGACACCCGGGCCTACTTCCGGGGCCGCTGCCTCGAGCAGTACGCGGACGATGTCGCGGCGGCTTCCTGGGACTCCGTGATCTTCGATCTGCCGGGCCGCGACTCGCTCCAGCGGGTCCCCACACTGGAGCCGCTGCGCGGCACCCGCAATCACGTCAAGGAGCTCCTGGACCGCTGTCGCACCGCCGAGGACCTGGTCCGGGTCCTCTCCGGCGGCTGAGGCGGCAAGCGCGCGTACGGGCCGCTCACGGCCCATTCGCGGTCCGATCGTGACCGATCCGGGGCCCGCCGGGCGGCTGAAAAGTCCGCCCGGCGGGAATCATCAAGGTGAGTCCCGGACGTTGAGGGAAAGTACAGGGCCGATGTCGGACCCAGCTTGTAGGGTCTGATCTTGACAGTCACATCGAGCGGGGCGAACCGAGCGGGGTGAGGGATATGGCGACCAAGGACACCGGCGGCGGGCAGCAGAAGGCTTCGCGTACCACCGAAGAGGTCGAGGAGCAGACCCAGGACGCGGAAGCGTCCGAGGACCTCAAGGAACGCCAGGAAAAGCTGTCGGACGACGTGGACTCCGTGCTGGACGAGATCGACGACGTGCTCGAGGAGAACGCCGAGGACTTCGTTCGCTCATTTGTTCAGAAGGGCGGAGAGTAACGCGCATTCCGCCAGGGCGCGTCCCGACGAAAGGTCGGGGGCGCCCGGCGATGCGCTTCGCCGCATGTGGATCATGTAAACGGTATGCACAAGGTCCGGGGCGCAACGTGCTTCAGCTGCGGCGCAGCGCTGGGCCAAGTCAAGGATCGGCCGGCCGCCTCGGGCGGGCGGCCGAGTATCCGGAAGGAAACGTGTGGAAGCCAATACTCGAAGCACCGGGCGTCTACCAGCTGCCTTCCTGACGCCTGGGTCCTCCTCCTTCATGGACTTTCTCAGCGAGCACTCGCCGGAGCTGCTGCCGGGGAACCGGCCGCTGCCGCCCGTGCAGGGGGCGATCGAGGCGCCGCACGGGACGACCATCGTGGCGGCGTCGTTCCCCGGGGGTGTGGTGCTCGCCGGTGACCGCCGGGCGACGATGGGCAACGTCATCGCGCAGCGCGACATCGAGAAGGTCTTTCCGGCGGACGAGTACAGCGCGGTCGGGATCGCCGGTACGGCCGGGCTCGCCGTGGAGATGGTGAAGCTCTTCCAGCTCGAGCTGGAGCACTTCGAAAAGGTCGAGGGCGCGCAGCTGTCCCTGGAGGGCAAGGCGAACCGCCTCTCGACGATGATCCGCAGCAATCTCGGCATGGCCATGCAGGGCCTGGCCGTGGTGCCGCTGTTCGCGGGGTTCGACGTCGACCGGGAGAAGGGCCGTATTTTCTCCTACGACGTGACCGGCGGGCGGTCGGAGGAGCACGGGTACGCCGCGACCGGTTCCGGTTCGGTGTTCGCGCGCAGCGCGCTGAAGAAGCTCTTCCGGAACGACTTCTCGGAGAGCGAAGCGGCGACCGCGGTCGTGCAGGCGCTGTACGACGCGGCGGACGACGACTCGGCGACCGGCGGCCCGGACATGGGCCGGCGGATCTACCCGATCGTCACGGTGATCACCGATGAGGGTTTCAAGAGGCTCCCCGATGACGAGGTCTCCCGGATCGCCCGTGCGGTGCACGAGCGGCGCCTGGAGCAGCCGGACGGTCCGCGGGCGGCGCTGCTCTGACGGGGCGGCAGCGGACTTGCGGATGACGGATGATCCGGAGGTGCTTTCGCCAGTGAGAGAGCCATTGACAGAAAGGGACGGATAGCCGGTGTCGACGCCGTTCTATGTCTCACCCCAGCAGGCCATGGCGGACCGCGCCGAGTACGCCCGCAAGGGCATCGCGCGCGGGCGCAGTGTCGTCGCTCTGCAGTATGCCGACGGCGTCGTTTTCGTCGCCGAGAATCCTTCCCGTGCACTGCACAAGGTCAGTGAGATTTATGACCGGATCGCCTTTGCGGCGGTCGGTAAATACAACGAGTTCGAGAACCTCCGGATCGGTGGGGTGCGCTACGCCGATCTGCGGGGGTACACCTACGACCGTGAGGACGTGACCGCGCGCGGGCTGGCGAATACGTATGCCCAGACGCTCGGTGCGATCTTCTCCAGCGCGGCCGAGAAGCCGTACGAGGTGGAGTTGCTGGTCGCGGAGGTGGGGAGCACCTCCGAGGACGATCAGATCTATCGCCTGCCGCATGACGGTTCGATCGTGGACGAGCACGGTTCGGTCGCGGTCGGCGGCAATGCCGATCAGATCAGTACTTACCTCGATCAGCATCACCGGGACGGCATGTCGCTGGGCGAGGCGCTGAACCTCGCCGTGGAGTCGCTGTCGCGGGACAACAACGGCGGGGAGCGCACGCTGACCCCCGAGCAGCTGGAGGTCGCGGTCCTGGACCGCAAGCGGCCGCAGCAGCGCAAGTTCAAGCGGGTGCTGGGCAGTCAGCTGTCCCGGCTGCTGGCTTCGGAGGGGTCGTCGGAGTCGGCCACCGAGGCGGGTTCCGCCGAGGACCAGGAGTCGGAGTCCGGTACGCCGGCCGAGGACACCGGATCCGAGCGCTCGGAGGGCTCGGAAGGCTCGGCGGAGTAAGTACCGCACGGAGCGCGCACGGGAGTGCGCGTGCTCCGCTCGTTCGTCGCGCCGCCCCGGTGGGTTCACAGCCCGCCGGGGCGCGCGGCGTTTCAGGGGTGCTTCAGGAGTGTCGTCCCTGGGGCGGGGCGGCCGTCGAGCCGCGGGTGATCAGCTCGACCGGGAGCGTGGTGGGCGCGGCGGGCGGCCGGCCGGCCAGTACGTCGATCAGGGCGCGCATACCGGCCGCGCCGAACTCCTCGGCGGGCAGCCGTACGGTGGTCAGCTCCGGTTCGACGGCGGTGGCCAGGGCGAGGTCGTCGAAGCCGGTGACGGAGACGTCTTCGGGGACGCGCAGGCCGAGCCGGCGGGCGGCCTTGCAGGCGCCGGCGGCGAGGATGTCGTCGTCGCAGACCAGGGCGGTGGGGCGGGGCCCCGGGGCGGTCAGTGCCGCGTGCGCGGCGCGCAGCCCGGCGTCGACGTCGAGCGGCGCGGCCTGTACCTCCAGGGTCGCGCCGGGCACGGCGGCCACGGCTTCGGCGAGGGCGTCCCCGCGGCGGCGGAAGGTCCAGGAGTCGACGGCGGCGGCGAGGTGGGTCAGCCGGCGGTGGCCGAGGCCGAGCAGGTGGCGGGCGGTCTGCCGGGCGCCGTCGGCGATGTCGAGGTTGACGGTGGCGGCGGCCGGTGTGTCGTCGGGGTCGTTGTCGAGCATGACCAGGGGCAGGCCCTCGCCGTAGAGGGCGGTGAGCGCGTCGGTGGCCATGGAGGAGGCGATGACGCCGTCCAGGGTGGCACGGGCGGAGTCGAAGGGGTCGCGGGCCGGACCGATGCCCTCGGGGGAGGGGTACAGAACGAGGCCGAAGCCGCTGTCGGCGGCGATGCGGGCGGCGCCCGTATAGACCCGGGCGAAGAATTCGGTGGTGAGGACGGGGACGACGAGGAGGACCGTGCGGGTGCGGCCGAGGCGGAGGCTGCGGGCCGCGAGGTTGGGGCGGTAGCCGAGCTCGCGGGCGGCGGCGCGTACGGCGTCGGCCTTGGCCAGGGAGACGCGGCCGCGCCATTTGTCGCCGAGTACGAGAGAGACGGCCGCCTGCGAGACACCGGCGGCGCGCGCCACGTCCTTGCTGGTGACGCGTCCGGACGTGGTCGCCTGCTCCGTCACTGGTGTGGCTGCCCTTTCGTGTCGGCGGCTGCGCGCCGTGCCCTGCCTCGTGCGCGCGCCACCTCAATTGCGGTGGACCCGCGGTCAGCGGCCATGGTACGTATGGCGGGCGACGTTATACGTAACACTGGACGTACCCGGCCCGGACGGCCGGCGGAGAGGGGTGGGTATGGCCGCGGGTTACGCGGAGTTGCTCAGGACGCGCCACGCGGCGCGGCTGCTGACCGGCACCTTGATCGGACGGCTGCCGAACGCGACGGCGGCGCTGGCGGTGGTCCTCTTCACCCGCGCCGAGGGTGGCAGCTACGCCCTGGCCGGGGTGCTCTCGGCCGTGTACGGCCTCTGTACGGCCGTAGGACAGCCGCTGCTGGGCCGCGCGGTGGACCTGTGGGGCCAGCCGCGCGTCATGCTGCCCGCGGCCGTCCTGTCGGCGCTGGGCATGGTTCTGCTGGCCGTTGTCGGCATCGACCCGCTGTGGCCGGCGTACGCGGCCATGGTGGTGGCCGGGCTCTTCACGCCGCCCCTGGAGGGCGGGCTGCGCGCGCTGTGGCCGGGGGTGCTGAAGCGCCCGGAGCGGGTGCACGCGGCGTACGCACTGGACGCGGTGGCGCAGGAAGTGATGTTCGCGGTGGGCCCGTTGCTGGTGACGCTGAGCGTGGCGGCGTGGTCCGAGCGGGTGGCGCTGCTGGTCATCAACGCGCTGGGGGTGCTGGGCGCGCTGTCGGTGGTGGTCTCGCCGCCGTCCCGGCAGTGGCGCAGCGCGCCGCGTGAGGCGCACTGGCTGGGGGCGCTGCGCTCGCGCGGCATGCTCGTCCTCATCGGGTCGTTCTTCTTCGTGGGGCTCGCGCTCGGTTCGATCGCGGTGGCGGCGGTGGCGTACGCCGATACGCACGGCGGGCAGATGGTTTCCAGCTATCTCCTGTCGGCGCTGGGCGTGGGGGCGTTGATCGGCGGCGTGGTGTACGGGGCGCGGGAGTGGCCGGGGGAGCCGGAGCACCGGCTGCGGATACTGATCGGGCTGCTGGCCCTCGGGTATCTGCCGTTGGCGCTGGTCCCGGGAGTGGCGGGGATGACGGCGCTGACGGGGCTCGCGGGGGTGTTCCTGGCGCCTGCGCTGGCCTGCGCGTTCATCGTGGTGGACCGGCACGCGCCGCGCGGCACGGTGACGGAGGCGTTCTCGTGGCTGGTCACGACGTTCGGAGTGGGGGCCGCCGTGGGTACGTCAGTGGTGGGCCCGGCGGTGGAGCTGGGCGGCGCGGCGGCGGGTTTCGCGGTCGCGGGCGGCGGTGGTGTCGCCGCGCTGGCGGTGATGGTCGCGGCGCGGCGTTTTCTGCTGCCGTCCGGCATGCGTCCGGTGGGTGGCGGCCAGGCGGAAAATGATCGAAACGGTGCTGTCGAACCCGGTTTCAGAGCAGGCCATCAGGCGTAATGTTCAGTCATGGACCGCCGCATTTTCGGGCTGGAGAACGAGTACGGCGTCACGTGTACGTTCAGGGGACAGCGCCGCCTGTCTCCTGACGAAGTGGCGCGGTACCTCTTCCGCCGTGTCGTGTCATGGGGCCGCAGCAGCAATGTCTTCCTGCGGAACGGTGCCCGCCTGTACTTGGACGTGGGATCGCACCCGGAATACGCAACTCCCGAGTGCGACAACGTGACCGAGCTGGTCACCCACGACAAGGCCGGCGAGCGCATTCTCGAAGGCTTGCTCGTCGACGCCGAACGCCGCCTGCACGAGGAGGGAATCGCCGGAGACGTCTATCTCTTCAAGAACAACACCGATTCGGCGGGAAACTCCTACGGGTGTCACGAGAACTACCTCGTGGCGCGGCACGGGGAGTTCTCCAGGCTCGCGGACATCCTCATTCCGTTCCTGGTGACCCGTCAGCTGCTGTGCGGCGCCGGCAAGGTGCTGCAGACCCCGCGCGGCGCGGTGTACTGCGTCAGTCAGCGCGCCGAACACATCTGGGAAGGGGTCTCCTCGGCGACGACCCGCTCCCGGCCGATCATCAACACCCGTGACGAGCCGCACGCCGACGCCGAGCGGTACCGCCGGCTGCACGTCATCGTGGGTGACTCCAACATGTCCGAGACGACCATGCTGCTGAAGGTCGGCGCCACCGACCTCGTACTGCGCATGATCGAGGCGGGCACGGTGATGCGGGACCTGACGCTGGAGAACCCGATCCGGGCGATCCGCGAGGTCAGCCACGACATCACCGGTCAGCGCAAGGTGCGGCTGGCGAGCGGCCGGGAGGCGTCGGCCCTCGAAGTCCAGCAGGAGTACTACGAGAAGGCGGTGGACTTCTGCGACCGCCGCGGCATCCGCACGGGCACCGTCGAGCGGGTCCTGGAGCTGTGGGGCCGCACGCTGGAGGCGATCCGGGACGAGCAGCTGGACCGGATCGCGACGGAGATCGACTGGGTCATGAAGTACCAGCTGATCGACCGTTACCGCGCGAAGAACAACATCACGATGTCACACCCGAGGGTGGCGCAGATAGACCTCGCGTACCACGACATCCACCGCCGCCGGGGTCTGTACTACCTCCTGGAGAAAAAGGGCCAGGCGGCCCGGGTGTGCAACGATCTGAAGATCTTCGAGGGCAAGTCCGTGCCGCCGCAGACGACGCGGGCGAGACTGCGCGGCGATTTCATCCGCCGGGCACAGGAACAGCGCAGGGACTTCACGGTCGACTGGGTGCATCTCAAGCTCAATGACCAGGCGCAGCGCACGGTGCTGTGCAAGGACCCGTTCCGGTCGGTGGATGACCGGGTGGAGAAGCTCATCGCGGGAATGTGACCCGATTCGTGGCACGGCGGTGTGTCAACGGCCTTTGCGCCGGGGCACACCGCCGTGTTGTCTCCTGCCGTGTTGTCTCTGGAATTGCGGTGGGGGTCAGGTCGTAGAGTGGCGGGCATTGCCCACCCACCCCTCTAGCCCGAGTTGGACTGATGAAGCTCACGAAGAACACCCGCCGTGCCGCGGCCGCGGCGATCGCCGTGCCCCTCCTGTTGTTCACCGCCGCGTGCGGGTCCGACGACGAGGGCTCCGGCGCGAGCGTCGCGTCGGTGGAAGGCAAGGCCGGCGAGCAGCCCAAGATCAAGGTCGACAAGAAGGCCAAGGCGCCGGACAAGGCGGTCGTGAAGACCCTCTCCGAGGGCAAGGGCGCGACCGTGCAGAAGGGTGAGTTCGTCCGGCTCGACTTCGTGGGCCAGATGACGAAGGGTCAGTCGCTGGGCAGCAGCTGGACCAAGCAGCCGGGCGCGAAGGCGGACGCGCCGCGTTCGCAGTCCGTCGGCGTGGCCGGGCAGGCGACCCGGGAGCTGCCGACGAAGGTGATGGAGGCGGTGACCGGCAAGAAGGTCGGCACCCGCTTCGAGATCGAGGGCACCGCGAAGGCGATCATCGGTGACCAGCTGAACCCGCAGGCGGGCGTGAAGCCCACCGACGGCCTGGTCTGGGTCGTCGACGTGGTCGCCGCCAAGAAGGCCGACAAGAACGGCGAGGCGAAGGGCGAGCAGGCGGCGCCGGAGGCCGGTATGCCGGAGGTGAAGGCGCCGAGCCGGAAGCCCGCGAAGATCACCGTCCCCAAGGGCGAGAAGGCCCCCAAGGAGACCAAGAGCCAGGTGCTCATCAAGGGCGACGGCCCGAAGGTGAAGGCCGGGCAGGGCCTGATCGCGCAGTACACGGGCGTGAAGTGGGAGGACGGCAAGATGTTCGACTCCTCCTGGAAGCACGGCGGCGCGACCGCCTTCCAGATCGGCACCAACGCGGTCGTCAAGGGCTGGGACAAGGCCCTGGTCGGCAAGCACGTCGGCGACCGTGTCGAGATCGTCGTGCCGCCCAAGGACGGGTACGGTACGAGCCCGCAGGGCGGCGAGCTGGCCAACCAGACGTTGGTCTTCTCGGTGGACATCCTCGACACGTTCTGAGGGCGCCGGGGCGGTACGCCGCCCGCCGCGATGATCACGGCCCGGCCATCTGCGAGACTGTCCCGCGTTGTAGAACGATTCGTTCGTAGGAGCACACACGTGAGCATCGACAAGCCCGAGATCGACTTCCCCGAGGGCCCCGCGCCCGCCGATCTGGAGATCGTGGACCTGTGGGAGGGTGACGGGCCGGTCGCCAAGGCGGGGGACACCGTCTCCGTCCACTACGTCGGCGTGTCCTTCAGCACCGGCGAGGAGTTCGACGCGAGCTGGAACCGCGGCAAGCCGCTGCAGTTCCAGCTGGGCGCCGGCCAGGTCATCGCCGGCTGGGACCAGGGCGTGCAGGGCATGAAGGTCGGCGGCCGCCGCCGGCTGACCATCCCCGCGCACCTCGCGTACGGCGACCGCGGCGCCGGTGGCGGCCGCATCGCGCCGGGCGAGACGCTGATCTTCGTCTGCGACCTGGTCTCGGTCTGAGAACCGGCCGGAGACGGAGCGTCCGCGACCGGATACCGGTCCGGCGCTGATCTTCGCCCACGCGGACACCGTGTCCGGACGCCGGTTGCGTCCTTGTGCGGCACCGGCACGGCGCGTGGCGCGAGCCTTAAGGGCCCATGCCCCCCTCGGGGGTATGGGCCCTCGGCTTTTGAAGCGGCTCCCGGTAGCGGTACGGTCATCGGTCGGGAGCTAGAGAAAGGGCGTCGATGGCCATTGCCAAGGCCGAGCGGCTGATGAACCTGGCGCTGTGCCTGCTGGGGACCCGGCGCCCGCTCACCAAGCGGGAGTTGCGCGGATCCATCGAGGCGTACGTCGAGGCGTTCGGCCCGGGGGACGGTCCGGCGGGCGCGGGCGACGACGCGTTCAACCGCATGTTCGAGCGAGACAAGGACGACCTGCGCGAGCTCGGCATGGTCATCGAGACCGTCGAGGGCCTGGAGGGGGATACCGGCTACCTGGCCCGCCGGGACTCCAACCGGCTCCCGCCGATCACCCTGGACGCCGAGGAGGCCGCGGCC
This sequence comes from Streptomyces sp. NPDC026301, assembly GCF_055567935.1. Lineage (NCBI taxonomy): Bacteria > Bacillati > Actinomycetota > Actinomycetes > Kitasatosporales > Streptomycetaceae > Streptomyces > Streptomyces sp. NPDC026301. Next base: position 238,571 of record NZ_JBVHPN010000006.1, on the reverse strand, counting down.
CTCGGCCTGGCCGCGAAGATCTGGCAGCAGGCCCGGCTCGCGGGCGCGGCCAGCGGCGCACTCCAGAAGCTGCGCGCCGCCGGCATGCCGCTGGCGGCGGAGGACGAGGGCCCGTACGACCCCGCCCAGCCGCACAGCGCCCTGGAGCCGCGCATCCCCGCCCACGAGGCGGCCTTCGAGCCGCTGATGCTGGCCTGCCGGGACCGCCGCCCGATCGTCTTCGACTACCGCAAGGCCAACGCGGCCCGGCCCGAGCAGCGCCAGGTGGAGCCGTGGATCCTCGAATGCTGGCGCGGCCACTGGTATCTCGCCGGCTGGGACCGCGACCGGCAGGCCGAGCGGGTCTTCCGGCTCTCCCGCATCACCGGCAAGGTCCGCTCGCGCGCGGGGAAGTTCACCGCCGAGGTGCCCGACCACGTGACCGTACGGGAGACGGTGGAGAGCTGGGCGGGCGAGACCGCCACCGGCACCGCGCGCATCAAGCTGCGCGCCGACCACGGCTACCCGCTGCGCGCCCGCGCGCTGTCCGTGCGTGAGGCGGGCGGGGGCTGGGACGAGCTGGAGATCCCGTACGGGCACGGCCTGGACGCCTGGCTCGTGGAGCTGGGCCCGGACGTGGTCGTACTGGAACCGGCCGAGCTGCGGGCCGACGTCGTGGACCGGCTGCGTGCCGTGGCCAAGGGCTGAGGGGGAGCGACCAGACCATGGCGAGCAATGCCATCGACCAGACCCGCCGGATGCTGTCCCTGGTGACGTACCTGCGCGAGCGCCCCGGCGCCCGCGTCAGCGACGTGGCCAGGGCCTTCGGCATCACCGAGGACGAGCTGATCGCGGACCTCGACGTGCTGCCCATGTGCGGTACGAGCTTCCGCGGCGGCGACCTGCTGGACATCGACACCGACGGCGACCGCATCTGGTGGCACAACCCCGACGACGTCGCCGAGCCGCTGCGGCTGGCCGCCGACGAGGCGACCGCGCTGCTGGTGGCGGCGCGCGCGGTGTCCACCCTGCCCGGCCTGCGCGAAGGCGACCGGCAGGCGCTGCTGCGCGCCACCGCCAAGCTGGAGGCGGCCGCCGGCGAGGCGGCCGGGGCCAGCGCCCGGCTGTCGGTCACCTTCGAGTCCGAGGGCGGCGTCTTCGCCGACGTGGACCGGGCCATCGCCGAGCGCCGTCGCCTGTGGCTGAAGTACTACTCGCCCGCCCGCGACGAGCTCACCGAGCGCGAGGTGGACCCCATCCGCCTCTTCGCCGTCGGCCACACCTATGTCGAGGCGTGGTGCCGGCTCTCCGAGGCGCGCCGTACTTTCCGGCTGGACCGGGTGGCCGAAATCAAGCTGCTGGACGCGCCCTCCGACCCGCCGCCCGTCGAGCTGCGGGACCTGTCCGAGGGGCTGGTGCAGCCGGCCGCCGAGGACCCGGAGGTCGTGATCGAGGTGGGGCCCGGCGGCCGCTGGGTCGCGGAGTACTACCCGCACGACACCGCCGAGGAGCTGCCCGAGGGGGGCCTGCGCATCACCCTCCGTACCCCGGAGCCCGCCTCGCTGCGGCGCCTCGCGCTGCGGCTGGGCCGGGACGGGCGGATCGTCGCCCCGCAGGAACTGGCGGACAGCGCGCGGGACGCGGCGGCGCGTGCGCTCGCCGCGTACGGCGGCTGAGGCGCGCGGCCCGGAGCAGGCAGGGACAGTCGAGGAAACCGCAGGGGAGCTGTGAGTGCGATGACGACCGTGACCACGCCGGCCGCGCCCGTGATCTTCAAGGCGGCCTGCCCGGACTGCCGGGGCCACTTCGAGCTGGCTTCGGACGCGCTGCGGCTGGCGATCGGCGGCAGCCGCCGTACCACCTTCTACTCCTTCACCTGCCCCGACTGCGGCTCCGCCGTCCGCAAGCCGGCCGGCGAACGGATCGTGGAACTGCTGACCGGCGGCGGGGTACGGACGCTGCGGCTGCATACGGGGTGAGCGTCGGCCGCGTACGAGGCGAGCGACAGTCGCATACGGGCTTCGCCTGCGCACGGGCGGGGCGGGGGCGGGGGCGGTGCCGCGAGCGGTTCCCGCGCGGCTCCCCTGGGTAATCCCCCGGTGGGGGTGCGGGGGCGTTCGATTTGCCCCGTAGGCGCCGGTAGGCTCGCCCCATGCTCTGGCCCATGATCGCCATCGCCCTCGGCTTCCTCGGCCTCGCCGTGCTCGGCGTCCTGGCCGTCCGCGTCTTCGTGGAGGTGCGCAGGCTGGCCCGCCAGGTGGACGAGGCCTCCCGCCGGATCCAGCACGCCGCGCAGGACCTGGAGCGGGCCGCGGGGCCGCTGGCCGGGGACGCCGGGGCGATGGCGGGACCCGGCGGGCAGAGGGTCTGAAATCGGCCGCGCGGGGGCGGTACGCTGCTGGATGCGGGACGACGAGCGAGGCACGGCCCGCAATCGGGAGTATGCACAGGGATTGCCGCCGGTTAACCCCCGCGCGTTACGATCGCTGGCAGCACGGCGAAACGGACGCTTGTCCGACCAGTCGGGCAGCCCCACCCCAGCCGCCTCGGTGAGAAGGTAACCACTTATGTTCACTGGAAAGATCGGCGCTCCCGAGATCATCCTCATCCTCGTCGTCGTCATCCTCCTGTTCGGTGCCAAGAAGCTCCCCGAGATGGCCCGCTCCCTCGGCAAGTCGGCGCGCATCCTCAAGAGCGAGGCCAAGGCGATGAAGTCGGAGGGCTCGCAGTCGCAGTCCGCGCCGGCCGACCCGCCGAACGACGCGCAGGGCGAGACCCCGAAGACGATCCAGGCGTCGCCCGGTGACGTGAACAGCTCCCGCCCGGTCGCCGAGCCGACCGACAGCACGACCAAGCGCTGACCCAGGGCCGACGACTGGGGCGGCGGCCCGGTACCGCTGCCCGCCGCACGAGATGAGGACGTGGGTTGCTCAAGTCTGCCCCGAAGAAGGATAAAAAGGACAGGGACCCCGAGGGTCGGATGCCCCTCGCGGAGCACCTCCGCGAGCTGCGCAACCGGCTCGCGAAGTCCGTGCTGGCCATTGTGGTGGCGAGCGTCGTCTCGGCCTTCTTCTACGAAGACATCATCAACCTGATCACGAAGCCGGTGCTGCAGACGGTGGGCTGCGGCCTGTCGTTCTCCGAGCTGGCGCAGAAGGGCGGCGGGGAGACCTGCGCCCGCATCGTGATGATGGACTTGCTCGGACCCTTCACCCTCGCGCTGAAGGTGTCCCTGATGGCGGGCATGATCATGTCTTCGCCGGTCTGGCTTTACCAGCTCTGGGCATTCCTCGCGCCCGGCCTGCACCGCAACGAGAAGAAGTACGCGCTCAGCTTCGTGGGCGCCGGCTTCCCACTGTTCCTCATGGGTGGGTACTTCGCGTACCAGATGCTGCCTACGACGGCGAAGGTGCTCATCGACTTCACCCCGATGGGCATCGACAACCTCCTGACGCTGGACAAGCTGCTCGACCTGGTGACCCGGATGATCGTGGTCTTCGGTCTCTCCTTCGAGCTGCCGCTGCTGCTGATCCTGCTCAACTTCGGCGGTGTGCTCTCCGGGAAGCGGATGCTCGGCTGGTGGCGCGGCATGATCATGGGCATCACCGTCTTCGCGGCGATCGCCACTCCCAGCGTCGACCCCTTCTCCATGATCGGGCTCGCTGCGCCCATCGTGCTCCTGTACTTCGGCGCCGTGGCCATCTCCCTCCTGAATGACAGCCGCAAGGCCCGAGCCATCGCCGAAGGCCCCGCCGACGACGAAGCCTCCGAGCTGGACCTCACCCCCGAGGACATCGGCAGCATCGATTCCGTCGACGCCCCGCGCGCCCTCCCGGAGCAGTCCGGCCCCGGCCGCGCCCTGGAGTCCCGCCGGGACGACATGGACGACATCACGTAAGAGCCGTCACGTTGCACACGCCGACGAGGGCGGGCCACCTGCGGGTGGCCCGCCCTCGTTTTCGTTCCGCGGGATCCAGTGCGTTACCGGGCCCGGGCGGCAGTCGCCGGTCTCAGCAGCTCTTGGAGTTTCCGAAGCTCATGGGCTTGTTGTAGAAGACCTTGGAGCCGTTGCCCTTGGCTCCTACGGATATGCAGGTCTCGCCGACGGACCCGATGCCGGTCTTCACCCAGAACGCCTGCTTGCTGTTACAGGTGTTGCTGTAATAGACGGTCCACGTGACGGTGCCATCGCCCCAGGAGTAGTTGAAGCAGCCGGTGCTGCCTCTGTGTACGGCCTGGGTGCTCATGTCGGCGGCCATCGCGGGAGCGGCGTTCGCCAGTCCGAGAGTGGCCGCCAGGCCGATCGCCACACCAGTGGCGCGTGTCCCGAAGCGCATAGTCGTACCCTTTCTGTCATTTTTCGCTTATGGAAGGTCAAACCACGCCGCAAGATGATCTTGCGCAGCGCGAGGGATAGTACAGCGTTTGGGTGATCTTGGTGGGAGAGTGACGATTTTCGGCCGGATACTCCGCGTTGGTGACTCGGTCACGGAGCGTTCGGAACGCCGGCTCGGGGAGGGACAGTCACCCTCGTTCAGGTGGGCAGGCCGCTGGGAGGGGGAGGGCGTTCCGGGAGGGGTCGGTTAAAGATCGCGTGACTGTCAGAGGTGGCCGGTAGGCTCGTAGACACGATGACCGAGGACATGTCCCCTGCTGAGCGCTATGCCGCCGCGCGATCGCGCGCGGCCGAGCAGGCCACCGCACTCTTCCCCTTCAAGGAGATGTACGACTTCGCGCTGGACGCGTTCCAGATCGAGGCGTGCGAGGCCCTGGAGGCCGGTAAGGGTGTGCTGGTCGCCGCTCCGACCGGATCCGGTAAGACGATTGTCGGCGAGTTCGCCGTCCACCTGGCCCTGAGACAGGGCCGCAAGTGTTTCTACACGACCCCCATCAAGGCCCTCTCGAACCAGAAGTACCAGGACCTGGTCAAGCGGTACGGCGCGGAGAAGGTCGGCCTGCTGACCGGAGACAACAGCGTCAACGGCGACGCACCGGTGATCGTGATGACCACCGAAGTGCTGCGCAACATGCTCTACGCCGGCTCCCAGACCCTCAATGGCCTGGGCTATGTGGTCATGGACGAGGTGCACTACCTCTCCGACCGCTTCCGCGGCGCGGTGTGGGAAGAGGTGATCATTCACCTCCCCGACTCCGTGACGCTGGTCTCGCTCTCCGCCACGGTCTCCAACGCCGAGGAGTTCGGCGACTGGCTGGACACCGTGCGCGGCGACACCGAGGTGATCGTCTCCGAGCACCGCCCCGTGCCGCTGTGGCAGCACGTGCTGGCGGGGCGCCGGATGTACGACCTCTTCGAGGAGCGGGACGGCGCCGAGCCCGGCCAGGGCAAGCGCGAGGTCAACCCCGACCTGGTGCGGCTGGCCCGGATGGAGAACAGCCGCCCCACCTTCGGCCGCGACAAGCGCCGCGGCCGCAACAACCTGCGCGAGGCGGACCGCGAGCGCGAGCGGCGGCAGCGCAGCCGGATCTGGACGCCCAGCCGCGCCGAGGTGATCGACCGGCTGGACAATGAAGGCCTGCTCCCGGCGATCACGTTCATCTTCAGCCGGGCCGGCTGCGAGGCGGCGGTCCAGCAGTGCCTGTACGCGGGCCTGCGGCTGAACGACCAGGCGGCGCGGGAGAAGGTCCGCAAGATCGTTGAGGCCCGCACGGCCGGCATCCCCGACGAGGACCTGCACGTCCTCGGCTACTTCGAGTGGCTGGAGGGCCTGGAGCGCGGCATCGCGGCGCACCACGCCGGCATGCTGCCCACCTTCAAGGAGGTGGTCGAGGAGCTGTTCGTGAAGGGCCTGGTCAAGGCGGTCTTCGCCACCGAGACCCTGGCCCTCGGCATCAACATGCCGGCGCGCTCGGTCGTCCTGGAGAAGCTCGTCAAGTGGAACGGCGAGCAGCACGCGGACATCACCCCCGGCGAGTACACCCAGCTCACCGGCCGGGCCGGGCGGCGCGGCATCGACGTCGAGGGCCACGCGGTGGTCCTGTGGCAGCGCGGCATGGACCCGGCCGCGGTCGCGGGCCTGGCGGGCACGCGTACGTACCCGCTGCGCTCCTCCTTCAAGCCGTCGTACAACATGGCGGTCAACCTCGTCTCCCAGTTCGGCCGGCACCGCTCGCGCGAGCTGCTGGAGATGTCCTTCGCGCAGTTCCAGGCCGACAAGTCGGTCGTCGGCATCTCGCGGCAGGTGCAGAAGAACGAAGAGGGGCTGGAGGGCTATCGCGAGGCGATGACCTGCCACCTCGGGGACTTCGAGGAGTACTCGCGGCTGCGCCGGGAGCTGAAGGACCGCGAGACGGAGCTGGCCAAGCAGGGCGCGGCGCAGCGCCGGTCGGCCGCCGCGGCGGCGCTGGAGAAGCTGAAGCCGGGCGACGTGATCCACGTACCGACGGGGAAGTTCGCGGGGCTGGCGCTGGTGCTCGATCCGGGGATGCCCTCGGGGCGGACGAACGGCCATCGTGGATTCCACGCCGAGGACGGGCCGCGGCCGCTGGTGCTCACCGCGGAGCGGCAGGTCAAGCGGCTGGCGTCGATCGACTTCCCGGTGCCGGTGCAGGCGCTGGACCGGATGCGCATCCCGAAGTCCTTCAACGCGCGCAGTCCCCAGTCGCGCCGCGACCTGGCGTCCGCGCTGCGTACGAAGGCCGGGCACATCCGGCCGGAGCGGCACCGCAAGCAGCGGTCCCCGGCCGCGGACGACAGGGAGATCGCGCGGCTGCGCACCGAGCTCCGGGCGCATCCGTGCCACGGCTGCGACGAGCGCGAGGACCACGCGCGGTGGGCGGAGCGGTACCACCGGCTGCGGCGGGACACGCGTCAGCTGGAGCGCCGCATCGAGGGTCGTACGAACACCATCGCGCGCACCTTCGACCGGATCTGCTCGCTGCTGACCGAGCTGGACTATCTGCAGGGCGACACGGTCACGGACGAGGGCCGACGGCTGGCGCGGCTGTACGGCGAGCTGGACCTGCTGGCGAGCGAGTGCCTGCGCGAGGGCGTCTGGGAGGGGCTGTCGCCCCAGGAGCTCGCGGCGTGCGCGTCGGCCCTGGTGTACGAGGCACGGCAGGCGGACGACGCGGTCGCGCCGAAGCTGCCCTCGGGCAAGGCGCGGGCGGCGCTGGGCGAGATGGTCCGGATCTGGGGGCGGCTGGACGCCCTGGAGGAGGACCACCGGATCAGCCAGGCGGAGGGCGTCGGCCAGCGCGAGCCGGACCTCGGGTTCGCGTGGGCGGCACACCAGTGGGCGTCCGGAGTGGGGCTCGACGCGGTGCTCCGCGAGGCGGAGATGCCGGCCGGTGACTTCGTCCGCTGGTGCAAGCAGCTGATCGACGTACTGGGGCAGATCGCTGCCGCGGCCCCGGAGGGTTCGACGGTGACGAAGGCGGCCCGCAAGGCGGTCGACGGGGTGCTGCGGGGAGTGGTGGCTTACTCGTCGGTGGGGTAGGCCCTGACCTCCAGGGGACTTCCTCGTTACTGCGGCTTCCTCGTTACCGCGGTGTCGGGCGTCGGTGGGAGCGGCTTCCTCGTTACCGCGGTGCCGGGCGTCGGCGGGGGCGGCTGCCGGCTCCCCGGTGTCGGGGCGGCAGCCGGGGCCCGATCGAGCGGGAGCGCCTCAGGGCTGCCTCTCCGCCAGCGTGGGCGCGATCTCCGTGCGTGACGAGCAGCCGAGTTTGCCCAGGATGTGCTCGACGTGCGCGTCCGCGGTGCGTTTGGAGATCACCAGCCGCTCGGCGATCTCCCGGTTGGACAGGCCCTGCCCCACCAGCTCGGCGACCTCGTGCTCGCGCCGGGTCAGGCCGTCGCCCGCGCGCCGCGCGTCGGCGGCCGGCGTCATCGTGCAGGGGGTGTCCTCGTCCGCCTCCGCGAAGTCGACCGCTTCCCGCATGGACAGCTCGGCGCCGTACCGGCGCAGGCGCTCGAAGCGGGTTTCGCCCAGCGCCTTGCCGGCCTCGGCCCGCGCGCGGTCGTAGGCGTCGATCAGGACCGGTACGCCGAGCAGGACGGCCGACAGGTCCTCGCCGAGCTGCTCGGCCGCCGCCACGAGACATGCGGTGCGGCCGTACCGGCCCTGGGCGGCGGCGAGCCAGGTCAGGATGGCCAGACAGGCGGCCGCACCGTGCTTGTCGGCCATCCGGTACTTCTGCCGGACCGCCGCCCGCGCGGCGGAAGAGGCCGCCGCGATGTCTCCGGCGCGCCAGTACGCGATGCCCTGCGCGGCGAACACATTGCCGCGGACCCAGCCCTCGCCCGGATGCTCGGCGAGGAGGTCCAGGGCCTCCTCGGCGACGGCGAGTGCCTTGTCGGGCTCCCCGACGATGGCGTGCATGGCGGCGTAGTCCATCAGGGCCTGCGCCAGGCCGGGGTGGTCGCCGAGGCGTGGGAACCGCTCGCGGGCCTCCTCGAAGGCGGCGATGGCGGTGGCCGGGTCTCCGCAGATCAGGCTCTGGGTTCCCACGTAGTGGGCGGCGAGGGCGAGCAGTCGCTCGTCGCCCAGCCGCTCGGCGACGGCCCGGGACTCCCGGGCCGTGGCCCGCGCCGGTCCCCGGTCGCCCTGACGGATGGCGTACCAGCACAGCAGGCGCAACCCGTCCGCCCGCTCCGGCACCGGCTCGGGCACCTGCTCCAGACACTGCGTCAGCCAGCGCCGCCCCTCCCGGAAGTACGATCCGAGGCCCCAGTAGTGCCCGAGCGTGACCGCGAAGGCCAGCGCTTCCCGTTCGTGGCCCGTCCGCAGGCAGGCGTATTCGAGCGCGGCCCGTACATTGGCGCGCTCGCGGTCCACCGTCCAGAACAGCTCGACCTGCTCACTGCTGCACCAGCGGTCCGCGAAGCGCTGCGCCAATGCCCGGTAGTGCGCCAAGTGCCGTTCCCGGCAGGCGGTTTCCTCGTCCGTACCGAGCCCGGCGAGCCAGTCGGCGCCGTACTCGCGGATCGTGTCCAGGAGGCGGTAGCGGACCTCCTCGGCCTCGGAGCCGTCCAGGCGGATGACAACGGACTTGTCGACGAGCCCGATGAGCGTTTCGACCACTTCGTGGGCGGGCAGCGCACCGCCCCCGCACACGCGCCGTACGGCCTCCAGATCGAACGAGCCCGCGAGGACCGACAGCCGTGCCCACAGCAGCCGTTCGGCGTCCGTGCACAGCTCGTGGCTCCAGCCGATGGCCGTGCGCAGCGTCTGGTGACGGGCCAGGGCGGTGCGCCGGCCACCGGTCAGCACCCGGAAGCGCTCCTCGAGCAGGGCGACCAGGTGCTTGAGTCCCACGGCCCGCAGCCGGACGGTGGCCAGTTCGATCGCCAGCGGAATGCCGTCCAGGCGGCGGCAGAGGGCCTCGACGTCGGGGCGGTTCCGGTCCGTGAGGGCGAAGCCCGGGGTGACGGCCGCGGCGCGCTGCGCGAACAGTTCGACGGCCGTACCGAGGGGCAGCGGTGGCACCGGGAAGACGTGCTCGCCCGGTACGTCGAGAGGCTGGCGGCTGGTGGCGAGCACGGTCACCCCGGGCGCCGCGCCGAGCACGATGTCGGCGAGCATCGCGCAGGCGTCGACCAGATGCTCACAGGTGTCCATGATCAGCAGCAGCTGCCGGTCCTGCAGATGGTCGACGAGGGCGTCCAGTGGCTCGGCGGCGGACTGCGGTGGGACGCCGAGCAGCGTACACAGGGCATTGGGCAGCAGTTCGGGGTCGCGCAGAGCGGTCAGCTCGGCCACGCGGACGCCGTCGGCGAAGTCCTCCCTGACGGCGGCGGCCGTGCGCAGCGCGATCCGCGTCTTGCCGACCCCGCCCGGCCCCATGAGCGTCACCAGCCGGGCCTCGGCCAGCATCCGGCGCACCTGCGCGAGTTCTTCCGTGCGGCCGACGAAGCCGGTCAGCTCGAGGGGAAGGGTGCCACTGCGCCGACTGAACTCAACTGCCATGTAACCCGTCCAAAGTGCCGACAGCCGGGGCCCATACGGTACGCCGTACGGGCCGGCCGGGTGGGTGGAACGGAGGTCGGCCATCCGATGGAGGGACGGGGGCCGCGGGTGGGCCCGTCCTCAAAGACCGGACGGGCTTGGTTCGTTGGCCCGTGTCGTGCGCAGCCGTGTGGCGCGGATGGCGAGGAAGAGCAGGACGCCGATCGGGGAGAGCAGGACGGTCAGGACCAGCAGAGGGCCCATCACGAGCGGGTGGATGGCCAGGCGGCGGGCCTCGCGGTACATCCACTGGCCGAGGAAGAGGTCCCAGGCGATGACCTGCGCCCAGATCGCCGCCGCGCCCCCGTCCAGGGCCATCAGGTCCTGGAAGCCGCCGAGTTCGGGGTGGGACACGGCGGTCCAGAGCCGGGGGAAGACCGGTACGGCCAGCGCCAGGTAGACCAGGAGCACCGGGACCATCGGCAGCGGGGAGGCGGCGATCCGATCGGTCCACCGCCGGCCGGGCGCGAGGATCAGCAGTGCCCAGACGGGCGCCGCGAGCCAGAACGAGAGGTCGAAGAGGAAGGCGGTCATGCCGTCACCTCCTGGGCGATGGCGGAGGGCGTTGCGGAGTCGTCCGTACGGGAAGGGGCGCGCAGCGCGGCGTACGTGCCGCCCGCGGTCGCGGCGAGCAGGGCCGTCAGCGCGCCCAGCGTCGCCGCGTCCGGGTGCACGAGCGGCTGACCGCGCAGCGCCTGCCAGGTCACCAGCGCCAGCAGCCCGGTGAGGAAGCCGGCCGCGACCAGGACGAGCCGCAGCCGTACGCGCGCGGCCCGCAGCCGCGGCGCCCGGCGGCCGAGCGCGTCGAGACCGAGCAGGAAGAGCGGCAGGGCCTGCATCGCGTGCATCCCGACGAAGTGCGGTATGCGCAGGTCACCGCCGGTGGTGCTCCAGCCGGTCAGCGGCATCGTGGGCCCGCCGTCCGGCACGCCCACGCTGTGCGCGCCGATCACGTCCCGGATGCCGTGGGCCGCGGCGGCCTGCTGGTCGGGGGTGGGCATGAGCATCAGGCCGCCGAGCGCCAGGCCGACCAGCGCGATCACCGCGCCGAGCCGAACGGCCCAGGTGGCGGCGCGGTCGGTGCCCCGGCCGCCGCGGAACTGGAGCCCGGCTATCACGAAGGTGGCGAGCCACAGCGCGACGATGGTCGCGCCCATGACCTGGAAGAGCGCCTGGTCCAGCGGGGTGGCGACGTCGAAGTGGCTGCGCCGGCCGCGGACGGTCTGGCCGACGATGACGGCCATTTCGACGGCGCCGGTCACGGCGACGACCGTGCCGGCCCACCAGCCGATTCGGCTCGGCGCAGGGCGCCGGGCGAGCATCCAGGCGAGCGTCAGCCCGTACAGGGCGAACGAGACCGCGAACTTCAGCGGCTTGAACCAGATCGGCGAACCGACGAGCACCCGGTCGTCGGCGACCAGGCCGACCGCCGAGACGACGGCCAGGACGGCCATCGTGATCGAGAACCAGGTCAGTGGGCGGTGCACGGCCGCCGAGCGCAGGGCGGGCAGGAGTGGAGCAGACATGAGTAACCCCCGTCATCGTCATGGTGCTGAATAGATAGTGGCACTTGCCGCTATCTGATAGTGGGACTATCTATGATGGGGGGAGTGGTTGGCAACCCCTTGAAGAACTTCGGAAGGGCGTGAAGAGCGAGTGCGCATCGGGGAGTTGAGTCGGCGGACCGGAGTGGCGGTACCGACGATCAAGTACTACGTCCGCGAAGGGCTGCTCCCGGCGGGCTCTCTGACCAGCCCGAACCAGGCGGATTACGGCGAGGCGCACGAGCGCAGGCTGCGGCTGATCCGCGGCCTGCTGGACGTCGGCGGGCTGTCGGTCTCGGCCGTGCGCGAGGTGCTGGCGGCGGTCGAGGACGCGGACCGGCCGGTGCACAAGGTGCTCGGCGCGGCACAGAAGAGCCTGACGCCGCCGCAGGGTGCCGGGCCGGAGGAGCTGGCGGAGGCGCGGGAGGCCGTCGCGGAGCTGGTGGCGCGGCGCGGGTGGCGGGTGGCGCCGGACGGCCCGCCGGGCGAGGCGCTGGCCGGCGCGCTGGTCACGCTGCGCGGGCTGGGGCACGGCGGGTTCGAGGAGGTGCTCGACGTCTACGCCGACGCCTGTGAGCGGATAGCGGCCGCGGACCTGGCGTACGTGCGGCGCGCGCCGGACGTGGAGCGGCTGGTCGAGGGGGTGGTCGTGGGCACGGTGATCGGGGACGCCGTCCTCGCGGCGCTGCGTCGGCTGGCCCACACGGACGCCTCGTCGCGCGCGTACGGGGGCGAGGCGGGGTGAGTCGCTCGGCGGGGGACGGCGGTGCGTGCGCCGAGGGCGCCCGCCGCCCGGCGCGCGAAGAGGGCGCCCGCCACCCGGCAGGCGCCCGCTCCCCTCAAGGCTGACGCCTCAAGGCTGACGCGTCAAAGCTGACGCAACGTCAGCCGCTGCGCGCTCAGGAGGCGTTCGGCGTCACTGAATCCGTCACCGAACCCGTCGCCGAACCCGTCTCCTGTTCCGCCTCCACCGTCGCGTTCCACTCCTGCTTCGACGCCTGCCAGCCGTCCTCGTCGTGGCCGCGGCGCCAGTAACCGGAGATGGAGAGGTCCGCGCGCGGGATCTCGCGCTCGACCCGCAGCAGCCGGCGGAGCTCCTTCACGAAGCCCGCCTCGCCGTGCACGAACGCCTGGACCCGGCCGGGGAGGAACTCCAGCGCGCGCACGGCCTCGACCAGCCGCTCGCCCACCGGCTCGGCGTTGCGGTGCAGCCAGACGATCTCCGCGCCGGCCGGCGCCCGCAGCTTCTGCTCCTCGCGGGCGTCCGGAACCTCGATGAAGGCGCGCACCACGGCGTCCTCCGGCATCCCGGCGAGCGACGCCGCGATGGCCGGCAGCGCGCTCTCGTCCCCGGCGAGCAGGTGCCAGTCGGCCGCGGCCTCCGGGGCGTACGCGCCGCCCGGGCCGAGGAAACGGATCTCCGCGCCCGCCTCGGCCTGCTGCGCCCACGGCCCGGCCAGCCCCTGGTCGCCGTGGATCACGAAGTCGACCGTCAGCTCCAGGCTCTGCGGGTCCCAGGAGCGCACCGTGTACGTCCGGGTGCGCGGCCACTGGTCGCGCGGGAAGTCGGCGCGGATCTGCGCCATGTCGAACGGCTCCGGGTAAGTCACGCCCGGCACCGGGAAGAGCAGCTTGATGTAGTGGTCGGTGTACTCGCCCGCGGGGAACTCCGCCAGGCCCGCGCCGCCCAGGACGACCCGCATCATGTGCGGGCTGAGGCGTTCGGTGTGCACCACGCGGGCGCGGTAGGTGACGGCCTTCCTACGGGCGGGACGTTCGGCGGGACGGTCTGCTGCCACGGTGGGCCCCCTGGGCGCTGCGAATGAAAAGTTAGGTTCACCTAACCTAACAGTTCACGCCGGAAGCGCCGAGAGGACGCGCTGCAGCGAGCCGCCCAGGCCCCACCGCCCGGCCAGCTCCTCCAGCGTCGCGGGGTCGGCCGGCTCCTTCGGCACCTCCGGGTCGAAGTCGGGCAGCGCGACGTCCGAGGCGACGCGGACGACCGTGGGCGCGACGTCGAGGTACGGGCGGGCCTCGGTCAGCCGCTTGCGCTGCGCGGGCGTGAGCTTCGCCGCCGGGTCGTCGGCCGCGGCCATGATCCCGGCCAGGTCGCCGAAGGACGCCAGCAGCTTCGCCGCGGTCTTCTCGCCGATGCCCGGCACGCCCGGCAGGCCGTCGCTCGGGTCGCCGCGCAGCAGCGCCAGGTCCGCATAGCCCGCGCCGTCCACGCCGTACTTCTCGCGGAGCCAGGCCTCGTCGGTGACCTGGAGGGTGCCGACGCCCTTGAGCGGATACAGCACGCGCACGCCGCGCCGGTCGTCGACGAGCTGGTACAGATCGCGGTCGCCGGTGACGATGTCGACCGGGCCGGCGGCGCGCGTGGCGAGCGTGCCGATGACGTCGTCCGCCTCGTATCCCGCCGCGCCCACGCGCGCGATGCCCAGCGCGTCCAGTACCGCCTCGATCACCGGGACCTGCGGCGAGAGCGTGTCCGGGACCTCCTCGACGTCCGGCGCCGCGGAGCCCTCGGGGGCCTCCTCGGCGACGCGGTGCGCTTTGTACGTCGGGATGAGGTCGACCCGCCACTGGGGGCGCCAGTCGGCGTCCATGCAGGCCACGAGGTCGTCCGGGTGGTGGTCCTGGAGGAGGCGGGCGATGAAGTCCAGCAGGCCGCGGACGGCGTTGACGGGCGTGCCGTCCGGGGCGCGGACGGAGTCCGGCACGCCGAAGTACGCGCGGAAGTACAGCGAGGCGGTGTCGAGGAGCATCAGGCGTCGGGTCACACGCCGATGATGCCGCACGCCACTGACAACGCCGCTGACAACGCCGCTGACAACGCCGCGCACCCCCTCGCGTCTGGGTCGCGAGCCGCCGTGTCCGGGTCGCGTGTGACCTCGCGTCAAACGTGTGCCGCTTGTGAGGCGAGTCACTGTTGTGTTTGACGTGAATAAAGGGGGGCAGGCGCGCATCCGGAGCGGAACCGGTAAGGAATTCAACTTTTTCTGTCCCGGCGCAAGCGGCCCGAAGCCGTGCCGCTCCACGGCCCCTCCCCAGCCTTTCGGCCTGGGGATCACCCATGGCTGGGACGGGCCGTTCCTTGGTTCGACCAGAGAGGTGCATGTGTCCAGGCTGCAAGCCGAGCACCTGTACAAAGTGTTCGGCAGACGACCCGATGACGCCGTGCGGAAACTCGAGGGCGGGGCGACCCGTGACGAGCTGCGCGCCGAGGGTACGACGGCAGCGGTGATCGACTCGTCGTTCACCGTGGACGAAGGCCAGATCTTCGTCGTCATGGGTCTGTCGGGTTCCGGCAAGTCCACGCTGCTGCGCATGCTGAACGGGCTGCTGGAGCCGACCGCGGGCAGTGTGCGGTTCGACGGCCAGGACCTGACCACGCTCAGCCCCAAAGAGCTGCGCAGGGTCCGTTCGCAGAAGATCTCCATGGTCTTCCAGCACTTCGCGCTCTTCCCGCACCGCAGCGTCCTGGAGAACGCCGCGTACGGCCTGGAGGTCCAGGGCGTACCGAAGGCCGAGCGCCGGCGGCGCGCCCATGAGGCGCTGGAGCTGGCCGGCCTGAAGGGCTGGGAGAAGTCCTGGCCCGACGAGCTGTCCGGCGGCATGCAGCAGCGCGTGGGCCTGGCCCGCGCGCTGGCGACCGACGCGGACCTGCTGCTGATGGACGAGTCCTTCAGCGCGCTGGACCCGCTGATCCGCCGCGACATGCAGGACCAGCTGCTGGAGCTGCAGAAGACGCTGAAGAAGACGATCGTCTTCATCACGCACGACCTGAACGAGGCCATGCGGCTCGGCGACCGGATCGCCGTCATGCGCGACGGCCGGATCGTGCAGAACGGCTCGGCCGAGGACATCCTCGTACGGCCGTCCAACGACTACGTCGCGTCCTTCATCCAGGACGTCGACCGCACCCGGGTGCTGACCGCCGGCGCGATCATGACGGACGTGGCGTCGGTGCTGGGCAGCAAGGACGCCGACGGTACGGAGATATCCACCGCCGAGCAGTTCCGTGCCGCCGCGCCCGCCACGGTCACGAAGGACACCCCGCTCGTCGACCTGTTCGCGCCCTGCTCCGCCAGCGCGGTCCCGGTGGCCGTGGCCGACGCGGCCGGGGAGCTCATCGGCGCGGTGCCGGCGCAGAAGCTGCTGGCCGCGCTCGGCGAGCCCGAGCCGCAGGCGCCGGACGACGCCGTCGCCGCCGTACCGGCCCAGCCCGCCCCCGAGGACAAGCAGCCCGAGGACGCGAAGCCCGCGGGCGCGCAGCCCGAGGACGAGAAGCCCGGGGACAAGCAGCCCCTGTCCAAGGACGACGCGGCCAAGGACGCCGAGGACGCCGCGCCCGAGGACACGGACGGCAAGGACGCCGACGAGAGCAAGGTGATCGCCGGTGCCTAGGATCGAGATCGGCACATGGGCCGCCGGGGCCGTCAAGTGGCTGCAGTCGAACGTCGACTGGCTCTTCGGCTTCATCACCCACGTGCTCAACGCGGTGTACGGCTTCTTCCACATGGTGCTCGCCGCGCCCGAGCCGCTGATCCTCGCGGGCATCCTCGCGGTGCTCGCCTGGTGGCTGCGCGGCCTGCTGGCCGCCGTCCTGACCTTCCTCGGTTTCGCACTGATCGACTCGATCGAACAGTGGGACACCACCATGGAGAGTCTCTCCCTGGTCCTGGTGGCCTGCCTGGTCATCGTGGTCATCTCGGTGCCGCTGGGCATCTGGGCCGCCCGCAACCGCGCGGTCAGCGGCGCGGTGCGCCCGGTGCTGGACCTGATGCAGACGATGCCGGCGATGGTCTACCTCATCCCGGGCATCCTCTTCTTCGGCCTCGGCGTGGTCCCCGGCATCGTGGCGACCATCGTCTTCGCCATGCCGCCCGCCGTCCGCATGACCGAGCTGGGCATCCGCCAGGTCGACCAGGAGCTGGTGGAGGCGGCCGACGCGTTCGGCACGCACCCGCGCCGCACGCTCTTCCGCGTGCAGATCCCGCTCGCGCTGCCCACGATCATGGCCGGCATCAACCAGGTCATCATGCTGGCGCTGTCCATGGTCGTCATCGCCGGCATGGTCGGCGGCGGCGGTCTGGGCTCCTCCGTCTACGACGCGATCAGCTCCGTCGACGTGGGCCTGGGTACCGAGGCCGGCCTCGCGGTGGTCATCCTCGCGATGTACCTCGACCGCATGACCGGCGCCCTGAACCAGCGGGTCTCGCCGCTCGGCCGGCGCGCGCTGGCCAAGGCACAGGCCACGCTCGGCGGTCTGAAGTTCCTGCAGTGGCGCCCGGCGACCTCGCTCGCGATGACCGGTGTGGTCGTGCTCGCGCTGGCCGCCGGCGGTCTGAACGCCTTCGGCAGCAAGGGCGGCGACGCCGCCGCCGGCATCGGCGACGGCCGCCAGATCAACCTCGGCTACGTCAACTGGGACGAGGGCAAGGCCACCACGTACCTGTGGAAGGAGCTGCTGGAGCAGCGCGGCTTCAAGCCCAAGGCGCAGGCCCTGGAGGCCGGCGCGCTCTACACGGGCCAGGCCCAGGGCGACATCGACGTGCAGACCAACTCCTGGCTGCCGGTGACGCACGAGTCGTACTGGAAGAAGTACAAGGACAAGCTCGAGGACTACGGCGCCTGGTACGACAAGACCTCGCTGGAGGTCGCCGTCCCGTCCTACGTCAAGGGCGTCAAGACGCTCGACGACCTCAAGGGCAAGGGCAAGGAGTTCGGCGGCAAGATCGTCGGCATCGAGCCGGGCGCCGGCGAGATGAAGATCGTCAAGGACAAGGTCCTCAAGGACTACGGCCTGGACGGCGAGTACAAGCTCCAGTCCTCCAGCACCTCCTCGATGCTGGCCGAGCTGGACCGCTCCATCAAGGCGAAGAAGCCGATCGCGGTGACCCTGTGGTCCCCGCACTGGGCGTACAGCAAGTACAAGCTGACCAAGCTCAAGGACACCAAGGGCTCCTTCGGCTCCGGTGACGGCATCCACACGCTCGGCCGCAAGGGCTTCGCGAAGGAAGAGCCGCAGGTCGCCTCGTGGATGAAGAACTTCCACCTGGACGAGAAGCAGCTCACCGGCCTGGAGGCGGCGATCCAGGACGCCGGCAAGGGGCACGAGCAGGACGGTGTCCGCGCCTGGCTGAAGAAGAACCCGGGCATGGCCGACAAGCTGGCCCCGGCCCCGGGCTCGTACGCCAAGGGCAAGGACGCGGGCGCCGCGCCGAACATCGGCTACCCGTCCTGGGACGAGGGCATCGCCACCTCGTTCCTGTGGAAGTACGTCCTGGAGCAGCGCGGCTACAAGCCGAAGATGCGCAACCTCGACGTGGGTCCGATGTGGACCGGGCTGTCGACCGGCCAGGTCGACGTGGAGATGGACGCCTGGCTGCCGGTCGCGCAGAAGCAGTACTGGGACAAGTACAAGAACGATCTGGTCGACCTCGGTGCGTGGTACGACAAGACGTCCCTGGAGATCGCGGTGCCTTCCTATGTGAAGGGCGTGAAGTCCATGGACGACCTGCGCAAGCACAAGGACGAGTTCAAGGGCAAGATCATCGGCATCGAGCCGGGCACCGGCGAGATGAAGCGCCTGAAGAGCAAGGTCCTGCCCGCGTACGGCCTGCAGAACATGAAGGTCACCGAGGCCGGTACCAGCGCCATGCTCGCCGAGCTGGAGCGGGCGATCGGCAAGAAGGAGCCGATCGCGGTCGTCCTGTGGTCGCCGCACTGGGCGTACGACAAGTACCCCCTGACCAAGCTGAAGGACCCGAAGGGCACCTGGGGGGCCGGCAACAAGATCAAGTCGGTCGCGCACAAGAGCTTCCCCAAGAAGTTCCCCGAGTTCAACAGCTGGCTGAAGAACTGGCACATGCAGCCCGATGACCTGGCGAGCCTGGAGAAGGCCGTCAACGACGCGGGCACCGGCCACGAGGAGGAAGGCGTCAAGAAGTGGGTCGACGCGCACCCGGGCATCGTCGATGAGATGGCCCCGGTGAAGTGACGCCGTACCGGTACTGACCGGCCGTAAGGCTGGTACTGACCGGCCGTCACACCCCTTCGGGAACGGGCCCCGCCACCGCACTCCGGTGGCGGGGCCCGTCCGCGTACGGTGGGCCGATGAGCGCTCGTACCCCCGTACGCCGTGTGGTCTCCCTCGTTCCCTCCCTGACCGAGGCGGTCGCCGCGACCGCGCCCGGGCTGCTGGCCGGTGTCACCGACTGGTGCAGCCACCCCGCAGGGCTCGACGTGCCGCGCATCGGCGGGACCAAGAACCCCGACACCGCGCGGATCGCCGCCCTCGGCCCCGACCTGGTGATCGCCAACGAGGAGGAGAACCGCCCGGCCGACCTCGCCGCGCTGCGCGCCGCCGGCCTGGACGTGCTGGTCACCGAGGTCCGCGACCTGCCGCAGGCGTTCCGCGAACTGGACCGCGTCCTCGTGCGCGGCTGCGGGCTGGCCCGCCCCGGCTGGCTGGACGCGGCGGAGGCGGCCTGGCGGGAGGTGCCGGCCGGGGAACCGCGGTCGGCGGCCGTGGTGCCCATCTGGCGGCGGCCGTGGATGGTGCTCGGCCGGGACACCTTCGCGGGCGACCTGCTGGCCCGGCTGGGCGTGCGCAACCTGTACGCGGACCACGCCGAGCGCTACCCGCGCATCCCCTTGGACGAGCTGAACGACCGCGGTGCCGACCTCGTCGTACTCCCCGACGAGCCGTACCGCTTCGCCGCCGACGACGGGCCCGAGGCCTTCCCCGGGCTGCCCGCCGCGCTGGTCAGCGGCCGCCATCTCACCTGGTACGGGCCGTCGTTGGCGGAGGCGCCGGGCGTGCTGAGGGCGGCGCTGGCGGCGGCCGCATGACAGTACGGCGGTGCACCGGGGCCAAGGGCCGGTGCACCGCCGGGTAGGGAAGTGACTGCTCAGACGGCCGCGGGCTGCGGGGCCGGCGCCGAGGCGGGCGGCGCGAGGAGCGTGCCGCGGAAGAGGCCGCGCGCGGTGTACACGAAGGCCGTCAGCCAGCCCGCCACCAGGAGCAGGTACAGGCCCACGGTGAGCCAGTCGTACAGGGCCAGGCCGGTGTGGCCCGCCAGCCCGGCGGCGCCGGTGACACACGTACCGATGGGGAAGGTGAAGGCCCACCAGGTCATCGAGAAGCGCATCCCGCTCCGGAAGGCGCGGACCACCATCGCGGCGGACAGCCCCAGCCACAGCAGCGCGAAGCCCATGACCGGCACGCCGTACAGCACGGAGAAGGCGGTCATCGCGTCGGCGTACGAGGAGCCCGCGGCGGGCGCGGCGTTCGCGAGGTTGCTCACCGCGGTCGTGGACTGGCCGAGCGGGCCGAGGACCAGGATGAGCGCGGGCGTCGCGGCGAGCGGCAGCGGCCCGTGGTGGATCAGCCGCGACAGGACCAGCGGCAGCATCGCCAGCACGGTCAGCAGCGACAGTCCGAACATGCCGTAGCAGCCCAGCAGCATCGCGGAGCGCCACTGGCCGGCCGGCAGATGCGGGATCAGGCCGGGGCCGATGGCCGCGGAGACCATGGGAGCGACGATCGGCAGCAGCCAGGCGGGGGAGGCCGTCCCCACGTCGATCCGGTGCCGGGTCACCATCAGGTACGGGATGGCCGCCGCGGCGACCAGGCCGGTCACGGTCCCCGCGACCCACAGCACGCCGTCGACCGCCGCGGCGGCGGACACGCCGATCACGTCCTTGCCGACGGCGAGCGTGCCACCGCCGACCGCCAGCATGGCCATCGCCAGACAGCCGTAGAACGGCGCCACCATCGGGTCGAGCAGGTGGGCTCTGGCCTGGTCGGTGTGGCGGATCCAGTGCGCGGCGCGGGCGACGAGCAGCACGGCCAGCATGACGGCCGACAACGCCCAGACGACCTCGTACGCAGCGTGCAGCACGCCGGCCTGCACCGGGAGCGTGGCACCGGCGTTGGCGATGATCGCCGTGCCCATGACGGCGGCGTACCAGTTGGGGCCGAGGTGCCGTACCGAGCCGCGGGCGCGGCCTTGGAAGCCCGTCACGGGGCGGGAGCGGTGTTGCGCGAGGGTAGCCATGCCTCCAGGGTTCCGCCGCGCGCCCGCCCCCACCAGGGACATCGTGTCTATGAGGTCATAAGCTGGGGTTATGAGTAACGGGTAAGCTGGCCTTATGAGCGAAGCAGAGCGGGGATTGCGGGGATCTGAAATCGGTGCGGCGGAGGGGCCGCACAACGGCAGGCTGGCATACCGCGTACCGGATCTGGCCGCACTGGAACTACTGCTCGCCGTCGCCCGGCTGGGCAGCCTGGGCCGGGCCGCCAAGGAGCTGGGCATCTCCCAGCCCGCCGCCTCCAGCCGACTCCGTTCCATGGAGCGCCAGTTGGGCGTCGGCCTCGTCGAACGCTCGCCGCGCGGCTCGCGCCTGACCGACGCCGGTACGCTCGTCACGGACTGGGCGCGCCGGATCGTCGAAGCGGCCGAGGCGTTCGACGCGGGCGCGCAGGCGCTGCGCGGCCGACGGGACTCCCGCCTCCGCGTGACCGCGAGCATGACCATCGCCGAGTACCTCCTGCCCGGCTGGCTGATCGCCCTGCGCACCCAACGCCCGGACACCGCGGTGTCACTCTTCGCGGGCAACTCCACGGTGGCCGCTGAGCGGGTCCTCTCCGGCGAGGCCGACCTCGGCTTCGTGGAGGGCCTGGACGTGCCGCCCGGCCTGGACGGCGCGGTCATCGGCCACGACCGCCTGGTGGTGGTCGCCGCCCCGTCCCACCCCTGGGCCCGCCGCCGCACCCCACTCACCGCCCGCGAACTGGCCGCAACCCCCCTGATCCTCCGAGAACAAGGCTCCGGCACCCGCCAAGTACTGGACGCAGCCCTCCCCCCACTAGCACCCCCCCTCCTCGAACTGGCCTCCACAACGGCGGTAAAGGCCGCAGCAGTCAGCGGCGCGGGCCCGTCGGTCCTCAGCGAACTCGCCGTAGGCGAGGAACTGGCGGCGAGGCGCCTGGTCGAGATCCCGGTACCGGGGATCAGACTGGGCCGCGACTTGCGGGCGGTCTGGCCGGCGGGCCAACGCCCTGCGGGCCCGGCTCGGCAGCTGCTGGGGCTGACTCGGGGGGTGGGGTGACCGGAGTGGATGGCGCCGTGGAGGACTTGGTGAACAACGCCGTAAGTACCACCGCCGTGATCGCCCCCGCCGGCACCCCGCTGCCGAAGAGGGTGCGGGCCCAGGTCGGGAGTGGGGTGTAGAGGTCCGGGGCGAGGACGGGGAGGAGGCCGGCCAGGAGGGTGAGGGCCAGGACTGTGGTGACCGGGCCCTCGAAGGTGTCGGCGCGGCGGAGCATGCCTATGCCCATGGCGGCGATTACCGCGTAGATGACGAGGCCCGCGCCGCCCACGACCGGGGTGGGGAGTGCGGCCAGGAGTTGGGAGACCGGGGCCAGCAGGCCGATGAGGACGAGGAGGGCGCCGGCGCCGGCGGTGACGAAGCGGCTGCGGACTCGGGTGAGTTGGACGATGCCGATGTTCTCGGCGCTGGTGACCATGATGGAGGTGCCCAGCACTCCCGCGGCGAGGGAGGTGAGTGCGTCGGCGCGGACCGTGCGGGGGACGTCGCGGGCGGGGTTCGGGGTGCGGCCGACCGCCTCGCTGTTGAGGACCGTCTGCCCGGTGGCCTCGGCGAGCGAGGCGAGGGTGAAGACGATGAGGGGGACGGCTGCGAGCAGGTCGAAGTGCGGGGCGCCGTAGGGGAAGGGATGCGGGAGGGCCAGTACCGTGCCGCCTTCGGGCATGGCCTTCATGCCGGTGCCCGTCAGGAGCGCGGCCGCGGTTCCGGCCGCGATGCCCGCCAGTACCGACATCTGGCGCCACACGCCGCGCAGTGCTAGGTAGCACAGCGCGGTGGCGCCGATGGTGACGAGGGCGAGCCAGGTGTCGTGGGCGATCATCGGCGCGGTGACGTTGATCATGTTGATGCCGATGAGGAGGACGGTGGAGCCCAGGACTACCGGTGGGAAGAAGCGCACGATGCGGCCGTAGAGGGGGAGGACGGCGAGCAGGAAGGCGGCCGCGATCAGGACGGAGCCGGACGCGGTGGCCGGGCCGTGTTCCTTGCTGATCTGCAGGAAGATCGCGACGGCCGCGCCGCCCGGCAGCATCATGAACGGCAGCCGGGCGCCGATCCGCAGGACGCCGAAGGACTGGAGGAGGGCCCCCGCGCCGCACAGTACAAGTGTTGCGCTGAGGAGTGCTGCTGTGCGGTCCGGGGGCAGGCCGAGGCCGGTGGCGATCAGGAACGCCGTGGAGACCGGGGCCGCGAGCATCGCGAGGACGTGCTGCGCGGCCAGGGGGAGGAGACGGAGCAGCGGGAGCCGCTCGTCCACCGGGTGGACCGGCCGGCCGTCGGGGCCGGGCGGTCCGCCGTCAGGGGCGTCGCCTCCGGTGCGGGTGGTGCCGGCGGGGGCGGCCACCGGTCATCCCTGTTCCGGCAGCCAGGGCAGTTCCTCGGCACCGTAACGGTACGCGCGGAACAGGGCGTTGTGCTGGGCGGGGAAGATCCGGCCGACCTCGGGCTCGCGGTAGCCGCCGAAGTGCGGGACGACGTACTCCCAGCAGAGGTAGCCGTCGGCGGTGACCTCGAAGATCCGGCCGGCGGGGGAGTCGCAGACGAGGGTGTTGCCGTTGGGGAGGCGTTGGGCGCTGCCCATGAAGGGGGCGAAGAACGCCTCGCGGGCCGGGTCGTGGTACTCCCAGGCGATCTTTCCGGAGGAGCGGTCGACCTCGATGACGCGGGAGAAGGGGACGTCCCAGCCGGGGCGGAAGACGCCGTTGTCGAAGATGAGGATGTTGCCGTTGGGCAGTTCGGTGGGGTTGTGCTGCTGGGAGACGATGCCGGGCTCGGTGCGCCAGAGGATCTTGCCGGTTTCGCGGCTGATGACGATCACCGCGGAGGCGCTGCGGAGGCTGGCGAGGATGTTGCCGTCGGCGAGCGGGAGGACGGCGTTGATGAGGGGGTAGTGCTCGCGGGAGTAGTCGGGGTGCAGGGGGAACTCGTCGCGGTCGAGGTGGTCGGCGACGCGCCAGGACCACAGCTCGGTGCCGTCCGCGTCGACCTCCTTGATGGTGTCGGCATAGACGGTCGGGCCCTCGGCCGTCGTCGGCTCGGAGCCGGGGACGCCGCCGCGTACCGCTGCCGCGCGCTCGCCGGTGAGCGGCTCCAGCGCGGCGTAGAGGATGCGGCCGTCACCGCAGTGGTGCGCGTCGTGGTGCTGGAGCGGGTCGATGTGCTCGCGGACGACGGTGCCGTCGGGGGTGATCTCCTGCATCACGCCGCCGCGGTACTTGTGCCACATCGGGAACAGGGCTTCCTGGTCCGGGAGTACGCCGTTGTAGGCCAGGTTGCCGTTGGGGAGGATGCGGGCGTGCCGGCCCGGGCGATAGGGGAGGTTCCACTGGTGGACGACCTCGCCGTGCAGGTCGACGAGGTAGACCTCGCCGGTGCCGGTGAGCGGCGCGTAGAGGGTGTAGCCGGGGGAGGCGGCGTCCTCGTCGAGGGCGAGCAGGCCGGTGCCGCGGCGGCGGCGTGTGTTTTGATCGACAGCGGTCATGGCGGGTCCGTCCCTTGTTCGTCGGAGTGTCAAACTTTGTTTGATGACATCAAACAGGTTCGATGCTAGGGACCGTTTGTTGCAATGCCGTGAACGTGGCGATAAAGGGGAGAGGGAGTGCAGGATGCGTGAAGATCAGGAGGGGCCGGTGCCGCGGGTCGGCCGGGCGGTGCGGCGCCGCCGCCGCGCGCTGGACCTGACGCTCGCCGAGCTGGCCGGGCGTACCGGCCTGTCCAAGCCCTTCCTCAGCCAGGTCGAGAACGACCGGGCCCGCCCCAGCATGCGGTCGCTGCAGCGGATCGCGGACGCGCTGGAGAGCACGGCGGTCCAGCTGCTGGGCGCGGCGGAGGACCGCCGCGCCGTCGACGTCGTGCGCGCGGATGCGGCGGCCGCGCTGGAGGACGGCGCGGCGGGCACGGTGCGGCCGCTGGTACGCGGCCAACAGCAGCTGCACGCCTTGGAGTTCACCGGCGCCCACGAGTGGGGGCGGGAGTTCCGGCACCCGAACGACGAGCTGCTGTACGTCGTCGAGGGTGCCGTGGAGGCGGAGGCCGAGGGGGAGCGGTACGAGCTGGGGCGCGGCGACACGCTCTACTGCACGGGCGGCGTGACGCACCGCTGGCGCGCCCGGGAGGCGGGCACGCGGGTGCTTCTGGTGGGGGTCGCGGACGACATCGGGCTCTGAGCCCATGTCTTTCTGAGGCAGCTGTCCTTCTGAGGCAGCGTCAGCGGGCGGCGGCCGCCACCAGTGCGTCCATGACCCGGGTGTCCGTGCCCGCCTCGGGGTGCCACTGCACGCCCAGCGCGAAGGCCGGCGCGTCCGGCAGTTCGAGCGCCTCCACCGTGCCGTCCTCGGCGTACGCGGAGGCCAGCAGCCCGCGGCCGAGCCGGTCGACGGACTGATGGTGGTACGTCGGTACGGAGACCGGCTCGGGCAGGATGCCGGCGAGCCGGCTGTCCGCCACGGCGGTGACCTTGTGGTGGTCGAAGACGCCGGGTGGCCCGCCGTGGCCCTCGATGTGCTGGTACAGCGTGCCGCCGAGCGCGACGTTCAGCAGCTGCATGCCGCGGCAGATGCCGAGCAGGGGCGTGCCCGAGTCGATGGCTGCCTCGATGAGGGCCGTTTCCCAGGTGTCGCGGGCGAGGGCCGGCGGCCCGGTGCGGGGATCGGTCTCGGCGTCGTACCGGTCGGGCCGTACGTCGGGGCCGCCCGCGATCACCACGCCGTCGAGGCGGGCCACGACCGCGGCCGCCGCCTCCTTCGCCGCGTCCCGGTCCAGGTCCGGCTCGTGCGGCGGCAGCATGGCGGCGAGGCCACCGGAGCGCTGGACCAGGCGGTGGTAGCCGGCCGGCAGCAGTGCGGCCGGGAGGGTCCACACGCCCCAGCGGGCTTCGTCTTCCAGGTAGGTGCTGATGCCGATGAGCGGCGGGGTGGGCACGGGGACCTCCGGTCGGGGTGCAGGTGAGCGGTCAGTTGCGGTCGAGTTCGGCCTCGGCGGCGGCCAGCGCTGCGAATTCCTCCTCCGGTGCCGCGGCCACCAGCCGGTGCCGCGAGTACAGCGCGAAGTACGCCAGCGCGACGGCGTACACGCCCAGTGCGATGAAGGCCGCCTCCTTGTCCACCAGGAACGTCGCGACCAGCGCGGAACAGGCGAGGACGAAGGCGATCGAGGAGGTCAGGATGCCGCCGGGGGTGCGGTACGGGCGCGCCAGTCCCGGCTCGCGGCGGCGCAGCACGATGTGGGAGAGGGCCATCAGGGCGTAGGAGATGGTGGCGCCGAAGACCGCGACGTTCAGCATCCGGGCGCCGTCGCCGGTGGCCGCCGCCAGTGCGAAGCCCAGCGCGCCGGGCACGAGGAGGCCCAGGTAGGGGGCCTTGCGGCGGCTGGTGAGGGAGAGGAAGCGGGGCAGGTAGCCGGCCCGGGAGAGGGCGAAGAGCTGCCGGGACCCGGCGTAGATGAGGGAGAAGAAGGAGGCGATCAGGCCCGCCAGGCCCGCGTAGTTGACGATGCGGGAGGTGACGGTCGGCTCGCCGTGCGGCTGCAGGGCCTGGACCAGCGGGTCGCCGACGGACTGGAGGGCGGCGGCGCCGCGCGCCCCGGTCGCGGTGAGGAAGGTGACCAGGGCGAGCAGCAGCAGGACGCCGATCGCGGCGGCCATCGCGCGCGGCAGGGTGCGGGCCGGGTCCTTGGTCTCCTCGGCGGCCAGCGGCACGCCCTCGACACCGAGGAAGAACCACATGCCGAAGGGGAACGCCGCCCAGATCCCGAGTATCCCGAAGGGCAGCCAGGAGGACGCGCCGAAGGCGCCCTTGTCCGCCGGGATGTCGTTCAGCGCGCTCACGTGGAAGTCGGTGACCGCGGCGAGCGCGAAGACGACCAGCGCGGCCACCGCGATCGCGGTGACGACCAGGCTGAAGCGCAGCGCCTCGCCGACGCCCCACAGGTGGATGCCGATGAAGATCACGAAGCAGGCGAGGTAGACCGGCCAGCTGGACGTCAGGCCGAACAGGCCGAGGGACTCGACGTAGTCGCCGATGAAGATGGAGATCGCGGCGGGTGCGAGGACGTACTCGATGAGGATGGCCGTACCGGTCAGGAAGCCGCCCCAGGTGCCGAGCGCGCGGCGCGCGAAGCCGTAGCCGCCGCCCGCCGTGGGCAGCACGGACGCCAGCTCCGCGAGCGCGAAGACCAGGCAGGTGTACATCACGCCCATCAGCAGCGCGGCCAGCGCCAGACCGCCGAAGCCGCCCTGGGCCAGGCCGTTGTTCCAGCCGGAGAAGTCGCCGGAGACGACGTACGCGACGCCCAGGCCCGTGAGCAGCAGCGGGCCGGCGCTGCCCCGGCGCAGCGAGCGCTTCTCCAGGTAGGCGTCCTCGGGCGCGGCCCCGGGTGGCGGGGGAGTGGGCGGTGCGGTGCGCGGTTCCGTGCTGTCGGCCATGAGCCGCTCCTGCCTCGGCGGGGTAAAGGTTTAGCACCATACCTTTGTCGTACGAGAGGGTGGGGCGCAAGACCCGTGCCGTAAAAGAACGGTTACGGCGTCGGCGGCCGGCCCGTGAGGAAGCCGCGCAGCAGGGCCGCCGTCCCGCAGCAGTGCTCGCGCATCACCTCCCGCGCCCCGTCCGCGTCGCCCTCCAGCACCGCCTCCACCAGCGCGGTGTGCTGCGCTTGGGAGTGCTCCAGGTTGCGCACCAGCAGCGGGATGCAGTCCAGCAGGTCGTTGACGGTCGCCCGGACGGCCGCGTACTGCGCGGCGAGCGTCGCCGAGCCCGACAGCTCGGCCAGCGTCAGATGCAGCAGCGTGTCCCGCCGCCGGTAGTCGGCCAGCGGCGCGTCGTGCGTGGCCGCCAGCGCCTCCCGCAGCCGCCCCGCCTGCTCCCCATCCAGCCCGTACCCCGCGCACAGCCCGGCCGCGCCCACCTCCAGCACCTCGCGGAACCGCAGCGTGTCCTCGACGTCGACCTGCGCGATGCGGCGGCGCAGCTCGTCCTCGCCGGGGGTCTCCGCCCGTTCCCGTACGAACGTGCCGCCGTACCGCCCGCGTCTGCTGACCACCAGCCCCTCGTCCTGCAGCACCTTCAGCACCTCGCGCAGCGTGACCCGGCTGATCTGCAGCCGCTCGGCCAGTTCGCGTTCGGCCGGCAGCCGCTCGCCCCGGGGGACCAGTCCCAGCCGCACGATCTGGAGTATCTGCTCCAGCGCCTCCTCGAAACCGTTGCCCGCCCGCACCGGGCGCAGCACCGGCGCCAGTCGGTCCGCCGCTCCGTCCACCGCAACCCCTTCCCAATCAATGGTTCGTGTGCCTACCTTATGACCTCCGGACGCAGCGACAGGAGGCACCACCGTGGCAGACCGCACGCCCCCGCTCTCGGTCGAGGAGCTGAGAAGGCTCGTCGACACCGGGGAGATCGACACTGTCGTCCTCGCCTTCACCGATATGCAAGGCAGGCTCCAGGGCAAGCGGTTCGCGGCCCGGTTCTTCCTCGACGACGTCCTGGCCCATGGCAGCGAGGGCTGCAACTACCTCCTCGCCGTCGACGTCGACCTCAACACCGTCGACGGCTACGCCATGTCCTCCTGGGAGCGCGGCTACGGCGACTTCTGCATGCACGGCGACACCGGGACGCTGCGCCGCACGCCCTGGAGCCCCGGTACGGCGCTGCTCACCGCCGACCTCGCCTGGCACGACGGCAGCCCCGTCGTCGCCTCCCCGCGGCAGATCCTCCGCCGCCAGCTGGACCGGCTCGCCGAGCGCGGCTGGCGCGCCTACGCCGGTACCGAGCTGGAGTTCATGGTCTTCAAGGACAGCTACGAGGACGCCTGGTCCCGCGGCTACCGCGACATGCACCCCGCCAACCTCTACAACGTGGACTACTCCGTGCTCGGCACCAGCCGGGTCGAGCCGCTGCTGCGCCGCATCCGCAACGAGATGGGCGCGGCAGGCATGACGGTGGAGTCCGCCAAGGGCGAGTGCAACCTCGGCCAGCACGAGATCGCCTTCCGTTACGACGAGGCGCTCACCACCTGCGACCAGCATGCCGTCTACAAGACCGGCGCCAAGGAGATCGCGGCCCAGGAGGGCATGGCGCTCACCTTCATGGCGAAGTACGACGAGCGCGAGGGCAACTCCTGCCACATCCACCTCTCGCTGCGCGACGAGGACGGCGCCCCCGTACTGGCCGACGCGGACGGCGAGTACGGCATGTCGTCGCTGATGCGGCACTTCCTGGCCGGACAGATCGCCGCGATGCGCGACTTCACGCTGCTGTACGCGCCGAACATCAACTCCTACAAGCGCTTCCGGCCCGGCTCCTTCGCGCCCACCGCGGTCGCCTGGGGCCCGGACAACCGCACCTGCGCGCTCCGCGTCATCGGCCACGGCCACGCCCACCGCTTCGAGAACCGCCTCCCCGGCGGCGACGTGAATCCGTACCTCGCGGTGGCCGGCATGGTCGCGGCCGGGCTGTACGGGATAGAGCACAAGCTGGAGCTGCCGGACGCCTGTACCGGCAACGCGTACACCGGCGACGCCGAGCACGTGCCGACCACCCTCCGCGAGGCCGCCGACCTGTGGGAGAAGAGCCCCATCGCACGCGCCGCCTTCGGTGACGAGGTCGTCGAGCACTACCTCCACATGGCCCGGGTGGAGCTCGACGCCTACGACTCCGCCGTGACCGACTGGGAGCGGTTCCGCTCCTTCGAACGCATGTGAGGACCACGCACTTGTCTTCCGAGCACCAGATCCTCAACCCGGCGACCGAAGAGGTCATCGCGACGGTACCGGCCGCCACGGCCGAGGACGTCGACGCCGCCGTCGCGCGGGCCACCAGGGCACAGGCGCAGTGGGCCGCGCTCGCCCCCGGCGACCGCGCCCGGCTGCTGCGCCGCTTCGCCGCCACCGTCGACAGCCACCTCGAAGAGCTCGCCCAGCTGGAGGTACGGGAGGCCGGCCACCCGGTCGGCAACGCGCGCTGGGAGGCCGGCAACGCCCGCGACCTGCTCGAATACGCGGCCGGCGGCATCGAGCGGCTGACCGGTACGCAGATCCCGGTCGCCGGCGGCCTCAACATCACGCTCCACGAACCGCTCGGCGTCGTCGCCGTCATCGCGCCGTGGAACTTCCCGATGCCCATCGCCGCCTGGGGCACCGCGCCCGCCCTCGCCGCGGGCAACGCCGTCCTCCTCAAGCCCGCCGAGACGACCCCGCTCACCGCCCTCCGGCTCGCCGAGCTCGGCCTGGAAGCGGGCCTCCCCGAGGGCCTGTTCCAGGTCCTGCCCGGCGCCGGACCCGTCGCGGGCAGCGCGCTGGTCGAGCACCCCGGCGTCGCCAAGGTCGTCTTCACCGGCTCCACCGGCGTCGGCAAGCAGATCATGGCCAAGTGCGCCGACGGCGTGAAGCGGGTGACGCTCGAACTGGGCGGCAAGAGCCCCAACATCGTCTTCGCCGACGCCGACATCGAGAAGGCAGCCGCCGCGGCGCCCGGCTCCTTCCTCGACAACACCGGCCAGGACTGCTGCGCCCGCAGCCGCATCCTCGTCCAGCGGTCCGTGTACGACCGCTTCCTGGAGCTGCTGGAGCCCGCGGTCAAGGCCGTCACCGTCGGCGACCCGGCCGACCCCGCCACCGGCATGGGCCCGCTGATCTCCGCGGCCCAGCGCGACCGCGTACGGTCCTACGTCCCCGACGGCGCCCCGGTCGCCATCCGCGGCGAGGCACCGGAGGGCAAGGGCTTCTGGTACCCCGCGACCGTCCTGGAGGGCCGGCCCGGGGACCGCGCCGCCACCGAGGAGATCTTCGGCCCGGTCGCCGTGGTCCTGCCCTTCGAGGACGAGGCCGAGGCCGTCCGGCTCGCCAACGCCACCGACTACGGCCTCTCCGGCTCGATCTGGACCCGCGACGTGGGCCGCGCGCTGCGCGTCTCCGGCGCCGTCGCCGCCGGGAACCTCTCCGTCAACTCGCACAGCAGCGTCCGCTACTGGACCCCGTTCGGCGGCTACAAGCAGTCCGGGCTCGGCCGTGAGCTGGGCCCCGACGCGCTCGCCGCCTTCACCGAGACCAAGAACGTCTTCATCAGCACCGAGGAGCAGTGACATGACCGACCGGACCGCCGAGACCCCCGTGTGCCGCCGACTGGTCGGCCGTACCGCCGTGATCACCGGTGCCGGCAGCGGCATCGGCCTGGCCACCACCCGCCGGCTGGCCTCCGAAGGCGCCAACGTGGTCTGCGCCGACATCGACGAGAGCGCCGGCAAGGCCGCTGCGGCCGAGGTCGGCGGGCTCTTCGTCCAGGTCGACGTCACCGACGAAGGCCAGGTCGAGGCGCTGTTCAAGACCGCGTACGACACCTACGGCTCCGTCGACGTCGCCTTCAACAACGCGGGCATCTCGCCGCCCGACGACGACTCCATCCTCACCACCGGGCTCGACGCCTGGAAGCGGGTCCAGGAGGTCAACCTCACCTCCGTCTACCTGTGCTGCAAGTACGCCCTCCCGTACATGCAGCGCCAGGGCAGGGGCTCCATCATCAACACCGCCTCCTTCGTCGCCGTCATGGGCGCCGCCACCTCCCAGATCAGCTACACCGCCTCCAAGGGCGGCGTGCTGTCGATGTCCCGCGAGCTGGGCGTGCAGTTCGCCCGCGAGGGCATCCGCGTGAACGCGCTCTGCCCCGGGCCCGTCAACACCCCGCTCCTCAAGGAGCTGTTCGCCAAGGACCCGGAGCGCGCCGCGCGCCGCCTGGTGCACGTGCCCGTGGGCCGGTTCGCCGAGCCCGAGGAGATGGCCGCCGCGGTCGCCTTCCTCGCCAGCGACGACTCCTCGTTCGTCAACGCGGCCGAATTCCTCGTCGACGGCGGAATCGCCGGAGCGTATGTCACTCCCATGTAAGCGCCACGGGTAAAGTTTCCCGATCATGAACGGGGCCGGCAGCACGGGGCTGCCGGCCCCGGAGCCGTTCCGCTCCACGGCCCGCACCCGTAACGGAGGACGTATGCGCATCCGGCACACCCTCGCCCCGGCCCTGGCCCTGGCCGTCACCGCGACCCTGGCGGCCGCCGTGCCCGCCGGCGCGGCCCCGGCCGCACCGAAGACCCCGCAGGCCGGCTGCCCGCAGCTGTCGCAGAGCCTGAAGTGGTACGGCACCAACCGCGACAAGCTCCAGCGCACCATCGACGAACGCGGCGTCTGCTCCCATCCGGAACTGGCGCACGGCCACGGGCAGCGCCCGGTCGCCGCCTTCGACTGGGACAACACGATCACCAAGAACGACGTCACCGACGCGACGCTCGTCTGGTCCCTGAACCACGACAAGATCCTCCGCCCGGCGCACTGGCGCGACACCAGCAAGTGGCTGACCCCGGCCGCCGACCGCGCCCTGACCAAGGCGTGCGGCACCTCCGTGCCCGTCGGCGCGCCGCTGCACACCTCCACCAACACCGCCTGCGCCGACGAGATCTTCGCCATCCGCGACGAGGCCAAGACCGCCGACGGCGCAGCGGCCTTCGAGGGCAGCTGGAACCACCGGCGCACCGTGCCCCAGTACGCCTGGATCCCGCAGCTGTTCGCCGGCCACACCGTCGCCGAGCTGCGCTCCTACGCCGCCGCCGCGCGCAAGCACGTCCTGGCCGCGCCGATCGGCAGCAAGGACAAGGTCGGCAGCCACACCGTCCCCGGCTACGTCCGCTACTACGCGCAGCAGCGGGACCTGGTCGGCACCCTCCAGCGCGCCGGCTTCGACGTCTACATCGTCTCCGCCGGCTCCGAGCCCGTCACCGAGGTCTGGTCGAAGGGCATCGGCGTCGACGAGAAGCACACCATCGCCATCCGCAGCGTCGTGAAGCACGGCCGCATCACGTACGAGAACGAGGGCTGCGGCGGTGTCGGCGACACCAAGGGCGAGGCCATCCCGTACATCGACGGCAAGCGCTGCTGGATCAACCAGGACATCTTCGGGATCAAGGGCCCGAAGGCGTGGCAGCAGCAGGACTTCGCGCACCGCATCGCGCTGGGCGGCGGCGACGCGGACACCGACGTCACCTTCGTCGGCGACGCCACCGGCGCGCACCTCGTGCTGAACCGCAACAAGAACGAGGTCATGTGCCGGGCCTACGACAACGCCGACGGACGCTGGGTGGTCAACCCCATGTTCATCGAGCCGCTGCCGCGCAAGTCCGGCAGCTACCCGTGCTCCACCGCGGCGTACAACAAGCCCGAGGGCGGCTTCGGACCGCTGCGCCGCGCCGACGGCGGCGTGGTGCCCGACCAGCAGGACCGTGTGTACGGCGGCTGATTCCGGCCATAAGGTGTCCGGCGTGAGCATGACGACACCGCCGGGCTGGTATCCAGACCCGGGGTACACAGGCAACGGTCCCGCCCCCGAACGCTGGTGGGACGGCTCGGCGTGGACCGACCACACCCGCGCGGCACAGGCTGCCGCCCCGGCGGCGTACGGCTATCCGCAGCAAGGCACGCCCGGCGCCTACGGGTATCCGCAGCAGGCGCAGCAGCAGCCCGGCTACGGATACCCGCAGGGTGCGCCGGGCGGTTTCGGGCCCGCGCAGCCCGGCGGCCCGCAGCCCGGTGGCCCCGGGCAAGGCGGCGGGGGCAGGAAGCGCGGCCCGATGATCGCCGCGATCGCCGGTGCGGCGGTCGTCGTGGCCGCCGCCGTCGTCGGCATCACCCTCGCCGTCGGCGGCGGTGAGGAGCCGCACGTCGACCCCGAGCCAGGCCCGACGGCGACGGCGAGTGCCAGTGAGAGCCCGTCCCCCGAGCCCGCCACCACCTCGGCCGCGCCCGAACCGGCCCCCAGCGACGACGAGGACACCCTCGTCGACGCCCTGAACAGCATCGCCATCCCGGTCCTGGACGGCTGGCACAAGGACGACTTCGGCCGGGACATGGACCTGTACATCGGTCCGTACGAGTGCAAGGGCGACGCGTCCAAGCAGTGCATGCGCGGCAAGGTCCTCTCCGAGACCGCGGCCGGCTTCGCCGAGACCACGGCCCGGGGCATCGCCGAGGCCGACATCAAGAAGAACGTCGAGGAGACCTACGGCAAGGGCCAGTACGGGGAGAAGGACCACTACGGCGGCGTCGAGAACCACGAGGAGCTGAAGGCGGCGAAGGTGACCGTCGCGGGCCAGCAGGGCTACCTGGTGCGCTGGAAGGTCACCAACAAGAAGGGCCCGGACGGCATCGCGCAGTCCGTCGCCTTCCCCTCGCCCGGCGGCTCCGGCTCGATGGTCGTCGTCCGCTTCAATTTCGACGTCGGCGGCCAGGCCCCGCCGCTCGCCGACATGGACAAGATCCTCGAAGGCATCGAGCCGACGGCGTAGCGCGTACGGGGCGGTCCGCCGCCCCGTACTCCCGCGCCCCGGTCACAGGAACGTCTGCCCCTCGCCCCGGTACGTCGGTACGGTCGCCACCACCCGGTCCCCGTCCACCAGCCGCAGCGCGTCGAAACGCTCGCACAGCTCACCGGCCTTGGCGTGCCGGAACCACACCCTGTCCCCGACCCGCAGCCGGTCGGCGGCCGCGCCCAGCAGCGGCGTCTGCACCTCGCCGGCCCCCTCCTGCGGGTCGTACGCCAGCCCCGCGGGCAGATACGGCTCCGGCAGCCGGTCCGGGCCCGCCGCGCCGGACGCGGGATAGCCGCCGCCCAGTACGGTCACCACGCCGGGCCCCGGCCGCCGCACGACCGGCATCGCGAACAGCGCCGCCGGCCGCCCGCTGAACGAACGGAAGTTGTCGAACAGCCGCGGCACGTACAGCCCCGATCCGGCCGCGACCTCCGTCACCGCCGCCTCCGCCGCGGTGTGCTGCACGCTGCCCGTCCCGCCGCCGTTGACGAACTCCAGGTCCGGCGCCTCGGCCCGGACGGCGCGCACCGCCTCCCAGCGCCGCCGCGCCAGCTCCTTGCGCGCCGCGGCCTGCATGACGCGCACCGAGCGCGAGAACAGCGGCCGGCCCGCCACCGCGTCCCCGACGCCCGCCACATGGCCCTCGTACGCCATCAGGCCGACGACCTTGAAGCCGGGGCGGCGCGCCACCACCCGCGCGAATTCAGCCAGTTGTGCGGGGTCGCGCAGCGGCGAGCGGCGTGCCCCCACCCGCACCCGGCCGCCGCCCGTCCGGAAGGACGTGTCCAGCTCCAGACACACCCGGATCTCCGCCCGGCCGCCGCCCCGCGCCGCGTCGATCAGCGCCAGCTGCGCCACGTCGTCGACCAGTACCGTCACCGCGGCGGCCAGCTTCGGATCGCCCGCCAGCTCGGCGAACGCGGCCCGGTCCGCCGACGGATAGGCCAGCAGGACGTCGGAGAAGCCGGAGCGGGCCAGCCAGAGCGACTCGGCGAGCGTGAAGCTCATGATCCCGGCGAACCCGTCCCGGGCCAGCACGCGTTCCAGCAGGGCGCGGCAGCGTACGGACTTGCTCGCCACCCGCACCGGTTTGCCGTGCGCGCGCCGTACCAGATCCGCGGCGTTGGCATCGAACGCCGCGAGGTCGACGATGGCCAGCGGTGCGTCGAGATGGGCGGTGGCCCGGTCGTAACGGGCCCCCAAGGCAGGGGAATCGGACGTGAACCGGCTCATGACGGCAGCCTGCCAGACGGCATTACCGCAGGGTAGGGGAGAGATCGCGACAGACCGGACACAAGGAGGGACCGGTACCGGACAGGAGTTGCGGCCGGGGGCGCGACAGCCCGTAAAGTGGCGCAGACCGCGGCCCGCAGACCCGCGGCATCAGGTCTGATCCATACCGTCCCGCCCCGCACGCCGCCCGGGCACGGGGCCGAACTGCGCGAGGGGGAGCGCGGGTGAGCACCGAAGCGAACTACGCCGGCCCGCGTCGCCTGCCTCCGATACCTCCGCCACCGCCGTACCGGCCGGCCGCTGCTGCCCCGGGCGCTGCTGCCCCGGGGGCCGCTGCCCCGGGCGCCGCCGCTTCCGGCGCCACCCCTTCCGGTGCCGCTCACGAGGAACCCGCGGCGGACATCCCCGCCGTTCCGCCCCGGCCCGCGGTCCCGCCGAAGCCCAGCCGTCCGGCGCCGCCCGGGTACCGGGACACCGCGTCCTTCCACCTCGCCCAGGGGGCGGCCAGCTGGCACGGGGCGAAGAGCGCCAAGGCACCGGCCATGAAGGCGGCACCGGCCGGGAAGCCGGCCGTACCGTCCCCGGCGTCCCCGGCGTCCCCAGCGGAAACGTCCCC
This sequence comes from Streptomyces sp. NPDC026301, assembly GCF_055567935.1. NCBI lineage: Bacteria > Bacillati > Actinomycetota > Actinomycetes > Kitasatosporales > Streptomycetaceae > Streptomyces > Streptomyces sp. NPDC026301. The sequence goes on along the minus strand of NZ_JBVHPN010000006.1, from coordinate 202,776 downwards.
CCAGGAGCAGCCCGCCGCGCGCAAGCCGCTGCCCCCGGAGAAGGCGCCGCTCGCGACCCCGGCCGTCGCCGCCCCGGGCGCCCCGGGCACCGCCGCGCCCGCCGTGCTCGCCCCGTCGCGTCGCCTCGCCTGGCGGAAGGCCGCCGCCGCTGCCTGCCTCGTCCTCGGGCTCGGCCTCATCGGCGGGGCCGCGGCCGGCAGCTGGCTCGCCGGGGGACCGAGCGGGGACGAGGCCGCGGCCGCCACCTTCACCGACGCGCGCGACCTGTGGCACAGCGTCCCCGTGCGCACCCTCTTCCCGCACACCCTGCACGGCACGGCCGCCGGCCCCGGGGGCGCCGACCGCACCTGGTACCGGATCGCGGTCGCGCCCGACGGCGGCTGCGCCAAGGCGTTCGACCCGCTGCTGGCCAAGGCGCTGGCCCCGGCAGGCTGCAAGCGCCTGCTGCGCGCGGACTACATGGACGCGACCCACAGCAGCGTGATCACCGTCGGCGTGGTCACCACCAGAACCGACCTCACCGGGATGCGCGCGCTGAACAAGCGGTTCACCACCGAGCGGCTGGCCACCCGCCGCGACCTGATGCCCCGCCCGTACACCGCACCCGGCACCCCCGCCGCGGAGTTCGGGCCCGACCAGCGCGCCGGCTGGAGCGTCCAGGTGCTGCCCGACGCGCCCTTCGTCGTGTACGCGGTCTCCGGCTTCGCCGACGGCCGCGCCGTGCCCGACCCGCGGCCGGCCGACGAGGCCACCCGTACCGGCGCCACCTCCGCGCCCGCCCAGGCGGGGCTCGGCCACGACGCCGCCGGGGTCGCGGACGGCATCGAACGCACCTTCCGCACGCAGCTGGCCAAGGCGACGGAGGCGGCCGAATGACGCCCGGGACCGCCTCCGGCGCTGAGCGGCGCACCCACGCCTCCCGACGCACGCCCCGCGTGCTCGCCGCCGTCCTCGCCGCCACCGCCGTGGCCGCCCTCACGGCCCCGCCCGCCCGGGCCGACGGCATACGCACCCAGGAATGGGCCCTGGACGCCCTGCACGTCCACGACGCCTGGCGGACCACCAAGGGGGACGGCATCACGGTCGCCGTCCTCGACACCGGCGTGGACGCCACCCACCCCGACCTCAAGGGCCAGGTGCTCCCCGGCAAGGACCTGATCGGCTTCGGCGCGGCGCGCGGCGACAAGACCTGGGCGGACCACGGCACGGCGATGTCCGGCATCATCGCCGGGCACGGCCACGGCCACTCCGACGGCGTGCTCGGCATCGCGCCCGAGGCGAAGATCCTCCCTGTCCGGGTGATCCTCGAAGACGCGGACCCGGAGCGGAAGAAGGCCCGCACCGAGCGCGCCAACGCCCTCGCCGACGGCATCCGCTGGGCCGCCGACCACGGCGCCGACGTCATCAATCTCTCCCTCGGCGACGACAGCGACTCCGCTCACCCGGAGCCGCGCGAGGACGCCGCCGTCCAGTACGCGCTGCGCAAGGGCGTCCCGGTCGTCGCCTCCGCGGGCAACGGCGGCCAGCACGGCGACCACGTCTCCTACCCGGCGGCCTACCCCGGCGTGATCGCGGTGACCGCGGTGGACCGCTACGGCACCCGCGCCCGCTTCTCCACCCGCCGCTGGTACGCCACGGTCAGCGCGCCCGGCGTCGACGTCGTCATCGCCAACCCGGACCGCAAGTACTACGAGGGCTGGGGCACGAGCGCCGCCGCCGCGTACGTCTCGGGCGCGGTCGCCCTGGTACGCGCGGCCCACCCCCACCTCCGGCCCGCCGAGATCAAGCAGCTGCTCACCGAAACCGCCCGCGACACCCCCGCCCACGGCCGCAACGACGACCTGGGCGCCGGCCTGGTGGACCCCGCGGCGGCCCTCGCCAAGGGCGCCCCCACAAAGCCCCTGACCAGCAGCCGGGCCACGTACAGCAAGCGGTACTTCGGCGCCGGTCCGGACGCCCGCTCGACGGGCACCGCCGGCTCCTGGCTCCCATGGACGGCCACGGCCGCAGGCGCGGCGCTGGTGGCGGCCGCGGTGGTCCTGTGGCGGCGCCGCGCCTGACCAGCGTGCCGCGCCCGGCCGGTTCCGGCGCCGCATCCGGTCTCGGCTAGCCTCATGACGTGACGCTGAAGAACATCCCGGACCCCGGCTTCTCCGACGACGACGGCACCGCCGCCCCCGAGCTCACGGCCGCCCTGGCGGCCTGGTCGGCGGACCGCACCGCCGAGCCCCGCCTGCTGGCCGCCCTCCGCGACGCCCGGCTGCTCGTCCCGGTGGTGGCCCTGCTGGGAGAGGCCGAGACCGGCCCCGACGGCCTCACCCGTGAGAAGACCAGCGACATGGCCGTGCCGACGCTGCAGGCCCCGGACGGCCGCCGCGCGCTCCCCGCCTTCACGTCCACCGAGACGCTGCACCGCTGGCGCCCGGACGCCCGCCCCGTCGCGGTACCGCTCCAGCAGGCGCTGCTCGCCGCCTCCCACGAGAAGGCCGACACGATCGTCGTGGACGTCGCGGGCCCCGTGACGTACCCGCTGACCGGCGGGGCCCTGCGCGCCCTCGCCGAGGGCCGTACCACCGGCGACCCGCTCGCCGACCCCGCCGTCACCGAGGCGCTGCGCGCGGTGCTCGCGAGCGAGCCGGGGGTGCGGGTAGCCCATCTGGCGCCGTCCGCCGACACCGATGCCACGCTCGCCCTCGGCCTCGCCCCCGACGCCCCGGCCGGCGAGGTCGCGCAGCGCCTGGCAACCGCTCTGGCCTCGGACGACGTGCTGCGCGAGCGCCTTGTGAAGGGCCTCGACCTGGCCCTCCTGGCGCCGGGCGCGACCCCGCGGAGCGAACCGCTCTTCAGCCGCTGACCGGCCGCCACCAGGCGCTACGACAGGCGCGGACCTCGGGACGGACGCACAATCGCAGCAGGTGCAAGATCCCTTCGAGGAAGGCCCCTACATGGACACCCCGGAGACCCGCTCGGTCGTGGCCGAGTTCCTCGGCACGCTGCTCCTGGTGTTCTTCGCGGTCGGCGCTGCCGTGCTGGCCGGGGAGTACATCGGGACCTTCGGCATCGCCCTGTCCTTCGGCTTCACGCTGCTGGCCCTGGCCTACGCGCTCGGCCCCATTTCCGGCTGCCACGTCAATCCCGCGGTGACGCTCGGGATGCTGGTGGCCCACCGCATCACCGTCCGTACGGCCGTCGAGTACTGGATCGCCCAGCTGCTGGGCGGCATCGTCGGCGCCGCACTGCTCTTCCTGGTGGCCAAGCAGGTGCCGGGCCTGAAGACCGACGGAGCCTTCGGCAGCAACGGCTTCGCCGACCGCTCGGCGGTGCACATCAACCTCGGCGGCGCGTTCGTCGCCGAGATCGTGCTCACCTTCCTGCTGGTCTTCGTCGTCCTCGCGGTCACCCACAAGGTGGCCCTGGTCGGCTTCGACGGCCTGGCCATCGGCATCGCGCTGGCCACCATCCACCTCATCGGCATCCCGCTCACCGGCACGTCCGTGAACCCGGCGCGCAGCTTCGGCCCGGCGCTCTTCGCGGGCGGCGGTGCCCTCTCCCAGCTGTGGCTGTTCATCGTCGCGCCGCTGATCGGCGGCGTGCTGGCGGCCCTGGCACACAGGCTCACCCACACCCCGTACAGCCCGCTGCGTCCCCCGGCCGACCGGGAGCCGCCCGCCGACGAACGCTCGGCGGTCTGACCTCCCCGTCCGCCCTCACGACAGTGGCCCCCTGTTCCACGGAATCCGTGGAACAGGGGGCCACTGTCGTGCCGGGGGAGCGGGCCGCTCAGCCGAACACCGGCCCGGTGTACTTCTCGCCCGGACCCTGCCCCGGCTCGTCCGGCACCACCGACGCCTCGCGGAACGCCAGCTGCAGCGACTTCAGCCCGTCCCGCAGCGGCGCGGCGTGGTACGAGCCGATCTCCGTGGCGCTCGCGGTCACCAGCCCGGCCAGCGCGTGGATCAGCTTGCGCGCCTCGTCCAGGTCCTTGTGCTGCTCGCCCTCCTCGGCGAGGCCGAGGTTGACCGCGGCCGAGCTCATCAGGTGCACCGCGACCGTCGTGATCACCTCGACGGCCGGCACGTCCGCGATGTCGCGGGTCATCGCGTCGAAGTCCGCGGGCTGCGCGTCCTGGGCGGCTGCGGGGTCGGAGGAGGGAGGGGTGGCGTCGCTCATGGCTCTCTATCTGTCCGTACGATCGGTGCGCCCGCTCCGTGCGGCCGGTGCGCTGCCCTCAGAGTAGGCCCCGGCGCGCCCGCGCCCACGCGTGGGGCGCCGCCGCGCGTACCCGGCGAGGCCGTGCGCGCCCAGGGCCGGTACAGGCCCCGCCCGGGTCATGTACCATTGACTTCGACCGGCCGGTCACTTATGTGTCCGGCCCACAAGTGGAGGCTCCGATCTCCCACCCGATTCCAGCCCTCAGGGCAGGCGGGTCATCGGTCAGGCTGCGCCCCGCGGTGACATTCGCGACGGTGCTCCCGAGCCAGTTTCCGGAGCCCCGCCTGTGTCCCAGTCCGGGGCGTTTTGCATGTTCCGGCGCGGATGGTCACACCGAACAGACGTTACGCGGCTGTCCGCCAGGCGGTCGTGTGGTGCTAAACCGAGGAGGATCCATCAGCGCCGAGCCCCGCATCAACGACCGGATTCGCGTCCCCGAGGTGCGACTCGTCGGTCCCAGTGGCGAGCAGGTCGGCATTGTGCCGCTTGCCAAGGCCCTGGAGCTTGCGCAGGAGTACGACCTCGACCTGGTCGAGGTGGCGGCGAACGCCCGTCCGCCGGTCTGCAAGCTCATGGACTACGGAAAGTTCAAATACGAGTCGGCCATGAAGGCCCGTGAAGCGCGCAAGAACCAGGCGCACACGGTCATCAAGGAGATGAAGCTCCGGCCGAAGATCGACCCGCACGACTATGACACCAAGAAGGGTCACGTCGTCCGGTTCCTCAAGCAGGGTGACAAGGTCAAGATCACGATCATGTTCCGTGGTCGCGAGCAGTCCCGCCCGGAGCTCGGTTTCCGGCTGCTGCAGCGGCTCGCGGAGGATGTCCAGGACCTCGGGTTCATCGAGTCGAACCCGAAGCAGGACGGCCGGAACATGATCATGGTCCTCGGTCCGCACAAGAAGAAGACCGAGGCGATGGCCGAGGCCCGCGAGGCGCAGGCCGCCCGCAAGGCGGAGCGCCAGGGCGTTGCACCTGCCGAGGAGCAGGAGCAGGCCGCCGAGGAGCCCGCCGAGGCGTGATCCAGGGGTGCGAACCCCGGAGAGCGCCGGGGTCACCGCCCCGGACACCGATCGATACAACTGACGCTCCCGTATGCCGGCCCACCGGCCGGCGGGAGCGCCACTGACGAGGAGAGAACGGCGCATGCCGAAGAACAAGACGCACAGCGGCTCCAGCAAGCGCTTCAAGATCACGGGCTCCGGCAAGGTGCTCCGCGAGCGCGCCGGCAAGCGCCACCTGCTCGAGCACAAGTCGTCCAAGCTGACGCGTCGCCTCACCGGCAACGCCGAGATGGCCCCGGGCGACGCCAAGAAGATCAAGAAGCTTCTCGGCAAGTGAGTCGTCGCGCCCCTGTGAAGGCGGCGCGAGACCAAGACCGGGACCTATTTCGAACCGGGCCGTGTGCCGACCACCACGGCCCCGCTACAAGGAGTTAACAAGTGGCACGCGTCAAGCGGGCAGTCAACGCCCACAAGAAGCGCCGGGCGATCCTCGAGCAGGCCAGCGGCTACCGCGGCCAGCGGTCGCGCCTGTACCGCAAGGCCAAGGAGCAGGTCACCCACTCCTTCGTCTACAACTACAACGACCGCAAGAAGCGCAAGGGCGACTTCCGTCAGCTGTGGATCCAGCGCATCAACGCCGCTGCCCGCGCCAACGGCATGACGTACAACCGCTTCATCCAGGGTCTGAAGGCCGCCAACGTCGAGGTGGACCGCAAGATCCTGGCCGACCTCGCGGTCAACGACCAGAACGCGTTCGCCGCGCTGGTCGAGGTGGCGCAGAAGGCGCTGCCGAGCGACGTGAACGCTCCCAAGGCTGCCTGAACCTCAGCCTGAGGAAGTCGTCGAGCGGACCCGCAGGCCCCGAGCCTGCGGGTCCGCCGCCGTTTTGCACCACCCCCTTACGACGAAGTGAGCCGCCGCCCATGGGCACCCCCGAGCTGATCTCCCCGCGTTCCCCGCGCGTAGCCGCCGCCCGGCGGCTGGCCCGCCGCAACTTCCGCGGCAAGGAGCGCCGGTTCATCGCCGAGGGCCCGCAGGCGGTCAGAGAGGCCGTCCGGCACAGCAACGGCGGCGAGCCGACCCTGCTGGAGGTCTTCGCGACGCCCGAGGCCGCCGAGCGGCACGAGGCCATCGTGGCCGCGGCCCAGGACGCCGGGGTACGCGTCCTGCTCGCCGACGACGACACGATCGCCGACCTCTCGCAGACCGTGACCCCGCAGGGCCTGGTCGGCGTCTGCCGCTTCCTGGACTCGCCGTTCGAGGAGATCCTGGCCGCGCGGCCCAAGCTGGTCGCGGTGCTGGCCAACGTCCGCGACCCCGGGAACGCCGGTACGGTACTGCGCTGCGCGGACGCCGCGGGTGCCGACGCCGTGGTGCTCACCGACGCCTCCGTGGACCTGTACAACCCCAAGTCCGTACGGGCCTCGGTCGGTTCGCTCTTCCACCTGCCGGTCGCCGTCGGCGTGCCGGTCGAGCGGGTCGTCGACGGGCTCAAGGGCGCGGGCGTGCGCATCCTGGCGGCGGACGGCGCGGGGGAGGCCGACCTGGACGCCGAGCTGGACGCGGGCACGATGAGCGGCCCGTCGGCCTGGATCTTCGGCAACGAGGCATGGGGCCTGCCGGCGGAGACCCGGGCGCTGGCCGACGCGGTCGTGCGGGTGCCCATCCACGGCAAGGCCGAGAGCCTGAACCTCGCGACCGCGGCCGCGGTGTGCCTGTACGCCTCCGCGCGCGCCCAGCGCACGCCCGGAGGGTGCCGCTCGGCCGCCGCGGAATAGTAGGGTGGCGTGCCCACACCGGAAGGGGGCAGCGGGATGAATGTGCGGACTTCCGGCACACGCGCGTCCGTGGTGGACGTCTGCCTCTCGGGCGACCCCGGCGAGAACCCTCCGCTCCCGTACGACGCGGCCGGCACGGCCGCCGGACTGGATCCGGACGAGCTCCCCGACGGCCTCGTGGTGGCCGACGAGACCGGCCGGGTGGTGTGCTTCAACGCCGCCGCCGCGCGGCTGACGGCCGTCGACCCGGGCGACGTGCTCGGGCTGCCCCTGGAGAGCGCGCTGCCGCTGCAGGACATCGAGGGTCGCCGCTGGTGGCAGCTGACCGACCCGTACGGCGGGCTGGCCATCCGCACCGGCCAGCCGGAGCGCAATCTGCTGCTCGGCGGCCGGGAGCTGCTGGTCTCCGCGCGGTACGTACGCGTCCGGCCGCTGGGCCCCGTGCGGCGCCTGGTCGTCACGCTGCGCGGCACCGAGGCGCGCCGCCGTACGGAGCTGAGCCACGCCGAGCTGATCGCCACCGTCGCGCACGAGCTGCGCTCGCCGCTGACCTCCGTGAAGGGCTTCACCGCGACCCTGCTGCAGAAGTGGGAGCGCTTCACCGACGACCAGAAGCGGCTGATGCTGGAGACCGTCGACGCGGACGCGAACCGTGTGACGCGGCTGATCGCCGAGCTGCTGGACATCTCGCGGATCGACTCGGGGCGGCTGGAGGTGCGCCGGCAGCGGGTCGACATGGCCGCGGCGGTACGGCGGCACGTCCAGGCGCAGACCACCGCGGGCCAGCGCCCGGACCGCTTCCTGATCCGCATGCGGGAACCGCTCCCCGACATGTGGGCCGATCCGGACAAGGTTGATCAAGTACTGGGCAACCTGCTGGAAAATGCGGTGCGGCACGGCGAGGGAACGGTCACCATCGAGGTGGCACCGACACCCATGACGACCGGCACGGAGGGGACGACCGTCACCGTGAGCGACGAGGGCCCCGGCATCCCCGAGGAGTCGATGAGCCGCGTCTTCACCCGCTTCTGGCGGGGCAGCAAGCGCGGCGGCACGGGCCTCGGCCTGTACATCGTCAAGGGCATCGTCGAGGCCCACGGCGGCACGATCACGGTCGGCCGGGCCCCGGCCGGCGGCGCGCAGTTCCGATTTACCCTGCCCGTCGGCACCCCGGCCTTCATGGCCTGACCGGGACCGACGGGCGCCGTCCTGCCTGGGGCGTCGGTGAGGCGTGGCCGCGATGCCCCTTAGACTTGACCTTTGGCACCTTTGGCACTCACGCGTCGGGGGCAAGCCGCGCGCCAAGACCACCGGAAGCACGGGAAGAGATGTCCGCACCCAATAAGTCGTACGACCCTGTTGAGGTCGAGGCCCTGAAACCGGAAGAGATCGAGCGCATGCGGGACGAGGCGCTCGCCGCCTTCGCCGCCGCGACCGACCTCGACGAGCTCGCTTCGGCGAAGACCGCCCACACCGGCGGCACCTCGCCGCTCGCGCTCGCCAACCGGGAGATCGGCGCCCTGCCCCCGCACGCCAAGGCGGACGCCGGCAAGCGCGTCGGCCAGGCCCGCGGCCGCGTGAACCAGGCCCTCAAGGTCCGCCAGGAGGAGCTGGAGGCCGAGCGGGACGCCCGCGTGCTGGTCGAGGAGGCGGTGGACGTCACGCTGCCGTACGACCGCGTGCAGGCCGGCGCCCGGCACCCGCTCACCACCCTCTCGGAGCGCATCGAGGACGTCTTCGTGGCCATGGGCTACGCGGTCGCCGAGGGCCCCGAGGTGGAGTCGGAGTGGCTGAACTTCGACGCGCTGAACATCGCCCCGGACCACCCGGCCCGCACGATGCAGGACACCTTCTTCGTCGAGTCGGCCGCCGACGGCGACGAGCGGCAGACCGGCGTGGTGCTGCGCACGCACACCTCGCCGGTGCAGATCCGCTCGATGCTGGACCGCGAGCCGCCGCTCTACGTGATCTGCCCGGGCCGCGTCTACCGCACCGACGAGCTGGACGCCACCCACACCCCCGTCTTCACCCAGGTCGAGCTGCTCGCCATCGACGAGGGCCTGACCATGGCGGACCTCAAGGGCACCCTGGACCACATGGTCCGGGCGCTGTTCGGCGAGGGCATGGAGACCCGGCTGCGCCCGAACTACTTCCCGTTCACCGAGCCGTCCGCCGAGATGGACATGGTGTGCTACGTGTGCCGCGGCGCGTCCGTGGGGAACCCCGACGCGCCCTGCCGCACCTGCTCCAGCGAGGGCTGGATCGAGCTGGGCGGCTGCGGCATGGTCAACCCGCGGGTGCTGACCGCCTGCGGCGTCGACCCGGAGAAGTACAGCGGATTCGCCTTCGGGTTCGGCATCGAGCGGATGCTGATGTTCCGCCACAACGTCGAGGACATGCGAGACATGGTCGAGGGTGACGTGCGCTTCACCCGGCCTTTCGGGATGGAGATCTGATGCGGGTCCCGCTTTCTTGGCTGCGGGAGTACGTCGACCTGCCGGCCGGTGAGTCCGGTCGTGACGTGCAGACCAAGCTGATTGCCTCCGGTCTGGAGGTGGAGACCGTCGAGCAGTTGGGCGCCGGCATCGAGGGCCCGCTGGTCGTCGGCCAGGTGCTCACGATCGAGGAGCTGGAGGGCTTCAAGAAGCCGATCCGCTTCTGCACGGTCGACGTCGGAGCGGCGAACGGCACGGGCGAGCCGCAGGAGATCGTCTGCGGCGCCCGTAACTTCGCCGTCGGCGACAAAGTCGTCGTGGTCCTTCCGGGCGCCACGCTGCCCGGCGACTTCAAGATCGCCGCGCGCAAGACCTATGGCAAGGTCTCGCACGGCATGATCTGCTCCGGGGACGAGCTGGGCATGGGCGACGACGGCACGCACGGCATCATCGTGCTGCCGCCCGAGATCGAGGTCGGCACCGACGCGATCCGGCTCCTTGAGCTGGTCGACGAGGTACTGGACATCGCGGTCACCCCGGACCGGGGTTACTGCCTCTCCATGCGCGGCGTCGCCCGCGAGACCGCCACCGCCTACGGTCTGCCGCTGCGCGACCCGGCGCTGCTGGACGTGCCGCCGCCGAACAGCTACGGCTACCCGGTCAAGGTCACCGACCCGATCGGCTGCAACCGCTTCACCGCCCGTACGGTCGTGGGCCTCCAGCCCGAGGCCCGCTCGCCGATCTGGCTGCGGCGCCGGCTGCAGAAGGCCGGCATGCGCCCGATCTCGCTCGCCGTCGACGTCACCAACTACGTGATGCTCGAACTGGGCCAGCCGCTGCACGCCTACGACCGCTCCCTCATCGAGGGCACGATCGGGGTCCGCCGAGCCGAGCCCGGCGAGAAGATCACGACGCTGGACGGCACGAAGCGCGTGCTGGACGCCGAGGACCTGGTCATCACCGACAACCGCGGGCCGATCGGCCTGGCGGGCGTCATGGGCGGCGCCAACACCGAGATCGCCGACCACGCGGCCGACCCGGAGACGGGTGAGGTGCGGGGCACGACCGAGGTCGTCATCGAGGCCGCGCACTTCAACGCGCTGACCATCGCGCGCACGGCCCGCCGCCACAAGCTGTCCTCCGAGGCGTCCAAGCGCTTCGAGCGCGGCGTGGACCCCGAGGCCGCGTCCGCCGCGGCCCAGCGGACCGTCGACCTGCTGGTCCTGCTCGCGGGCGGCACCGCCGAGGCGGGCGTGACGGAGATCGTGGCGCCCAGCGGGCCGCACACGATCACCATCCCGGCGGACCACCCGGACAAGGTCGCGGGCGTGGCGTACGGCCGCGAGACCGTCGTGCGCCGCCTTCAGCAGGTCGGCTGTGACGTGTACGGCCAGGACGAGCTGATGGTGACGGTGCCGTCCTGGCGCCCGGACCTCACCGACCCGAACGACCTCGCCGAAGAGGTCATCCGGCTGGAGGGCTACGAGAACCTGCCCGCCACGCTGCCGACGCCGCCCGCGGGCACCGGCCTGACCGAGCGGCAGCGGCTGCACCGCCGGGCCGGCCGCGCGCTGGCAGGCGCCGGGTACGTCGAGGCGCTGAACTACCCGTTCATCGGCGAGGCGGTCCTCGACCAGCTCGGCATCGAGGCGGACGACGCGCGCCGCCGGACCGTCAAGCTGGCCAACCCGCTTTCCGACGAGGAGCCCTCGCTCCGTACGACGCTGCTGCCGGGCCTGCTGTCCGCGCTGCGCCGCAACGACGGCCGGGGCGCGCACGACCTGGCGCTCTTCGAGACCGGCCTGGTCTTCCTGCCCACCGGTGACGAGAAGCCGGCCGCCCGGCTGCCCGTCGACCGCCGTCCGACCGACGCGGAGATCGCCGCGCTGAACGGCGCGCTGCCCGAGCAGCCGCGCCGCGCCGCCGTGGTCCTCGCGGGCGCCCGCGAGCAGGCCGGCTGGTGGGGCAAGGGCTACCCGGCGACCTGGGCCGACGCCGTCGAGGCGGGCCGCCTGGTGGCCCGTGAGGCGGGCGTGGACCTGATCGTCCGCCAGGACCAGCAGGCGCCCTGGCACCCGGGCCGCTGCGCCGCGCTGCGCGCGGTCGTGGACGGCGCGGAGGTGCTCGTCGGCCACGCCGGTGAGCTGCACCCGCGCGTCATCAAGGCGCTGGGCCTGCCGGAGCGGACCTGCGCGATGGAGATCGACCTGGACCTCCTGGAGCGGGCCGGTGCGGGTGTGGTGCCCGCGCCGCGGATCTCCACCTTCCCGGTCGCCACCCAGGACGTCGCGCTGATCGTCGACTCCGCGGTCCCGGCCGCCGACGTCGAGTCCGCGCTGCGGTCCGGGGCCGGTGAACTGCTGGAGGACCTGCGGCTGTTCGACGTCTTCACCGGCGAGCAGGTCGGCGAGGGCAAGAAGTCCCTGGCGTACGCGCTGCGCTTCCGCGCGGCCGACCGCACGCTGACCGCGGACGAGGCCACCGCGGCCCGTGACGCGGCGGTGGCGACGGCGGTGGAGCGTACGGGCGCGTCCCTCCGGGCGTAACGAAGCAGCACTGCGAGGGCGGGGGTTCGACGAGGGTCGAGCCCCCGCCCTCGTGCGTGCGGACCGCCGGCCGGTATGCCGGGGGAACGTCAACTCCCCGTGTCACTCGATGGGGTGAGAAGGCGGCGGTGGACGGGGGGCCCGACGCTTCGCGTCGCCAGAATCGATCACGCCGCGGAGCATTTATGCGGCGGCACCAGGGCAGGCGGGCGGCGCGCGACGGCACGCGACCACGCGACGGCACGGTCGAGGGGGAGCATCCGGATGAACCGCACCTGGAGGCGGTGGCCCGGCACGGCCTGCTTCCGCGTCCGGGCGTGGCGGCCGCTGCCGCCCGTGGCGGGAGAAACGTTCGGGAGCTTCGTCCGCCGGCTGTTCGTCCTCGTCCTCCCCGGGGTCTGGGTGGCCGGAGTCCTCGCCTGGGAGCTCACCGGTTCCGGCCACGGCCAGCCACTCCAACTGCTCGCCGCCGCCCCGGCCATCGCCTGCGCCGGCACCGGCCGCCGGGAGTGTGTCGTGCTCGGCGGCCTGTGCGCGCTCATCGCGCTGGTGCCGTTCGGCGCGGCCGACCAGTACACCCCGTCGGCGACCCGGCTGGGCACCTGCGCCGCGATCCTCGTCGTGGTCGCCGCCAGCTATCTGACGGCGGGGCGGCGGGCCCGCCTGCTCCGCGAGCTCGCGCGCACCCGGGACGTCGCGGAGGCGGCGCAGCGGCTCGTGCTGCGCCCGCTGCCGGAGCGGATCGACGGCATACGGATCGCCGCCGGGCACCTGTCGGCGGGCGAGGGCGCGCTCATCGGCGGGGACCTGTACGACGCGGTGCCGACGCGGTACGGCCTGCGGGTCGTCATCGGCGACGTGCGCGGCCACGGCCTGACGGCCATCGGCACGGTCTCGGCCATGCTCGGCTGCTTCCGCGAGGCCGCGCACGACGAGCCGGAGCTGTCCGGGGTGTTACGCCGTCTGGACCGCGCGCTGGCCCGGCACCTGGCCGAGCGGAGCCGGACGACGGAGCCGGGCTGCCCCCTGGCGGCGGAAGCCGAGGACCCGGGCGCGGCGGAGGAGTTCGTCACCGTCCTGCTGCTCCAGATCGCGCACGGCGGCGAGTACACCGCACTGAACTGCGGTCACCCCTGGCCGTATCGGTTCGGCGGCGGCACGGCCGAGCCGGTCGCCGAGGACGAACCGCTGCCCCCGCTCGGCCTGTTCCCGCTCCCGGACCGGCTCCGCCCGTTCTCCGGGCGGCTGGCCGGCCGCGAGGGGCTGTTGCTGTACACGGACGGCGCCGAGGACGCCCGCGACGCGCACGGTGCGTTCTTCCCGCTGCACACGGAACTGCTCGCGTGCCTGTCCGGGGCGGACACGTGCCCGCTCGCCCCCCGCGCCCTCGTCGCCGCCGTGCGCGACCGGATCGTCCGGCACGCGGGCGGCCGGCTCACCGACGACGTCGCCCTGCTCGCGCTCGCCGGCCCACAGCGTTCACACCCCGTGTGAACTTCCCCTGATTACGCTGGTGGTGAGGCGAAGCGCGCCCGCGACGAGCGAGGGCGCGGACCAGGAGGGGGCCATGGAGCCCAATACCCTGCTCGACGCGATCCTGGACGAGGCGGGCATCTCGCACGCCGGGCTGGCCGTGCACATCAACCAGCTCGGCCGCCGGCGCGGCCTGTCCCTGCGGTACGAACACACCGCCGTGGCCCGCTGGTTGAAGGGCCAGCGGCCGCGCGGCCAGGTCCCCGACCTGATCTGCGAGATCCTCAGCGACCGGCTGCACCGCCCGGTGGGCCTGGACGACATCGGGCTGAGCCGGCCCGGCGCCCGCCGCGCCGCCGACCACCCGCTCTCCGGCTTCGTCGAACGGGCCACCGCCCTGTGGCGCTCCGACGAGCAGCAGCGCCCGCACGTCCTCAGCGCGCCCGCGCTGACCGGGACCTCGGCGGTCATGCCCGTATGGGAGTGGGAGAACCCACCGGAGGACTCCGACGTCTCGCGCAGCGGCCTGACCCGGGTGAGCATGGCCGACATCGAGATGCTGCGCTCGGCGCGCACGCACTACGAGCAGATGTACCGCAAGGCCGGCGGCGTCGCGACCAGGGCGCGCATCGTCGGCTTCCTCAACACCGAGGCGGCGCCGCTGCTGCGCGGCAGCTACACCGACGCCACCGGCCGTCAGCTGCACCGCGCCACGGGCGGGCTGGTCGCCGTGGCCGGCATCTGTGCGTACGACTCGGACGCCTTCGGGCTCGCGCAGCGCTACTTCCACCAGGCGCTGCGGCTGGCCAAGGCGAGCGGCGACCGCGGGCTCGGCGCGTACATCATCGCGCTGCTGGTCAACCAGTCGCTGTTCACCCGCGAGTACCGCCAGGCGGTCGCCTTCGCCGAGGCGGCGCTGCGTGCCGCGGGCCCGCACATCACCGCTGCGCTGGCCGCCGACCTGTACGCGATGCAGGCGAAGGCGTACGCGCGGCTGGGCGACGGGGCCGGCGCGCTGTCCTGCATCCGCCGTGCCGAGGCCGCGGCGGAGCGCATCCGGCCGGGTCTGGAGCCGGACGAGACCGGCTACGTCCAGCCGGGCCTGGTCAACGTACAGGTGGCGGAGGCACTGCTCAGCCTGGGCGACCTGCGGGCCGCACAGGAACAGGCCACCGCCGCCGTCGACACCCCCGCGCACGACCGCGGCCGGGTGCACCGGCTCGCCATGCTCGCGCACATCGAGCTGAGACAGGGAGAGACCGAAAAGGCCGTTGCCAGCGCGACGCAGATGGCGGAACAGGCACGGGGCATGGAGTCGCAGCGGTTACGTGACCGCCTGCGGGCGGTACGCGAACTCCTTGCCGGAACCGGAAGCAGCGCCACCGACGCCGCGGCCGACTTGATCGATGAGGCGTTGCGCGTTCCGCTCTGACGGATGGCTCGTGTCCACGTGCCATCTCTTCGGCGGAAGGTGGCAGGCACGTGCGATGGAAAAACCTCAAGGAGCAGACCGTGTACGAGAACCGCTGGTTCCGGGTCAACCTCGCTGATGTGGAACTCCCGGACGGGCGGCATCTGGACCACTACCTGATCCGTATGCGGGCCGTAGCGGTGGCCACGGTGGTCAACGAGGCGAACGAGGTGCTGCTGCTGTGGCGGCACCGCTTCATCACCGACACCTGGGGCTGGGAGCTGGCCGCCGGGGTGGTCGAGGACGGCGAGGACGTCGCCGTCGCGGCCGCCCGTGAGATGGAGGAGGAGACCGGCTGGCGGCCCGGCCCCCTGACCCATCTGCTGTCCGTGGAGCCGTCCAACGGCCTCACGGACGCCCGGCACCACATCTACTGGTCCGACCGGGCGGAGTACGTCGGCCCTCCCGAGGACGACTTCGAGTCCGACCGGCGGGAGTGGGTACCGCTCAAGCTCGTGCCGGACATGGTGGCGCGGGGTGAGGTGCCGGCCGCCAACATGGCGGCGGCGCTGCTGATGCTGCATCACCTCCGGCTCGGCTGAGCAGCGGGTCCGCCACGGCCCTGGGCTGACCGGCGCCCCGCGCCGGTCAGTTCGTCAGGACCTGCCACACGGCGACCGCCAGGGCCGCGATCCCCGTGAGCGCGACGATGGACGGCAGTGGCCACCGTCCGTGTTCGATGCGCGTGAGCCGGCTGTGCAGCTCGTCCGCTTCGCGCTCGTACTGCTCGGACCGCTGCGCCAGCAGGGCGAGCTGGCCGTCGACGCGTGCGGTACGCACATCGCAGCAGCGCCTCAGCTCCGCCACGTCGGTGGCCACTGGGTCGGATTCAGGGTGGGCGGTCACTGTCCGCTCCTCATTCCTCTCGGATACTCGGTGTTTTTCGTACTACAGACAGTGAACAGCTTTGTGGGGCAGGGCGGGAGAGTGTGCGGCAGGAATATGCGAGTCAAGTGCGCACACCCCGTGTGAATCAGGCGTCGCCGACGTCCCGGCAGGGGTGCGCGGACTTCACACGGGGTGCGAATCGCGCACCCCAACCGGGCCCTTTCACACGGTCCCGACCATGGTGGCCGAGGAGTTGACTCAACAGGGCCACGGGGGCAGCAGCCGGCGGACGGGCGCCCGCCGGCGGTGTCCGACCGCCGTCTTTCCCCCGAGCGGCGGCGGACGGCCGGACGGCCCACGCCTTCGGATGCCGTCCGGCGCCCCCGTGGGACGACGACGGCCCGTGCCGCTCCGGAAGGAAGGGAGCGGCACGGGCCGGACGCGTAGGTGCGGACCGCTACGTTCCGTAACGGCCGAGCGGGCTCAGTACGCGTAGAAGCCCGAGCTGGTCTTGCGGCCCAGGCGGCCCGCGTCGACCATCCGCTGCAGCAGCGGGGGAGCGGCGTACAGCGGCTCCTTGAACTCCTCGTACATCGAGTCGGCGACCGAGGCCACGGTGTCCAGGCCGATCAGGTCGGCCAGCTTCAGCGGGCCCATCGGGTGGGCGCAGCCCAGCTCCATGCCGTTGTCGATGTCCTCGCGGCTGGCGGTGCCCTGCTCGAACATCCGGATCGCGGAGAGCAGGTAGGGGATCAGCAGCGCGTTGACGACGAAGCCGGAGCGGTCCTGGGCGCGGATGGCGTGCTTGCCCAGGTGGTCGCGGACCATCGCCTCGGCGCGCTTGATGGTGTCCTCGCCGGTGGTGAGCGCCGGGATGATCTCGACCAGCTTCTGCACCGGGGCGGGGTTGAAGAAGTGGATGCCGATGACCTGCTCCGGGCGGGAGGTCGCGACGGCGAGCTTCACCAGCGGGATGGAGGAGGTGTTGGAGGCCAGGATCGCGTCGGGGCGCGTGACGACCTGGTCGAGCACCTGGAAGATCTCGGTCTTGACCTGCTCGTTCTCCACGACCGCCTCGATGACGAGGTCGCGGTCGGAGAATTCGCCGAGGTCGGTGGTGAAGCTGAGCCGGGCGAGCGTCGCGTCGCGCTCCGCGGTGGTGATCTTGCCGCGCTCGGCCGCCTTGCCGAGGGAATTGGTCAGGCGGGTGCGGCCGAGCTCCAGGGCCTCGCCGGTGGTCTCGGCGACCATGACCTCCAGGCCGGCCCGCGCACATACCTCGGCGATGCCGGCGCCCATCTGGCCGCAGCCGACCACTCCGACGCGTTCGATGTCGGTCACATCGTGCCTTTCGCTGATCTTCGGGACCGGCGGGGGCCGTAAGGGTCCGACGCCCGCCTCGGCCCCGACGTTACTCCGCGCGCTGGTGCGCAGGGGCGGGCGGGGCGGGCATTCTGAGCGTGGAGAGCCGGACGTACCGGACGGAAGGGGTGGCGGTATGCGACGAATAGGGAGAATCGCCCGGAACAGTTTCACTCGCAGAGGTTTCACGGTGGCGGCGCTCGGGGCGGCGTCCTCGATGCTCTGGACGCCGGGTGCGGCGGCGAGCACGCCGGGCGGGGCCGGGAACCCCGTCGAAGGCGCAGGTCACGGGCGGGGGCGGGACGACGAGGTCAGCCGTCGGTCGGAGTTCCGGGGGATGTGGCTGGCGACCGTGGCCAACCGCGACTGGCCCTCCAAGCCGGGCCTGACCGCCGCGCAGCAGCAGGCCGAACTGGTCGCGTACCTCGACAAGGCGGCCGCCGCCCGGCTGAACGCGGTGATCTTCCAGGTGCGCCCCACCGCCGACGCGCTGTGGCCCTCCCCGTACGAGCCGTGGTCGCAGTACCTCACCGGCGTCCAGGGCCGCGACCCCGGCTGGGACCCGCTGGACTTCGCCGTCCGCGAGGCGCACGCGCGCGATCTGGAGCTGCACGCGTGGTTCAACCCGTACCGCGTCGCCAACCACACCGACCCCACGAAACTCGTCCCCACCCACCCCGCCCGGCTGCACCCGGAATGGGTGCTGCCCTACGGCGGCAAGCTCTACTACAACCCCGGCCTGCCGGAGGTCCGCGCCTTCGTCCTCGACGCGATCATGGACGCGGTGCGCCGCTACCCCGTGGACGGCGTCCACTTCGACGACTACTTCTACCCCTATCCGGTCGCGGGCCAGGTCTTCGACGACGACGCGGCCTACGCGGAGTACGGTGACGCCTTCCCGGACCGGGCGAGCTGGCGCCGCGACAACATCGACCAGCTGGTGCGCGAGCTGGGGGAACGGGTCCGTACGACCCGGCGCACGGCCCGCTTCGGCGTCAGCCCGTTCGGGGTCTGGCGCAACCAGGCCACCGACCCGACGGGCTCCGACACCCGGGCGGGCGTGCAGACGTACGACGATCTGTACGCCGACACGCGGAAGTGGGTCCGCGAGGAGTGGCTCGACTACGTCGTCCCGCAGGTCTACTGGAACATCGGCTTCGCCGCCGCCGACTACGCCAAGCTCGTGCCCTGGTGGGCCCGGACCGTGGACGGCACCCGCGTGCACCTCTACATCGGCGAGGCCCTCTACAAGGCCGGCGACCCGGCCCAGCCCGCACCCTGGCAGAACCCGCTCGAACTCTCCCGCCACCTCACCTTCGACGGCGGCTACCGGCAGGTGCGCGGCAACGTCTACTTCTCCGCGAAGGAGGTGGCCACGGACCGTACGGGGGCGATGGCGCGGGTGGTGGCCGACCACTATCCGTCACGGGTGCGGCCGCCGCGCTGACCGGGCGGGACCCGGCCGGCACCGCCCCGTCACGCCGATGGCCGATCGCGAGCGGCGCCCGGAACGGCCGCCGGGCCTAAACTGACCGTGAGGGCGCGCGGTTCCCCAGCGGCACGGCTCAGCGCCCGCGACGACTGCGTGCCGGCAGGTCCGGGCGCATCCCCGACCATCCGGATGGAGGTCAGCTCTGATGGAGGCCCACAAAGGCGACCGGTTGCTGGTGCACGGCAGGATCGTCGGCCAGCACGACCGGGAAGCCGAGGTCGTCGAAGTACTCGGAATGAACGGGACCCCGCCGTACCGCGTCCGCTTCGAGGACGGCCATGAAGCGATCATGTCGCCCGGCCCCGACACCGTCGTACGGCACGAGAAGTCGACGGACGGCTGACAGCCATACCGAGACGGCCGACGGCGATACCGACAGGACGAGGGCCCGGCGGGAGACCGCCGGGCCCTTGCCGTGCACATGCGCCCGGTGTCGATCATGGCGGGGGTGGCGGAACATCACACTCCGGCCGTCAATGCCGAACATGCCCCGCAAATATGTGACTTCATCTGTGACAGCGGGGCTCTCGGCGGCGGAAGCGCTCTTACCATCACCGAATGACTGTTCGCCTCACGCTGGTCGCTGCCGGGCGCAGCTCCTCGTTGCTCGAAGCGCGCTTCGACGACGACCGGCCGCTGGACGTGATGGGGTGGCACG
Organism: Streptomyces sp. NPDC026301; assembly: GCF_055567935.1. Lineage (NCBI taxonomy): Bacteria > Bacillati > Actinomycetota > Actinomycetes > Kitasatosporales > Streptomycetaceae > Streptomyces > Streptomyces sp. NPDC026301. Next base: position 183,516 of record NZ_JBVHPN010000006.1, on the reverse strand, counting down.
AGGTCGAGCGGGCAGCGCCCGCCCTGAGCCCGCTGGCCGCCGCCGAGCTCCGTTACTGCTCACCCTCGGCCCGCAGCCGCGAGACCGGCGAGCTCCTCGGCCTCACCCCCCTGGTGCAGCCCGCGCTGCGCGACTGCGACATGGGCCGGTGGCGCGGGCGCACGCTGCGCGACGTGGCGGCCGCCGAGCCGCAGGCCGTGGACGCCTGGCTCGCGGACCCGCGCACGGCACCGCACGGCGGCGAGTCCCTGCTCGCGTTCATCATCCGGGTCGGCAACTGGCTCGACACCCGCCCGGTCGGCGACGGCGGCAGCGCCCTCGCCGTCGCCGAACCCGGCGTGATCCGCGCCGCCCTCATCTACGCCCTCAAGGTCCCGCCGCACGCCTACTGGCACCTCGACGTCCTCCCCCTCTCGGTGACCGCCCTCCACGGCCACCAGGGCTCCTGGACCCTCGTACTGTCGTCCTGAATTTCAGAGCGTGACGTCGACCGTGAGCGGTGCCGGCCCGGGGCGTTCTTCGGTGCGGGCGATCCGCCCCGCCGCGCGGACGTCGGCGGCGACCAGGGTGAACGCCTCCAGTGCCGTGGACGGTCCGGTGATCACCGCCCCCGTCACCGTCGTCCGCATGGACACCTTGGCCGCGGACTTCGCCCGGCGGACCGCGGTGAGGACCTCCGCCGCCGTGTCGAGCAGCGCGGGGTCCGTGCCGTCCGCGAGCGCGCGCAGCGGGTCCGCTTCCGGCCAGGGGGCGCGGTGCACCGAGCCGGGCGCCCACCACGACCAGACCTCCTCCGTGACGAACGGCAGCACCGGCGCGAAGAGGCGCAGCAGCGTGCTCAGCACGGTCGTGAGGGTGGCCCGCGCCGAGGCCGCCCCGGCGGCGTCGGTCTCCGCCGTTCCGTACGCCCGGTCCTTGACCAGTTCCAGGTAGTCGTCGCAGAAGCGCCAGAAGAACCGTTCGGTGTGGTCCAGGGCGCGGGCGTAGTCGAAGTCCTCGAAGGCGGCGGTGGCTTCCTCGACCGTTGCGGCCAGGACGGAGAGGAGGGAACGGTCGAGTGGTTCGGTGACCGGTGTGCCGTCCGCGACCGGCGCGAAGCCGAGGACGAACCGGCTCGCGTTGAGGATCTTCGTGGCCAGCCGGCGGCCGATCTTCATCTGGCCGGTGTCGAACGCGGTGTCCGTGCCGGGGCGCCCGCTCGCCGCCCAGTACCGCACCGCGTCGGACCCGTGGTGCGCCAGCAGGTCCAGCGGCGTGACGGTGTTCCCCTTCGACTTCGACATCTTCTTGCGGTCCGGGTCGAGGATCCAGCCGGAGATCGTGGCGTGCCGCCACGGCAGTGTGCCGTGCTCGGCGTGCGCGCGGACGACCGTGGAGAACAGCCAGGTACGGATGATCTCGTGAGCCTGCGGCCGGACGTCCATCGGGAAGACCCGCTCGAAGAGGTCGGGGTCGGCCGGCCAGCCGGCCGCGATCTGCGGGGTGAGGGAGGAGGTCGCCCAGGTGTCCATGACGTCCGGATCCCCGATGAAGCCGTCCGGGGCACCGCGCTGCGCCTCCGTGTACCCGGGCGGTGCCTCGGCGCTCGGGTCGACGGGCAGCGCCGCCGTGTCCGGGACGATCGGCGTGCCGTAATCGGGGGCGCCCGTGGCGTCCAGCGGGTACCAGACGGGGATCGGCACGCCGAAGAACCGCTGCCGGCTGATCAGCCAGTCACCGTTCAGGCCGCCGACCCAGTTCTCGTACCGGACGCGCATCCGGTCCGGGTGCCAGTGCAACTCGGCGCCACGCCGCAGCAGTTCGTCCCGCAGCGGCCGGTCCCGGCCGCCGTTGCGGAGGTACCACTGGCGGGTGGTGACGATCTCCAGCGGCTTGTCGCCCTTCTCGTAGAACTTCACCGGGTGGGTGACGGGGCGGGGCTCGCCGGTCAGCTCGCCGCTCTCCCGCAGCATGGCGACGACGCGCTCGCGGGCGGTGAACGCGGTGGCCCCGGCCAGCTCTCCGTACGCCGCCCGGGCCCGCTCGCTCTCCAGCCAGGCGGGCGGCCCGGCGGCGAAGCGGCCGTCCCAGCCGATGACCGGGCGGGTCGGCAGCGCCAGCTCACGCCACCACGTCACGTCCGTCGTGTCGCCGAAGGTGCAGATCATGGCGGCGCCGGTGCCCTTCTCCGGGTCGGCGAGCCGGTGCGCGAGGACGGGCACCTCGACCCCGAAGAGCGGGGTGCGCACGGTCTTCCCGAACAGTTCCTGATAGCGCGCGTCGTCCGGATGCGCGACGACCGCGACGCACGCGGGCAGCAGCTCGGGACGCGTCGTCTCGACGAGGAGCGGCGGGACGGGCGAGGGGCCGGAGGCGGCGTCCGTCCGCGCGAACGCCAGCCGGTGGTACGCGGCGGGGCGGTCCCGGTCCTCCAGCTCGGCCTGGGCGACCGCCGTACGGAACGTGACGTCCCACAGCGTGGGCGCCTCGGCCGAGTACGCCTCGCCGCGCGCGAGGTTCCGCAGGAAGGCGTACTGGGAGACCGTCCGGGCCGTGTCCCCGATCGTGCGGTACGTCAGCGTCCAGTCGACCGACAGGCCGAGGCGCCGCCACAGCTCCTCGAACGCCTCCTCGTCGACGGCGGTCAGCCGCTCGCACAGCTCGATGAAATTCCGCCGGGAGACGGGCAGTTGACGCTTTCCTGGCCGCTCCGGCGGGCGGAAGTCCGGGTCGTACGGCAGCGACGGGTCGCAGCGCACCCCGAAGTGGTGCTGGACGCGCCGCTCGGTCGGCAGCCCGTTGTCGTCCCACCCCATCGGGTAGAAGACCTCCCGGCCGCGCATCCGCTGGTAGCGGGCGACCGCGTCGGTGTGCGTGTACGAGAAGACGTGGCCGATGTGGAGGGAGCCGCTGACCGTGGGCGGCGGGGTGTCGATCGAGAAGACCCGGCCGCGCTCGGCGGACCGGTCGAATACATGGACGCCCGACTCTTCCCACTGCCGGGACCACTTCTCTTCCAGCCCGTCGAGAACGGGCCGCTCGGGAACGCCGCGCGGGCGCTGAGGGGACGTCATGCGGGGCCATGCTAGTCACGCCCCCGCGCCCGCGGCCTCCCGTTTTCCGCGCGTCGCCACCCGGCCGCCTTTCCGCGGTCCTCAGCCCAGCTGCCGCACCGGCGCCCCCGCCACGAACGCCGCGATGTCCTCCACCGCCTGCTGGAAGTACCCCTCGTAATTGCGCCGCGTCACATAGCCCAGGTGCGGCGTGGCCAGCAGATTCGGCAGCGACCTGTACGGATGCCCCGCGGACAGCGGCTCCTCGTCGAACACGTCGACCCCCGCGCCCGCGATCCACCCGCCGCGCAGCGCCTCCGCGAGCGCGTCCTGGTCGATGATCGCGGCCCGCGAGGTGTTGACGAGATACGCCGTCGGCCGCATCCGCTTCAGCTCCGCCGCGCCGAGCAGCCCCCGCGTCCGCTCCCCGAGCACCAGGTGCACGGAGACGAAGTCGCTGCTCTCCAGCAGCTCCTCCTTCGTGTGCAGCCGCCGGACGCCTGCCGCCGCGGCCCGCTCGTCCGTGAGGTTACGGCTCCACGCCACGACGTCCATCCCGAACGCCTGGCCGACGGCTGCCACCCTCGTACCGATCTTCCCCAGCCCCAGCAGCCCGAGCCGCCGCCCGTGCAGGTCGGCGCCCACCGTGCTCTGCCACGGCCCACCCTCCCGCAGCGCGGTGTTCTCCCGGACGAGGCCGCGGGCCAGGCCCAGCAGCAGCGCCCAGGTCAGCTCGACCGGCGGCTCCGTATTGCTGGCCGTACCGCACACGGTCACGCCGTGCCGGGCCGCCGCTTCCAGGTCGATCGCGGCGTTGCGCATACCGGAGGTGATCAGCAGTCGCAGCCGGGGGAGCCGGGCGAACAACTCCGCGGGGAACGGCGTCCGTTCGCGCATCACGACGAGGATCTCGCAGTCCCCGACCGCTTCGACCAGCCGCTCCCGGTCCCCGATGTACTCCCGTACGACGCGCACGTCGACGTCCCCGGCCACCGCGCTCCAGTCCGCCATGGACAGCGCGACGCCCTGGTAGTCGTCGAGCACCGCACACCGCAGCTTCATTCTCAGCCCCTCCTGTCCGGACCCGGCCCCGGCCGGTCGTACCGTTGTCGATCTTGCTCCTGGTTGTGTGGAGACTCCACAATATCCCAAGGCCGGACTCCGTTGATCACGCTACCTGCCTCTCCCCAATCTCCTTGGCAGAGTGGCCGGTGAGTCGACGACTCGCCCCGTGAATGGGTCCCTCGGCCACGCGGGGCGTTGTATCTCTACTACAAACGGAGCTCGCTCATGAGCATGAACACCGACAACGTCGTGGTCACCGGCCTGGGCGCCACCACGCCGCTCGGCGGGGACGCCGCGTCGACCTGGAGCGCGATGCTGGCCGGACAGTCCGGCATCGGCCCGCTCGACGAGGAGTGGGCGGCCGCACTGCCCGGCCGGATCGCGGGCCGGCTCGCGGTCGAACCGACCGAGGTACTGGACCGGGTACAGGCCCGCCGCATGGACCGCTGCGAGCAGGTCGCGCTCGTCGCGGCGCGCGAGGCATGGGCCGACGCGGGCGCGCCCGAGGTCGACCCGGAGCGGCTGGCCGTGGTGATCGGCACGGGCACCGGCGGCGCGCTCACCATGCTGGGCCAGGACGACGTGCTGGAGGCGTCCGGCGTGCGCCGGGTGTCGCCGCACACCGTCCCCATGCTGATGGCGAACGGCCCGGCCGCCTGGGTCAGCATCGAACTCGGCGCCCGCGGCGGCGCCCACACCCCCGTCAGCGCCTGCGCGTCCGGGGCCGAGGCGATCGCCATGGGCCTGGACCTGATCCGGCTCGGCCGCGCCGACGTGGTCGTGGCGGGCGGCGCCGAGGCGTGCGTCTGCGCGCTGACGATGGCGGGCTTCGCGCAGGCCAAGGCCCACTCGACGCGCAACGACGAGCCGCAGCGGGCGTCCCGCCCCTTCGACGTGGACCGGGACGGCTTCGTCATCGGCGAGGGCGCGGCCGTGGTCGTACTGGAAAGCGCAGGGTTCGCCGCCGCCCGGGCGGCCCGTGCCCACGCCACCCTCGCGGGCGCCGGCGTCACCTCGGACGCCTTCCACATCACGGCCGCGCACCCGGAGGGCCAGGTCCGGGCCATGCGCCGGGCGCTGGCCGCCGCCGGGCTCACGCCGCAGGACATCGGGCTGGTGCACGCCCACGCGACCTCCACGCCCAAGGGTGACCTCGCCGAGGCGCAGTCGGTCACCGAGGCGATCGGCACCCACCCGGCCGTCACCGCGACCAAGTCGATGACCGGCCACCTCTTCGGCGCGGCGGGCTCCCTCGGCGCGCTCGCGACGATCCTCGCGGTACGCGACGGCGTCGTGCCCGCCACCCTGAACGTCGAGACGCTCGACCCGGAGGTGAAGCTCGACGTCGTCACCGGCGCCCCGCGCCGGATCGCCCTCCCGGCCGCCCTCACCAACTCCTTCGGCTTCGGCGGCCACAATGCGTCGCTGGTCTTCACGCCGGCGCCCTGACGGAACGCCGCCCGCGCACCGGCGCCGAGGCGCGCTGTGGCGGGCGGACCCCCGGCCGCGGGGCGCCTCGGTCAGCCCGCCAGCTCTCCCAGGAGGTCCCAGGTGCGGCGGCGGTCGGCGTCCCCGGCGGCCTCCGTCCCCACGAAGACCACCTCCGTCGCCCCGGCGTCGCGGTAGCGCCGCACCTCGGCGGCGACCGTCCGCTCGTCGCCGATCACCGCCACATCGACGGCCCGCTTGCCGCCGGAGAGCTCGATGGCCCGGGCGTAGGACGGGATCTGCTCGTAGAACGCGAGCTGTCCGGTGACCGTCTCGCGCACGGCGTCGACGTCGTCGGTGACCACGCCGTGCACGAACGCCACGATGCGGGGCGCGGCACGCCCGGCGGCCTCCGCCGCCGCGGTGACGGCCGGGACGATGTGCTCGGCCAGGGCGCGGGGGCCGGCGAGGTTCGGCAGGATGCCGTCCGCCAGCTCCCCGCTGGCCCGCAGCGCCTGCGGGCCCATCGCGGCGACGAGCAGCGGTACGCCGTCGTCGGCGCCCGGTACGCGCGCGGGGACCGGCGTGGTCGCGGTGAGCAGCTCGCCGTGGAAGTCGGCGGTGCCGGTCTCGGTCAACTGCCGCAACGCGGTGAGGAATTCCCGCAGGCGGGCGATGGGCCGTGCGAAGGGGATGCCGAAGCCCGTCTCGGTCAGGAGCTGGGTGCCGAGCGCGAGGCCGAGGTGGTAGCGGCCGTGCGTGGCGGCCTGCGCGGTCAGGGCCTGGCCGGCGACGGCCAGCGGATGGCGTCCGAAGACGGGGATCGCGGACGTGCCCACCTGCAGGCCCGGTACCGCACGCCCGACGATCGCCGCGAGCTGCGGCGAGTCGGCGCCGAAGGTCTGCCCGAACCAGGCGGACCGCAGCCCCGCCGCCGCGGCCTCCTCGGCCAGCCGCACAGAGGCGTCGATCTGATTGACGTCACCGGTCGCGTTGAGTGCTACTCCCACTGTCATGCCCCTGAAACCCCCCACCGCCGCCCCCTCATTCCGTCCGTACGTGACAGCTTCTTGTCGGTCGCGTGAACTCGGCCGCTTTGATCAAGGGGCGCTATGCGGCGTTGCATAAAAGTGTCGTAGTCCGTATAGTCATGCCATCGACGAGGAGGGTTCGATGACTGTACGAGCGGCGGTGGCCGGGGCCAGTGGGTATGCGGGCGGGGAAGTCCTGCGGCTGCTGCTGGCGCACCCCGAGGTGGAGATCGGGGCGCTGACCGGGAACTCCAACGCGGGGCAGCGACTCGGCGCGCTCCAGCCGCACCTGCTGCCGCTGGCGGACCGGGTGCTGGAGCCGACCACCACCGAGGTGCTGGCCGGGCACGACGTCGTCTTTCTCGCGCTGCCGCACGGGCAGTCCGCCGCCGTGGCCGAGGAGCTCGGGCCGGACGTGCTGGTCGTGGACTGCGGCGCGGACTTCCGGCTGAAGGACGCGGGGGACTGGGAGAAGTACTACGGGTCCCCGCACGCCGGTACCTGGCCGTACGGGCTCCCCGAGCTTCCCGGGGCGCGCGCCGCGCTGGAGGGGTCCAAGCGCATCGCCGTCCCGGGGTGTTACCCGACCGCCGTCTCGCTCGCGCTGTTCCCCGCATACGCGGCGGGGCTGGCCGAGCCGGAGGCCGTGATCGTCGCCGCGTCCGGCACGTCGGGCGCGGGCAAGGCGGCCAAGCCGCACCTGCTCGGCTCCGAGGTCATGGGGTCGATGAGCCCGTACGGCGTGGGGGGCGTGCACCGGCACACCCCCGAGATGATCCAGAACCTGAGTGCTGCCGCGGGCGAGCCGGTCAGTGTGTCCTTCACGCCGACGCTCGCGCCCATGCCGCGCGGCATCCTCGCGACCTGCACGGCCAAGGCGAAGCCGGGGCTGACGGGGGAGGACCTGCGGGCCGCGTACGAGAAGGCGTTCGGCGACGAGCCCTTCGTACAGCTGCTGCCTGAGGGGCAGTGGCCGGCCACCGCGGCCGTGTACGGGTCGAACGCGGCGCAGCTCCAGGTCGCGTACGACGCGGCCGCCGGGCGGATCATCGTGATCTGCGCGATCGACAACCTCGCGAAGGGTACGGCCGGTGGCGCCGTACAGAGCATGAACATCGCCCTCGGGCTCCCCGAGGACACGGGACTTTCCACGATCGGAGTCGCGCCGTGACGGTTACGGCAGCCAAGGGATTCACGGCGGCGGGCATCGCCGCCGGGATCAAGGAGAACGGGAACGCGGACCTCGCCCTCGTGGTGAACACCGGTCCGCGACTGGCCGCCGCCGGCGTCTTCACCGCCAACCGCGTCAAGGCGGCGCCGGTCCTCTGGTCCCAGCAGGTGCTCAAGGCCGGGCAGGTCAGTGCCGTCGTACTGAACTCCGGCGGGGCGAATGCCTGCACCGGGCCGAAGGGGTTCCAGGACACCCACGCGACCGCCGAGAAGGTCGCCGAGGTGCTGGGCCAGAACGCCGGGGAGGTCGCGGTCTGCTCGACCGGGCTGATCGGCGAGCTGCTGCCGATGGACAAGGTGCTGCCGGGCATCGAGAAGGCGGCCGGTGAGCTGAGCGCGCACGGCGGCGAGAAGGCCGCCATCGCGATCAAGACCACCGACAGCGTGCACAAGACGGCATTCGCGGAGCGCGACGGCTGGGTCGTCGGCGGCATGGCCAAGGGCGCGGGGATGCTCGCGCCGGGGCTGGCCACCATGCTCGTCGTGCTGACGACGGATGCCGATGTGCCGGCGGAGCAGCTGGACACGGCGCTGCGCGGCGCGACCCGTACGACCTTCGACCGGGTCGACTCCGACGGCTGCATGTCGACCAACGACACCGTGCTGCTGCTCGCCTCGGGCGCGTCCGGCGTGACCCCGGAGGCCGCGGAATTCGCGGCCGCCGTAACCGAGGTCTGCGACGACCTCGCGCGGCAGCTCATCGGCGACGCCGAGGGCGCCAGCAAGGACATCCGCATCGAGGTGATCAACGCGGCGAGCGAGGACGACGCCGTGGAGGTCGGGCGGTCCATCGCGCGGAACAACCTGCTCAAGTGCGCCATCCATGGTGAGGACCCGAACTGGGGACGGGTGCTGTCCGCCATCGGCACCACCTCCGCCGCCTTCGAGCCCGACCAGCTGAACGTCGCGATCAACGGCGTGTGGGTCTGCAAGAACGGCTCGGTGGGGGAGGACCGCGACCTGGTCGACATGCGGTACCGGGAGGTCCGGATCACCGCCGACCTCGCCGCCGGTGCCGAGTCCGCGATCATCTGGGCCAACGACCTCACCGCCGATTACGTCCACGAGAACAGCGCGTATTCCTCATGAGCGAGCCGACCACCGCACGCAAACACACGGCGCTGCCCAAGGCCCGCATCCTCATCGAGGCGCTGCCCTGGCTCACCCGCCACCACGGCAAGACCGTCGTCATCAAGTTCGGCGGCAACGCCATGATCGACGAGGAGCTGAAGGCCGCCTTCGCGCAGGACGTGGTGTTCCTGCGGCACGCCGGGCTCCGCCCGGTCGTCGTGCACGGCGGCGGCCCGCAGATCAGCAAGCAGCTGGCCACGCTGGGCATCGAGTCGGAGTTCAAGGCCGGGCTGCGGGTCACCACGCCCGAGGCCATGGACGTCGTACGGATGGTGCTGGCCGGGCAGGTCCAGCGGGAGCTGGTCGGGCTGCTCAACCAGCACGGGCCGCTCGCCGTCGGCATGACCGGCGAGGACGCCCACCTGATGTCCGCGACCAAGCACTACGCGGACATCGACGGCGAGCGGGTGGACATCGGCCGGGTCGGCGAGATCTCCGCCATCGACGCGGGTGCGGTCGAGGCGCTGCTGGACGACGGCCGGATCCCGGTGATCTCGTCCATCGCCCGGAGCGCGGACGACGGCCACGTGTACAACGTGAACGCCGACACGGCGGCCGCGGCGCTCGCCGCCGCGCTGAACGCCGAGACGCTGATGGTCCTCACCGACGTCGAGGGCCTGTACGAGGACTGGCCGAACAGCGACGAGGTCATCTCCCGGCTCACCGCGACCGAGCTGGAGAAGCTGCTGCCGGACCTGGCCAGCGGCATGGTGCCCAAGATGCGCGGCTGCCTGCACGCGGTACGCAACGGCGTGCACACCGCCCGGGTGATCGACGGGCGGGTCCAGCACTCGATCCTGCTGGAGATCTTCACCGACGAGGGCATCGGCACGATGGTCGTGCCCGACGCACACGAGGACGAGGGGGCGGCATGACGAACGGACTGAGCAACACGGGGCTCACCCGGCGCTGGCAGGGCGCCATGATGGACAACTTCGGCACGCCCCGGATCCCACTGGTGCGCGGCGAGGGCGCCAAGGTCTGGGACGCCGACGGGGCCGAGTACCTCGACTTCCTCGGCGGCATCGCGGTCAACGCGCTCGGCCACGCGCACCCGGCCGTCGTCCGCGCCGTCTCCGACCAGGTCGCCACCCTCGGGCACGTCTCGAACTTCTTCATCACCGAGCCGACCGTCGCGCTCGCCGAGCGGCTGCTGCAGATCGCCGGCGGCCGTCCAGGGCGGGTGTACTTCTCCAACTCGGGCGCCGAGGCCAACGAGGCCGCCTTCAAGATCGGCCGGCTGACCGGGCGGACCCACATCGTCTCCACCGTCGGCGGCTTCCACGGCCGGACCATGGGCTCCCTCGCGCTGACGGGCCAGCCCGCCAAGCAGGACCCGTTCCGCCCGCTGCCCGGTGACGTGACGTACGTACCGTACGGCGACACCGAGGCGCTGCGGGAGGCCGTCACCACCGACACCGCCTTCGTGATTCTGGAGCCGGTGCAGGGCGAGAACGGCGTCATCGTGCCCCCGGCCGGGTACCTCCGGGCCGCCCGCGAGATCACCGCCGCCACCGGCACCCTGCTCGTCCTGGACGAGATCCAGACCGGCATCGGCCGGACCGGGAACTGGCTGGAGGCGCAGGCCCAGGGCGTCGAGGCGGACGTCGTCACGCTCGCCAAGGGGCTGGGCGGCGGGCTGCCGATCGGCGCGACCCTCGCGTACGGGAAGGCCGCCGAGCTGCTCACGCCCGGCGCGCACGGCTCCACCTTCAGCGGAAACCCCGTCGTCTGCGCCGCCGCGCTGGCCGTCCTGGACACCATCGAGGCGGACGGGCTGCTCGATCACGTGAAGCGGGCCGGGGAGCGGCTGCGCGGCGGGATCGAGGCTCTCGGACACCCGCTGGTCGGCTCGGTCCGCGGTGCGGGCCTGCTGCTGGGTATCGTCTTGACGGGGCCGCACGCGCCGAAGGTGCAGCAGGCCGCTCAGGACGCTGGTCTCCTGGTGAACGCCTGCGTGCCGGACGTGGTCCGGCTCGCGCCGCCGCTGATCGTCTCGGACGCAGAGGTGGAGGTGTTCCTCCAGAAGCTGCCCGGCGTCCTCGACGCGGCCCAGGAGGCGGCCGACGGGGAACGACGATCCGGAGACTGAGCAGAACGATGACCGAGGCGCAGGACAACGATTCGCTGCACGGCCACGCCGTACCGCAGACACGGACCGCCCGGCACCGCCGGATCGTGGACATTCTCAACCGCGAGCCGGTCAGGTCCCAGAGCCAGCTGGCCAAGCTGCTGGCCGACGACGGGCTGAGCGTCACCCAGGCGACGCTCTCCCGGGACCTGGACGAGCTGGGCGCGGTGAAGATCCGCAACACCAACGGAGAGCTGATCTACGCGGTGCCGAGCGAGGGCGGCTTCCGCACGCCCAAGGCGCCGCTCGGCGAGTCCGCCAAGGAGGAGCGGATGCGCCGCCTCTCCAGCGAGCTGCTGATCTCGGCCGAGGCGTCGGCGAACCTGGTGGTGCTGCGTACGCCGCCGGGTGCGGCGCAGTTCCTGGCCTCGGCCATCGACCAGGCCGAGCTGCACGTCATCCTCGGCACCATCGCCGGCGACGACACGCTGCTGCTGATCAGCCGCGACCCGGACGGCGGCCAGGCGCTCGCCGATCACCTGCTGCGGCTGGCGCAGCGGAACGGCTGACGAGCAGCTGACTCCGCACGGGCGCGCATGGGCCCCGCTTCCCCTGAGGGAGGCGGGGCCCGTCCGCTTCTGCGGGGCCCGCGCGCTTCTACGGCAGCGGCGGCAGCGGCAGGGGCAGCCCCGGCAGCCCGTCGATGCTCTGCGCGATCCACTCCTTCTTCTGGAAGTACGCGTCCAGGCTTTCGTCCGTCTCCCGCTCGAAGCGCGAGCGGTGCAGCGGGCGGTCCTCGTCGTACGTCATGAACGGCACGCCGTAGCCGCAGGTGTCGCGGATCAGCTCGGCGGTGACGACGATGACCGCGCGCAGGCCGTGCGCGGCGCCGTCGATGCCGGGGAAGTGCGCGAGCAGGCCGTCCCACCGCGGGTCGTCGCGGAAGACCGGCTCGCCGCGGCCGTGCACGCGGACGATGTTGGGCGGGCCCTCGAAGGCGCACCACATCAGCGTGATGCGGCCGTTCTCCCGCAGGTGCGCGACGGTCTCGGCGTTGCTGCCGGCGAAGTCGAGGTATGCCACGGTGTGCTCGTCGAGGACCGCGAACGACCCGGACAGGCCCTTGGGCGAGAGGTTGACGGTGCCGTCCCCCGAGAGCGGCGCGGTCGCGGTGAAGAAGATCTTCTGCGCCTCGATGAACGTGCGCAGCCTGCCGTCTATACGTGCGTGAACCTTTCCCATGCGGCCCAGTATCCGCCCGTGGCAACGGAGCTGGGCGGGTGCCCGGATTTGCCCCCGTCTCACAACGGCACCCGGCCCTCGCTGAGGGAGCGCTTCCCGTACGGTCACGGCGGCACCGGCCCACGGAAACGCGCGCTGCCTACTGTCCCGTCATGACCTTCAACCCCGCGCTCGTCAAAAGCAGTTACGCCGCCGTCGAGCCCCACGGCACCGCCGTGACGAAGTACTTCTACGCCCATCTCTTCGCCCATCACCCCGGGGTGCGGCCGCTGTTCGCCCAGCACCTCGAAGAGCAGGAGGACCGCCTCTGGAACGCGATCGGCGGGCTGGTGGCCAACCTGGAGGACACCGACACCGTCGTCCGCATCCTCCAGGGGCTCGGCGCCCGGCACGCCGGGTACGGCGCCCTCCCCGAGCATTTCCCGGCCGTCGGCGGCAGCCTGATCGCCGCGCTGCGGCACTTCGCGGGGGACGCCTGGACCCCTGAGATCGAGGCGTCCTGGGCGGCGTTGTACGAGACCGTCACCGCGGTGATGACGGACGCCATGACCGCGCCGGAGGCGAAGGCGTCCTAGCAGGCGTCCTGGCCGGGGCCCTCCGGAAACCTCCCGTCCGTGGCAGAGTGTGCGGACATCCGTCCGGGTGCGGCGATCAGGCCGGCATCCGGACGGCGAGCCCGGACGAGGAGGCGGCATGGACCGGCGGATGCGGCCCACGGCCGCCCTGCGGGCGCTGCTCGCGGTCTTCGCGCTCGTCCTCGGCGGGCTGAGCCCCACGGCGGCGGCCGCTGCCACGACCTCGTACGAGGGCGGCGCGCCGTACGCCTCCGCGGGCCAGACGTCCCAGTACGCCTCCGCGGGCCAGACGTCCCCGCCGCACGCGCACTCCGGGCCCACCCAGCCCGGCTGTCTGCACGCCCTCCCGCGCACCGGCCGCGCGACGCCGGCCGAACAGCACGCCGCGCACCCGGCCCCGGGCCTGGACCCCGCAAGCCACTACGCACCCCGGCTGCGCGCACTGCCCTGGCCGTCCGTGCGCCGGGAGGCCGACGGCCGGCCGCAGTGCGCCGCGGGCCTTTGGGCGGCCCGCGCCCCACCCCTCTCCCACAGGTGATCGAGCCAGACGGCGGCACCCCCTGACCGGACCAGGTCACCGGGGGCGTCCGCCGGTTCTCCGCCGCGCCCGTACGCAACCGGCCGCGCGGCACCGCCTGTTGGAGGCCCCTGCCCATGAACCGCGCTTCGAGGCTGCGCGCGCTGCTCGCGCTCGCCGTCCTCGCCCTCTCGCTCTACCTCTCCCTCACCCAGTCCCCCCGCCTCGGGCTCGACCTGCGCGGCGGTACGCAACTCGTCCTGGAGACCCGGGACTCGCCCACCGCCAAGGCCGACCGCGCTGCCACCGAACGCACGCTGGAGGTGCTGCGCCGCCGCGTCGACGGCCTCGGCGTCTCCGAACCGACCCTCGCCCGCTCCGGCGAGCACCGCATCGTCGTCGAACTCCCCGGCGTCCAGGACCCCCGCGAGGCCGCCGAGGTCCTCGGCCGCACCGCCCAGCTCACCTTCCACCCCGTACACGGCACCGGCCCGTCCGGCGACGGCCGGCCCGGGCCCGGGAACGAGCGCACCCTGCGCGACGAGTCCGGGCAGCCGCTGCGCGTCGGCCCGGCCGCGCTCACCGGCGAGCAGGTCGACGGCGCCGAGGCCGGCTTCGACGCCGAGCGCGGCAGCGGCTGGTACGTCGCCGTCGACCTGCGCGGCAGCGGCGAGAAGCAGTGGGCGAAGCTCACCGGCGAGGCCGCCTGCAAGCCCGTCGGCGACCCGGCCCGCCGGGCCGCCATCGTCCTCGACGACAAGGTCATCTCCTCCCCGCAGGTCAACGAGTCGGTGGCCTGCGGCACCGGCATCACCGGCGGCTCCACCCAGATCACCGGCAGCTTCACCCAGCAGGAGGCCCAGGACCTCGCGCTGCTCATCAAGGGCGGCGCGCTGCCCGTACCGGTCGAGCTGGTCGAGCAGCGGACCGTCGGGCCGACGCTGGGCGCCGACGCCATCGAGGCCAGCGCCGGAGCCGCGGTCATCGGCATCGGGCTCACCGCGCTCTTCATCACCGTCGTCTACCGGCTGCTCGGCGTCCTCGCCGCGCTGGCCCTGGCCTGTTACGCGCTGATCTCCTACGCCGCGCTGCTCGCGCTCGGCGCCACCCTCACCCTCCCGGGCCTGGCCGGCTTCGTGCTGGCCATCGGGATGGCGGTGGACGCCAACGTCCTGGTGTTTGAACGCGCCAGGGAGGAGTACGCGGCGGGGCGGAGGAAGAAGCGGCGCGGCGGCGCGGACAACGGCGCGCGCACGGACATCCGCACTGCCCTGACCGCCGGCTTCCGCAACGCCTTCAGCGCCGTCGCGGACTCCAACATCACCACCCTGCTCGCCGCCGGACTGCTGTTCTTCTTCGCCTCCGGGCCGGTACGCGGCTTCGGCGTCACCCTCTCCATCGGCGTCCTCGCCTCGATGATCAGTGCCCTGGTCGTCACCCGGGTGCTCGCCGAATTCGCCCTCGGGCGGGACCTCGTACGGGCGGCGCCGCGCCTCACCGGGCTGGCCGACGAGGGCCGGGTCCGCACCTGGCTGGCCCGCCGCGGCCCCGATCTGATGCGCCACCGGCGCCGCTGGCTCGCCGCCTCCGCGCTCGCGCTGGTGCTGGCCGTCGGCGGGATCGGGCTGCGCGGCCTGGACTTCGGCGTGGAGTTCACCGGCGGGCGGATGGTCGAGTACGCCACCGCCACCGAGGTGGACCCCGGCGCGGCCCGGAAGGCGCTCGCCGACGCCGGGTTCCCGCGCGCCGTGGTGAACGCCTCCGGCGACGGCGACCTCACCGTACGCACCGAGAAGCTGACCGCCGCCCAGGAGAGCGAGGTCCGCAGGACCGTCGCCGGGCTGGGCGGGAAGACGGAGAAGGTACGGGACGAGCTGATCGGGCCGAGCTTGGGGGACGAGCTGCGCCGCAACGCGCTGATCGCCCTCGGCGTGGCGCTGCTCGCCCAGCTCGCGTACCTGGCGGCCCGCTTCCGCTGGACCTTCGGGGCCTCGGCGGTCGCCGCGATGGCGCACGACGTGCTGATCCTGGTCGGCGTCTTCGCCTGGCTGGGCAAGCCGGTGGACGGGGTGTTCCTGGCGGCGCTGCTCACCGTCATCGGGTACTCCGTCAACGACTCCGTCGTCGTCTTCGACCGGGTGCGCGAGCTGTGGGGCGCGAACCGCAAGGCGCCGTTCGACCGGATCGCCAACTCCGCGATCCTGCAGACCCTGCCGCGCACGGTGAACACCGGCATCGGCGCCGTCCTGATCCTGGCCGCGCTGGCGTTCCTGGGCGGTGACACGCTCACCGACTTCGCGGTGGCGCTGCTGATCGGCATCGGCGTCGGCACGTACTCGTCGCTGTTCACGGCGATGCCGCTGGCGATCTCGCTGGAGGCACGCAGTACGGCGCCGCCGCCCCGGCCGGCCGGACGGGCCAAGTCCGCACCGTCGACGACCGGAGCCCGCCGCCGCGCGGGCGCACGGCGCGCCGACGACTCGGGGGCTGTGGTCTGACGGACGGACACCTGGGGGTGCGGGCCGTATCCGGTACGGCCCGCACGCACCCCGGTCAGGCGCGTGGAGCCTTCGCCTCCGAAGCCGACACCGCCGTTGCTCCCGTACTCGGCAGGCCGACGGGCGCCTCTTGCGGCGCCTCGGCGGCGGCCCCGCCCGGCCCCCGCTTCCGGTAGGCGCGCACGCCGTACGCCGCGAGCACCACCACGAGCGTGACCGCGCTGGCCGCGAAGTCCTTGCGGGTGGAGGGCAGTACGGCCATCGTGACGATCACGACCCCCATCGCGGCCACCGTGAACCAGCTCAGGTACGGGTACCACCACATCTTCAGCTGGAGGGAGCCCGGGTCCTCACGCTCCAGGCGGCGGCGCAGCCGCAACTGGGAGAGGGCGACGAGCAGGTACACGAAGAGGGCCACCGCGCCGTAGGAGTGCACGATGAAGGAGAAGACCGCGTCCGGCGAGACATACGCGATGATCACCGAGACATAGCCGAGGGTGGTCGCGAGGAGGATCGCGCGGCGCGGCACACCCCGCTTGCTGAGCTTGGTCAGGCCGCGCGGCGCGTCGCCGTGCCTGGTCAGCGCGAAGACGATGCGGGAGGCGCTGTAGAGCCCGGCGTTGAGCGAGGAGAGCACGGCGACCAGGACCAGGAGCCGCATCAGGGTGCCGGCGGCGGGGATGCCGATCTGCTGGAGCGCGGCGACGTACGGGCCGTCCGCCACGTCCGGCTTGTTCCACGGCACGATCGCGATGACCAGGAAGATCGAGCCGACGTAGAAGAGCAGCACGCGCAGCACGACGGAGTTGGTGGCCTTGGCGACGTTGCGGCGCGGCTCGCTGGACTCCGAGGCGGCCAGCGCGGCGATCTCGGCGCCGGTGAAGAAGCCGACGGCCGGAATGACGGCGGCGAGCACCGGGCCGATGCCGTGCGGCGCGAAACCGTGGTGCGCGGTCAGGTTCGAGACGTCCGCGTGGTGGGCCCCCGGCCACAGCCCGAGGACGAATACCAGGCCGAGGACGAGAAATACGGTGATGGCGGCGACCTTGATGGAGGAGAACCAGTACTCGAACTCCCCGAAGGACTTCACCGAGAACATGTTGACCGCGGTGAGGATGACCATCAGGCAGAGGCTGATGACCCACAGCGGAATACCGGGCAGCCAGACGTGCAGCTGGCTCGCGCCGGCCACCGCCTCCAGTGCCACGACATTCACCCAGAAATACCAGTAGAGCCAGCCGATGGTGAATCCGCCCCAATTGCCCAGGGCGAGGCGTGCGTACGCGTAGAAGGAGCCCACCGAGGGGCGGGCCACCGCCATTTCGCCCAGCATCCGCATCACCAGGATGACCAGCCCGCCGGCCAGCAGGAACGAGATGATGGCGGCCGGTCCGGCGTCCTCGATGACCACGCCGCTGCCGACGAAGAGCCCCGCGCCGATGACCCCGCCGAGGGCGATGAGCCGCATATGGCGCTGTTTGAGTTCGCCCCGCAGTCCGGCGCCCTCGGTCTCCGTGGCGCCGTCGCCGCCTTCGTGGTCGGCCGTATTTCTCTCTTGCACAGGGACCCCATTCCTCTCGGAAAGCCCAGCCTTCGGAAAATTCAGCAGTGTCCGGGATCATGGCTGCCCGGTGAACGCCAGGGAAAGCGCCAGAGCGTAGCCGTTTCTGGGTACCAGGGGAAAATGACTGCGCAATCTGTTGCGGCCGTGTTGCGGCGGCATTTCCCAGGATTGCGGCGCCGTATATCGGACGCGTTATGCGGCGCAAACGGGTGCGCCGGTGCAGGCAGACGTCGCCGCCTGCCTGCACCGGTACAAAGGAGGGGCCGCACGGCCCGCCGGCTCAGCCCAGCACGCTCCGCTGCACGTCCGCGATCATCACGTCCACGCCGGAGAGCAGCTCGCCCAGCACCTCGCGGTCGGCCACCAGCGGCGGCGAGATCATCAGCATCGTCGCGCCCCGGTCGTCGGGGCGCAGGATGACGCCGGTGCGCTTGAAGGCGCTCGGCAGCACCTCGCGCAGCACCTTCGTCGACTCCTCCTCGGTCAGCTCGCGGCCGGTCTCGCTGTCGGCCATCAGCTCCACCGCGTAGAAGAAGCCCATGCCGCGCACGTCCTTCACGACGCGGTAGCGGTCCTTGAGGGCCTCCAGCCCGGCGCGCAGCCCGGGGCCGAGGGTGCGGACGTTGCCGAGGACGTTCTCGTCCCGCATGGCGGTGATGTTGGCGACCGCGACCGCGGTGGAGACCGGGTGGCCACCCCAGGTCGCGCCGTGCGTGAACGTGCCGCCCTTCGGCGACTCGAACAGGCCGCGCACCAGCGGCTCCCGGGCGATCATGCCGCCCAGCGGCGCGTACCCGGACGTGGACCCCTTGGCGAAGGTGATCATGTCGGGCACGACGCCGAAGTACCCGCTGCCGAACCACTCGCCCAGCCGCCCGAACGAGCAGATCACCTCGTCGGCGACCAGCAGCACGCCGTACTTGTCGCAGATCCGGCGCAGCTCGCGCCAGTAACCGTCCGGCGGCACCAGCGCACCCCGCCCGTTCTGCACCGGCTCGGCGAAGACCGCCGCGACCGTCTCCGGGCCCTCCTCCACGATCGCCTGCTCGATGGCCCGTACGCAGTCCAGCTGGTCCGCCGGGCCGCAGTCACCGGTGAAGCCGAGGGTGTGGGGGACGTGCCGGATGCCCGGCAGCAGCGGCCCGAAGGGGTCGCGGATCTTGGGCAGCCCGGTCACCGACAGGGCGCCGAGCGTCACGCCGTGGTACGCCATGCTGCGGCTGATGATCTTCGTACGTTCCGGCGCGCCCTGGCTCCGGTGGTACTGCCGGGCGAACTTGATCGCCGTCTCCACGGCCTCCGAACCGGAGTTGACGAACCAGGTGACGCTGAGGTCGCCGGGCGCCAGGTCGGCTATCAGGCTCGCCGCCTCGACGGCCGGCGGGTGCGCCGCGCCCCAGTTCGTGGAGTACGGCAGCGTCTCCATCTGCTTGGAAGCGGCGGCCACGATGTCGCCGCGGCCGTGGCCCATGTTGACGCAGAAGAGCCCGGCCAGGCCGTCCAGGAAGCGGCGGCCCTGCTCGTCGTAGAGGTAGCAGCCCTCGCTGCGGACGAAGACCGGCAGGCCCTCGTCCTGCCAGACGTCGTTACGGGTGAAGTGCTGGCCGAGGTGGGCCTGCGCCTTGGCGCGGAGGGAGGAGTCGGTGCTCACGGTGATCCTTCCGGAAAGGGGAGCGGGTGGGGTGGCGGTACGGTCCGGGCCCGCGCCGCGGGCGGACGGGCCCGGCGCGTGCCTCAGACGAGGACCTCGTCGACGTCGACGTACTTCAGGTCGTGCGCCTCGGCCACCGGCCGGTAGGTGAGCTGGCCGCCCACCACGTTGATGCCGCGCTTGACCGCGGGGTCGGCGTCGGCCGCGGCGGCCAGGCCGTTGTCGGCGATCGCCAGGACGTACGGCAGGGTCACGTTGGTCAGCGCGTACGTGGAGGTGTTCGGCACCGCGCCCGGCATGTTCGCGACGCAGTAGAAGACCGAGTCGTGGACCTGGTACGTCGGGTCGGCGTGCGTGGTCGGGTGGGAGTCCTCGAAGCAGCCGCCCTGGTCGATGGCGATGTCGACCAGTACCGAGCCCTCCTTCATCCGGGAGACCAGGTCGTTGCTGATCAGCTTGGGGGCCTTGGCGCCGGGCACCAGCACCGCGCCGATCACCAGGTCGGCCTCCAGGACGGCGCGCTCCAGCTCGAAGGCGTTGGACGCGACGGTCCTGATCCGGCCCTGGTACATCCGGTCGGCGGCGCGCAGCTTCTCGATGTTCAGGTCGAGCAGCGTGACGTCGGCCCACATGCCGGTGGCCACGGCCACGGCGTTCATGCCGGAGACGCCGGCGCCGACGACCACGACCTTGGCGGGGGAGGTGCCGGACACCCCGCCCATCAGGACGCCGCGGCCGCCCGCCGCGCGCATCAGGTGGTACGCGCCGACCTGCGGCGCGAGCCGCCCGGCCACCTCCGACATCGGGAAGAGCAGCGGCAGCGAGCCGTCGGCGGGCTGCACGGTCTCGTACGCGACGCCGGTGATCCCGGACTCCAGCATCGCCTGCGTGCACTCCTTGGAGGCCGCGAGGTGCAGGTACGTGAAGAGCAGCTGCCCCTCGCGCATCCGGTGGTACTCCTCGGCGATGGGCTCCTTGACCTTCAGGATCATGTCGGCGGTGGCCCAGACCTGGTCGGCGTCCCGCAGGAGGGTGGCACCGGCGGCGGCGTACTCGGCGTCCGGGATCGAGGAGCCGGTGCCGGCACCCTCCTCGATGTACACGGAGTGGCCGTGGCGGACCAGCTCGTGGACGCCCGAGGGGGTGATGGCCACCCGGTACTCGTGGTTCTTGATCTCGCGCGGGATTCCGATCTTCACGAAGAACTCCCATCGGGTAGTGCGGGCGCGGAAGGGCACCCGGCGGCATTCGGCGTTCGGCATGCGACGTTCGTGGCGCGGCGCTCCGTTGGCGCTAGCGTGGGGGGCCAACTGGTCCGGGCGTAAGCGCCAGTTCTCCGGCTTCTGATGGGTCCAGGGCCGGGAACCCCGATACCGGCCGGGCCGGGCAATTTCTCCCGTCCGCCCCCTTGGGCGGTGGCCCGGACGCGGTTACGATCCCGTCAGCTGGCACCCCACGACAAGGCGAATCCGGTCAATCCGATGGGGGCAGTGCCGCCTCCGCACGCCGGTCCTCCCCGCCCGCCCGCACGCGCCGGTGCAGCACGTCCCCCGCCATCCGCCATCGCAGGAGGCAGGCATTCCACGCACACTGATCGAGATCGACCGGGACTCCGCCGAGCCGCTGTACCGCCAGATCCGCAAGGCCATCGAGCACGGCATCGCCGTCGGCACCATCGACGCCAGCAACCGGCTGCCCTCGTCCCGCGAACTGGCCCGTGAGCTGGGCCTTTCCCGGAACACCGTGAACGCCGCCTACCAGGAGCTGGTCGCCGAGGGCTTCGTCGAGAGCCGGGTGCGGCAGGGCATCTTCGTCAACCGCGACATGCGGCCGTACTGCGCCGCCGAGCAGCGCCCCGTGCACGAGCCCTTCGACTGGCGCGCACGGCTGCGCGGCCACCCCGAGGACACCCTCCCGCACATCGAGAAGCGCGCCGACTGGGCGGAGTATCCGTACCCCTTCCTCGCAGGCCAGGTCGACCTGCGGGCCTTCCCCGCCCGCGACTGGTCCCGCGCGCTCAACGAAGCGCTCTACCACCCGCACGCCCGCTACAGCCTCCAGGACAGCATCGCCTTCGACGACCCGCTGCTGGTCGAGATGGTCTGCAGCCGCCTGCTCCCGGCCCGCGGCGTCGAGGCCACCCCCGAGGAGGTCCTCGTCACCGTCGGCTCCCAGCAGGGCCTGGACCTCCTCACCCGCGCCCTCCTCGGCACCGGCTCCGTCGTCGCCGTCGAGGACCCCGGATACCTCGACGCGCGCCACATCTTCGTGCGCGCCGGCGCCCGCCTGATGCCGCTCCCCGTGACCGCCGCCGGGCTCACCCCGCCGCCCACCCTCGCCGGCGTCGACCTGCTGCACGTCACGCCCAGTCACCATCACCCCACCAACGTCACGCTCGGCATCGGCCGCCGGCGCGACCTGCTCTCCCTCGTCCGCGAGAGCGGCACGGTCATCGTCGAGGACGACTACGACAGCGAGTTCCGCTACCAGGGCAGCCCGACGCCGGCCCTGAAGGGCCTGGACACCACCGACCAGGTCGTCTACCTGGGCACCTTCTCCAAGTTTCTGGCCCCGGGCCTGCGCATGGGCTACCTCGTCGGCGCCAAGGAACTCGTCCGCGAACTCCGCGACCTGCGCCGCTACTCGGTCCGCCACCCCTCGGGCCACACCCAGCGTGCGCTGGCCCTCCTGATCCAGTCCGGCGAGTACCACCGCGCGGTCCGCCGCTACCGCGGCCAGCTCATGCGCAAGTGGGAAGCCGCCTGCACGGCCGTCAACACCCACCTGCCCTGGCACACCACCCCCTCCCAGGGCGGCGTCAGCCTCTGGATGACCGGCCCCGAACACCTCGACTGCCGCCGCCTGGTCGACCTCGCCCAACGCCACGGCGTCCTCATCGAACCGGGCGACATCTACTTCCTCTCCGACACCCCACCCCTCCACCACTTCCGCATCGGCTTCGCGGCCCCTCAGCTGAGCGCCATCGACCCGGGGATTCGGATATTGGGGGAGTTGGTGGACCGGGCGATGGGGAGCTGACGGCTCAGCCGATCAGGCTCAGGACCTCGTGGAAGGCGCCGTTGCCCGTGTCCGTGGCGAGGTCGAGGACGCGGGAGTGGCGGTAGTACGGGCTGAGGTCGAGGCCGACGCCTATGCCGGCGATTTCCGCGGCGGCGGAGTGGTCCAGGGCGGCCACGGTGTCGCGGAGGTGATGGTCGAGGTAGTGACGGTCGTTGGCGAGGTTCGTGGCGGTGTCCATGGGGCTGCCGTCGGAGAGGACGAGGAGCAGGCGGCGGCTGTCGGGGCGGGCGGCCAGGGCGCGGTCGCAGGCCCAGGCGACCGCCTCGCCGTCGATGCCCTCGCGGAAGAGGTCGGGCTTGAGGAGGGCCGCGATGTCGCGGCGGGCGCGGCGCCAGGGGGTGGCGGCGTCCTTGAAGACCAGGTGGGAGCGTTCGTTGAGGCGGCCGGGGTGGGGCGGGCGGCCGGCCCGCAGCCAGTCGCGGCGGGCCCGGCCGCCGTTCCAGGCGCCGGTCGTGAAGCCGAGGATCTCGCAGGCCGCGCCGGCCTGGTCCAGGGCCCGGGCGAACACGTCCACCAGCATCGCCACGGACTCGGCGTGCTCCTTCATCGAGCCCGAGCAGTCGATGAGGAAGGTGACCAGCGCGTCGGCCACCGGGGCCGTGCGTTCGGTACGGAAGAGCCGGCGCTCGGTGGGGGAAGTGATCAGCTGAGTGAGGCGGCCGCC
This sequence comes from Streptomyces sp. NPDC026301, assembly GCF_055567935.1. Taxonomy (NCBI): domain Bacteria; kingdom Bacillati; phylum Actinomycetota; class Actinomycetes; order Kitasatosporales; family Streptomycetaceae; genus Streptomyces; species Streptomyces sp. NPDC026301. Next base: position 160,736 of record NZ_JBVHPN010000006.1, on the reverse strand, counting down.
GTCGATGTGGCCGGACTCCTGGCCGCCGTCCCAGCCGTCCGGCGCGCGGGTGGCGAGCAGCAGTTGCAGCGCGCGGGCGAGGCGGGGGACGTTGACGCCCTGAGCGGCGATGCGGCGGTCCAGGCGGTCCCGGTACTCGCGCAGCAGTTCGGGGCGGACGAGCGTGGCGGCGGGTGCCTCGCGGTCGTAGGCGGTGGTGAAGACGCGGTAGCCGCCGGGGTCGTCGGCCAGGACCCGGCTGCGTCCTGACGCGGCGGTGGCGGTCTCCTCGCCGGATTCGGCGTCGGAGTCGAGGTCGAGGAGGGCGGTGAAGGGGGAGAGGTCGTCCTCCTCCTCGGGAGCGTCCTCCGCGTCGTCCTTGGGGCCCGGGCCGTCGGTTGTCGCCAGCAGGTCGGCGATCGTGCGGGCCAGGGACAGCGCGTGCGGTGCGAAGGCGGGCTGGTCGGCGCGGTACCGGCGCAGCGCGGCCAGGTCGTGGCCGGTCAGCGGGGCGAGCGCGGCGCGGGTGGCCTCGATGGGGTCCTCCGCGTGCGCCGGGACCGGCTCGCCGGTGATCCGGGAGCGCGCGACGTGCGCGACCGTGAAGAGCAGCAGGCCGCGGGCGGTCTCGGTGAGGCCGGACTCCTCGCACGCGCGGGACCAGCGGGTGAAGCGGTGGCGGAGGTTGGTGCGTACGCCGGACAGCGGGGGCGGCGCCATCGACTCCGTACGGAACTGTTCCAGCAGCTCGAAGACCAGGCGCGCGGCCGGGTCCGCCGGGCACAGTTCGGCGTGCAGGCGGGGGTCGGAGCCGCGCAGCCGCAGCGCCAGGCCGTCGGCGGCGCCGCGCCGGGAGGCGAAGTCGGGGTCGTCGGGGGAGGGCCGGGCGTGTGGCGCGTGGACCGGGACCGGGCGCAGGCCGCGGTAGGGCCGCCCGCCGCGGTAGTGCACCTCGGGGTCCGCGCTCAGCGCCCGTACGGCTGCCGCGCACAGCTCCTCCGCCTGCTGCCGGCGGCGCACCGCGGCCTGCGGTCCCGTCCCCGTCATGTCGCCGCCAACGCGTAGGACTCGGGCAGCTCGCGGTCGAAGCAGCGCTGGAAGTACTCGGCCACCAGCGGGCGTTCGGCCTCGTCGCACTTGTTGAGGAAGGACAGCCGGAAGGCGGGCGCCGGGTCGCCGAATATCTCGGTGTTCTCGGCCCAGGTGATGACCGTACGGGGGGACATCAGCGTGGACAGGTCGCCGGCCCGGAAGCCATGGCGGGTCAGGCCCGCGACGGCCACCATGGCCGCGACCAGCGCGCGGCCGTTCTCGTCGGCGAGGGAGGGGACGCGGGAGCGGACGATCGCGGCCTCCTCCTCGGCGGGGAGGTGGTCGAGCGCGGCGACGACGTGCCAGCGGTCGATCTGCGCGTGGTTCAGCCGCTGGGCGCCGTGGTAGAGGCCGTTGAGGTTGCCGAGGCCGACCGTGTTGGCGGTGGCGAAGAGCCGGAAGGCGGGGTGCGGCGCGAGGACGCTGTTCCGGTCCAGCAGGGTCAGCTTCCCGTCGCTCTCCAGCATCCGCTGCAGAACGAACATCACGTCCGGGCGCCCCGCGTCGTACTCGTCCAGGATCAGCGCCATCGGCCGCTGCAGCGCCCAGGGCACGATGCCCTCCTGGAACTCCGTCACCTGCTGCCCGTCGCGCAGCACCACCGCGTCCCTGCCGATCAGGTCCGGGCGGCTGAGGTGGCCGTCGAGGTTGACGCGTACGCAGGGCCAGTTGAGCCGCGCGGCCACCTGCTCGATGTGGCTGGACTTACCGGTCCCGTGCAGGCCCTGGACCAGCACGCGGCGGTTGCGTGCGAACCCGGCGAGCAGCGCCAGGGTGACATCGGGCTGGAAGCGGTACGCGGTGTCCACCTCGGGCACGTACGCGGTGGGCTCGCGGTACGCGGGGACGGTGAGCGGGGAGTCGATGCCGAAGACGTCCTTGACGGCGACGGTGGTGTCGGGCCCGTCCGGGGCCGGGGGAGTACCAGGACCGGTCGTCATGTGCGGGGGCTCCTTTGCGTGACGGGTGGGGCGGTGAGCCCCCTTTCAGGAGGCGGCCGGTGTCAGCGGCCGGTGTCAGGAGGCGGCACTCCCCTCGGAGAAGTCCTCGGCGGCGTCCTCCGGTGTGCCCTCCGCCTCGATGCGGCCGATCGCGTCCGCGGCGCGCTGCAGCGCGGGCAGCAGTGACAGCGCCTTGTCGGCGGTCAGCCGCATGACCGGCGCCTGGACCGCGACGCACATGTTGGAGCGCCCGCCGCCCACCGCCGGTACCAGCACCGCCACACACACCAGACCCGGCAGGAACTCCTCGTCGTCCAGCGCGAAGCCGTCCCGCCGGATGCGCTTGAACTCCTCCTCCATGGCGTCCAGGTCGGTGATCGTCTTCGCCGTGTACGGCTTGAGCGGGGCGTGTGCGAGCAGCTTGCGGCGCTGTGCCGGGCTCATCTGGGACATGATCATCTTGCCGCTGGCCGAGCAGTGCGTGGGCACCCGGGAGCCGGGCCGGAGGTAGAAGCGGAGCGGCTCCGGGGTCTCCACGCGGTCGAGGTAGACCACCTCGTTGCCGGAGAGCGTGGTGATGTTGCAGCTCTCGCCCAGCTCCTCGACCAGGCGGCGCAGGACGGTGTGGCGCGCGCCGTGGTGGGTGGCGTTGAGGAGGAGGTTCTCGGCGAGCCGGCGCAGCCGGTGGCCGGTGCCGTAGTGCCGCCCGTCGCTCTGCCGGATCAGCAGGCCCGCGCTCTCCAGCTGCTGGAGCATCCGGTGCAGCGTGGGCTTGGGCAGCCCGGTCTCCTCGACCAGCCCCTGCAACGAGACCAACTGGTCCTTGGCGGCGATCAGTTCGAGCAGGGAGAAGAGGCGCATGGTCGGCGTGTCGCCGTTCACCGCGCCGGGATCGGACTCGCGTGGCGGGACCACGGTACCTCCAGGGCTGTACGTGTACCAGTCGTAATCCGGGTCGGATTCCAGAAACAAGCTACCACCGTCTCGTTTTCCTGAACGGATCGTTGACGGCCGCGACGAGCCCGCTTATGGTCCAGCCAGATCCTGATTTCAGGAACGCCACGTACCGATTATTGGCGCAGGTGGCCCCATGCGGGGTTGCACGTCGCGCCTCCCCTGCCTCCCGGCGTGTCGAAGGAGTGGAACGATGAGCGAGAAGCAGACGGGTGACGGCCGTACCGTCGTCAGCGGGCAGCAGAAGATGACGCCCTCGGAGGCTTTCGTCGAGACCCTCGTGTCCAACGGGGTGACCGACATCTTCGGCATCATGGGCTCGGCCTTCATGGACGCCATGGACATCTTCGCGCCGGCCGGCATCCGCCTGGTCCCGGTGGTCCACGAGCAGGGCGCGGCCCACATGGCCGACGGCTACGCCCGGGTCAGCGGCCGGCACGGCGTCGTCATCGGCCAGAACGGCCCCGGCATCAGCAACTGCGTCACCGCGATCGCCGCCGCGTACTGGGCGCACAGCCCGGTCGTGATGATCACCCCCGAGGCGGGGACCATGGGCACCGGCCTGGGCGGCTTCCAGGAAGCCAACCAGCTCCCGATGTTCCAGGAGTTCACCAAGTACCAGGCGCACGTGAACAACCCCAAGCGGATGGCGGAGTACACCGCGCGCGCCTTCGACCGGGCCCACTCCGAGATCGGCCCGACCCAGCTGAACATCCCGCGCGACCACTTCTACGGCGAGATCGAGACCGAGATCCCCGAACCGCAGAAGCTGGACCGCGGCCCCGGCGGCGAGAAGAGCCTGGCCGAGGCCGCCGAGCTGCTCGCCACCGCCGAATTCCCGGTGATCATCTCCGGCGGCGGCGTGGTCATGGCCGACGGCGTGGAGGAGTGCAAGGCGCTCGCCGAGCGGCTCGGCGCGCCGGTCGTCAACAGCTACCAGCACAACGACAGCTTCCCCGCGAGCCACCCGCAGTGGTGCGGCCCGCTCGGTTACCAGGGCTCCAAGGCCGCGATGAAGCTGATCTCGCAGGCGGACGTGGTGGTCGCGCTCGGCACCCGCCTCGGCCCCTTCGGCACCCTGCCGCAGCACGGCATGGACTACTGGCCCAAGAACGCGAAGATCATCCAGATCGACGCCGACCACAAGATGCTCGGCCTGGTCAAGAAGATCACCGTCGGCATCTGCGGCGACGCGAAGGCCGCTGCCGCGGCGCTGACCGACCGGCTGGCGGACCGCACCCTCGCCTGCGACGCCACCCGCGAGGAGCGTGCCGCGAAGACCAAGGCGGAGAAGGACGAGTGGGAGCAGGAGCTCTCCGACTGGACCCACGAGACCGACCAGTACAGCCTCGACATGATCGCCGAGCAGGAGCAGGAGGACGGCGAGTGGCTGCACCCGCGCCAGGTCCTGCGCGAGCTGGAGAAGGCCATGCCGCCGCGGGTGATGGTCTCCACCGACATCGGCAACATCAACTCCGTCGCCCACAGCTACCTGCGCTTCGAGGAGCCGCGCTCCTTCTTCGCGCCGATGTCCTTCGGCAACTGCGGTTACGCGCTGCCCACCATCATCGGCGCCAAGGCCGCCGCGATGGACCGGCCCGCCATCGCGTACGCGGGTGACGGCGCCTGGGGCATGAGCATGGTCGAGATCATGACCGCCGTACGCCATGACATCCCGGTCACCGCGGTGGTCTTCCACAACCGCCAGTGGGGCGCCGAGAAGAAGAACCAGGTCGACTTCTACAACCGCCGGTTCGTCGCGGGCGAGCTGGAGAGCGAGTCCTTCGCCGGCATCGCGCAGGCGATGGGCGCCGAGGGCATCGTCGTGGAGAAGCTGGACGACGTCGGCCCGGCCCTGAAGCAGGCCATCGACGCGCAGATGAACGAGGGTAAGACCACGGTCATCGAGATCATGTGCACGCGTGAACTCGGCGACCCGTTCCGCCGCGACGCGCTGCAGAAGCCGGTCCGGTACCTGGAGAAGTACCAGGACTACGTCTGACGGGGGCCGGTGAGGGGCCGGGTTTGCGACGGCCCGCCTCCGCCGGTACGTGCTGGTGGACGCCGTGCGGACGGCGTCCACCGGGTGCGGCTGCCGCCGCCCGGCTGCCCTGATCGGGCGGCGGTGGCCGTACCTCTATCGCTCCGGTGCCGCGCGTGACCCTCAACGCGCGCGGCGCCGGGTGGGCCTGCGGCCCGGGGGTTCCGGCGATCGCCGTCCGGGGTGCCCCGGGTTCGCCGTTGGCGGGTGCGCCACCGTCGTGGCCGTTCGCGCAGTTCCCCGCGCCCCTGGCCCGCCGTGGGCAGCCCCGCCTCTACCTCCCCCCAGCCACCGAAGGAGCCGCACATGCTCATCGACCCCCTCGCCCCAGCGGAGGAGCGCGGCCCCGCCCAGGCACTGATCGACTCCTGGGCCGACCGCCTCCGCACGGCCGCGACCAACAAACCTCGCATCGCCCTCCCCGAAGCCACCGACCCCCGCGTCCTCTGGGCCGCCGCCCGCCTCGCGGAACAACGAGCCGTCACCCCGGTCCTCACCGGCGACCCCGCCCGCATCCGCGAACTCGCCGCCGACCTCGACCTCAAGCTCCCCGAGGACCCCGACCGGCTCGACATCCTCGACCCGGCCCGACTCGCCGCCGACCCCCGCTGCGCCGACGCGCTCGCCGAGGCGCTGAACGCACGCCGCCGCCTCTCCTCGCGCGACCGCCGCGAACTGGCCGCCGACCCCCTCTTCCTCGCCGCCACCGCGCTCCGCCTCGGCGACGTGGACGGCTGCGTGGCGGGCAGCGACCGGCCCACCGCCGATGTGCTGCGCGCCGGCCTCTACGTCGTCGGCCTCGCCCCCGGCATCCGCACCCTCTCCAGCAGCTTCCTGATGGTGCTGCCCGACGGCCGCACCCTCGGGTACGGCGACTGCGCCGTCGTGGTGGATCCCACCGCCAGAGAGCTCGCCGACATCGCCCGGGCCACGGCCACCACGTACCAGGAACTGACCGGCGACCGGCCGCGGTTGGCGCTGCTCTCCTTCAGTACTAAGGGCAGCGCCCAGCACCCGCAGGTCGACCGGGTACGCGAGGCGGTACTCCAGCTCCGCACCGCCGATCCGGAGCTGGAGGTGGACGGCGACCTGCAGTACGACGCCGCCGCCGTGCCCGCGATCGGCCGCGCCAAGGCCCCCGCCTCACCGGTCGCGGGGCAGGCCAACACCTTCATCTTCCCGGGGCTGGCCGCCGGCAACATCGGGTACAAGATCGCCCAACGGCTCGGCGGCGCGACCGCCATCGGCCCGCTCCTCCAGGGCCTGGCGGCCCCCCTGCACGACCTCTCACGCGGCTGCACGGGCCCGGACATCGCCGCGCTCGCCCTGGCCACGGGCGTCCAGGCGACCGTCAGCCGGAAGCTTCCTTCGCGTACGCGATGAACGCGGCCCACGACGCGTGCGTAACGCGCAGCTCGGGCCCCGGTATAGCCTTCGAGTCGCGTACGTGAACGATATCCGTGCCGGGCGCCCCCGCGACCTCGACGCAGTCGCCCCCGTTGGGGCCGCTGTAACTGCTCTTGAACCAAACGAGGTTGGTGTTCATAGTTCCCCTGCCACGCGTTCGATGAGTCGCGCAGACTTTTCAGGATCCAGAGCCTGCGAGCGCAGCATGCCATAGCTCATCCACAGTTCACTGACCCGCGCGCGGTCGAAAACCGTCGTGCTGACGCCATGGGATTCCAGGTAGACGGCCTGCCTGTGGTCCGAGGTCTCGACGAGGACCATGGGCCCTCCGTTGAGCCCGCTGTGCTCGGTGACGGACGTCAGCAGGATCTGGATGTCGACGTTGCGAAGCTGCCCGCACTCCAGCAACTTTTCGAGCTGGGCTTTCATGACCGCCGCGCCTCCCACCGTGCGGCGCAGCACGGCCTCCTCGATGATGAACGACAGCGCCAGCGGCGGCTTCTTGCGCGTGAGCAGGGACTGCCGGGCGAGGCGGGCGGAAGCGCGCTGCTCCACAGTCTCGTCGTCCAGCGGCGGATACTGCGCGTAGAGCAGGCTCTGTGCGTACGCCTCGGTCTGGAGCAGGCCGGGCACAACGATCGGGTCGTACGAGAACCGGCTCACCGCCTCCGCCTCCAGCCGGGCGAAGTTCTGGAAGAACGCGGGGAATTTCGCCAGCTCCACCTGCTCCTGCAACGCCCACAGCGTTCCGCCCGCGTCCAGCACGCCCTCCAACGCCTCCGTGAATACGGCTTTCGCCGGACGTCTGCCCTGCTCCACGGATGCCACGTGCTCGTGCGAGTAGTCCACCGCTTCGGCGAGTTGCTGCTGAGTCAGACAGGCCCGCTCGCGGAAGAGCTTCAGCAACTTTCCGTAGCCGACCCAGATGGCGGGCCGCTCGCCGTTGTCATTTCCCATTCCCACGCACCCCCGGTGGACTGGCGCAACACGGAAGTGCGCCGACCTGACCAGGCTAGACACGCAGCGTGACGCTTACTCTCCGAAGTCGTCAATTGTCACTGGCAAGTTCGGAGTCGAACATGTCGCCGCTCACCTTGATCGGTTTTCGTATAGTCAGGACCCGTTGACGGGTAGTTGAAAGCTGATCCACAGTATCCAGCACACTGTCAAACCGGGCGGTTGGTCGGTACCTGTGTGCCTGAGGAAGGCGTGAGCGATGACGACCGACATCACGACCATGGAAGAACTCCTCCGCGACGCCCCCACCAACTGGGGCAAGTGGGGCCCGGACGACGAAGTGGGCGCGCTGAACTACCTCGACGCGGCCGAGGTGCTGCGCGGTGCGGCGCACATCCGCTCCGGGCAGGTCTTCACCCTGCAGCGGCTGATCGGGGACCCGAAGGGCGACCCCGTGTGGCCGGGCCGGTCGCCCGCCGAGCGCACCATGATCATGGACGAGTCGAGCTGGGACGGCGCCGACGCCCCCGCCGCCCCCGGCGGCCTGCACTACGCCGACGACAAGATCGACGCCTTTCTGCAGGGGTCCACGCAGTACGACGCGCTCGGTCATGTCTGGTACGGCGGCCAGATCTGGAACGGCTACGACGCCCGGACGACGGTCGGCGGGTTGGACAAGGCCAGCGTCGAGCCGATCGCCGAGCGCGGTGTGGCCGGTCGCGGCATCCTCCTGGACATGGCGCGCTTCCGCGGCAAGAAGAACCTGGAGAAGGGCGAGTCCTTCACCCATGAGGACCTGGAAGCCTGCGCCGAGGCGCAAGGCGCCGCCATCGAGCCGCGCGACATCCTCCTGATCCGTACGAACTTCCTGGAGCTGTTCCATGAGCAGGGGGATGCGTTCTACGAGGACTTCTGCGAGCCGGGGCTGACGTACAGCCCCGAGCTGGTGCGGTGGTTCCAGGAGAAGGAAATCCCCAACCTCGTCACGGACACCATCGCGAACGAGCGGACCGTCGAGCCCGAGACCGGCTTCGCGCTGCCCCTGCACTGCGCCCTGATGCGCAACCTCGGTATCACCCTCACCGAGATCTGCGACCTGGAGAAACTCGCCGCGAGCTGTGCGGAGGACGGCCGGTACACCTTCCTCTACACCGCGGCGCCGCTGAAGGTGCACCGTGCCACCGGCGCCCCCGTCAACCCCGTGGTGATCAAGTGAGTGGGTACAGGGAGCGCCCGTGGCTGGCGCGGTACGCCGAGGGGACCCCGGCCGACATCACTCCCGAACACCCCACCCTCCTGCACGCCTTCCGGGCCTCCGTCGCCCGTGCCCCCGGTGCCGAGGCGATCCGGTACTTCGACGGCGTGCTCACTCTCGCGGACCTCGACGCCGCCTCCGACGCGCTCGCCGTCGCCCTGGCCGAGCACGGTTTCGCGCCCGGCGACCGGCTCGCGCTGTACCTCCAGAACGGCCCGGCCTTCGTCATCGGGCTGCTCGCCGCCTGGAAGGCCGGCGGCGCCGCGGTCGCCGTCAACCCGATGAACAAGACGCGCGAGCTGCGGTACCTGCTCGTCGACTCCGGCGCGAGCGCGCTGCTGTGCCTGGACGAGCTGTACGAGGGCGTGGCCAGGGACGTCATCGGCGGCGGTGCCACGCAGGTCGCCACCGTCGTCACCTGTTCGCCGCTGGACTGGCAGACCCGGGACGACCCGCGGTTGTTCGACGGTGCGCGGCGGGCCCGCCCCCGGGGCACGCTCGACCTCCGTACCCTCGTCGACCGTTACGCGGGCCGCACCCCGGCCCCCGCGTCGCCCGCCCCGGCCGACATCGCCGTCCTCACTTACACCTCCGGCACCACCGGAGAGCCCAAGGGCGCGCTGAACACGCACGGCACGATGCTGTTCAACGCCTGTACGTATCGGGACTGGATGCGGCTGACGGACGCGGACAGCATTCTCGGCGTCGCGCCGCTCTTTCACATCACCGGGCTCATCGGACATCTCGCGCTCGCCCTGCTGCTGCCCTGCCCGCTGGTCCTCGCGCACCGCTTCCACCCGGGCGTCGTCCTGGACGCGCTGCGCGAGCACCGGCCGACCTTCACGGTCGGCGCCATCACCGTCTTCATCAGCCTGGCCGGCGCCCCGGAGGCGAGCCGGGACGACTTCTCCTCGCTGCGCGTCGTCTACTCCGGCGGCGCGCCCATCGCCCCGGCCGTCAACGAGCGGTTCGAGAAGGCGACCGGGCGGTACATCCACAACATCTACGGGCTGACGGAGACGAACTCGCCCTCGCACGCCGTTCCGCTCGGCGCGCAGGCGCCCGTCGACCCGGTCTCCGGCGCGCTGTCCGTGGGCGTGCCGGTGTTCAACACGGTCGTGCGCATCCTCGACGAGGACGGGGCGGAGGTGCCGGTCGGGGAGACCGGCGAGATCGCCACGTCGGGGCCGCAGGTCGTGCCCGGGTACTGGAACAAGCCCGAGGCCAGCGCCGCGGCGCTGCCTGGCGGTGAGCTGCGCACCGGCGACGTCGGCTTCATGGACGCCGAGGGCTGGTTCTACCTGGTGGACCGTAAGAAGGACATGATCAACGCGGCCGGGTACAAGGTGTGGCCGCGCGAGGTGGAGGACGTGCTGTACGGCCATCCGGCGGTGCGCGAGGCGGCGGTGGTCGGCGTGCCGGACGCGTACCGGGGCGAGACGGTGAAGGCGTTCGTGTCCGTCAAACGGGGTGCGTCCGTCACGGAGGAGGAGCTGATCGGGTACTGCAAGGAGCAGATGGCGGCCTACAAATACCCGCGTTCCATATCCTTCCTGGATGATCTGCCGAAAACGGCCACGGGGAAGATCCTGCGCCGGGAACTGCGGGAAACGCCGGGGTAACGCGAAACGTCGCCGAAACGTCGATGTTCGACACCGGAAATTGCGACGGGTCACTCTCTTCCCTGGCCCGGCGTCGCCCCCTGTCACCCCCGCCGGGCGGGAAGGTTGACACACATGCCTGCCGGAATCGACTCCGGGGACACCGCCTGGCTGCTGGCCGCCACCGCCCTGGTCCTGCTGATGACGCCGGGCCTGGCGCTCTTCTACGGCGGCATGGTGCGTTCCAAGAGCGTGCTGAACATGCTCATGATGAGCTTCGTGGCGATCGCCGTCGTCACCGTTGTCTGGCTCGCGATCGGATACAGCCTGGTCTTCGCCCCGGACACCGGCCTCGGCCTGATCGGCGGCCTGGACCACCTCGGAATGCACGGCATCGGCCCGAAGAGCGTCACCGGGCACATCCCGACCGCCCTCTTCGCCGCCTTCCAGCTCACCTTCGCGATCCTCACCGTCTCGCTGATCAGCGGCGCCATCGCGGACCGCGCCCGCTTCGGCGCATGGGTGGCCTTCACCGCCGCCTGGACGCTCCTGGTCTACGTACCGATCGCGCACTGGGTCTTCGCGCCCGGCGGCTGGATCCTGGACCAGCTGGGCGCGCTGGACTTCGCGGGTGGCACCGTCGTCGAGGTCAACTGCGGCGCGTCGGGGCTGGCCCTCGCGCTCGTACTGGGGCCGCGGCTCGGCTTCGGCAAGGAGGCCATGCGGCCGCACAGCCTGCCGCTGGTGATCCTCGGCGCCGGTCTCCTCTGGTTCGGCTGGTTCGGCTTCAACGCCGGGTCCGCGGTCGCCGCCGACGGCACCGCCGCCATGGTGCTGATCAACACCCAGGCGGCGGGCTGCACCGGCCTGCTCGGCTGGCTGCTGGTGGAGAAGCGCCGGGACGCGCACGCCACCACGCTCGGCGCGGCCTCCGGCGCGGTCGCAGGGCTGGTCGCGATCACCCCGTCCTGCGGTTCGGTCGGCATCTGGGGCGCGCTGGCCATCGGCCTGGTCGCCGGCGTGGTCTGCTCCTACGCCGTCAACTGGAAGTTCCGCTTCGGCTACGACGACTCCCTGGACGTGGTGGGCGTCCACCTCGTGGCCGGCGTCATCGGCACCCTGCTCATCGGCTTCTTCGCGACCTCGGCCATGACGGACGGCCCGGCCGGCCTGCTCTCCGGCGGCGGCGCGGGCCAGCTCCTCAAGCAGCTCGTCGCGGTCCTCGCCACCGGCGCGTACGCCTTCCTCGTCAGCTACGCCCTCGGCAAGATCATCGACAAGCTGATGGGCTTCCGCGCGGACCCCGACCACGAACGGGCCGGCCTCGACCTCACCGTCCACGCCGAAACCGCCTACGACCACGGCGTACTCGGCCACGGCACGGTCGGCCGCCGCGACCCCGTAGCCGCCGGCATCCCGGGCGCGGCCCACGTCACGCCCCGGCACCGCACGGACGAGGAGCCGGGCGACTGAGGCGCCCTCCCCGGAAGGCCGCGGCGCCTGCGCGGCCCGGCCCCCGGTGGCAGATTCCGCATCGCTCCGATTACATCCGGGCAGATTCCGCCGTGTTGCGGTCAAGGTGCTGTCGAGCGGCTCGATCGTGGCAAAGGTGGATCGGACCAGACCGTTCCCCTGCGCTCGACCGAGGGCGGGACGGCTGATCGCTGCACCGCTCGTTCGGGGGGAGCAGAGCATGACGGCTACCTGTGTGCCGGGGCGGCGGCAACCACCGCCTCCCCTCTTGCCGGTATCGGCGGGCGTCTGCCTGCTGATCGCCGTACTGGACGCAGTGATCGGCGTGCGACTCGTCGCGCTGCTGGTCATCGGCCCGCTGCTGGCCTGCACGCGGCTCAGCGTGCGGCACACCGTGCTCGTCTGCTGCTGGGCGTTGCCGCTCGGCGTGGCGGCGGGCCTGGCCGGCGGCGCTTTGCTGACGGGCTCGTTCGTCCTCCGGTGGTGCGGCCTGCTGGCGGGCTGCGCCCTCACCGTGTACGTGGCCTGGTACCGGACCACGTCGGAGAGGGCACTGAAAACGCTGGCCCACAAGGCCGTCCGGGTCGCCCGGGAGAGGGGGCTCCGCCCCGTCTCGCTGCACCTCGACGGCACGGACGTGTGCGCCGTCCGCTACCGCTGCCTCGCACAGCAGCCCCGAGTCGGCGGCGGGCTGTGCGATGTCGCGCGGACGCCGTTCGGACTGCGGATCATCGTCGGCGATGTCCATGGGGACGGCCCGGACGCGATGCGGCTGACCGCGGCCGCGGGGGCCGGCTTCCGCGAGCTGGCCCACACCACGAAGGACCTGCCCGGACTCGCCTCCGCGCTGGACGCGCAGCTCTCCCCGCAGCTCGGCCCGGAGGGCTGCGTCACCGCGGTGCTCGCCGAGTTCGCGCCGGGCGAGGTACGGCTGGTCAACTGCGGTCATCCGGCTCCGCTGCGCTCGGGGCACGGCGTCGATCCCCTGGAACCCGCGGTGGCCTCGCGCCCCTTGGGGCGGCAGCCGGACCCCCGGCAGTACCGCTGCCGCCTGCGGACCGGCGAGCGGCTGCTGTTCTACAGCGCCGGCCTGGCCGAGGCGCGCGACCCGCGGGGCGCGCCCTTCCCCGTGCTCAGCGAGGCGACGGCCGCCCTGGGCGTGCCGTCCCCCGAGGAGGCCCTCGACTCCCTGTGCACCCGCCTGCTCCTGCACACCGGACAGCAGCCCGATGCCGGCCTGTCCCTGATGCTGTGCCAGCCCACCGGCACCGCTGGAGGGAACGGATCCGCGGCGGCCCGGCCGCGGCCCAACTCGCCCCCGGGCGCCGCACCCCACGAGGGCAGGGACGGCTGGTTCCGTACCCTGCTGAAAACGGCGCCGGACGCCACGGTGATCGTCGACGTGACCGGCGCCATCCAGCTGGTCAACGCCCAGGCCGAGATCCTGTTCGGATACCAGCGCGCGGAGCTCCTCGGCCGGCCGGTGGAGATCCTGGTACCGGAGCGCTTCCACAGCCTGCACGTCCTGCACCGGCACGGCTACGCCCATAACCGGCAGGTCTGCCCGGTGGGGGCCGGGCTGGACCTGTACGGACTGCGCAGGGACGGCACGGAATTCCCCGCCGAGATCAGCCTCAGCCCGATCGAGACCGCCGACGGCACCCTGGTGTCCGTCGCCGTGCGGGACGTCACCGACCGCAAGTCGGCAGAGGAGCGGATCGTCAGCCTCGCCGACCTGGTCGAGTCCTCGCACGACGCGATCCTCGCCAAGACCCTGGACGGCCGGATCACGTACTGGAACGCCGCGGCCCAGCGGCTGTACGGCTACACGCCCGAGGAGGCGATCGGCGCCCACGTCTCGATGCTCGCGCCGCTCGACCGCGCCGGCGAGATCGACGAGCTGCTCGGGCGGCTCCGCCGCGGCGAGAAGATCGAGCACTTCGAGACCCTGCGGGTCACCAGGGCGGGCCGGCGGATCGACGTGGACCTCACCCTCTGGCCGACCCGTTCCCTCGACGGCAGGATCACCGGCGCCTGCGCCATCGCCCGCGACGTGACCGAGCAGAATCGGGCCACGGCCGAACTCACCGCCCTGTACGAGCAGCAGCGGCACGTCGCGCTGACCCTGCAGCGCAGCCTCATGGGTACCCCGCCCGAGGTGGCAGGGCTGCACACCGCCCACCGCTATCTGCCCGCCACCCAGGGCGCGGGCGTCGGCGGCGACTGGTTCGACCTGGTCCCGCAGGACGCGGGCCGGGTCGGCGTCCTGATCGGCGACGTCATGGGCCGCGGGCTGGAGGCGGCCGCCGTCATGGGACAGCTGCGCGCCGCCGCGCACGCGCTGGCCAAGAGCGGAATGGCGCCGCGGCAGCTGATGCAGACCCTGGAGGCGGTCGTGGCCGACCTGCCCGACCAGTTCGTCACCTGCTGCTACCTGGAGATCGACCCGGAAGCGGGGCAGGCGGACATCTGCTCCGCCGGGCACCTCCCCGTCCTGCTGATCACCCCCGACACCGAGGTCAGCGCCCTGCCGGTGCCGGTGAACATGCCGCTCGGGGTAGGGATGACCCGCCACGAGCAGGTCACCGTCCCGCTGCCGCCCGGCTCCACGCTGGCGCTGTACACCGACGGCCTGGTCGAGACCCCCGGCTGCGACATCGAGGCCCGGATCGACGTCCTCGCCCGGGCCCTGGGCGGCGTGTTCGCCACGGCGCCCGGGCTGGAGGAGGCGGCCGACGGAGTACTGGCCGGCCTGCTGCCCGACCCCGACGGCTGCGACGACGACGTCACCCTGCTCCTCGCCCACATGCCGAGCGTCCCGTTGCCGACCACGGGGCGCGAACTGGACGCCGTACCGGCCGCGGTGCCCGCGGGCCGCGCGTTCCTCGCCGCCACCCTGGACGCCTGGCAGCTGGCCGCTCTCACCGACGACGCCCAGCTGCTGACGTCCGAGCTGCTCACCAACGCCGTCCAGCACGCCAGGGGCCCGGTTCGGCTGCGGCTGTGCCGCACCGAGTCGGGACTCACCGTCGAGGTGACCGACCGCAGCCCGCACCTGCCGCGCCGGCGGACCGCAGGGGCCGGCGACGAGTCCGGCCGCGGCCTCACGCTCGTGGACGCGCTCGCGGATTCCTGGGGCACCCGCCCCGCCGAGGACGGCAAGAGCGTCTGGTTCACCCTGCGCGCGCCGCCCCGGCGGGCGCACGCGGACTGAAGGCAGCCGCCAAAAAGCTCAGGGGCCTTCCGAAGAAGGCCCCTGAGCTGCAAAAACACCGTCGGGACGACAGGATTTGAACCTGCGACCCCTTGACCCCCAGTCAAGTGCGCTACCAAGCTGCGCCACGTCCCGGTGCTCTGCACCGTTCCCGGGCGGGCCCGGTCGGTGCGTGCAGAAGAAAAATACCTGTCCGCGGCCCGGAATCCAAAACGGGGCCCGGACGAGGGTCGGTCCGAGCTGCGGGCGCGGCGCCGCGAGCGGTGCTTCAATGCCGCCATGGGCAAGGACGTAACGGTACGAATGCGGCGCGTGTACGACACCGTGGACCCTGATGACGGGGCGCGGGTGCTCGTCGACCGGCTCTGGCCGCGCGGGCTCGCGAAGGACGCGGCGCGGCTGGACGAGTGGTGCAAGGACGTGTCGCCGTCGAGCGAGCTGCGCAAGTGGTACGGACACCGCGCGGAGGCGTACGAGGAGTTCGCCGAGCGGTACCGCGCCGAGCTGGCGGAGGAGCCGGGGCGCGGCGCGCTGGAGCGGCTGCGGGGGCTGGCGGCGGACGGGCCGGTCACCCTGCTGACGGCGACCAAAGAGCTGGAGCTCAGTCATGCGGCGGTGCTGCTGAATCTGCTGCGCGAGGGCGCCTGAGGGGGCTCGCGCCTCTGAACAGCACGTTTGACGAAACATACGGTGTACTGCATACTTATACCTATCAGCGTATGCACCGTAAGGAGAAACCCGTGACCGAGCGCGTCGTACTCGCCTACTCGGGCGGCCTTGACACCTCTGTCTGCATCGGCTGGATCGCCGAGGAGACGGGCGCCGAGGTCATCGCCGTCGCGGTGGACGTCGGCCAGGGCGGCGAGGACCTGGACGTCATCCGCAAGCGCGCGCTCGCCTGCGGTGCGGTCGAGGCCGAGGTCGCCGACGCCAAGGACGAGTTCGCCGACGAGTACTGCCTCCCGGCGATCAAGGCCAATGCGCTGTACATGGACAAGTACCCGCTGGTCTCCGCGCTCTCCCGGCCGGCCATCGTCAAGCACCTGGTCGCCGCCGCGAAGAAGCACGGCGCCACGACCGTCGCGCACGGCTGCACCGGCAAGGGCAACGACCAGGTCCGCTTCGAGGCCGGCATCTCCTCCCTCGCCCCCGACCTGACCTGCATCGCCCCGGTCCGCGACTACGCGATGACCCGCGACAAGGCGATCGCCTTCTGCGAGGAGAAGAACCTCCCGATCGCGACGACCAAGAAGTCGCCGTACTCGATCGACCAGAACGTCTTCGGGCGGGCCGTGGAGACCGGCTTCCTGGAGGACATCTGGAACGCGCCGATCGAGGACGTGTACGAGTACACCGCGAACCCGGCCACCCCGCGCGAGGCCGACGAGGTCGTCATCAGCTTCAAGGAGGGCGTGCCGGTCGCGATCGACGGCAGGCCCGTCACCGTCCTCCAGGCGATCCAGCAGCTCAACGAGCGGGCCGGCGCCCAGGGCATCGGCCGGATCGACATGGTCGAGGACCGGCTGGTCGGCATCAAGAGCCGCGAGGTCTACGAGGCCCCCGGCGCGATCGCCCTGATCACCGCCCACCAGGAGCTGGAGAACGTCACCGTCGAGCGCGAGCTGGCCCGCTACAAGCGGCAGGTCGAGCAGCGCTGGGGCGAGCTGGTCTACGACGGCCTGTGGTTCTCGCCGCTCAAGCGCGCCCTGGACGGCTTCATCGCCGAGGCGAACCAGGCCGTCTCCGGCGACATCCGGATGACCCTGCACGGCGGCCGCGCCGTCGTGACCGGCCGGAAGTCCGACCAGTCGCTGTACGACTTCAACCTGGCGACGTACGACACCGGCGACACGTTCGACCAGTCGCTCTCGAAGGGCTTCATCGAGCTCTTCGGCATGTCGAGCAAGATCGCCGCGAAGCGGGACCTGGCGTGATTTTCTCTTCCTTCTTGATCGACCACCCACGAGGAGCAGAGCAGTGAGCAACGGGAACAGCGGCAGCGGCGACGTCCGGCTCTGGGGCGGCCGTTTCGCCGACGGCCCGGCCGAGGCCCTGGCCAAGCTGTCCGCTTCGGTCCACTTCGACTGGCGGCTGGCCCCGTACGACATCGCCGGGTCCCGTGCGCACGCCCGCGTGCTCCACAAGGCGGGCCTGCTCACGGCCGACGAGCTGGAGCGGATGATCGCCGGCCTCGACCAGCTCGAAGGGGACGTCGCCGACGGCTCGTTCACCGGCACCATCGCCGACGAGGACGTGCACACCGCGCTGGAGCGCGGCCTGCTGGAGCGCCTCGGCCCGGACCTCGGCGGCAAGCTGCGGGCCGGCCGGTCCCGCAACGACCAGGTCGCGACCCTCTTCCGGATGTATCTGCGGGACCACGCGCGGATCCTCGGCGGGCTGCTCGGCGAGCTCCAGGAGGCGCTGATCGGACTGGCCGAGGCGCACCCGGACGTCGCGATGCCCGGCCGTACCCACCTCCAGCACGCCCAGCCCGTCCTCTTCGCGCACCACGTGCTCGCGCACGTCCAGGCGCTGTCCCGGAACGCCGAGCGGCTGCGTCAGTGGGACGACCGCACGGCCGTCTCGCCGTACGGCTCCGGCGCGCTGGCCGGCTCCTCGCTCGGCCTGGACCCGGAAGCGGTCGCCAAGGACCTGGGCTTCGAGCACGGCAGCGTGGGCAACTCCATCGACGGCACGGCGTCGCGTGACTTCGTCGCCGAGTTCGCCTTCATCACGGCCATGATCGGCGTGGACCTGTCGCGGATCGCCGAGGAGGTCATCATCTGGAACACGAAGGAGTTCTCCTTCGTGACCCTGCACGACGCCTTCTCCACCGGCTCCTCGATCATGCCGCAGAAGAAGAACCCGGACATCGCGGAGCTGGCGCGCGGCAAGTCCGGCCGCCTCATCGGCAACCTGACCGGCCTGATGGCCACGCTCAAGGCCCTCCCGCTCGCGTACAACCGCGACCTGCAGGAGGACAAGGAGCCGGTCTTCGACTCCTGCGACCAGCTGGAGATCCTGCTCCCGGCCTTCACCGGCATGATGGCCACGCTGACCGTCAACCGCGAGCGGATGGCGGAGCTGGCCCCGGCCGGCTTCTCGCTCGCCACCGACATCGCGGAGTGGCTGGTCAAGCAGGGCGTGCCGTTCCGCGTCGCGCACGAGGTCGCGGGCGAGTGCGTGAAGGAGTGCGAGGCGCAGGGCATCGAGCTGGACCAGCTCACCGACGAGCAGTTCGCGAAGATCTCCGAGCACCTGACGCCCGAGGTGCGGACCGTCCTCAACGTCCCCGGCGCACTCGCCTCGCGCAGCGGCCGCGGCGGCACGGCCCCCTCGGCGGTCGCCGTCCAGCTCGCCGAGGTCAAGGCCGACCTGGCTGCGCAGCAGGCGTGGGCCACGGCCAAGCAGAAGTAAACACGCGGTACGCGGCAGCGGCCGCCGTCCGGTCTCCTCGACCGGGCGGCGGCCGCTTTCGTGTGCTTATGGTGGGTGGTGATGAGACGGGTATGGGGTCGCTGAGACAGTGACGTCTCATTTCCGTGAGACATTGATGTCTCATTCGCGTACCATCTGTCTCATGGCCGTGGACAGAGAACGCGTACTGAAGGACGCCGCAGCGCTGCTCACCCGGAGGAGTACCGCCTCGATGGATGACATCGCGCGGGCCGCCGGGATCAGCCGGGCGACGCTGCACCGGCACTTTGCGGGGCGGGACGCGTTGATCCGGGCGCTGGAGGAGCTGGGCATCGAGGAGTCCGCGCGGGCGCTGGACGACGCCCGGCTGGAGGAGGGCGGCGCGGAGGCCGCGCTGCGCCGGCTGATCGGCGAGCTCGAGCCGGTCGCCGGGGTACTGGCCTTCCTGTACACCGAGAACCAGCTCTTCGAGGGCGAGGAGATCAACGAAGGCTGGCTGGCGCTCGACGCCCGGATACACGCGCTCTTCCGGCGGGGGCAGGAAGAGGGGACCTTCCGCATCGACCTGACCCCGGCCTGGCTGACCGAGGCGCTGTACGGACTGATCTGTGCGGGCGCCTGGTCGGTGCACGAGGGCCGGCTGGCCCGCGCCGACCGCAACCACTCCATCGCCGAGCTGCTGCTCGGCGGCGTACGAAGGGAAAGCACACGATGAGCGGGGCCGTGGCCGCGGGAGCGGCAGGGGGGACGACAGTGGAAGCGCCGCGTCCGGGGCGCTGGCTCGCGCTCGCCGTGCTGGTGCTCGCGGTGCTGCTGGTCGGCGTCGACGCCACGGTGCTGGGCCTGGCCGCGCCGTTCCTCAGTGAGGACCTGCGCCCGTCGGGCACCGAGCTGCTGTGGATCGGCGATGTGTACTCGTTCGTCATCGCCGGCCTGCTGGTCTCGATGGGCAGCCTGGGCGACCGGATCGGGCGCAAGAAGCTGCTGCTGACCGGGTCGGTGGCGTTCGGCGCGATGTCGGCGCTGGCGGCGTACGCGACGACGCCGGAGATGATGATCGCGGCGCGGGCGCTGCAGGGCGTGGCCGGTGCGACGTTGATGCCGTCCACCCTCGCGCTGATCCGCAACCTCTTCCACGACCCCCGCGAGCGCAGCCTGGCCGTCGGCGTCTGGGGCGCGGCGGCCTCCGCGGGCACCGCGGTAGGGCCGGTGCTCGGCGGCTTCCTGCTGGGCCACTTCTGGTGGGGCTCGGTCTTCCTGATCAACCTGCCGGTGATGGTGATCCTGGTCGCCGTCGGCATCAAGGTGCTGCCGGAGTCCCGCAATCCGGAGCCGGGGCCGTGGGACCTGACCAGCGTCGCGCTGTCGCTGATCGGCATGGTCGGCGTGGTCTACGCGATCAAGGAGGCCGCGGCGCACGGCGTCGGGATCGGGGTCGTCGTCGCGGGCGTCATCGGTGTGCTCGCGCTCGTCGGCTTCGTACGCCGCCAACTGCGGCTGCCCACGCCGCTACTGGACATGAAGCTCTTCAGCAACCGGGGCTTCTCCGGCGCCGTGCTCGCCGACCTGCTGACCATCCTGGGCCTGGCCGGGCTGCTGTTCTTCTTCTCCCAGTTCCTGCAGATGGTGCAGGGGCGCTCGCCGCTCAACGCGGGGCTGGTCGAACTGCCCGCCGCCGTCGGCGCGATGGGCGCGGGGCTGGCGGCCGGCCCCGTCGCGCGCCGGCTGTCGGTGCGGATGGTGGTGTCCGGCGGGCTGGTGCTGGTGGGGCTCGGACTCGGTGCGTGCGCCGGGGTGAGCGCCGACACCGCGACGCCGGTGCTGGGCGCGATCCTCTTCGTGGTCGGTGTCGGCGCGGGCTTCTCCTTCACCGTCACCGCCGACGTGATCCTCTCCAGCGTGCCCAAGGAGCAGGCGGGCGCCGCCTCGGCGGTCTCGGAGACGGCGTACGAACTGGGCTCCGCGCTGGGCATCGCGCTGCTCGGCTCGGTGGTCACCGGCGTCTACCGCAACTTCACGGCGCCGGAAGGGGTGCCGGCCGGCGCGGTGACCGAGGCGCGCGAGTCACTGGGCGGCGCGTTCGAGACGGCGGGCGACCTGCCGCACCGTACGGGCGAGGCGCTGCTGCACGCCGCGCAGCGGGCGTTCACCGACGGCATGGAGGCCGCGGCGGTGGCCGGCGGCGTCATCTCGCTGGCCGCAGCGGCCGCCGCGTGGGTACTGCTGCGCGGCCGGACGCTGGAGGGCGGCGACTGACGCGGTCCGTCCGGATGCCGCGGAAGAGCGCGGCGCGTGCCCCACGGCCGGGTGCGCGTCCGCGCCGGTAGCCTGCGCCGTGCCAGGACTTCGCGCTTCCGGAGGAGGACCGTCATGGCACTGGCCGCCGAGGACCGCACCGCCATCGCCGAGCTGCTCGCGCTGCACGGGCACCTGTTCGACGAGGGCGAGCTGCACCGGCTGGACGAGCTGTTCACCGCCGACGTCGTCTACGACGTCAGCGACTTCGGGCAGCCGCCGCTGAAGGGCGTGCGGGCCATTCGCGAGGCGGCGCTCGCGCTGGGCGAGGCCATTCCGGTGGGCCACCACGTCACGAACATCGTCCTCGCCGAGCTGCCGGCGGACGGCGGGGTGCTCGCCCGCTCCAAGGGCATCGGCGTCAACGCGGACGGCACGTGCGGGACGGTCACGTACGAGGACACCGTCGTACGGTCCGCCGACGGCTGGCGCATCAGCCACCGCAAGGTCCTCGCGCGCCGCGCCCCGCTGGGCGGCCGCTGACACCGGAACAGCGGCCGCTGGCAACGGAACAAGCGGCCGCTGACACCGAAGCACGAAACAACGGGCCCCCTGCCGCCGACGGCGACAGGGGGCTCCGGAAAGTGACGCTGCGTCAGGCGGCCTTGGCCTTCGTGGCGTACACGTCGACGTACTCCTGGCCGGACAGCCGCATCACGTCGCTCATGACCTCGTCGGTGACCGCGCGCAGGACGTAGCGGTCGCGGTCCATGCCGTCGTACCGGCTGAAGTCCAGCGGCGCACCGAAGCGGCAGGTCACCGGCGCGACGCGGGGCATGCCCTTGCCGCCGGGCTGCACCTTGTCGGTACCGACCAGTGCGAAGGGGACGACCGGCGCGCCGGTCATCAGCGTCAGTCGGGCGATGCCGGTACGGCCCCGGTACAGACGGCCGTCGGGGGAGCGGGTGCCCTCCGGGTAGATGCCGAAGACCTTGCCCTCCTCCAGCACGCGGCGGCCGGTCATCAGCGCGGCGACGCCGCCGTGCCCGCCGTCCCGGTCGACCGGGATCATGCCGGCGGTGGTGAAGAACCAGGCCATCAGGCGTCCCTTGACGCCCTTGCCCTTGACGTAGTCGTCCTTGGCGATGAAGTACACCTGGCGCTTGATCTGCCGCTCCACGATCAGCGACAGGAACAGCGAGTCGATGAACGTCACGTGGTTACCGGCGAGGATCACCGGTCCGCTGCCTGGGATGCCCTCCACGCCCTCGACCTTCGGGCGGAACAGGACACGCATGACGAATCCGAGAGTCGCCTTCAGCAGAATGCGGGACAACGGGCCCTCCGGTTTGGCTGGTCATTGCAGGAGTCTGCAGGTGAGGACGATACTCGCGGCTCAACCTCGATCGCACATCGGGTTCATGGGGCCGATACGCAGAGTTGACACGCCCTTTCGCTGCGTCACGGGTGGTTAACCGGGCCGTCATGCGAAGAACGCAGGGGCCGCGGCTACACCGCCTGCGGGACCGATGATGCGTACGAATGTTCGTAAGTGGCCGGAAGAGATCGCCGCTGACCTGTGGAATGCCGCACACCGCACAGAGCACGACGGGCGCCCGTGCCCCGTCCGGGCGACCCCAAAATCCCCCATACGTCACACAGGTTCACCCGCGTGTTCGGTCGGATGTCTCCCACCGTAAAGCTGTACGGGCCTACGATCGGCCCCGCACCGGCAGGTGCGGCACATCACAGAACCACAAGGAGTCGGGGACATATGGACAAGGCGCAGCGACCCGGGCGGCGGACCGTACTGAGCGTTGCGGCGCTCGGCGCCGGAGCGGCGGTGCTGGGCGGCGGGGCCGGAACGGCGGCCGCGGCCGGGCGCGGGCACGGCGCTCACGGCGGCGGTGAACTGCCCGTCCCCCTGGTCGTCGGCCACCGCGGCGCGAGCGGCTACCGCCCCGAGCACACCTTCGGCTCCTACCAGCTCGCCCTGGACATGGGCGCCGACGTGATCGAGCAGGACCTCGTCCCCACCAAGGACGGCCGCCTGGTCTGCCGGCACGAGAACGACATCACCGCCACCACCGACGTCGCCGACCACCCGGAGTTCGCGGGCCGCAAGACGACGAAGACGGTGGACGGGGTGAAGCTCACCGGCTGGTTCACCGAGGACTTCACGCTCGCCGAGCTGAAGACGCTGCGCGCCAAGGAGCGCATCCCGCAGACCCGGCAGCACAACACCCTCTACGACGGCCGCTGGCAGGTGCCGGAGTTCGAGGAAGTACTGCAGTGGGCCGAGCGCGAGGGCCGCAAGCGCGGCCGCCGCATCTGGCTGCACATCGAG
This sequence comes from Streptomyces sp. NPDC026301, assembly GCF_055567935.1. Classification (NCBI taxonomy): domain Bacteria; kingdom Bacillati; phylum Actinomycetota; class Actinomycetes; order Kitasatosporales; family Streptomycetaceae; genus Streptomyces; species Streptomyces sp. NPDC026301. Next base: position 137,823 of record NZ_JBVHPN010000006.1, on the reverse strand, counting down.
ACCAAGCACCCCACGTACTTCCGGGGGATCGGGCTCGGCCTGGAGGAGCGGGTGGCCAAGCTGCTGCGCCAGTACGGCCGCCACAAGAAGGACTCCCCGAACTTCCTGCAGTCCTTCGAGCCCACCAGCATCCAGCGGCTGGACAAGCTGGTCGACTGTCCCAAGGTCGTGCTGCTCGGCACGCTCAAGGACCAGCCGTGGGACCTCAAGCAGGCCGGTGACAAGCGCACCGTCGCCGACCTGGTCAAGCCGGAAGGGCTGCGCTGGATCGCCTCCTTCGCGCAGGGCATCGGCCCGGACCTCACCGTGATCATCCCGCGCACCGCCGACGGCAAGCTCGGCACGCCCTCCTCGGTGGTCAAGGACGCGCACGACGCGGGCCTGGTCCTGCACCCGTACACGGTCCGCAACGAGAACACCTTCCTGCCCGTGGACCTGCGCAAGGGCAGCGACCCGAACGCCTACGGCAACTCCCTCGCCTACTTCAAGGCGCTCTTCGCGACCGGCATCGACGGGCTGTTCTCCGACAACCCGGACACGGCGCTGCTGGTGGCCGCGGAGTTCCGCAAGGGCTGACCGCCGACCGCGCGTGTGGTGGCGACGGCGGGCGCGGGGTGGTGACCCCGGCCCGCGCGTCGCCCGGCCGGCGCAGTACTCCCACGCGTGACGGGACAGCGTTGACGCGGGGCAACCGCGGGGCCGTCCGGCGCTGTCCGCCCGGACATGACGGACCGCGACCGTGAACTGATCGCCGCGCTGCGCCCGCTCCTCGCCGCGGAGGTGGCGGCCGAGGCGCCGGGCGCCGGGGCCGAGGCCGAGGACATCGAGCAGGACGTGTGGGCGCGCCTGCTGCGGTACACCCGAATGGCCGGTCCGCCGGCCGAGCCCGCGCGCTGGCTGCGCCGGGCGGTACGGGCCGAGGCGCGCGGCGCCCGGCGGCGCGCCCGCCGCGAGATCCCGTACGACCCGATCAGCGCCCAGCCGAGCGTCGGCGCGGTCGCCGAGCCGCTGGCCCTGGATGCCGAGCGACGCCGCGCACTGCTCGCCGTCGCCGGACAACTGCCGGGCCGCTGCCCGGAGTTGGTACGCGCCCTGTTGTCGGGCAGCGATCCGACCTACCGTGAGATCTCATCTGAGTTGGGAATGTCACAGGGGAGCATGGGGCCGCTCCGTTCCCGTTGTCTGGCATGTCTGCGCAGAATGCTGACGGCGGAGGTTGGGGTTCCTGAACTCCGGGGAAAGGAGCGTTGACCCCGCCATGGCGGCGCCGCGCATCCCGTGGTGCCATCAAGTCAGGGCAGATCCGTCCGGGCGCCGCACCACACCCTCATGGCGCCCGGGCTCACCGAACCGAAAAGGGGAGGCCAGCACGCATGGGCATGAGCGTGACCATCTCTGCGGCGACCGACAAGGACGCCGAGCAGATCCTCAAGCTGCAGTACCTGTGCTACCAGTCCGAAGCCGCGCTGTACGACGACTACTCGATCGAGCCGCTCACGCAGACGTTCGATGAGTTGCGTGCGGAGATGCGCGACGGGTGCGTGGTGGTCGCCCGCCTCGGCGACGAGGTCGTCGGATCGGTGCGCGGTGCGGTCGACGCCGACGGCGTGGGCGCCATCGACAAGCTGATCGTGCATCCGCGGATGCAGCGGCACGGACTCGGCAGCCGGCTGCTGGCCGCCGTCGAGGAGCGGCTGGCCACCGAGCACGCGGTCACCCGCTTCCGGCTGCTGACCGGCCACCGCAGCGAGGGCAACCTCCGGCTGTACCGCAGCCGGGGCTACGCCCAGGTCGGCACCGAAGAGGTCAGCCGCCGGCTCAGCCTGATCACGCTGGAGAAGGACGCGTCGGCGCAGGCCTACGTGGCGAGCGCCTGAGCCTCCCCGTACCGACGCCGCGGGCCCGTACGTGCAGTCGCACGTGCGGGCCCGCGGCGGTACGAGCGAGTGGTCAGCCGGCGCGGCGGCCGCGGCGCAGCCAGAGCAGCCCGGTGACCGGCAGGAAGACCGGAATGAAGAGGTAGCCGTAGCCGTACCCCGACCAGACCGTGGTGTCGGGGAAGGCGGACGGCTCCAGCAGCGTCCAGGTGCCGACGCCGAGCACGCCCAGCAGCTCCAGGCAGCAGCAGGCCAGGCCCACCCTGCGCGCCGTCTCCCCGCCGCGTACCAGCGAGAACAGGATGACCGCGTACACCACGGCGGAGCCGGCCGACAGGACGTACGACAGCGGCGCCCGGTCGTACTGGGCGATCAGCTGGTACACGGCCCGCGAGCCGGCGCCGACGGTGAAGACGCCGTACAGCCAGACCAGCAGCCGGCCGGGGCCCGTGCCCAGCGAGCGGCGGCCCCCCTCGGCGGGCGTCCCGGCGCTCTCAGTGGTGGTCGTCGCGGGCTCAGCCATGGCCGCCTCCCCAGATGTCGTACAGCCGTACTTCCAGCACGGCCAGCACCACGGCGCCCGCCGCGACGGTCACCGAACCCCAGCGGGTCCGCTCCGACAGCGACAGGAACCCGGCGGCGGGCACGCACGCGGCGGCACCGATCAGATACGCCAGGAAGATCGCCGTACCGTCGTCCGGCTTCTCGCCGCCCGCCAGCTTCACGATGCCGGTCACCAGCTGCACGAGCGCGAGCAGCGAGACGACGGCCATCCCGATGAAGTGCCAGTCCTTGGTCGGTTCGTCGCGGTACGCGGCGAAGCCGCACCAGGCGGCCAGTACGAGGGCGGTCACGCCGACCGCGACCGTCAGCGCGTCGATCACCGGGACCTCCGCGCGGCGGCGCGGCTGCGCGCAGTGGGGCTGTGGGGCATGCCCCCGACTTTAATCGGCGCCCGCCGCCCGCCGGCGCGCGGCCCCGGCCCGGCGCCCGGCCCCGCGCACCACGTACCCTCGGCGACCATGAAGCTCTCGGTTGACGCCCTCCTGTTCGACAACGACGGCACGCTCGTCTCCTCCATGGACTCGGTGCGCCGCTGCTGGACGCGGTGGGCACGGGAGTACGGCGTCACGGGGGAGTTCGCCCGGGTCGAGCTGCACGGCCGGCCCGCCGCCGACATCGTCGCCGACCTGCTGCCCGGCGAGCGCGCCCCCGAGGCGCTGGCCCGCATCGAGGAGCTGGAGACCGCGGACGTGGACGGCGTGGTGCTGCTGCCCGGCACCCGCGCCCTGCTGGACTCGCTCCCCGCCGACCGCTGGGCCGTGGTCACCTCCGCCACCCGGAAGCTCGCCGAGGCCCGGCTCGCCGCCGTCGGCATCCGTCCCAAGCACCTGATCACCGCGGACGACATCACCCGCGGCAAGCCCGACCCCGAGCCGTTCCTGCTCGCCGCCCGGCACCTGGGCGTCGACCCGGCCCGCTGCGCGGTCTTCGAGGACGCGCCGGCCGGACTCGCGGCGGGCCGCGCGGCGGGCGCGAAGACCGTGGCGTTGACCACAACGACCGGCCCGGAGGAGCTGGTGGCCGACGTGGTCGTACCGGACCTGTCCGCGGTGTCCGCGCAGGCCACGGCGGACGGCGTGGAGATCACGACGGCGGACTGAGCCGGTGTCCACGGACCGGTCACCCGAGTCCGTCATCCGGACTGGCTTGATCGGTCCGTACGCCTGTCTGGTTTACTGGCCAGCATGACCACGACGAGCTGCCGCACCCCCGCGACCGAGGCGCACCTGACGCCCGGTGCTCGTTGCCTGTGTCGAATGTGTGACCGCTGAGGGCCCCCGCCTGAGCCTCGCGCCCCGAAGCGAGACCCGCTGCCATGTGCCGGACGACGCGTACAGAAGCGCCCCGTACCTCCCGTACGCACGCGCTCCGTACGCACTCCCGGCCGCCCCGCGTCACCGGACCCCGGAGCCGGGCGCCCGCCGCCCGCATGCCTCCGCGATCCCCATGCCGCACTCCGCAATGAATGCCCCGTGCCCGGCGGACGAGCCGCCGAGCACTCGACCATGACGGATATCCCTGTGATCACCACTACGGGCCTCACCAAGGTCTACCGCTCAGGCGACCGCGAGGTCACCGCGCTGGACGGCGTCGACCTGCACGTCCGCGAGGGCGAGGTGTACGGCGTCATCGGCCAGAGCGGCGCCGGCAAGTCGACGCTCATCCGCTGCGTGAACCTCCTGGAGCGCCCCACCTCGGGCACGGTCACCGTGGCCGGCCAGGACCTCACCGAGCTCGCCGGACGCGGCCAGCGGGCGAACCCCGCGCTGCGCGCCGCGCGCAGCCACATCGGCATGGTCTTCCAGCACTTCAACCTGCTGTCCTCGCGCACCGTCCAGGACAACATCGAGCTGCCGCTGGAGATCCTCAAGGTCGGCCGCCGCGACCGCGCCCGCAAGGCGCTGGAGCTGCTGGACCTGGTCGGCCTCGCCGACAAGGCCAAGGCGTACCCCGCCCAGCTCTCCGGCGGCCAGAAGCAGCGCGTCGGCATCGCCCGCGCGCTGGCCGGCGACCCGAAGGTGCTGCTCTCCGACGAGGCCACCAGCGCGCTGGACCCGGAGACCACCCGCTCCATCCTCCAGCTGCTGCGCGACCTCAACCGCCAGCTGGGCCTGACCGTCCTGCTCATCACCCACGAGATGGACGTCGTCAAGACCATCTGCGACTCCGCTGCCCTGATGAAGGGCGGCCGGATCGTCGAGCAGGGCACCGTCTCCGAGCTGCTGGCCACGCCCGGCGCGGAGCTGGCCACGGAGCTGTTCCCGGTCACCGGCGAGGCCACGGCCGAGGACCGCACGGTCGTGGACGTCACCTTCCACGGCGAGGCGGCCACCGAGCCGGTCATCTCCACCCTCTCGCGGACCTACAACGTCGACGTGTCGATCCTCGGCGCCGCCATGGACACCGTCGGCGGCAAGCAGGTCGGCCGGATGCGCATCGAGCTGCCCGGACGCTTCGAGGACAACGTCGTACCCATCGGCTTCCTGCGCGAGCAGGGCCTCCAGGTCGACGTCGTGGGGCGCACAGCGCCGCAGACGGACGCCGCCGTGCTGACCAAGGAGGTCGCGAAGTGAACTGGAACGACATGCAGCCGGTGCTCTACGACGGCATCCTCGACACCCTCTTCATGGTGTGGTGGGCAACCGTCTACACCGTCGTCGGCGGCCTCATCCTCGGCGTCCTGCTGGTCCTCACCGACCGCGGCGGACAGCTGCAGAACACCGTGGTGAACAAGGTCGTCAGCGTCGTCGTGAACATCGGCCGGTCGCTGCCCTTCATCATCCTGATGATCGCGATCATCCCGTTCACCCGGCTCGTCGCCGGTACGTCCATCGGCCCCTCGGCCGCGGTCGTGCCGCTCGCCGTCGGCGCCGTCCCCTTCTTCGCGCGCCTGGTGGAGACCTCCCTGCGCGAGGTGGACGGCGGGCTCGTCGAGGCCGCCCAGTCCATGGGCGGCGGCACCTGGACCATCGTCTTCAAGGTGCTGCTCCCGCAGGCCCTGCCCTCGCTGGTCGCCAGCCTGACCAACACCGTCATCACGATCATCGGCTACTCCGCGATGGCCGGCGCGCTCGGCGCCGGCGGTCTGGGCAGCGTGGCCATCACCTACGGCCAGCAGCGGTACGACACGCGCTTCATGCTCGTCACCGTGGTACTGATCATCCTGATCGTGACCGTCATCCAGCTCATCGGTGACCTGGTGATCCGGCGGCTCTCCCGCCGCGGCTCCCGCGCCACCGCCCCCGTACGCCTGCTGAAGCTGCCCAAGGCCCGCGAGACCGCGGACGAGGCGGCCTGACACGGGCTCTGAGCCACCACCCCGGAGCCCGGACCCTTTGCCGGGCGGTACACCACCTGTCAGAAAGGCACTCTTCGTGCGTAACACCGTCAAGCTCACCGGCGCCGTCGCGGCCGCCGCCGCGCTCACCCTCGCCCTCGGCGCCTGCAGCGCCCCCTCGGACCCGGACACGGAGAAGAAGGACGACGCGAGCTCCCCGCTCGTCGTCGGCGCCACCTCCGTCCCGCACGCCGAGATCCTGGAGTACGTCAAGAAGGACCTGGCGCCCAAGGAGGGCCTCAAGATCCAGGTCAAGACCTTCGACGACTACCAGCTGATCAACCCGGCGACCAAGGACGGCAGCCTGGACGCCAACTACTTCGAGACCAAGGAATTCCTGGACGACTGGAACAAGAAGAACGACGGGGACATCGAGCCCGTCGTCAACGTCCACGTCGAGCCGATGGGCGTCTACTCCAAGAAGTACGACAAGCTCTCCGAGCTGAAGTCCGGCGACACCGTCGGCGTGCCCAACGACGCCAGCAACGAGGCCCGTGCCCTGAAGCTGCTCGACAAGGCCGGCGCCATCGAGCTCAAGGCCGACGCCCCCGCGATCCCCGGCCTGAACGACATCGCGGACAAGAAGGGCCTGACCATCAAGGAGTCCAAGGCGGAACTCCTGGCCCCGCAGCTGAGCGACTACGACGCCGCGGTCATCAACGGCAACTACGCCATCGCCGCCAAGCTCAGCCCCAAGACGGACTCCCTGGCCATCGAGTCGGCCAAGAACAGCCCCTACGCGAACTTCCTCGCCGTCGACAAGAGCAAGAAGAACGACGCGCGCGTGCAGAAGCTCGCGAAGCTGCTCAACTCCGACCAGGTCAAGAAGTTCATCGAGACGCACTACAAGGACGGCTCCGTGCTGCCCTCCTTCGGCAAGGCGAGCTGACCCCCGCCGGCAAGGCGAGCTGACTCCGCCAGGCGCCCGTACGACGGCCCGTACCTGCCTTATCGCGGCAGGTGCGGGCCGTCATACTTGGCACATTCGCAGGCAGATGCTGCATGCTTGTGCACTCAAGACGGGCGGGAGCGCCCGAACGTATTCGCGGAGCTTTACGGAGCTTTACGGTCCACGGCGTGGGAGCAGCTGCATGACATCCACCTTTCCGGACATCTCCATCAGCACGGAGCGTCTGGTACTGCGGCCCTTCGACGACACGGACATCCCCGCGCTCGGCGACATGATGAACGACGAAGCGGTCGCCGCCTGGACCGCCCACCCCTTCCCGTACACCACGGCACACGCCCGGGAGTGGGTCACCAGCGGCGCCCCGGCCGTGCGCACCTCGGGCCGCGGACTCGCCTTCGCCGTCACCGAATTCCTCACCCAGCGCCTGGTCGGCGCGGTCCGCATCGACCACACCGACTGGCGGATACGCGGCGCCGAGCTCTCCTACATCACCGCCCCCTGGGCCCGCGGCGAGGGCTACGCCTGCGAGTCCTCGCTCGCCGTCGCCCAGTGGCTCTTCCGCGACCAGAAGTTCGAACGCCTGGAGCTGCGGACGGCCGCCGACAACACCGCAGCGCAGCAGGTCGCCCAGAAGCTCGGCTGCATCAGCGAAGGCGTGCTCCGCAACGCCTGGATAGCCCGCTCCCGCACCGAGAGCGGCTGGACCGACATGCGTACCGACCTCATCGTGTGGAGCCTGCTGCCCGAGGACTTCGACGGCCTCCCGGACCGGACCGAGGACGCGGACGGCTTCGCGTATCCGGACTGGCGCTGAAGGACGGTGGAGCAGTGGGGGAGAAGGGCGCCGCGGGGGGACGGGGCACCCGGGGTACCCTCACCTGATCCACGCCCGCACAACGGACCGACCGCACGACGAGACCAGGAGACATCCGCAGATGGCCGACCGCGTCACCGTGATCGGGTGGGACGGCTCGCCTCTGACCGCCGCCGCGCGCTCCGCACTGGGCGCGGCGACCCTGGTGGCCGGCGCCGCCCACCACCTGGCGCTCAAGGAAGTACCGCCCGCCGCCGAGCGGATCAGGCTCGGCAGCGTTGGCCTCGCGGCGCGCCGGATCGCCCAGCACCGCGGCACCGCCGTCGTACTCGCCGACGGCGACCCCGGCTTCTTCGGCGTCGTCCGCACCCTGCGCGCACCCGAACACGGCCTCGAAGTCGAGGTCGTACCGGCCGTCTCCTCCGTCGCCGCCGCCTTCGCCCGGGCCGGGATGCCCTGGGACGACGCCCAGATCGTCGTCGCGCACAGCCGCGACCTGCGCCGCGCCGTCAACGTCTGCCGCGCCCACACCAAGGTCGCCGTCCTCACCTCGCCCGGGGCCGGACCCGCCGAACTCGCCCTCCTGCTGCGCGGCGTGCACCGCACCTTCGTCATCTGCGAGGCGCTGGGCACCACCCAGGAACAGGTGACGGTCCTCACCTCCGACAAGGCCGCCGACCACGTGTGGCGCGACCCCAACGTCGTCATCGTGGTGGGCGGTCCCGCCGGCAGCGCCGCCACCCAGGGCACCGGCTGGCTCGCCGGCCGCGAGGTCGGCTACCCCTCCGGGCCGCGCGGCTGGGGGCTCTCCGACAGCGCGTACGGAGGCGGCCTGACGGAGGGTGAGTCCGGCCAGCTGCGCACCGCCCAGCTCGCCCGCCTCGGGCCCGCCGTCGGCGACCTGGTCTGGGACATCGGCGCGGGCTCCGGCGCGGCAGCCGTCGAGGCCGCCCGCTTCGGCGCGGCCGTCATCGCCGTCGACGCCGACGAGGACGCCTGCGCCCGCACGACAGCCGTGAGCCGCCGGTACGGCGTACAGCTCCAGGTCGTGCACGGCCGCGCGCCCCAGGTACTCGAAGACCTCCCGGAGCCGGACGTCGTCCGCATCGGGGCCGGCGGCACGGCCGTGGTCACCGCCTGCGCGGCCCGCCGCCCCGAACGCATCGTCACCCACGCCTCGACCCGCGACGAAGCGGAGGCGCTCGGCCGCGCGCTGGCCGACGGCGGCTATGAAGTCGAGTGCGCGCTCCTGCAGTCCGTCGAGCTGGACACCTCCGTATGGGTGGAGCGGGAGCGGGCGGTCGTCTTCCTCGTGTGCGGTTACCGCGTGCATCACCCCTGACCGGATCGGTCACCTGCGCGAGGTAGGCTGGCGGATCGTTGCGCCGCCGTTCCGCGATCGGAGTCGTGGGTCAATATCCGGAAAAGTCCGAGGTTTTGACCGCACAAGATGCTCTTGAGGGCGGACGTGCCGCGAGGCGCGCTCGCTCGTTCTAGCTATGGGGGCGGTCGGCGCGTGCCGCGGTCGAGCGCGTCGGACGAGCGGTTGGAAGGAGCACTACCGATGGGCGAGGGGTACGCATGACCGACACCGGCCAGGTCCCGGGCGAGGGACTGCCGGAGAACGCAGGCGGACATCCCGGAGGGCCGCTCCCGGCGGCCGCTCCCGCCCCTGCCGACGCCGGCCCGCAGCAGCCGCACGACGCGTACGCGTACCTCGACACCGCCGAGCCGGCCGAGGACGACGACCTGCTGATGCCGGGCGCCCAGGGCGCCTGGGGCAGCGAGCCGCAGGCGCACGGCGAGCAGCAGGGCCACTACGCGCCCGGACAGCCCGCGCACCAGCCGGAGGAGCACGCCGACTACACCCCGGGACGGGGTGCGGTGTACGACCCGGTGGCGGCGTACGACCCGACCCCGTACGAAACGGTGACGTACGGCGAGGAGCAGGCCGCGGGCCGCCCGGAGGCGGCGCAGCCGCAGGCCGCCGCGCCCCAGCCGGTGGCCAGTGCGCCGCAGCCGGGCGCGACGCCGCCCGGAGCCATGCCCGGGCAGGGCGCCCTCCCGAAGCAGAGCACGCCCGCACGCCGGCCGCTGCACATGGGACCGCCCGTCCCGGAGGCGCACACCGGTGGCGTCGTGCGCTCGCTCGCCGACCGCGGCCCGGCCGGGACCCCGCAGCCGCCCGCGCGGCACGCGGGCCCGCCGACCGTGGGACCCGAGTACTTGGACGTACCGCGCGAGGAGCCGGGCGCGCTGCCGGAGGCGGCCCCGGGGCCGCTCCCCGAGGAAGGCGCTCAGCAGGCCGGCCCGCTGCCGCTGCCGGAACCGCAGCCCGAGCCGGCGCAGCCGGGTGGCGCGGCCATTCCGGCGCAGATGCCGGCTTGGGGGGCGGCGCCGGTGGGCGGTACGCAGGCCGGTACGGAGGCCGGTACGGCTGAGGTCGCTGCGGCGGCCGACATGTCTGTGACTGCTGAGGCGGTCGAGGCGCCGACCGGCGCGGAGCAGTCCGAAGCGGCGGTGGCGCAAGCCCCGGTGGCGCAGCCCGAGAGCGGGCCGCAGTTCGCGGAGGCGGCGGAGCAGGCACCGGCGGATGCCGCGGTGCCGGGCGAGCAGGAGCCCGTCGAGCACGGCGTCGCGGCACCGCTCGCCGAGACGGACGCCGCGGGGCACGACGCGCCGGGCCAGGCCGAGGCCGTACCGGACGAGACGCCCGCGGCGCCGGTGCCGGCCGCGGAGGCCGCTGCCGAGGCGGACGCCGACACCGATGCCGACACCGACGCCGACGCCGATGCCGACGCCGACGTACAGCAGAACACCACCGAGGGCGAGCAGGGCCCCGTCGAGGCCGCGCCTGCCGGTGCGGAGCAGCTCGCCGCGGAGCCCGCAGCAGAGGAACACGTGCACAACGAAGAGCAGGCCGTGACCGAGCCCCAGGCGCCCGTCGCCGAGGCACAGCCGGTCCAGGCCGCCGCGCCCGCCGAGGCGCAGGACGCCGCCGAGCTGCTGCAGCTGGGTGACGAGGTTCCGGAGGGCGCGACGAGCGCGGAGGGCACGGAAGGTGCCGAGGACGCGGAGGGCGCCGATGGTGCTTCTGCGGCTGACGAGTCGGTCGAGCCCGTCGAGCCTGTCGAGTCCGTTGAGGACGCTCCTGTAGCTGCCGAGTCCGTCGCGTCCGTCGAATCCGCCGAGCCTTCTGAGGCGACGGTGCCGCGGGCTCGGGCGTCGCGGTCGGCGGCCAAGGCGAAGGCCGCCAAGGCCGCGATCAACGCGGCCTTCGCGGAGGACACCGTCCCGGAGGTCACTCCGGAGGCCGCGGTCGAGACTGCCCCGGAGGCAGCCGTTGTGGCCGCCCCGGAGGCCGAGGTGGCGGCGCAGCCCGAGGAAGCGCCCGTCGCGGAGGCGGCTCCCACGGAGGCCGAGCCCGTCGCGGACGCGGCCCCCGAGACCGCCGAGCCCGAGACCGCTGAGCCCGAGGCGGAAGCGGTGCCCGAGGCCGTCGTCGAGGAGGCCGCTCCCACGGGCGAGACGGAGGAGACCACGCCGGTCCCCGACGTCCCCGAGGCCGAGGCCGACACCGCCCCCGCGGAGCCGACCGAGGCCGCCCCGGCGGAGGAGCCCGAAGCCGAGGCCGTTCCTGAGGCCGAGCCCGCCCCGGTACCGGAGACCGAGTCGGCCCCGGCCCCCGAGGCCGAGCCCGTCCCTGAGGCCGAGTCCACTCCGGTCCTGGAGACCGTCCCCGAAGCCGAGCAGGCCCCGGCCCCCGAGGCCGAAGCGCCCGCCACCGAAGCCGAGCCCGAGGCCGAGCCCGAGGCGGAGCCCGTCCCGGCCCTCGAAGCGGAGCCCGAGCCCCAGCCCCAGCCCGAGGCCGAAGAGCCCGCCCCCGAAGCCGAAGCGGAAGCCGCAGCCGACCCCGAGGCCGAGCCCGAGGCCGCCCCCCGTCCCGCCGACCCCGCTGCCGGTTACGGGGACGAGGAGCGGGCCGCCGTGCACCGTGTGATGCGGGAGCGGCGGGACATCCGTAACGGCTTCCGGAGCGACCCGATCCCGAACGACGTGCTGCTGCGCGTCCTGGAGGCGGCGCACACCGCGCCCAGCGTCGGGCACTCCCAGCCCTGGGACTTCGTCGTCATCCGCTCCGCCGAGACGCGCGAGCGGATGCACGAGCTGGCGATGCAGCAGCGCGACGCGTACGCGCAGTCGCTGCCCAAGGCGCGCGCCAAGCAGTTCCGCGAGCTGAAGATCGAGGCGATCCTCGACACCCCGGTCAACATCGTCGTCACGGCCGACCCCACCCGGGGCGGCCGCCACACCCTCGGCCGGTACACCCAGCCGCAGATGGCCCCGTACAGCTCCGCGCTGGCCGTCGAGAACCTCTGGCTCGCCGCCCGCGCCGAGGGCCTCGGCGTCGGCTGGGTCAGCTTCTTCGACGAGCGCGAGATGGTCCGCGAGCTGGGCCTGCCCGAGCACCTGGAGGTCGTCGCGTACCTCTGCGTGGGGTACGTCGACGAGTTCCCCGAAGAGCCCGAGCTGATGCAGGCCGGGTGGTCCAAGCGCCGCCCGCTGTCCTGGGTCGTGCACGAGGAGACGTACGGGCGGCGCGCGCTGCCCGGTGCCGAGCCGCACGACCTGCTCCAGGAGACCCTGCAGGGCATCCGCCCGCTGGACGCCAAGGCGCTCGGCGACGCGTGGGAGCGGCAGAAGCGGATGACCAAGCCGGCCGGCGCGCTCGGCATGCTGGAGATCATCTCGGCGCAGCTGTGCGGCCTGTCGCGGAAGTGCCCGCCGCCCGTCCCGGAGCCCGCCGCGGTGGCGATCTTCGCGGGCGACCACGGCGTGCACGCCCAGGGCGTCACCCCCTGGCCCCAGGAGGTCACCGGCCAGATGGTCGCGAACTTCCTCGGCGGCGGCGCGGTCTGCAACGCCTTCGCGAACCAGGTCGGCGCCGAGGTCTGCGTCGTGGACGTCGGCGTGAAGTCCGAGCTGCCGGCCACGCCCGGGCTGCTGCCGCGCAAGGTGCGCCCCGGTACGGACGACATGACCGCCGGGCCCGCGATGTCCCGTGACGAGGTGCTCAAGGCGATCGAGGTCGGCATCGAGACCGCCCGCGACCTGGTGTCGGCCGGGAACAAGGCGCTGCTCACGGGCGAGATGGGGATCGCGAACACCACCGCTTCGGCGGCGCTGATCTCCGTGTACACCGGTACCGACCCCGCCGAGGTCACCGGCCGCGGCACGGGCATCAACGACGAGACGCACGCCCGCAAGGTCGACGTCGTCCGCCGCGCCCTGGAACTGCACCAGCCGGACCCGTCCGACCCGATCGGCGTGCTGGCGGCCGTCGGCGGCCTGGAGCACGCCGCGCTGGTCGGCCTGATCCTCGGCGGCGCGTCGCTGCGTACGCCGGTGATCCTGGACGGCGTGAGCGCCGGCGCGGCGGCGCTGGTGGCGCGGGCCGTCGCGCCCGAGGCGCTGGCCGCCTGCATCGCGGGCCACCGCAGCGCCGAGCCCGGCCATGTCGCGGCGCTGACCAAGCTGGGCCTGCGCCCGCTGGTCGACCTCGACCTGCGCCTCGGCGAGGGCACCGGCGCGCTGCTCGCGCTGCCGATCGTGCAGAGCGCGGCGCGCGCGATGCACGAGGTGGCGACGTTCGACGCCGCCGGAGTCACCGAGAAGGGCTGACCGCCCATGGGGGACGCTCCGCAGCGCCGGACCGCCCCCGCACCGGCGACGCCGTGCCACCCCTTCGGCATGGCCTGGCCGCCACGTGCCCGCGACTCCCGGCATGCCCGGCACGCCCGGGGCGCTCGGGGCGCGAGTAACCCGGTCGCCCTGGGCGCCACGCGCACCGGACATCCCGTCCGTCCCGGTCATCCCGACCGTCCCGACGTCTCGGTCATTCCGGACGCCGTGGGCGTGACGTGCCCCCGAGAACCGGGAGCATCCCGGCGTCCGGCCGCATCGGCGCCGCCCGCGCATGACCCCAGGCCCGCGGCCAAATAGGCTGTGGGCCGGGACGCGTGGCCGCCGCACCGGCCGCACCACCATCCTCACGCCGCTCCAGCGCCGAAGCGGCCCCGCATCACCCGCACAAGGAGCCGTACCGCCATGGCCGTTCCCTCCGAGCACGCCGCCTATCCCGTCGGCCTGCGCCTGACCGGCCGCCGGGTCGTGGTGCTGGGCGGCGGCCAGGTCGCCCAGCGCCGGCTGCCCGCGCTGATCGCCGCCGGCGCCGACATCCTGCTCATCTCGCCGTCCGCCACCCCCTCCGTCGAGGCCATGGCGGACGCCGGCGAGCTGACCTGGGAGCGGCGCGGGTACCGGCCGGGCGACCTCGCGGACGCCTGGTACGCGCTGATCTCCACCGACGACGACGCGGCCAACGCCGCCGCCTCCCAGGAGGCCGAGGAGCACCGCGTCTGGGCCGTACGGTCCGACGACGCCGAGGCGGCCACCGCCTGGACGCCGGCCACCGGCCGCAGCGAGGGCGTCACCGTGGCCGTCCTCAACACCGACGCCGCGGGCCGCGACCCGCGCCGCGCCGCCGCCGTCCGCGACGCCATCGTCGAGGGCCTGCGGGACGGCACGATCGCAGCGCCGCACCATCGCCGCCGTACTCCCGGCGTCGCGCTGGTCGGCGGCGGCCCCGGCGACCCCGACCTGATCACGGTGCGCGGCCGCCGGCTGCTCGCCGAGGCCGACGTGGTGATCGCCGACCGGCTCGGCCCGCGCGACCTGCTGGACGAGCTGCCGCCGCACGTCGAGGTCATCGACGCGGCGAAGATCCCGTACGGCCGGTACATGGCCCAGGAGGCCATCAACCAGGCGCTCATCGACCACGCCCAGGCCGGCAAGGCCGTGGTCCGCCTCAAGGGCGGCGACCCGTTCGTCTTCGGGCGCGGCATGGAGGAGGCCGAGGCGCTGGCCGAGGCCGGCATCACCTGTACGGTCGTGCCGGGCATCTCCAGCTCCATCAGCGTGCCCGGCGCGGTCGGCGTGCCCGTCACGCACCGCGGAGTGGCCCATGAGTTCACCGTGGTCAGCGGCCATGTCGCGCCCGACGACGCGCGCTCGCTGGTCGACTGGGCGGCGCTGGCCAAGCTGCGCGGCACGCTGGTGATCCTGATGGGCGTGGACAAGATCGCCTCCATCGCCGCGACGCTGACGCGGCACGGGCGCGCCGCCGACACCCCGGTCGCCGTGATCCAGGAGGGCACGATGGCCACCCAGCGCCGCGTCGACGCCACGCTGGAGACCGTCGGGGCGCGGGTCAAGGAGGAGGACGTCCGGCCGCCCGCCGTCATCGTCATCGGCGACGTGGTGAACGCCGCGAAGACCTTCGCTCCCTGACGCCCGCCGAAGCGAACGCCGAGGCCGAAGCGGACGCCGAAGCCGAAGCCCAAGCGGACGCCGAGGCCGAAGCGACGCGAGGGCCTTCGCCCCGTGAAGCCGAAGTGACGGTTCTCCACCTGGCCCCCCTTTAACTGGGGTTATACATGAGGTGCGGGCGCGGGCAGCGGTTGTCCACAGGGGCAGCCCGCCGCCGGTTGCCCAGAGGGCAGCCCTCGCAGCCCGCCCTCGCTTGCCCGCAAGGCAGCCCGCCTTAGTGCGGCAGCCGTTCCGGCGGCTGCCTGTAACCGCTGGTAACAAATGCGGTCCCCGGCATGGGAACCGCGACGACGACAAGGCACGATCGACCCGTGGCAGACATCATCACCGTCGACGACCCCGACGACCCCCGGTTGCGCGACTACACCGGCCTCACCGACGTCGAGCTGCGGCGGCGCCGCGAACCGGCCGAGGGCCTGTTCATCGCCGAGGGCGAGAAGGTGATCCGGCGCGCCAAGCACGCCGGGTACGAGATGCGGTCCATGCTGCTCTCGGCCAAGTGGGTCGACGTCATGCGGGACGTGATCGACGAGGTGCCGGCGCCGGTGTACGCGGTGGACCCCAAGCTGGCCGAACAGGTGACCGGCTACCACGTACACCGGGGCGCGCTCGCCTCCATGCAGCGCAAGCCGCTCCCCGAGGCGAGCGACCTGCTCGCCTCCGCGCGCCGCGTCGTCGTCATGGAAGCCGTCAACGACCACACCAACATCGGCGCGATCTTCCGCAGCGCGGCGGCACTCGGCATGGACGCCGTACTGCTGTCACCGGACTGCGCCGACCCGCTCTACCGGCGGTCGGTGAAGGTGTCCATGGGGGCGGTGTTCTCCGTGCCGTACGCGCGCCTGGAGCAGTGGCCGCGGAGCCTGGAGACCGTACGGGAGGCGGGCTTCAAGCTGCTCGCGCTCACGCCCGACGAGAAGGCCACCGCGATCGACGAGGCCGCGCCGCACAGCCTGGAGCGGGCCGCGCTGATGCTCGGGGCCGAGGGCGACGGGCTGTCCCGGCAGGCCCTGGTCGCGGCGGACGAATGGGTCCGCATCCCGATGGCGCACGGCGTCGACTCGCTGAACGTCGGCGCGGCCGCGGCGGTCGCCTTCTACGCGGTGGCGACGGGGCGGCCGGACACCACCTGAGCCCGGTCGGTCCGGTTACTACGGGTGGGGGCGGCCCTCAGGGCCCGTCCGACGTACCCGGTGCGTGAGCGCCCGACGGGTGTGTGCCCGACGGGTGTGTTCCCGGTGTGTGAGCGCTCTATGGGTGCGTACGCGGTGTGTGAGCGCCCGGCGAGGGCGTGCCCGACGCGTGCGCGCCCTGGCTGTGTGCCGAGCCCCAGCCCGAGCCCGAGCCCGAGCCCGAGCCCAGTACGCCCAGGCCGCGAGTCGGGCCCTGGCAGCCCTGGGCCGCCGCGATGCCCAGCGCCACGAGCAGCGTCACCGTGACGAACACGATGAGCCGCTGGCGCAGCAGCCTGCGGTCCGGGCCCGCCGGGCGGCGGCCGCCCGAGGTCGTCCTGGCCGGACGTGAACCGTTTCGCCCCGCCGACCGCGCGCCGGGCACCCGGCCCGATGCCCGGCCGCCGGACCGTCCGTTGGAGTGCTGACCCGAGTTCGGACCCGAGTGCGGGCCCGAGGACCGGCCGTTCGATCCGGGGGCCGCTGACCTGCCGTTGGAGCCGGGGGAGGCCGAGCGTCCGTTGGAGCCCGCGGGGGCCGACCGGCCGTTCGAGCCGGGGGAAGCGGACCGCCCGTTGGAGCCGGCGGGCGGCGCCGTCCGGCCGTTGGAGCCGGGGGAGGCCGACCGTCCGTTGGAGCCCGCGGGTGCCGAGCGGCCGTTGGAGCCCGCCGCCGGCCGTCCGCCGTTCGCGCTCGGCGCCGGGGGCCAGCTGTCGTGCGTGCCCGCCGCCGACCGGGAACCGGCCGGACGGGAGACCGAGGGGCGCGAGGAGGACTGCGGGCGCGGCGTGCCCGTGCCGTGGCCCGGCGTGTGCCGCTCGTCCGCGCGCTGGCGTACGAAGTCCTCAGCGCGGCGCCCGCCGGGCCGCTCGGGCCCGCCCCGCTCCGTACGGAGCAGCGTCTCGCCGGGCAGCCCGTCCACCGGCCCGTCGGACAGCCCGTGCGCCTCCCGCGCGGCGATCTCCTTCAGCCGCAGCGACAGCGTCAGGGTGCTCGGCCGCTCGGCCGGGTCCTTGGCCAGGCAGCCCGCCACCAGCGGCGCCAGCGCCTCCGGCACCCCGGCCAGCTGCGCCTCCTCGTGCACCACGCGGTAGAGCATGACCTCGGAACTGCCGTGTCCGAAGGGCGAGTCCGCGGTACAGGCGTACGCCAGCGTGGCCCCGAGCGCGAAGATGTCCGTGGCGGGCGTGACCGCCGCGCCGCGCACCTGCTCGGGCGCGAGGAAGCCGGGCGAGCCGACGGCGGTGCCGACGTGCGTGAGCGTGCTCGCGCCGGTCGCCCAGGCGATGCCGAAGTCGATGATCCGGGGGCCCTTGGGGGACAGCAGGATGTTCGACGGCTTCAAGTCACGGTGGACCACGCCCGCGTCGTGGACGGCGAGCAGCCCTTCGGAGAGCGCGGCGCCGATCGTGGCGACCTGCGCCGGCGGCAGCGGGCCCTCGTCGTTGACCTTGTCGTGCAGCGAGGGGCCCGGGACGTACTGGGTCGCGAACCACGGCCGGTCCGCGTCCAGGTCGGCCGCCACCAGCCGCGCCGTGCAGCCGCCCCGGATGCGCCGCGCGGCCTGCACCTCGCGCGCGAACCGGGAGCGGAACTCGTGGTCCTCGGCCAGGTCCGGGCGGATCACCTTCAGGGCCACCCGCTGGCCGCGCTTGTCGGACCCGAGGTAGACCACGCCCATCCCGCCGGCGCCCAGCCGGCGGTGCAGCCGGAACGAGCCGACGACCCGCGGATCCTCGCGCCGGAGCCGCATCATCGCCATGTCCGTCCCCTACCTGCGGTGGGGAGGCCCCACTCCGCTGCATCCGTCTGACGTGCCACAGCTTACGGATTGACGGGGCGCTGCGCTGTCAGGCCGCGCATGCGTCGGCCATGGATTGCCGGCGGCGGGCGGGCGGCGTGCGCGCGGGACCCGGAATCGGCGTCCGTACGCGCCGAGTTCCGCGCCGCGCTCCCAAGCGTCGGCTACGGCACGGAGTTTGAGGCACGGACAGGTGGCGGTCCGCCAGCGGTGCCGCTGCGGGGGTACGGGGACGGCGCGGCCCGGTGCGGCGCGGCGGCCCGGCGGGGGACCGGGACGGCGGCCGGCGGGGGAGCCGGGTGCGTGACCGAAGTCACGCGAAAGGGCCGTCTCCGGGCGCAGTCGGACACCCCCTCCGGGATCTCCCCGAAAGCCGGTGCCGGATCTCCACCCACGGGAGTAGATACGGGGCCGCGCCGTCATCCTCCCGGAGGCCCGCCGATCGGTACGTCGGGCTGACGTCCGGGGGTCGCCGGCTGCCTAGTGTGGAGGTCAGGCGGTGGGCGCGAGCACTCGTCCCCCGAGGTTGGACGCCCACCGCTGCCAGAACGACGGGAGACGGGGCGATGGCGGACACGGCGGGACGCACGGTTTTCCGTACGCAGACGGTTCTCCGTACGCAGACGGCTTTCCGTGCGCAGACGGTTCTCCGGGCGCAGGGGCGCAGGACGGCCGCCGCGTTCGGTGTCCGGCAGCCGTCCGGCACCCGCCATCCGCTGGTGGCGGTGGCCATGGTGCTGCCGCTGGCGGCGCTACTGGCCGTCGTCTTCGGCGGCTGGGACGCCGTCGTCACACAGGCGTCGTCCGTGGCCGGAATGCTGGGGCGCTGACGCGCCGGTCCCGGAAGAGCGGTCCGGGACCGGAGGCGTACGGCGCTCCGGGGACAAGACTCCGGCCGATTGACCCCGTGGGGACGGGGGTGCGGCGGACGGCACGAACGGCCGGGCATCTGGGGAGATGCCCGGCCTTCGCGCGTCCGGGGCCGGCCGCTGGACGCCAGGGTTCCTCCGCGTAGGCCCGGGAGACCGCCGGGTGCCGGGGCCCTGGCGTACGCCCAGGTGGCGCTGCGTACGATCCCTGCGGCGGGGCCGACCGGCGTGCTTCGCACGAACCGGTCCACGCGCCGAGGGGGAACGATGTCCCGCGCCCTGATACGCCGCCTCGCGGCGCTCTCCGGAGCCTCCGGGCCCGGGGAGCCCGTCGTCCTCGCCGACCGGTCCGACGGGACGGTGGTGAGCGGCGGGCGAACCGTCGCCAAGGCGCACGCGCCCGACTGCGACGCCGCCGCGCTCGCCGTCCGGCTGCGCATCGCCGCCCACCCCCGCCTGCACGGCACGCTGCTGCCCCCGCTGCCCGTCACAGGGCCGGACGGCTACCTCGTGCGGTACGACGACGGGCGCCCGCTCACCCGCTGGCCGTACGGCCGGCCGGTCGCGCCGGACGACCCGGACGCCGCGCCCTGGGAGGACGCGGCCCGGCTCCTTGCCCGGCTGCACGCCGTGGACCCGCGCACGCTGCCAGGGCCGGTCCCGCCGATGCGCGGCCCCGCCAAGGCCGCCCGCGCGCTGGCCCGGATGCGGGCCGCGCCCACCACCGCCGTGCCGTCCCTGGCGGCCGCGGTACGCGCCGTCGAGGGCGGCTGGGCCGCGCTGCCGCCCTGGGCGCGCGACGAGGCGCCCGCGCCGGGCCCCGGCCTGCTCTGCCACGGCGACCTGCACCTGGGCCAACTGGTGCGGCACCCCGTGCCGGACGGGCGCTGGCTGCTCATCGACGTCGACGACCTGGGCGTGGGGGAGGCCTGCTGGGATCTCGCCCGGCCCGCCGCCTGGTTCGCGAGCGGCCTGCTCGCCCCCGAGGTGTGGACGCGGTTCCTCGGCGCGTACCGGGCCGCCGGCGGCCGTGCCGTACGCCCCGACGGCGATCCCTGGCCGGAACTGGACGTCCCCGCCCGCGCCCTGACGGTCCAGACCGCCGCCCTGGCCATCGCCAAGGCCGCCCCGGAGGGACGTCCGCTGGACGAGGTGGAGGCCGCGCTCGTCGACTCCTGCGCGCGAATGGACTGGTGACAAGCTGTTACGCACCGGGGCAGTTGAGGCGCGATGCGAGTCGTAGGGTGAACACACCAACGGCGGACGGAGGTTCCGGCGCCGCCGCCGTGCGATCAGTAGGAGTTGAGCCGACATGCAGTGTCCCAAGTGCCATGCGCCGATGCACACGTACAACCGCAACGGGGTCCAGATCGAGCAGTGCGCGGGCTGCCGGGGGATCTTCCTGGACTACGGCGAGCTGGAATCGCTGACCCGACTGGAGTCCCAGTGGACGCAGCAGGCCCCGCCGCCCCCGCCCGCCGCCCCGCAGGCGTACCCGGCCGCGCCGGCCTGGGGCGCCCCGCACCACGGACAGCACGGCCACCACGGCCACCACGGCCACCACGGTCACCGCAGCTTCGGCCGGATGCTCTTCTCCTCCTGAGGAACGCAGAAGGGCCGGAGCGGATGCTCCGGCCCTTCTGCTTGCCGTGTGGACGATACTGGGATTGAACCAGTGACCTCTTCCGTGTCAGGGAAGCGCTCTCCCGCTGAGCTAATCGTCCTCGGGACCACGGTCACTCCGAGGAGCGGACCATGGGCACTGCGTGCGCGATACTGGGATTGAACCAGTGACCTCTTCCGTGTCAGGGAAGCGCTCTCCCGCTGAGCTAATCGCGCGGGGTGATCCGTATTAGATCATGGTCTTCGCGGACCGTGATCCTCGGGGATCGTGGTCCTTGCGGACCAGTGGACGATACTGGGATTGAACCAGTGACCTCTTCCGTGTCAGGGAAGCGCTCTCCCGCTGAGCTAATCGTCCTTGGAGGTGGAGACGGGATTTGAACCCGTGTAGACGGCTTTGCAGGCCGTTGCCTCGCCTCTCGGCCACTCCACCTGGAGTGCAGGGGTCGGGAAGATCCCCCACTCAGAGCGGACAACGAGGCTCGAACTCGCGACCTCAACCTTGGCAAGGTTGCGCTCTACCAACTGAGCTATGTCCGCAGGTGCCTCCCTCAGACTACCGCCTGAGAGCTGCTGTCTTCGGTCGGCTTCCGCTTTTCGCTTCCGCGTCCCGGCGACGTGTTGAACTCTAGCGGATTCCTGGGCCAGTACAAAAACGCGTTTGTGCAGCGTGCTGCGGTGCTCGCTCGGCCGGGGCGGCACCGGGGGCGCCGTCCTAGACTCGACGGCGTGCCCGACCTCCCTCCTCTGGCCCGCTTCGGCGGCCTGATCGCCTCCGACCTGCGCGACGTCACCAGCGACCCCGCCGCTCTGGACTCCACGGGCTGGTGGGCCGTGGTCGCCGACTTCGAGGGCCGCCTCGTGTGCGCGCGCTTCGGCGACGTACGGAAGGACCCCGGCTTCCCGGGCGGCACCACAGGGCACGCGCGCGGCGCGTGGCGCGGGCCCGCGCGCGCGGCATGGACCAGCTCCCTGGACCGCGCCGCCTACACCGCGGGCGTACGCCGGATACGCGAGCACATCGCGGCCGGGGAGGTCTACCAGGCGAACCTCTGCCGCATTCTCTCGGCGCCGCTGCCGGACCCCGAGCGCGCGGACGTGGACGCGCTGACCGCGCTGCTGGCCCGCGGCAACCCCGCGCCGTACGCGGGAACGGTCCGCCTCCCCGCGCACGGCGTCGAGGTCGCCACCGCCTCGCCCGAGCTCTACCTGCGCCGCACCGGCCGCACCGTCGAGTCGGGGCCCATCAAGGGCACCGGCCGCACCGCGGCGGACCTGCTGGAGAAGGATCACGCCGAGAACGTGATGATCGTCGACCTGGTCCGCAACGACATGGGACGGGTCTGCGCCACCGGCTCGGTGACCGTCCCCGCGCTCTGCGCCGTCGAGGCCCATCCCGGCCTGGTCCACCTGGTCTCCACCGTCCGCGGCGAACTGCGCGCCGGCGCCGGCTGGCCCGAGCTGCTGATCGGCACCTTCCCGCCCGGGTCCGTCACCGGCGCGCCCAAGCGCAGCGCCCTGGACATCATCGAGACCCTGGAGACCGCGCCGCGCGGCCCGTATTGCGGCGGCGTCGGCTGGGTCGACGCCGACCGCGGCACCGGCGAGCTGGCCGTCGGCATCCGCACCTTCTGGATCGACCGGCAGGCCGCCGCCGGGCCCGTCCTGCGCTTCGGTACCGGCGCCGGCATCACCTGGGGCTCCGACCCCGACCGCGAATGGGACGAGACCGAACTCAAGGCGGCACGGCTGCTGGCGGTAGCGTCGGAGACGTACGAGACAACTGGAGGAGCGACGCGATGAAGATCTGGCTCGACGGGGAGCTGCGGGATGCCGACAGCGCCCGGGTCTCCGTCTTCGACCACGGACTGACGGTCGGCGACGGGGTCTTCGAGACCCTGAAGGCGGAGCACGGCCGCGCCTTCGCGCTCACCCGGCACCTCCACCGGCTGACCTCGTCGGCGCGGGGCCTCGGCCTGCCCGACCCCGACCTGGACGAAGTACGCCGCGCCTGCGACGCCGTGCTCGCCGCCAACCCCATGCCGCTCGGCCGGCTGCGGATCACCTACACCGGCGGCCACTCGCCGCTCGGCTCCGACCGCGGCGAGGCGGGCCCCACCCTCGTCGTCGCGCTCGGCGAGACCGCCCGCAGGCCCGACACCACGGCGACGGTCACCGTCCCCTGGACCCGCAACGAACGCGGCGCGCTCACCGGCCTGAAGACCACCTCGTACGCCGAGAACGTCGTCGCGCTCGCCCGCGCCCGGCAGCACGGCGCCTCCGAGGCGCTGTTCGCCAACACCGTGGGACAGCTCTGCGAGGGCACCGGCTCGAACGTCTTCGTCGTGCTCGACGGCGAACTGCACACCCCGCCGCTGGAGTCCGGCTGCCTGGCCGGCATCACCCGCGCGCTGACCATCGAATGGACCGGCGCCAAGGAGACCGACCTGCCGCTCGCCGCGCTGGAGCAGGCCGAGGAGATCTTCCTGACCTCCACGCTGCGCGACGTCCAGGCGGTCACCCGCAACGACGCCCGGCAGCTCGGCACCGACCCGGGGCCGGTCACCGCCAAGGCCATGCGGATCTTCGCCGAACGGTCCGCGGCGGACGTCGACCCGCACTGAGGAAGGAGCCGAGGAAGGCCGGCCCGCGCCGCGTAAGGTCACCAAGCGGGGCGCCGAGGGCGGCTGACCAGGCCGATGACTGAGCGGCCGCCCGCGGGATAGAACAACAGCGTGACCACAACGCTGCGCCCCACCGGACCGGAAGAGCGCCAGGAGGGCGGCGTCCGGGCCCGTACGTACGACGTCTGCGTCAACAGCCGCCCCGTGGGGCGGCTCCGGCTCGCCACCGACCCGCGCGCCGCGCTGCCCACCGGCCGCCTCGCCGACCTGTGGATCGACGAGCCCGACCGGCGGCGCGGCCGCGCCACCGTCGCCGCCCTGGCCGCGGAGGAAGTGCTGCGAGGCTGGGGCTGCCGGCGCATCGAGTTCGTCGTGCCCGCCGACGCCACGCCCGCGCTGCGGCTCAGCGCGGCGCTCGGCTACACCGAACGCGCCCGCCGGATGCGCAAGGAGCTCACGACACCGCCCGCACTGCCTCCCGGCAGCGTCGACCGGCCGCTGGACGACGCGGAGTACCCGGCCTGGCTCGCGGCAGCCCAGGACGAGTACGTACAGGCCATGACCCGGCAGGGCGCTTCGGCCGAACGCGCCGCGGAGCTGGCGGACGCCGACCACCGGCTGCTGCTGCCCGACGGCCCGCACACCCCGGGGCAGAGCCTGCGCGTGCTGCGCCATGAGGGCACGGACGTGGGCACGGTCTGGACCGTGCTGCACGCACCGGGGCAGCCGGGCGGTTACGTGTACGACGTGCGGGTCGCGCCCGAGCACCGCGGCCGCGGCCACGGGCGCACCCTGATGGGCATCGCCGAGCGGGAGTGTCTGGCGGCGGGCAGCCGCCACCTCGGCCTCAACGTCTACGCCGACAACCCGACAGCCCGCGGGCTGTACGAGTCCCTCGGGTACCGCGTCATTGACCACCGGCTCTCGAAGCCGCTGCTGTGAGCGGCCGCCGGGCCGCTCGGCCGTGAGCCGCAGCCGAAGTCACTCGGCGGCCAGCAGCCGGTCGGCGATCTCCTCGACGCGGGCGCGCAGCCCCTCCTGGCTCTTGCCGCCGTCCAGCCGCTCGCCGCCGATGACGTACGTCGGCGTGCCCGTGACACCGATCGCCTTGCCCTCGGCCTGGTCCGCGTCGACGATCAGCAGGTGCCGGCCGTCGATCAGCGCGGTGTCCAGCTCCTCGGCGTCCAGGCCCACCTCCCCGGCCACTTTCACCAGCAGCTTCTCGCCCTGCTTCGCCAGCTCCTCGGTGCGCCCGAGGACGGCCTCCACGTACTCCCAGCCGCGGCCCTGCTCGATGGCTTCCTCGGCGGCCTGTGCGGCGGCGTAGGCGTGCTTGTGCTTCTCCAGCGGGAAGTGGCGCAGCCGGATCTCCAGCCGGTCGCCGTAGCGCTCGCGCAGCGCGCGCAGGTCGTCCAGGGCGGCGTGGCAGTCGGGACACTGCAGCTCGCACCAGACCTCCAGGACGGGAGAGGCGGGCGCGGCGGGGGAGGAGGCGTCGTTCATGGGGCCAGTCTTCCAGCCCGCGCGGCCTCCGCCGAACCCGCGCCCGGGCCCCGCCGGACCGGCACCTGAGGAGGATCCGGACCCCGAGATGACCCCGAGGGCGGGCCCGGCCGTGGCCCCTGCGCCGGGCGAGGGGGCAGGATGGAGGGAGAACCGTCCACGGCAGGAGGACCCGATGCTGACCTCGACCGTCTGCGCCGCGCTGTCGGCGGCCGGCCTGGGCATCGCCGCGCTGACCGCCTTCCGCCGGCGCTTCCTCGCCGCGACGCGCATCGCCGCCTTCGCGCTGATCCCGATCGGCCTGGTCATGACCGGTGTCATCGACTGGATCACCGGGCTGGTCCTCAAGCCGACGGTGTGGGCGGGCTTCGGCGTACTGGCGCTCTCGGCCCTGCTGTTCCTGCTGAGCCGCTTCGCCGAGCGCCGCTCCGGCCGGCGCAAGGAGCGCCGCGCGGCAGCCGCGGCACAGCACGGCGGTGCGGTGGCCCCCGGCGCCTCGGCGCCCTCCCTGGGCACCGGCCAGGAGACCGCCCCTCGCCCCGCGGCGAAACCGGCCCGGCAAGGCGGCGGCGCGAACGACGATTTCTCCGATATCGAAGCCATCCTGAAAAAGCACGGGATCTGAGGAACTCCCCCTCCTGCGGGGGAATCTCCCGCGCCTCGCGCCGATCACCTGCGCCATGATCTCCGCGAGATGAACGATGAGAGCCTGTGTCTGAGCCCTGGTCGGATCAGCGCACGTCGTCTGGTGCGTGCGATCGCAAGGCGCCGGAGCGCCCTCGTAGCGGAGCTACTAGGGCGTTTCGGCAACGCCGCGAGCGTGCGTGCCAGACGACGGACGCCCGGCCAGGGCTCAGATACAGGCTCTCAGTACGCCCTGACCCGGGAGAACACTCCCCGGGCCCCTGAAGCCCGCGGCTGTCTCTTCGCGCTGTCCCAGCCGCCCCTGATGCTCTTCCTCACCGTGATCGGCGTCCTGCTCCTGCTGGGCGCCGTGCACGACCTGTTCCTGCTGTGAGCGCCGGTGGCCGCGCCTCCGGCGGGCGGAGTCAGCTCGCGGCCTCGCGGCGGCGCGCCCGGTACGCGGCGACGTGCAGACGGTTGCCGCAGGTCCGGCTGTCGCAGTAACGACGCGAGCGGTTCCGGGAGAGGTCGACGAAGGCGTGCCGGCAGTCCGGTGCCTCGCAGCGCCGCAGCCGCTCCCGCTCCCCGGCGACGACCAGGAACGCCAGCGCCATCCCGCCGTCCGCCGCGAGGTGGTCGGCGACCGAGGCGCCGGGCGCGAAGTAGTGCACGTGCCAGTCGTACCCGTCGTGGTCGGTCAGCCGAGGGGTGGTGCCGGCCGCCGCCACCAGCGAATTCAGCAGCTCGGCCGCGCTGCGGTCGTCGTCCGCCGCGAAGACCTGGGCGAATCTGGACCGTACGGAGCGCACGGAGGCCAGGTCACGTTCGCCGAGCGTGCCCACATCGCTGAAGGCGTTGCGCGCGACGAACTCGTACAGGCCCGGCACGTCGGTGAGGGCGTCCGGGGCCGACGGGGCCCCGCCCTCGGGCGCGGTGTTCAGGAGGTCGACGACTGCCTCCAGCGCGCACCGGGTGTCATGGGTGATCATCACGGGTCGCTCCCAGGCCGGGAGGGGCGGATTCTGCCGCCCCCCGGGATCCATGTGCGGTGGCCGGTGATCTCCAGCGATCGGCCGGCCGCCCCCTTGCCGAATGGTCGCCGACTCTAGCGCCTCCAACAAGGCCCGGCGGCCACCGGTGCCGCAGGTTTCCCCGGCTCCCCGGTGCCCGTCCGGGCCGGTCAGTACGGAAGCGGCGCCGCCGCCGCGGTGGTCTCCGCGGCGACGGCGCCGGTGCTTGCCGTATGAACTTGTCCGTCCTGCGCCGTCTCCCCGAGTCGGACGGCGCGAGTGGTGAGCGGTTGACGCGGTACGCGGCCGCGGGTCTCCTCAGCTCTCCGCGAGGATGTGGGAGAGCTCTGTGTCGAGATCGAAGTGTCGGTGCTCGGTGCCGGGCGGGACCGCGGCATCCGTGCGCTTGAGGAAGGATTCCAGGGCCCGCGCCGGGGCTTCGAGCAGAGCCTCGCCCTCCGGAGAGCTCAGGGCGATGCAGACGACTCCCTGACCGTGGCTCCGGGACGGCCAGACGCGGACGTCGCCGGTGCCGGTGGGCCGGTGCAGGCCCTCGGCGAGGAGATCACGAGCGAAAACCCACTCGACGGTCTCCTCGGCTCCGGTGTGGAAGGTGGCGTGCACGGCATAAGGATCGGCCGTGTCATACCGCAGGCCCGCAGGTACAGGCAGTGAGGACTCGCTCGACACAACGAGGCGCAGGTGCAGCTCGCAGCTGACCGTGGTGTTCATACGCCAGGGCCTTTCGCTCAGTGTGCGCTCGGGGGTTCGCACGTCGGCGAAATCGACATGCCACCTACGGTGGCGTTGTAAACCCCTCTGACTGTTTTGGGTGGCTTCAGGTACCTCTTACGGCGGAGTCCGGGATCCTCCCGAGCGTTCATGCGAGGGTGCGGGACGTCGGGTAGGTTTGCCGGTATGAATGCGGAGAGTGACGAGCGTCAGGGTGCCGTCGGAGGCGCGTCGACACAGGGCGCGACGGCGATCCCGCAGAAGCTGGGGTCCAAGGCGCCGCATTTCGTGAAGCGCTCCCGGCCCCTCCACATGAGCTGGCAGGTCGGCATCTTCATCATCGGCCTCGCGGTGGTCGTCGGCGGCATCATCATGCTGCCGCTGCCGGGCCCCGGCTGGCTGGTGATCTTCGCCGGCATGGCGATCTGGGCGACCGAGTTCGTCTGGGCGCAGCTCGTGCTGCGCTGGACCAAGCGCAAGGTCACCGAGGCCGCCCAGAAGGCCCTGGACCCCAAGGTCCGCCGCCGCAACATCATCCTCACCTCGATCGCCGTGGTGATCGTCGTCGCGGCCCTCGCGGTGTACGTGTGGAAGTTCGGCTTCGAGATGCCCTGGCACATCACCGAGTGACCGCGGCCCGGCCGCACCCTGGTCAGGAGCCCCGCTGACATGCGGTAATGTTGGCGGTGCGCCGGGCCGAGAGGCACGGGCGCCCGGGGCGATTAGCTCAGTGGGAGAGCGCTTCGTTCACACCGAAGAGGTCACTGGTTCGAACCCAGTATCGCCCACCCGGATCGAAGGGCCCGGAGGTCTCGTACCTCCGGGCCCTTCGGCGTATCCGGCCTTCCGGTGCCCCCGGCGCGGCACACTGGATCCATGTCCGCCTGGCCGCTCCGCCCCCACCACTACCGCTTCCGCAGCGTCTGGCTGCTGGACGCGGCGCCCGGCGTCGTCTACGCCGTCCTCGAACGGACCGAGTCCTACCCCCGCTGGTGGCCTCAGGTCGCCGAGGTGCACCGGACCGACGACAGCTCCGGCACCGCCCGCATCCGCTCCGTACTGCCGTACAGCCTGCGCGTCACCGCCCGCGAGAGCCGCCGCGACCCGCGCGCCGGCGTCCTGGAGACGGCGCTGCACGGCGACATCGACGGCTGGGCGCGCTGGACGGTCCGCCCGTACGGCACCGGCACCCGCGCGCTGTACGAGCAGGAGGTCGAGGTCCGCAGGCCCTTCATGCGGCTGCTGGCCTACCCGGGACGCCCGTTCTTCCGCCTCAACCACACGCTGATGATGCGGGCCGGGCGGCGCGGACTGGCCGCCTGGCTGGCCCGCCACCAAGAAATTTGAAGTGAAGCCGCCGCGACCTGTATTGTTCAGGTCGTTCGCGAGGGACACCCTCCCCGAGAACCCCGGGCGATTAGCTCAGTGGGAGAGCGCTTCGTTCACACCGAAGAGGTCACTGGTTCGAACCCAGTATCGCCCACCCGGAGAGAAGGCCGGACCGTCAGCAACGGTCCGGCCTTCTGCGTATGTTCACGTCGCACTTCCTTGTACGGTCACGCCGCGGCAGGCAGGTCCGGGCGGAGCGGCCAGTGCGGGTCCACCGCCTCCTCCGTGCCGTTGCGCGCGAACCACGCCTGCAGGCCCCGCGCTTGGGCCGCGTGCCACACCGCCTGGAGTGCGTGCAGCTCCGCCACGCTCAGCCCTTCGAGCCGCGTCGCGAACGCCTGCCCCAGCGCCCGTACGACCTGCAGTGACGCCGTCGCGTCCGCCGCCGCCTCGTGCGCCCCCGACAGCTCGACGCCGTAGTGCTCGCACAGGTCCGTCAGCGTCCGGCGGCCCTTGCGGTACCGGTCCAGATGCTTGTCCAGCACCCGCGGATCCAGCACGCACAACGACTGCGTACCGAGATACGCCGCCAGCGACGACGCCCGGTGCCGGCGCAACTCGCGGTCCAGCAGCGTCAGATCGAACGGCGCGTTCATCACGACCAGCGGTCGCCCCGCCATCGCCTGCTCCGCCAGGGCCCGCGCTATCTCCTCCATCACCGGCGCCGGCCAGCGGCCGTTCATCGCCAGATGCCCGGCCGTCAGGCCGTGCACCGCCGTCGCCGCCTCCGGGATGTCCACACCCGGATTGACCAGCCAGCGCGTGACCCGCGGAGTCGAGCGCGGCGTCTCCTGGACGACCAGGGCCGCGGAGACGATGCGGTCCCGCTCCACATCGATCCCCGTCGTCTCGGTGTCGAAGGCAGCCAGCGGACCGTCGAACCAGCACGGCATAGTTTCAACTCCTCGTGCTCCTGCGGCGGGTGGCCTGCCCCGGGCCTCCCGAGCTGGTGATACCCGGCCGCCGCGGTTGTCGAACCGCCTTAGTTTGTTGACCACTTGACACGGAGACAACACAGAGGGGACCGCAGCCCCACGCGCGGTCCGCCGGACCGCCGTGCGGCCCGGACCTCCCCACACCCCCACGCACCCGACCGGCACCACCGCAACGCCCGGAAGGCACTGGAGCGATGACGCTCGCGCAGCCCGAACCGGGTGGGTTCCTGCCCGAGCGACCGGTACCGCTGCGCGGCCAGCTCGCCACCACCGCCTCCATGGAGACGCTCCAGGTGGGCTATCTCCACGCCGTGGCCGCGGCCGCCGGCTGCTCGCTCGCGCAGCCCTTCCCGGACAACGGCATCGACTGGCACGTCAGCCACGGCTCGTCCGGCCACACCATCGACGACGAAGTCACCATCAAGGTGCAGCTCAAGTGCACCTATCAGGTACCGCCCCGCCCGCCGGGGCCCAGCTTCGGCTTCACGCTGGACAACGACCACCTCGTGAAGCTCGCCCGTACCCCCGTCGCGGTGCACAAGATCCTGGTCGTGATGCTCGTACCGCGCACGCAGGAGGACTGGCTGCGCGCGAGCCACGACCGGCTCGAACTGCGGCACTGCTGTTACTGGATCAACCTGGCCGGCCAGCAGGCCACCGGCAGGCGCAAGACCACTGTGCGGATACCGACCACGCGGATCTTCGACGACCGTGCGCTCATCGAGATCATGACGCGGGTCGGGGCGGGAGGGAGACCCTGATGTACCGGCCGACCGACGAGCACCCGTTCCCCGTTCCGGACCCCGCCCGGGTCGATCCGGCCGTCCTCATCGCCCTTCTCGGCCGGAACGGCTGGCACCGCCGCGGCGGCATCCAGGGCCGGTACGGCCGCTGGACCCCGCCCGGCGGCACCGCCGGCACCAGCCTCCTCGTACCCGAGTCCGCCCGCTACCCCGACAGCGCCGACCTGCTCGCCGAGGCCCTGACCGCGCTCGCCCGCAGCGCCGCGCCCTCGGCCCGCGAAGTGCTGGTCGGTCTCGCGCTGCCCAGCGACGAGGTGCGCTGGGAGCGCGACATCCCCGACGAGGGCTCCGGCGCGACCCTGTGGACCGCACAGGAACAGCTGCGCGCCGCCGCCCGCTCCCTGCTGGCCGCCGGGGCGCTCGGCACGTACGCGCGGGCCGGCTACCACGGCGCCCGGCACAAGCGGCAGGCCGAGGCGCTCCTGGACCAGGTGCTGGTCGGCCCGGCCCCCGCGGGCCGCAGCCTCACCGCCTACGTGCCGGTCACCGCGGGGCGCGGCACGGTCGCGGGCCTCCAGCGGGCGCTGCACGCCGCCCGCGACGCCACGGACTACCAGCGCGCCACCGGCCGTATGGAGGCGTACCAGGCCGCCGTCGAGCTGGGCGTCTGCCACGAGCTGACCGAGGCGCTGATCTCTCTGGTGCGCGGCGCCGAAGGAGTACGCATCGTGATCCAGTGGTCACCCGCCGAGGGCCCGCCGCCGGGCTGCCCGGCCCGCCCCGAGCCCGTCGAGTTCACCCCCGGCGACCTGCCCGCGCTGCGGCAGGCCGCCCAGCGGTACGTACGGGACGAGCCCTCGCTCGCCGTGCGGGTGACCGGCACGGTCGTACGGATGCGCCGCGAGCGGCCCGACGGCGCCGGCGCGGTACGGCTGCGGGTGCTGGCCGGCGCGGACGTGGCGCAGGTCAGGGTCGCCCTCGGCGAGGAGGACTACCGGATCGCGGGCCACGCCCACCTGCTGGGGCTGCCGGTACGGGTGACCGGGCGGCTGGAGAGCCGCGGCGGCTTCCGCCGGATCACCGGGGCCGCCGGCGTCACACCCGTACAGGTCGACGAGGCGGAGCGGGACCGGCTGCTGAAGTCGCTCCAGGAGAACCTGGACCACTTCGAGGAGGCGTGCGGGGGAGAGTGAGCGCCGCGCCGCCGCCGCGCGTCAACGGTGCGCGTACAGATCACGCAACAGAGCGATCTCCGCGCCGTGGTGGATGACCTCGCGGTTGATGTGCAGCACCAGTGTGGCCATCGGGTACTCGGCGTACGGCCCTTCGGCGGGACCGCACGGCCGCGCCAGGTCCGCCTCGCCGAGCCCCCGCACGCCCGCGTGCCACGCCGCGTACACCTTGTCCAGCTGCTCCAGCGCCTCCCGGGCCGTACCCGCGTACGCGAATTCCTGGTACGTCATCGCCGGCCCGCCGAAGTGGTGGGCGACGCGCATGCCGAGCACGCCTACGATGATGTGGGCCAGCCGCCAGGCGATGGTCGTCACCGGCACGGGCGTCGGCGCGGGGAAGGCGAAGTCGACCGTGAAATCGCCGGAGCCACCGCCGACGGGCGCGCTGCCGGTGCCCCGCCGCCGTACGTTCCAGGCGCCCGGCGCCGGCTCCCAGAAGTACTCCTCGTCGCTCAGCCCGGACAGGCGTTCGCGCAGCTGGTAGCGCCAGTGAAAGTCGAGCTGCTCGGACAGCTGGTCGTTCCAGTCGATGGTCATGACGCGACAGTACGGGCGCGGGGCGCACGGCGCCCGGAAATGCCCAGGACGGGAGCCCGGCAAACAACCGTTTCGCGAGGC
The DNA here is from genome assembly GCF_055567935.1 of Streptomyces sp. NPDC026301. NCBI lineage: Bacteria > Bacillati > Actinomycetota > Actinomycetes > Kitasatosporales > Streptomycetaceae > Streptomyces > Streptomyces sp. NPDC026301. The sequence goes on along the minus strand of NZ_JBVHPN010000006.1, from coordinate 106,057 downwards.
GGCCCTGTGGCTCGGTACGATTCGGGGAGCGCAGCGATCGCTGCCGCCCAGCAGACATACGTCAGGAGAGACCGGTGTCAGACGTCCGTGTGACCATCCAACGCGATTCCGAGCGGGAAGAACGCGTGGTGACCACGGGCACTACGGCCGCCGACCTCTTCCAGGGCGAGCGCGCCATCGTCGCCGCGCGGGTGGCCGGAGAGCTCAAGGACCTCGCGTACGAGGTCGCCGACGGCGAGACCGTCGAGCCCGTGGAGATCACCTCCGAGGACGGCCTGAACATCCTGCGGCACTCCACCGCGCACGTGATGGCCCAGGCCGTGCAGGAGCTGTTCCCGGAGGCCAAGCTCGGCATCGGCCCGCCCATCAAGGACGGCTTCTACTACGACTTCGACGTCGAGACCCCGTTCACCCCCGAGGACCTCAAGCGCATCGAGAAGAAGATGCAGGAGATCCAGAAGCGGGGCCAGCGCTTCTCGCGCCGGGTCACCACCGACGAGGACGCCCGCGAGGAGCTGGCCGCCGAGCCGTACAAGCTCGAGCTGATCGGCCTCAAGGGCAATGCCGGCGAGGCCGCCGAGGGCGCGGACGCCGAGGTCGGCGCGGGCGAGCTGACCATCTACGACAACCTCGACGCCAAGACCGGCGACCTGTGCTGGAAGGACCTCTGCCGAGGCCCGCACCTGCCCACCACCCGGAACATCCCGGCGTTCAAGCTGATGCGCTCCGCCGCCGCGTACTGGCGCGGCAGCGAGAAGAACAAGCAGCTCCAGCGCATCTACGGCACCGCCTGGCCGACCAAGGACGAGCTGAAGGCGTATCTGGAGTTCCTGGCCGAGGCCGAGAAGCGCGACCACCGCAAGCTGGGCGCGGAGCTGGACCTCTTCTCCATCCCCGAGGACATCGGCTCGGGCCTGGCGGTCTTCCACCCCAAGGGCGGCATCATCCGCCGGGTCATGGAGGACTACTCGCGGCGGCGCCACGAGGAGTCGGGGTACGAGTTCGTCTACACCCCGCACGCCACCAAGGGGAAGCTGTTCGAGAAGTCGGGCCACCTGGACTGGTACGCCGACGGCATGTACCCGCCCATGCAGCTCGACGAGGGCACGGACTACTACCTCAAGCCCATGAACTGCCCGATGCACAACCTGATCTTCGACGCGCGCGGCCGCTCGTACCGTGAACTGCCGCTGCGCCTCTTCGAGTTCGGGACCGTGTACCGCTACGAGAAGTCGGGTGTGGTGCACGGCCTGACCCGCGCCCGCGGCTTCACCCAGGACGACGCGCACATCTACTGCACCAAGGAGCAGATGGCGGACGAGCTGGACGCCACGCTCACCTTCGTCCTGGACCTGCTGCGCGACTACGGCCTCACCGACTTCTACCTGGAGCTGTCCACCAAGGACCCGGAGAAGTTCGTCGGCTCGGACGAGGTCTGGGAAGAGGCCACCGAGACGCTGCGCAAGGTCGCCGAGAAGCAGGGGCTGCCGCTGGTCCCGGACCCGGGCGGCGCCGCGTTCTACGGCCCGAAGATCTCGGTGCAGACCAAGGACGCGATCGGCCGTACCTGGCAGATGTCGACGGTCCAGCTGGACTTCAACCTGCCGGAGCGGTTCGACCTGGAGTACACCGCGCCGGACGGCTCCAAGCAGCGTCCCGTCATGATCCACCGTGCCCTCTTCGGCTCCATCGAGCGCTTCTTCGCGGTGCTGCTGGAGCACTATGCGGGCGCCTTCCCGGTCTGGCTCGCGCCCGTCCAGGCGACCGGCATCCCGATCGGCGACGCGCACGTGCCGTACCTGGAGGAGTTCGCCGCGGAGGCCAAGAAGCAGGGCCTGCGCATCGAGGTCGACTCGTCCTCGGACCGGATGCAGAAGAAGATCCGCAACGCCCAGAAGGCCAAGACCCCGTACATGATCATCGCGGGTGACGAGGACGTCGAGAAGGGCGCGGTCTCCTTCCGGTACCGCGACGGCTCGCAGGAGAACGGCATCCCGAAGGACGAGGCGATCGCCAAGATCCGCAAGGCGGTCGAGGAGCGCGCCCAGGTCTGACCCGGGCCACGACGCGAGGATTCGGGGGGCGGTCCACCAGGGCCGCCCCTCACCGCGTCCGTACCAGGGAATATGCTGCGTTTCATGACGACTGAGCCGGAGCAGCAGATCGGAGTCGGGACACAGGACGCCTTCCAGCGCCTGTGGACGCCGCACCGGATGGCCTACATCCAGGGTGAGAACAAGCCCACCGGCCCGGGAGCCGACGACGGCTGTCCGTTCTGCACGATCCCGTCGAAGTCCGACGAGGACGGCCTGGTCGTCGCCCGCGGCGAGCACGTGTACGCGGTGCTCAACCTCTACCCGTACAACGGCGGCCACCTGATGGTCGTGCCCTACCGCCACGTCGCCGACTACACCGAGCTGGACGACGCCGAGACGGCGGAGCTGGCGAAGCTCACGAAGCAGGCGATGGCGGCGCTGCGCGCGGCCTCCGGCGCGCACGGCTTCAACATCGGGATGAACCAGGGCGGGGTCGCAGGCGCCGGCATCGCCGCCCACCTGCACCAGCACGTCGTCCCGCGCTGGGGCGGCGACACGAACTTCATGCCGGTGGTCGGCCACACGCGGGTGCTGCCCCAGCTGCTCGCCGACACCCGCGCGATGCTGGCGGACGCCTGGCCGGCGGTGTAACGGCCGGTTCTCGCGCCCGGGGCCCGTACGGAAGCTTCCGTACGGGCCCCGGGCGTACCGCGCGGCGGTCACGCGTCGTAGACGTCGGCCTTCTTCGGAGCGACGTCCTGCACCGCGCCGCTGAGCACCAGCGAGCGGTTGTCGAAGCGCTCGGTGTCCACGCCGTACTCCTTCAGGACGCCCATCGCGGCGGAGTGCACCACGCGCAGTACGGGCGTGGCGGCGCGCAGCGCGTCGTCCGCCATGAAGCGGTGCCGCCAGGGCTTGTCGGCCCAGGCGTGGCGCAGCCCGAAGGGCTCGGGCAGGGTGAGCTTGCCGCCGAGGAAGTCCAGGACCGGCGGGAACCAGGTCAGCGGGGCGCGTGCGGCGAGGCGGACGACCTCGTCGGCGTCGATCAGCGGGAGCTGTCGCTCCTTGGTCTCCCAGAACTTCACGACCTTCGCCTCGGTCACGGTCTTGGCCTTGGGCTTGGTGGTGAACAGGCCGTGGACCGGGCCGAGGGCGTGCCCCGTGACCTCGATGCGCAGCGTCTCGTGCAGCACGGTCACGGTGATCATCAGGGTGAGGACGAGCTGGCCGTCCCAGAGGACGAACTGCACGCCGAGATAGTGGCGGTTGCCGCTGCCGAACTGCTGCTCGTTGCAGATCCGCTCTATCTCGTGCGGGCGGATCTGGAAGGCGTCGGTGTCGGTGCCCTCGGGGCGGGCGACGGCGTCGGCGTTCTCGCCGATGGGGGAGACGATCCAGTGGCGTACGGAGGGCGGCTGGCCGAAGCCGCCGGTGTGCAGCGGGCTGCGCTCCAGGAGCTTGAGCCGGTCGTGGATGGCGCGGATGACGTCCCAGCTGCGGAAGGGGTGGATCTCGCTGTCCGGGTCCGCGGGCCGCAGCTCCTCGGCGAGCTGCCAGCTGCCCCAGCGGGTGCCCATGCCGAGTATGCCCTTGGGGCCTGCGTAGAAGACGACGTTGGCGGCCTGCTCGGCGGTGAGCTTGGCGAGGTTCTGGCGGAGGCGCTCGGCGGCGGTCTGGTTCGGGTCCTGGGGCACGGCCTCGGGGATCTTCGCGCCGACGCCGCCGCCTTCCAGGAGACCCTTCCACGCGTCGCGCAGGTCGGTGGCGGTGCGCTCGCAGATCCGCTTGGCCCACCACCAGCCTATGACCGGGGCGATCAGCATCAGCCGGAGGTAGACCGTCCAGAAGCTGTTGAACGGGAGCTTGATCAGGAAGATCAGGGCGACGCCGCAGAGCGCCACGAGCAGCACCGTGCCCAGCGCGCTCTTGCCCTTGCTCGTGGCCTTGTCCAGGATCCGCTTGAGCTGGAAGCCGCCGAGCCAGAGGAGCACGCCGGGCAGGAAGAGCACCCCGAAGACGGCCATGAGGACCGTCAGTTTGGTGTCCCGCTCCTTGCGGATGCGGTTGGCGGCGAGGCAGTGCTCGACGACGGTCTGCGGCTCGGTGCCGAAGGACTGGATGAGCGGCTTGCGGCCGCCGCCGAGCATCCGGAGCTGTACGGCGCGCGAGAACGCCTCGCCGAGATTGGGCTCGAACAGCGAGAGCTTGGGCTTCTTGATGCCCGACTTGCCGGCCTCGGAGTCGGCGTCGGAGATCGTGGCGAGCTTGCTGTCCCGGTACGCGGCCGAGGCCAGCGCCTGGGTGGCGGCGGTCTGGCCCGCGCCGCCGGAGAGCGGGACCTGCGCTCCCGGGCTGAAATCGAAGCCGTCCATCGTCGTCACCAAGGCCCCCTCGCCGCCGTCTGCCCCTGCCGTTGGGCGTGCCCCGCCGAACGCCTTTAAGCGCCCTTCCCACCGGCCGCCCCCGGCACACCTCTGAGCTGCGCCCTCAGCGTACAGGCGACGTGCAGCCGGCGTACCGCCCAAGGGAGTTGAGTCCCCCTCGTCGGGCGGTACGCCGGTCCTTCCGCGGGTCGCCGGGGGCCGAACTAGCCGCCGTTCTCCGGCTTTTCCCGCTCTTCGCGGATTTTGACGGCGAGTTGCGGCGGCATCGGCTCGTGCCGCGCGTAACTGCGCTGGAAGCGCCCGGTGCCGTGCGAAAGTGACCGGAGATCGACGGCGTAGCGGCCGATTTCGATCTCCGGGACCTCGGCGCGCACCAACGTCCGGCCCGCGCCGGACTGTTCGGTGCCCACGACCCGGCCGCGGCGCCCCGACAGGTCGCTCATCACCGGGCCCACGTAGTCGTCGGGCACCAGGACGGTGACCTCGGCGACCGGCTCCAGCAGGTGGATGCGGGCGTCGGCGGCGGCCTCGCGCAGGGCGAGGGCGCCCGCGGTCTGGAACGCGGCGTCGGAGGAGTCGACGGAGTGCGCCTTGCCGTCCAGCAGCGTCACGCGGATGTCGACGAGCGGGTATCCGGCCGCGACCCCGCGCGCCGCCTGGGCCCGTACGCCCTTCTCCACGGACGGGATGAACTGCCGGGGCACGGCACCGCCGACGACCTTGTCGACGAATTCGATGCCGCTGCCGCCCGGGAGCGGCTCGACCTCGATCTCGCAGATCGCGTACTGTCCGTGCCCGCCCGACTGCTTGACGTGCCGGCCGCGCCCGGTGGCCTGCGCGCCGAACGTCTCGCGCAGCGAGACCTTGTGCGGTACGGCGTCGACCTGTACTCCGTACCGGGCGCGCAGCCGTTCCAGTGCCACGTCCACGTGCGCCTCGCCCAGGCACCACAGGACGACCTGGTGGGTGTGGGGGTTCTGCTCCAGGCGCATGGTGGGGTCCTCGGCGACGAGCCGCGCGAGGCCCTGGGAGAGCTTGTCCTCGTCGGGCTTGCTGTGTGCCTGGATGGCGACCGGCAGCAGCGGGTCGGGCATGTCCCAGGGCGCCATCAGCAGCGGCGCGTCCTTGGCGGAGAGGGTGTCGCCGGTCTCGGCGCGGGAGAGCTTCGCGACGCAGGCCAGGTCGCCGGCGACGACCTTGGTGACCTGGCGCTGCTGCTTGCCGAAGGGGGCCGACAGGGCGCCGATGCGCTCGTCGACGTCGTGGTCCTCGTGGCCGCGGTCGGCCAGCCCGTGCCCGGAGACGTGCACCGTCTCGTCGGGGCGCAGGGTGCCGGAGAAGACCCGTACGAGGGACAGCCGGCCGACGTAGGGGTCGGAGGAGGTCTTGACGACCTCGGCGGCCAGGGGCCCCGCGGGGTCGCAAGTGAGGGCGGGGCGTGGCTTGCCGTCGGGTGTGGTGACGGCGGGGGTGTCCCGCTCGGCGGGAGTGGGGAAGCCGCCGGTGATCAGCTCCAGCAGTTCGATGGTGCCCAGGCCCTCCTTGCTGCCGTCGGCGGCGGGCGCCGCGGCCAGTACGGGGTGGAAGGTGCCGCGCGCGACGGCGGTCTCCAGGTCGCCGATGAGGGTCTTGATGTCGATGTCCTCGCCGCCGAGATAGCGGTCCATGAGGGACTCGTCCTCGCTCTCGGCGATGATCCCCTCGATGAGGCGGTTGCGGGCCTCCTCGATGAGGGGCAGCTCGCCGGACTCCGGATCGCGCTCCTTCCTGCCGCCGCCGGAGTAGTCGTACACCCGCTGGGAGAGCAGCCCGATCAGGCCGTGCACGGGGCGGTGGCCGTCGGCGCCGGCCTCGCCGTACAGCGGGAGGTACAGCGGCAGCACGGCGTCGGGGTCCTCGCCCCCGAAGGCCGTGCGGCAGGTCTCGGTCATGCTGTCGAAGTCGGCGCGGGCCGCTTCGAGGTGGGTGATCACTATGGCGCGGGGCATTCCCACGGCCGCGCACTCGTCCCAGACCATTCGGGTGGCGCCGTCCACGCCGTCCGCCGCCGAGACGACGAAAAGGGCCGCGTCCGCTGCCCGCAGACCGGCCCTCAGCTCCCCGACGAAATCGGCGTATCCGGGGGTGTCCAAGAGATTGATTTTGATCCCGTCCCATTCGACCGGGACCAGGGAGAGCTGTACGGAGCGTTGCTGCCGGTGCTCGATCTCGTCGTAGTCGGAGAGGCAGCCGCCGTCCTCCACCCGGCCCGCCCTGTTGACCGCGCCCGACGCCAGCGCGAGGGCTTCGACCAGGGTGGTCTTCCCCGATCCGCTGTGGCCGACCAGCACCACATTCCGTACGGAGGAGGGGTGGTCGACCGCCGCTGCCCTGCCGGCGGCTCCTGGATGTGTGCTCGTCTTGTCGCCCATGTGTCTCGCCTCCAGGTCGACACTCTGCGGTGTTCCGAGCTTTCCACCGAGGTCATGGTGCGTCCATACATCGCACAAGGGACGATAGGGGATCTTGGGGGTGGCCGGGGATCATGCGGGACAAGCCCGAACGGGTGCACAGGGCACCCGTGTACGGCCGCCAACTGCCCCCTTCCGCCGTGGTCATGGCCTTCTGCGCGATCCGAGCCGGGTGCGCCGGGCGGGTGGCGGGGGAGGCTCCGGCGCGCCCCGGGGGCGGCCGTGAGCCGTGGTGCGTTCGCAAAGCGCCGAGGACGCCTGGCTACGATGGGCCAGCCGGTGGCCCCACTGACCGCGCGGCCCGCACACAACCTCCGGGAAGGCCATGCTGAACAAGTACGCGCGTGCGTTCTTCACGCGTGTTCTCACGCCGTTCGCCGCCCTGCTCATCCGCCTCGGCATCAGCCCCGACGTGGTCACCGTCCTCGGTACCGCCGGGGTGGTCGCCGGCGCGCTGGTCTTCTACCCGCTGGGCGAGTTCTTCTGGGGCACCGTCGTCATCACCCTGTTCGTCTTCTCGGACCTGGTCGACGGCAACATGGCGCGGCAGCTGGGCCGCTCCAGCCGCTGGGGCGCCTTCCTGGACTCCACCCTCGACCGCGTCGCCGACGCCGCGATCTTCGGCGGCCTCGCCCTCTGGTACGCGGGCCGCGGCGACGACCTGCTGCTCTGCGCGGTGACGATCTTCTGCCTCGCCTCAGGCCAGGTCGTGTCGTACACCAAGGCCCGCGGCGAGAGCATCGGCCTGCCGGTCGACGTCAACGGCCTGATCGAGCGCGCCGAGCGCCTGGTGATCTCGCTGGTGGCCTGCGGTTTCTCCGGCCTGCACAAGTTCGGCGTGCCCTGGATCCAGAATCTGCTGCCGATCGCCCTGTGGATCGTGGCCGTCGGCAGCGCGGTCACCCTGGGCCAGCGGGTGGTCACCGTACGCCGGGAGTCCGCCGAGGCGGACGCCGTGGGGGGAGAGGGCGCGTGAAGCTCGACATCGGAAAGCTGCTGGACACGGGGAAACTGACCGACGCGCTGTACGGCCTGGGCTGGGCCACGGTCAAGAAGCTGCCCGAGCCGGTCGCCGTACGGCTCGGCGAGCGCCTCGCCGACACCGTCTGGAAGCGGCGCGGCAAGGGCGTACAGCGCCTGGAGGCCAACCTCGCCCGCGTCGTCCCCGACGCCTCCCCGCAGGCCCTCTCCCGGCTCTCCCGGGCCGGCATGCGCTCGTACATGCGGTACTGGATGGAATCCTTCCGCCTCCCGGCCTGGAGCCGCGAGCGGGTGGCGAAGGGCGTGGACGTCACCGACGTGCACCACCTCACCGACGCGCTGGCCGGCGACCGCGGCGTCATCCTGGCCCTGCCCCACATGGGCAACTACGACCTCGCCGGCGTCTGGGTCACCCGCACCCTCGGCGTGCCCTTCACCACCGTCGCCGAGCGCCTGAAGCCCGAATCCCTCTACGACCGGTTCGTCGCCTACCGCGAGAGCCTGGGCATGGAGGTGCTGCCGCACAACGGCGGCGCGGCCTTCGGCATACTCGCCCGGCGGCTGCGCGCCGGCGGCCTGATCTGCCTGGTCGCCGACCGCGACCTGTCCAGCTCCGGCATGGAGGTGAAGTTCTTCGGCGAGGCCGCCAAGATGCCCGCCGGACCCGCGATGCTCGCGCTCCAGACCGGCGCACTGCTGCTGCCGGTCACCTTGTGGTACGACGGTACGCCCGTCATGCGGGGCCGTGTGCACCCCGGCATCGAGGTACCCGAGACCGGAACGCGCACCGACAAGGCCGCCGCGATGACCCAGGCCCTGGCCGACGCCTTCGCCTCGGGCATCGCCGAGCACCCGGAGGACTGGCACATGCTGCAGCGACTGTGGCTCGCCGACCTGGAGCCGCGCGGTGCGGGCGCCCGAGAGACGGAGACGTCTTGAGGATCGGGATCGTCTGCCCCTACTCGTGGGACGTCCCGGGCGGCGTCCAGTTCCACATCCGCGACCTCGCCGAGCATCTGATCCGGCTCGGCCACGAGGTCTCCGTACTCGCCCCCGCGGACGACGAGACACCGCTCCCGCCGTACGTCGTCTCCGCCGGACGTGCCGTACCCGTCCCGTACAACGGTTCGGTCGCCCGGCTCAACTTCGGCTTCCTCTCCGCCGCCCGGGTACGCCGCTGGCTGCACGACGGCGCGTTCGAGGTCATCCACATCCACGAGCCGGCCTCCCCGTCCCTCGGCCTGCTGGCCTGCTGGGCGGCCCAGGGCCCCATCGTGGCGACCTTCCACACCTCCAACCCGCGCTCCCGCGCCATGATCGCCGCGTACCCGATCCTGCAGCCGGCGCTGGAGAAGATCAGCGCGCGGATCGCGGTGAGCGAGTACGCCCGCCGGACGCTGGTGGAGCACCTGGGCGGGGATGCCGTGGTGATCCCCAACGGCGTCGACGTGGACTTCTTCGCCCGCGCCGAGCCCAAGAAGGAGTGGCAGGGCCGCACGATCGGCTTCATAGGCCGCATCGACGAGCCCCGCAAGGGCCTGCCCGTCCTGATGAAGGCCCTGCCCGCGATCCTCGCCGAGGTCCCCGACGCGCGCCTCCTCGTCGCCGGCCGCGGCGACGAGAAGGAAGCCGTCGCCGGTCTTCCCGCGGAGCTCCGCTCCCGCGTCGAATTCCTCGGCATGGTCACCGACGAGGACAAGGCGCGCCTGCTGCGCAGCGTCGACCTCTACGTCGCCCCCAACACGGGCGGCGAGTCCTTCGGCATCATCCTGGTCGAGGCGATGTCCGCTGCGGCGCCCGTCCTCGCCAGCGACCTCGACGCCTTCGCCCAGGTCCTGGACCAGGGCGAGGCGGGCGAACTTTTCACCAACGAGAACGCGCCCGCGCTCGCCGCGGCTGCCATTCGGCTTCTCCGCGACCCCGCCCGCCTCGCCGAACTACGCGAACGCGGCAGCCGCCATGTACGCCGGTTCGACTGGTCGACGGTGGGGGCGGACATCCTCGCCGTGTACGAGACGGTCGCCGACGGGGCGGCGTCGGTGGATACGGATGAACGGGTGGGACTACGGGCGCGGTGGGGCCTGGCCCGCGATTAGCGGGTCCAGGGGCGCGGGGAACTGCGCGACCGGCCACGACGGCGCGGCAGTCGGCCACGGCGCCCCGCGGCCACGGCGCGTGCCGGCTCGGAAAGCACCCCTGTGAGGCCACGGTAACGTGACGCCCCGTGACCTCTCTCATCTGGATCCTCGTGGCGGTCGTCGTCATCGGTGTGTACCTCAGCTGGACGGCGGGGCGGCTGGACCGGCTGCACGCGCGCATCGACGCGGCCCGCGCCGCGCTCGACGCGCAGCTCCTGCGCCGCGCCTCCGTGGCGCAGGAGCTCGGCACGTCCGGCGTCCTCGACCCCGCCGCCTCGATCGTCCTGTACGAGGCGGCCCACGAGGCACGGCAGGCCGAGGAGGACCAGCGGGAGGTCGCCGAGAGCGCGCTCAGCCAGGCGCTGCGCGCGGTCTTCGGCGAGGCGGAGCAGGTCGACGCCGTACGCGCGGCCCCCGGCGGCGAGCAGACGCTCGCGGAGCTGAACGCGGCCGTGCGGCGCGTCCCCATGGCCCGCCGCTTCCACAACGACGCCGTACGCGCGGCCCGCGCGGTCCGCAGGCACCGCGTCGTACGCTGGTTCCGGCTCGCGGGCCACGCCCCGTTCCCGCTGGCCTTCGAGATGGACGACGAGGCCCCGGCGGCGCTCGGGGAGCGCACGGCGGCCTGAGCTTCGTACCAGTACGGCGGCCTGAGCCCCGTACCAGTACGGCGGCCAAGGGGCGGCCCACCGGGTCGGGAGGGCCGCCGGGGCCGCTCCAAGAGCCACCGCCCTGCAATTGGCCCTTTCATCTCCCGTACACAAACGGTTCCCTAGGTGCAGTAGCACAGCCACCCGCACTTAGTGAGGTCAATCGTGAGCACGCCCACCACGCCCCAGTCCCCGGAGACCGGAACCGCCCGCGTCAAGCGCGGCATGGCCGAGCAGCTCAAGGGCGGCGTGATCATGGATGTCGTCACGCCGGAGGAGGCGAAGATCGCCGAGGACGCCGGTGCCGTGGCGGTCATGGCCCTGGAGCGCGTCCCCGCGGACATCCGCAAGGACGGCGGCGTGGCACGGATGTCCGACCCGGACATGATCGACGGCATCATCAACGCCGTCTCCATCCCCGTCATGGCCAAGTCCCGCATCGGCCACTTCGTCGAGGCCCAGGTCCTGCAGTCCCTCGGCGTCGACTACATCGACGAGTCCGAGGTCCTCACCCCGGCCGACGAGGTCAACCACTCCGACAAGTGGGCCTTCACCACCCCCTTCGTCTGCGGCGCCACCAACCTCGGTGAGGCCCTGCGCCGCATCGCCGAGGGCGCGGCCATGATCCGCTCCAAGGGCGAGGCCGGCACCGGCAACGTCGTCGAGGCCGTCCGCCACCTCCGCCAGATCAAGGCCGAGATCGCCAAGCTGCGCGGCTGCGACAACAACGAGCTGTTCGCCGCCGCCAAGGACCTGCGCGCCCCGTACGAGCTGGTCAAGGAGGTCGCGGAGCTGGGCAAGCTGCCGGTCGTCCTCTTCTCCGCCGGTGGCGTCGCCACCCCCGCCGACGCCGCGCTCATGCGCCAGCTCGGCGCCGAGGGCGTCTTCGTCGGCTCCGGCATCTTCAAGTCCGGCGACCCGGCCAAGCGCGCCGCCGCGATCGTGAAGGCCACCACCTTCTACGACGACCCCAAGATCATCGCGGACGCCTCCCGCGACCTCGGCGAGGCCATGGTCGGCATCAACTGCGACACCCTCCCCGAGGCGGAGCGGTACGCGAACCGCGGCTGGTGATCACTTCCATGACGAGCACCACCCCCACCATCGGTGTGCTGGCGCTCCAGGGCGACGTACGCGAGCACCTCACGGCGCTCGCGTCCGCCGACGCCCTGGCGCGCCCGGTGCGCCGCGCCGAGGAACTGGACGAGCTGGACGGCCTGGTCATCCCCGGCGGCGAGTCCACGACCATGTCCAAGCTGGCGGGCATCTTCGGCATGCTGGAGCCGCTGCGCGCGTTCATCCGTGCGGGCAAGCCGGTGTACGGCACCTGCGCGGGCATGATCATGGTCGCGGAGAAGATCCTGGACGGCCGCGCCGACCAGGAGACCTTCGGCGGCGTCGACATGATCGTGCGGCGTAACGCCTTCGGGCGGCAGAACGAGTCCTTCGAGGCGGCGGTCGACGTCGCCGGGATCGACGGCGGACCGGTCGAGGGCGTCTTCATCCGCGCGCCCTGGGTCGAGTCGGTCGGCGCCGAGGTCGAGGTACTGGCCGAGCACGGCGGCCACACGGTGGCCGTCCGGCAGGGTAACGTCCTCGCCACATCCTTCCACCCGGAACTCACCGGCGACCATCGCGTCCACGCGTTCTTCGTGGACATGGTGCGTCACACCGCGTGAGCGGGTCCCGGTAGGATCTAGGCGTTCGTTTTCAGAAATTGGTTACGCGAAGGAGACAGGCGGATGTCCGGCCACTCTAAATGGGCTACGACGAAGCACAAGAAGGCCGTGATCGATGCCAAGCGCGGCAAGCTCTTCGCGAAGCTGATCAAGAACATCGAGGTCGCGGCGCGCATGGGCGGCGTGGACATCGAGGGCAACCCGACCCTGTACGACGCCATCCAGAAGGCGAAGAAGCAGTCGGTCCCGAACAAGAACATCGACTCCGCGGTCAAGCGCGGCGGCGGCCTGGAGGCCGGCGGCGCCGACTACGAGACGATCATGTACGAGGGTTACGGCCCGAACGGTGTCGCGGTGCTCATCGAGTGCCTCACCGACAACCGCAACCGTGCCGCCTCGGACGTGCGCGTCGCCATGACCCGTAACGGCGGCTCGATGGCCGACCCGGGCTCGGTGGCGTACCTGTTCAACCGCAAGGGCGTCGTCATCGTCCCCAAGGGCGAGCTCTCCGAGGACGACGTGCTGGGCGCGGTCCTGGACGCGGGCGCCGAGGAGGTCAACGACCTCGGTGAGTCCTTCGAGGTGCTCAGCGAGGCCACCGACGTGGTCGCGGTCCGCACCGCGCTCCAGGAGGCCGGCATCGACTACGACTCGGCCGACACCAACTTCGTCCCGACCATGCAGGTCGAGCTGGACGAGGAAGGCGCGAAGAAGATCTTCAAGCTGATCGACGCGCTGGAGGACAGCGACGACGTCCAGAACGTCTTCGCCAACTTCGACGTCTCGGACGAGGTCATGGCGAAGGTCGACGCCTGAGGCGCCACGGCGACGGCTGAGGCGGACGGCCGGTACGTACACGGCCGGCACGGCTGACACGACGGGTCGGCAGGGGGACACACCCTGCCGGCCCGTCGGCGTTGTCAGTGCCACCCGATACTGTGCTGAGCAGGGGATCTCCGGCCCCCGTGGTGGGGGTGGAGGGCCGAAACGGTACGGCGCCGGGTGGTGACAGCGCGGCATGAGGGGAGGGGAACACCCGTGAAGGTGCTGGGCGTGGACCCGGGGTTGACGCGCTGCGGCGTCGGCGTCGTCGAGGGGGTGGCCGGGCGGCCGCTGACGATGGTGGGGGTCGGCGTGGTCCGCACCCCGGCCGACGCGGACATCGCGCACCGCCTCGTGCTCATCGAGCGCGGCATCGACGAGTGGCTCGACGAGCACCGGCCCGAGTACGTCGCCGTGGAGCGCGTGTTCAGCCAGCACAACGTCCGTACGGTCATGGGCACGGCCCAGGCCAGCGCGGTCGCCATGCTGTGCGCCGCGCGCCGCGGACTCCCGGTCGCGCTGCACACCCCCAGTGAGGTCAAGGCCGCCGTCACCGGCTCGGGCCGCGCCGACAAGGCGCAGGTCGGCGCGATGGTGACCCGGCTGCTGCGGCTGTCGGCGCCGCCCAAGCCGGCCGACGCGGCGGACGCACTGGCGCTGGCCATCTGTCATATCTGGCGCGCCCCCGCCGTCAACCGCCTCCAGCAGGCCCAGGCCCAGGCTCGGACCGCGGTGCGGCGCGCCCCGCCCGCCGCGCGCCCCGCCGGCACCCCCCGCGCCTCCGCGCCGGACCGCACCCCCGCCCCCGTACGCTCCACCCGCATCCCGAAGGGCACGTCATGATCGCCTTCGTCTCCGGCCCGGTCGCGGCCCTGGCTCCCGACGCCGCCGTCGTGGAGGTGGGCGGCATCGGCATGGCCGTCCAGTGCACGCCCAACACCCTGTCCGGGCTGCGCATGGGCGAGCGGACGAAGCTCGCCACCTCCCTCGTCGTACGCGAGGACAGCCTCACGCTGTACGGCTTCGCGGACGACGACGAGCGGCAGACCTTCGAGCTGCTGCAGACGGCGAGCGGCGTCGGCCCGCGGCTGGCGCAGGCGATGCTCGCGGTGCACTCCCCGGACGCGCTGCGCCGCGCGGTCGCCACGGGCGACGAGAAGGCGCTCACGGCCGTGCCCGGCATCGGCAAGAAGGGCGCGCAGAAGCTGCTGCTGGAGCTGAAGGACCGGCTCGGCGAGCCGGTCGGCAGCGCCGGGCCCGCGGTCGGCAGCCCGGTCACGGCCGGCTGGCGCGACCAGCTGCACGCCGCGCTGATCGGCCTCGGCTACGCCACCCGGGAGGCCGACGAGGCGGTGGGCACGGTCGCCCCGCAGGCCGAAGCGGCCGTGGCCGAGGGCGGCACGCCGCAGGTCCCGCAGCTCCTGAAGGCGGCCCTGCAGTCCCTGAACCGGGCCCGCTGACCGGCGCACGCGCCACCCGGCACTCCACCCACCCGACGACGCGAGGCAGTACGCAGTGAACTGGGACGACAGCACCGACACCGCGGACGGACAGGAGCCCGGCCTGCCGCCGGGCGGCGCCGACCGGCTGGTGGGCGCGGACGCCGACGGCGAGGACACGGCCGTCGAGGCCGCGCTGCGCCCGAAGGACCTGGAAGAGTTCGTCGGCCAGGAGCGGGTGCGCGAGCAGCTGGACCTGGTGCTGCGCGCCGCCCGGGCGCGCGGCGCCACCGCCGACCACGTACTGCTCTCCGGCGCCCCGGGACTCGGCAAGACCACCCTTTCGATGATCATCGCGGCCGAGATGGGCGCCCCGATCCGCATCACCTCCGGCCCCGCCATTCAGCACGCCGGCGATCTGGCCGCCATCCTCTCCTCGCTCCAGGAGGGCGAGGTGCTCTTCCTCGACGAAATCCACCGGATGTCGAGGCCCGCTGAAGAAATGCTCTATATGGCGATGGAGGATTTCCGGGTCGACGTGATTGTGGGGAAGGGGCCGGGGGCCACCGCCATTCCGCTCGAACTTCCGCCTTTCACGCTGGTCGGGGCCACGACGCGGGCCGGTCTGCTGCCGCCGCCGCTGCGCGACCGGTTCGGATTCACCGGGCACATGGAGTTCTACGCCCCGAATGAGCTGGAGCGGGTCATCCACCGCTCGGCAGGGCTGCTGGATGTCGACATAGAGGCGGAGGGCGCCGCCGAGATCGCCGGGCGGTCGCGCGGTACGCCCCGTATCGCCAACCGCCTGCTGCGCCGCGTACGGGACTACGCCCAGGTCAAGGCGGACGGCCTGATCACGCGCGAGATCGCGGAGCAGGCGCTGGACGTGTACGAGGTCGACGGGCGCGGCCTGGACCGGCTGGACCGCGCGGTGCTCACGGCGCTGCTCAAGCTGTTCAGCGGCGGTCCGGTGGGCCTGTCGACCCTGGCGGTGGCCGTGGGAGAGGAGCGTGAGACGGTCGAGGAGGTCGCCGAGCCGTTCCTCGTGCGCGAGGGGCTGCTCGCGCGTACGCCCCGCGGCCGCATCGCCACGCCCGCCGCATGGACGCACATGGGGCTGGTGCCGCCGCAGCAGATGACGGGCGGAAACGGACAGCAGGGGCTGTTCGGGACGTGACGGCGCGGGGACTCGCCGGGTCAGGAACTGCGGTGCCATCCTGGGCGTTGTTCCACTGGTGCGGACTCGCTTAGACTCCGCCGATGCCGTCCGTACGGTCCGGCATCCAACCCCCGTATACCAGGCCGCGGCTCCGCGGTCGTGCGAAGGAAATTCCGTCCCGTGAATATCGTGACTCTCCTCCCGTTCATCGTGCTCATCGGGGCCATGTTCCTGATGACCCGCTCTGCCAAGAAGAAGCAGCAGGCGGCCGCCCAGATGCGGAACGAAATGCAGCCCGGCACCGGCGTCCGCACGATCGGAGGCATGTACGCCACCGTCAAGGAGATCCACGACGACGCGGTCCTCCTCGAGGTGGCGCCGGGCGTCCACGCCCTCTTCGCGAAGAACGCCATCGGCGCCGTGCTGCCCGACGACGAGTACAACCGCATCATCGACGGCGCCGAGCAGGGCTCCGTCGTCCCGGACGACCTGTCCTCCCTGACCGGCGCCTCGGCCGTCAACGACGGCGACGACGACACCACCGGCAAGGGTGACGTCGCCGAGAAGATCGACCTGGGCAAGGAGACCCCCGCCGAGAAGGCCGCCGAGCCGAAGGCCGAGGAGCCGAAGGCCGACGAGACCCCGGCCGAGGACGCCGACGCCGAGGCCGCCGAGGCGAAGGACGCCAAGAAGGACGGCGGCGCCGACGCGAAGTAGGCGCGCACTTTCACGGAACCGCGGTGCACCGGGAGCGGTGCTCGCGGTTCCGGGACCGTCTAGGCTCCGGCGGGGGCACGTCCCCACAAGACTTCGTGGCCGTCCGGCACTGACCTGACGCGGGCGGTTGGACAGGGAGATACGAGAAGGTGGCAGCACCGAACAAGGGCCGAAGGTCGCCGGCGGCCCAGAGCAGGCCGGGGCGCGCCCTGATCCTGATCGTGGTCGTCATCGCGGCGCTGGTCGGGGGGATGTTCTACTCCGGCACCATGACGCCGCGACTGGGCATCGACCTCGCGGGCGGTACGAGCTTCACGCTGGCGGCACAGAACCAGCCGGGCAAGCCCAACGCGATCAACGAGACCAACATGAAGACCGCCGCGGGCATCATCGAGCGCCGTGTCAACGGTCTCGGCGTCTCCGAGGCCGAGGTCCAGACGCAGGGCACCAACCACATCATCGTGAACATCCCCAAGGGGACGGACGCGAGGCAGGCCCGCCAGCAGGTCGGTACCACCGCCCAGCTCGGCTTCCGTACGGTGCTGACCGCGGCGGCCGGCGCGAAGGCGCCCACGCCGGGCGCCTCCGAGAGCCCGAAGGCCGGCGGCGGCGAGAAGGAGAAGCAGGGCGGCGCCGGCAGCGCGTCGGCCACCCCCTCCGGCAAGCCCGCCCCGCAGGGCCGCGCCGTCGGCGACGCGCTCAAGAAGGACGACGCCCCCTCGGGCTCCGCCAAGCCCACCGGTTCCCCCAGCGCGCCCCCGGTCCAGCAGCCGCCCACGGGCGCCAACATCCCCGCCGCGCTGCAGAAGAAGCTCGCGGCGCTGAACTGCTCGACCAAGGAGAGCCGTTCCGCCGCGGCCGAGCAGGCCGCCCGAGCCAAGCCCAGCGACTCGATCGTGGCCTGCGAGGACGACGGCAAGACGAAGTACGCGCTCGGGCCGGTCAAGGTCGAGGGCACGGACGTGGACGACGCCAAGGCCAGCTTCGACCAGCAGGGCGGCCAGGGCTGGCTCGTCCAGATGAACTTCACCTCCGCCGGCGGCAAGAAGTTCGCCGACGTGACCGGTGACATCGCCACCAAGACCCCGCCGCAGAACCAGTTCGCCATCACCCTGGACGGCGAGGTCGTCTCGGCCCCGCAGGTGAGCAGCGCGATCGCGGGCGGCAACGCCCAGATCACCGGCGGCTTCACCCAGCAGTCCGCCGAGGACCTGGCGAACATGCTGTCCTACGGTGCGCTGCCGCTCTCCTTCAAGATCGCGGACGAGACCACCGTCACCGCGGCCCTGGGCGGCGAGCAGCTGAACGCGGGCCTGATCGCCGGCGCCATCGGCCTCGCGCTGGTCATCATCTACCTGATCGCCTACTACCGCGGCCTGTCCCTGGTCGCGCTGGCGAGCCTCGTGGTCTCGGCGGTCCTGACGTACACGATCATGACCTTGCTGGGCCCGGCCATCGGGTTCGCGCTGAACCTCCCGGCCGTCTGCGGTGCGATCGTCGCGATCGGCATCACGGCGGACTCGTTCATCGTGTACTTCGAACGCATCCGTGACGAGATCCGCGAGGGTCGTACGCTGCGGCCCTCCGTGGAGCGGGCCTGGCCGCGCGCCCGGCGCACGATCCTGGTCTCCGACTTCGTGTCGTTCCTGGCCGCGGCCGTGCTCTTCATCGTCACCGTCGGCAAGGTCCAGGGCTTCGCGTTCACGCTCGGCCTCACGACCCTGCTGGACGTCGTGGTGGTCTTCTTCTTCACCAAGCCGCTGATGACGCTGCTGGCCAAGCGGAAGTTCTTCTACTCGGGCCATCCCTGGTCGGGTCTGGACCCCACGCGTCTCGGCGCGAAGCCGCCGCTGCGCCGCGGCCGGCGCACCTCCGCCCCCATCGAGACGAAGGAGGCGTGAGATGTCCAAGCTCGGCAACATCGGCGCCCGGCTGTACCGCGGCGAGGTCGGCTACGACTTCATCGGCAAGCGCAAGATCTGGTACGCCGTCTCGATCCTGATCACCATCACGGCGATCGTGGGCCTCGGGGTCCGCGGTCTGAACATGGGCATCGAGTTCTCCGGCGGTGCGGTCTTCACCACTCCGAAGACCACCGTCTCGGCGAGCCAGGCCCAGCACGAAGCCGAGTCCGCGTCCGGCGGCAACCCGGCCACGGTCCAGAAGCTCGGCAACGGCGGCCTCCGCATCCAGATCAGTGAGCTGGACACCAAGGAGGCCGTGCCGGTCCAGGAGAAGCTGGCCAAGGACCTGAACGTCCCGGTCAAGGACGTCAACACCCAGCTGGTCGGCCCCAGCTGGGGCGAGGAGATCGCGAACAAGGCGTGGCTGGGCCTGGGGATCTTCATGGTCCTCGTGGTGCTCTACCTCGCCATCGCCTTCGAGTGGCGGATGGCGCTGGCGGCCCTGATCGCGCTGATCCACGACCTCACGATCACGGTGGGTGTGTACGCGCTGGTCGGCTTCGAGGTCACGCCCGGCACGGTCATCGGCCTGCTGACCATCCTCGGTTACTCGCTGTACGACACGGTCGTGGTCTTCGACAGCCTCAAGGAAGCGTCCCGGGGCATCACGAAGCAGACGCGCTACACCTACGGCGAGATCGCCAACCGGTCGATCAACTCCACGCTGGTGCGGTCGATCAACACCACGGTCGTGGCGCTGCTGCCGGTGGCGGGCCTGCTCTTCGTGGGCGGCGGCTTCCTCGGCGCGGGCATGCTGAACGACATCTCGCTCGCCCTGTTCGTGGGCCTCGCGGCCGGTGCGTACAGCTCGATCTTCATCGCCACCCCGCTGGTCGCCGACCTCAAGGAGCGCGAGCCGCAGATGAAGGCGCTGGCCCGCCGGGTCCGCGCCAAGCGTGCGGCGGCCGCCGCCAAGGGCGACTCCCGCGAGGAGCCGGCCGAGGGCGCGGCGGAGTCCGGCGAGGAGCCGCAGGACGGCGCTCCGGCGGCGGCCGGCAGCTCGGCGGCCGGCCCGCGCAGCCAGCCCGCGTCCCGCACTCGCGGCCGCGGCCGTCCGTCGGGCAAGCGCCGATGAGCGCCCCCGCGGAGCTGCGTGAGCTGCTGCTCGGCAAGATCGCGGACGTGCCGGACTACCCGCAGGCGGGGGTCGTCTTCAAGGACATCACCCCGCTGCTGGCCGACGCCGAGGCGTTCGGGAAGCTGACGGACGCGCTGGCCGGGATCTGCACCACGCTCGGCGCGACGAAGATCGTGGCGCTGGAGGCCCGCGGGTTCATCCTCGCGGCCCCGGTGGCCGTGCGGGCGGGCGTCGGCTTCGTGCCCGTGCGCAAGGCCGGCAAGCTGCCCGGCGCAACGCTCGGCCAGAGCTACGCGCTGGAGTACGGCCACGCCACGATCGAGATCCAGGCCGACGCGCTGGCCCCGGGGGACCGGGTGCTGGTGATCGACGACGTGCTGGCCACGGGCGGTACGGCCGACGCCTCGCTGACCCTGATCCGCCGCTCCGGCGCCGAGGTCGCGGGCGTGGCGGTCCTGCTGGAGCTG
Organism: Streptomyces sp. NPDC026301; assembly: GCF_055567935.1. NCBI lineage: Bacteria > Bacillati > Actinomycetota > Actinomycetes > Kitasatosporales > Streptomycetaceae > Streptomyces > Streptomyces sp. NPDC026301. The sequence goes on along the minus strand of NZ_JBVHPN010000006.1, from coordinate 86,093 downwards.
GGCTTCCTGGACGGCAGGGAGAAGCTGGCGGCGGGGCTCGACGGGGCGCCGCTGGAGGCGCTGATCACGGTCTGAGGCCGCGGCCGAGCGGCGTAGGGTACGCCATTCGGTACCGCGACCACCGCTCGAAAACCGAGCAAAGTGCAAGCAAAAGGGCATCCGGCATAAATGCGGATGCCCTTTTGCTGTGACCACAGGAGCATCGGCCCGCGAATGAGCCGGGGCAGCCGGCATGGATACCATGGCAGCCCGGCCACTCAGTGGACCGGTGGTCCGGCACCGCTCTTTTCCGCCCGTTCACCGGTGGGAAAGGTCCCAGCGAGGAGTTGCTCTTGCCAGACGAGGCCCAGCCGCTCTCCCCCCGTACGCCGGGGGGCAGCCCCGCCGCGCGCCCGGACGACCGTCCCGCGGACGGCGCCGCGGACGCGCCGAAGAACGGCGGGAAGGAAGCGCCGGCGGGGCCCGTCCCGGCGGTTTCCGGGCCTGCCGCCACGGCGCCCCGGCCCACCCCGCCGCCGTCGGCGCCCAAGCCGCTGCCGCCCGGCCACACCGGCCAGCCCGGCGGCCGCTCCGGCTCCTCCAACCGCGTCCGCGCCCGCCTGGCCCGCCTCGGCGTGCAGCGGCAGAGCCCGTACAACCCGGTACTGGAGCCGCTGCTGCGCATCGTGCGCGGCAACGACCCCAAGATCGAGGCGGCCACGCTGCGCCAGGTCGAGCGGGCCTACCAGGTCGCCGAGCGCTGGCACCGCGGCCAGAAGCGCAAGAGCGGCGACCCGTACATCACGCACCCGCTCGCGGTGACCACGATCCTGGCCGAGCTGGGCATGGACCCGGCGACGCTGATGGCGGGCCTGCTGCACGACACCGTCGAGGACACCGAGTACGGCCTCGACACCCTCCGCCGGGACTTCGGCGACCAGGTCGCGCTGCTGGTCGACGGCGTCACCAAGCTGGACAAGGTCAAGTTCGGCGAGGCCGCGCAGGCCGAGACGGTGCGCAAGATGGTCGTGGCGATGGCCAAGGACCCGCGGGTCCTGGTGATCAAGCTCGCCGACCGGCTGCACAACATGCGCACGATGCGTTACCTCAAGCGGGAGAAGCAGGAGAAGAAGGCCCGCGAGACGCTGGAGATCTACGCCCCGCTGGCGCACCGGCTGGGCATGAACACCATCAAGTGGGAGCTGGAGGACCTCGCCTTCGCGATCCTCTACCCCAAGATGTACGACGAGATCGTCCGGCTGGTCGCCGAGCGGGCGCCCAAGCGGGACGAATACCTCGCGATAGTGACCGACGAGGTCCAGGCCGACCTGCGCTCCGCGCGGATCAAGGCCACCGTCACCGGGCGGCCCAAGCACTACTACAGCGTCTACCAGAAGATGATCGTCCGCGGGCGCGACTTCGCGGAGATCTACGACCTGGTGGGTATCCGTGTCCTCGTCGACACGGTCAGGGACTGTTACGCCGCCCTCGGCACCGTGCACGCGCGATGGAATCCGGTCCCCGGCCGGTTCAAGGACTACATCGCGATGCCCAAGTTCAACATGTACCAGTCGCTGCACACGACGGTCATCGGGCCCAACGGCAAGCCGGTCGAGCTGCAGATCCGCACCTTCGACATGCACCGCCGCGCCGAGTACGGCATCGCGGCGCACTGGAAGTACAAGCAGGAGGCCGTGGCCGGCGCCTCCAAGATCCGCACCGACGTGCCCAGGGGCAAGGCCGGCAAGGACGACGCGGTCAACGACATGGCGTGGCTGCGGCAGCTGCTGGACTGGCAGAAGGAGACGGAGGACCCGGGCGAGTTCCTGGAGTCGCTGCGCTTCGACCTCTCGCGCAACGAGGTCTTCGTCTTCACGCCCAAGGGCGACGTCATAGCGCTGCCGGCCGGTGCGACGCCCGTGGACTTCGCGTACGCGGTGCACACCGAGGTCGGCCACCGCACGATAGGCGCGCGCGTCAACGGCCGCCTCGTACCGCTCGAATCGACCCTCGACAACGGCGACCTGGTGGAGGTCTTCACCTCCAAGGCGCCGGGCGCGGGGCCGTCTCGCGACTGGCTGGGCTTCGTCAAGTCCCCGCGGGCCCGCAACAAGATCCGCGCGTGGTTCTCCAAGGAGCGCCGCGACGAGGCGATCGAGCAGGGCAAGGACGCCATCGCGCGGGCCATGCGCAAGCAGAACCTGCCGATCCAGCGCATCCTGACCGGCGACTCGCTGGTGACGCTCGCGCACGAGATGCGGTATCCGGACATCTCGTCGCTGTACGCGGCGATCGGCGAGGGCCACGTCACCGCGCAGTCCGTCGTGCAGAAGCTGGTGCAGGCGCTCGGCGGCCAGGACGAGGCCACCGAGGACATCGCCGAGTCCACGCCGATCCGCCGCTCCAAGCGGCGCTCCAGCGCGGACCCGGGCGTGGTCGTCAAGGGCGTCGAGGACGTCTGGGTCAAGCTCGCGCGCTGCTGTACGCCGGTGCCGGGCGACCCGATCATCGGCTTCGTGACCCGCGGCTCCGGCGTCTCGGTGCACCGCGCGGACTGCGTCAACGTCGACTCGCTGTCCAAGCAGCCGGAGCGGATCCTGGAGGTCGAGTGGGCGCCCACCCAGTCCTCGGTCTTCCTGGTCGCCATCCAGGTCGAGGCGCTGGACCGCTCCCGCCTGCTCTCGGACGTCACACGGGTCCTGTCCGACCAGCACGTCAACATCCTGTCCGCGGCCGTCCAGACCTCCCGCGACCGGGTGGCCACCTCCCGCTTCACCTTCGAGATGGGCGACCCCAAGCACCTGGGGCACGTCCTGAAGGCGGTACGGGGCGTGGAGGGCGTGTACGACGTGTACCGCGTGACGTCTGCGCGTCGGCCCAACTAGCCGCCGTAGCACGCGAGGAGGGCCCCGGTACCGCGGTACCGGGGCCCTCCTCGCGTGCGGGGCGCTCGCTCAGCCGCCGAACTCCTGGAGGCCCTTCTGGGCCTGGTCCAGCAGGGCCTGGCGGCCCTCCAGCTCGCGGGCGAGCTTGTCGGCCTTGGCGTCGTTGCCGGCGGCACGGGCCGTGTCGATCTGCTTCTGGAGCTTGTCGACGGCGTCCTGGAGCTGGCCGGACAGCCCCGCGGCACGCGCCCGCGCCTCGGGGTTGGTCCGCCGCCACTCGGCTTCCTCGGCCTCCTGGATGGCGCGCTCGACGGCGTGCATCCGGCCCTCGATCTTCGGGCGGGCGTCCCGCGGCACGTGGCCGATGGCCTCCCACCGCTCGTTGATCGAACGGAACGCGGCGCGCGCGGCCTTGAGGTCCGAGACGGGGAGCAGCTTCTCGGCCTCGACGACCAGCTCCTCCTTGCGGGTGAGGTTCTCCCGCTGCTCGGCGTCCCGCTCCGCGAAGACCTCGCTGCGGGCCTGGAAGAAGACGTCCTGGGCGCCGCGGAAGCGGTTCCACAGGTCGTCCTCGTGCTCGCGCTGCGCGCGGCCCGCGGCCTTCCACTCCTGCATCAGCTCGCGGTACCGGGCGGCCGTCGGGCCCCAGTCCGTCGAGCCCGAGAGCGCCTCGGCGTCCGCGACCAGCTTCTCCTTGACCTGCCTGGCCTGCTCGCGCTGCGCGTCCAGCGACGCGAAGTGCGCCTTGCGCCGCTTGGAGAAGGCGGAGCGGGCGTGCGAGAAGCGGTGCCACAGCTCGTCGTCGGACTTGCGGTCCAGCCGCGGCAGCCCCTTCCACGTGTCGACCAGGGCACGCAGCCGCTCGCCGGCCGCCCGCCACTGCTCGCTCGCCGCCAGCTCCTCGGCCTCGACGACCAGCTTCTCCTTGGCCGTCCTGGCCTCGTCGGCCTGCCGGGCCTTGGCCGCCTTGCGCTCCTCGCGGCGGGCCTCGACCGTCCGGACGAGCGCGTCCAGACGCTTCCGCAGGGCGTCGAGGTCGCCCACCGCGTGGTGCTCGTCGACCTGCTGCCGCAGGTGGTCGATCGCGGTCATGGCGTCCTTGGCCGACAGGTCGGTGGTCCTGACCCGCCGCTCGAGGAGGCCGATCTCGACGACCAGGCCCTCATACTTGCGCTCGAAGTAGGCGAGGGCCTCGTCGGGCGATCCCGCCTGCCACGATCCGACGACCTGCTCGCCGTCGGCGGTACGCACGTACACGGTCCCCGTCTCATCGACGCGGCCCCATGGGTCGCTGCTCACAGCGCCTCCTCCACATGATGCCGGCGGGACACCGGGGCCCCGGGCATCGTCCACAGTTTCTGTCCGGCGGGACCGCGCCCCGGCCGGTCCGACGGACTGTTCTTGCGGGCGAGGGTGGCAGCCGTCGGAGCAGGCACCCTACCCAACGCCAATCTAGGCGACCGGCGGCCCGGCTGTCCGCATCCCGCACGACCGAAATTCCGTGGTCCCGGCACGGACGGCCGGGACACGTCGGGCACCGGCTCTCAGGACTCGGTGACGCGGGCGCGGTCGATGACGACGGTGGCGTTGGGCGCCGTGTTCTGCGTCTGCGGATCGGTCGTGAAGCCCGCCTTCGCGATCTTCTTCAGGACGTCCATGCCCTGCGTGATCGTGCCGAACGGCGTGTAGTTGGGCGGCAACTGACTGTCCTGGAAGACCAGGAAGAACTGGCTGCCGCCGGTGTTCCGGGTCTTCTTGTCCTGCCCGTCGTAGCGGTTGGCCATCGCGACCGTGCCCGCCGGGTAGACGCCGCCCTTGAGCCGCGGGTCCTTGAGGTTCTCGTCCGGAATGGTGTAGCCGGGGGTGCCCTGGCCGGTACCGGTCGGGTCGCCGCACTGCAGGACGTGGAGGCCGTCGTCGACCAGGCGGTGGCACTTGCTGTGGTCGAAATAGCCCTGTGCCGCCAGGAAATTGAACGAGTTGACCGTGTGCGGGGCCTTCTTCGCGTCCAGCTTCAGCGCGAGGTCGCCGCAGGTGGTGGAGAGCTTCGCGGTGTACGAAGCGGCGGTGTCCACCGTCAGCTTCGGCTCCTTCTTCCACCGCTTCTTCGACGGCTCGCCCTTGGCGGGCGTGCCGCACGGGTCCTCGGTCCGCTGCTCGGCCGCCGCCGCGTTCTTGTTGTCGCCGCCGACCAGCCCCGCCGTCGCGTACACGGTCGCGCCCGCGGCGAGCACCACCGCGAGCACCGACGCGATGATCACGGTGCGGCGCCTGGCCTTCCGCTGCGCGGCCGTCCGCCGCTGGAGCTGACGCTCGTACTTCTGGCGCGCGAGCTGCTTGCGCCGCTGATCCCCCTTGACCACCAGGCCGTCTCCTTGGTCCGCATGATCTGCCGTGGCCCGTACCGTATACGGGTTCGCTCCGGCGGGAGTCCCGCCGGTAGGCTCTGAACAGCAGAGATCTTGCAGCATGTTTCTGTGAGATCCGCCAGGGCCGCATCCAGGGCCTGCCAGGATCTGTCCGCCGGACGATTGATGAGGACGAACGTGCTGATTGCCGGATTCCCCGCCGGGGCCTGGGGCACCAATTGCTACTTGGTCGCCCCCGCCGCCGGTGAGGAGTGCGTGATCATCGACCCCGGCCACCAGGCCGCCGACGGCGTCGCGGAAGCGGTGAAGAAGCACCGCCTCAAGCCCGTCGCCGTCGTCCTCACCCACGGCCACATCGACCACGTCGCCTCGGTGGTGCCGGTCTGCGGCGCGCACGACGTCCCCGCCTGGATCCACCCCGAGGACCGCTACATGATGAGCGACCCGGAGAAGGCGCTGGGCCGCTCCATCGGACAGCAGCTCATGGGCGAGCTGACCGTGGGGGAGCCGGACGACGTCAAGGAGCTGGCGGACGGTGGCACGCTGGAACTGGCCGGACTGGAATTCTCCGTCGCGCACGCCCCGGGCCATACCAAGGGGTCGGTGACCTTCAGGATGCCCGAGCAGGCCGACATTCCGCCGGTCTTCTTCTCGGGCGACCTGCTCTTCGCCGGCTCCATCGGACGCACCGACCTGCCCGGCGGCGACCACGCCGAGATCCTCCGGTCGCTGGAGCGCGTATGCCTCCCGCTGGACGACTCGACCGTGGTGCTGTCAGGACACGGCCCCCAGACCACCATCGGCCAGGAACGCGCCACCAACCCCTTCCTTCGGGAGGTGGCCGCCGGCCTCGGAACGGGCCCCCAGAGCCCGGCTCCGCGACGAGGAATGTGACGAAAGCTTCCGTGAGCACCTTCAAGGCCCCCAAGGGCACCTACGACCTGATCCCGCCGCAGTCCGCGACCTACCTGGCGGTCCGTGACGCGATCTCCGGACCCCTCAAGCGCTCCGGCTACGGCTACATCGAGACGCCCGGCTTCGAGAACGTCGAGCTGTTCGCGCGCGGCGTCGGCGAGTCCACCGACATCGTCACCAAGGAGATGTACGCCTTCGAGACCAAGGGCGGCGACAAGCTCGCGCTGCGCCCCGAGGGCACCGCCTCCGTGCTGCGCGCCGCGCTGGAGGCCAACCTCCACAAGGCGGGCAACCTCCCGGTCAAGCTCTGGTACTCCGGCTCGTACTACCGCTACGAGCGCCCGCAGAAGGGCCGCTACCGCCACTTCTCGCAGGTCGGCGCGGAGGCCATCGGCGCGGAGGACCCGGCGCTGGACGCCGAGCTGATCATCCTGGCCCACGACGCGTACCGCTCGCTGGGCCTGCGGAACTTCCGCATCCTGCTCAACAGCCTCGGCGACCAGGAGTGCCGCCCCGCCTACCGGGCCGCGCTGCAGGACTTCCTGCGCGCCCTGGACCTGGACGAGGACACCCGCCGCCGGATCGAGATCAACCCGCTGCGGGTCCTCGACGACAAGCGCGCGGACGTGCAGAAGCAGCTGGCCGGCGCGCCGCTGCTGCGCGACCACCTCTGCGAGAACTGCAAGGCGTACCACGAGCAGGTGCGCGGGCTGCTGACCGCGGCGGGCGTGGCGTACGAGGACGACCCCAAGCTGGTGCGCGGCCTGGACTACTACACCCGTACCACCTTCGAGTTCGTCCACGACGGGCTGGGCTCGCAGTCGGCTGTGGGCGGCGGCGGCCGGTACGACGGCCTGTCCGAGATGATCGGTGGCCCGGCGCTGCCGTCCGTCGGCTGGGCGCTCGGCGTGGACCGCACGGTCCTGGCGCTGGAGGCCGAGGGCGTCGAGCTGGAAATCCCCGCCAGCACGGCCGTCTTCGCGGTGCCGCTGGGCGAGGAGGCCCGCCGGGTGCTCTTCGGTACGGTCACCGAGCTGCGCCGGGCCGGTCTCGCCACCGACTTCGCGTACGGCGGCAAGGGTCTGAAGAACGCCATGAAGTCCGCGAACCGCTCCGGCGCGCGGCTCGCGATCGTGGCCGGCGAGCGGGACCTGGCCGAGGGCGTGGTCCAGCTCAAGGACCTGGAGAGCGGCGAGCAGTCGCCGGTCGCGCTGGACGCGGTGGTGCAGGAGGTTCAGCGCAAGCTGGGCTGAGTGCCCCCCTTTGCGGCTAAACCGCCGCCGCTCTCGCGGAGCTGGTTGCTCGCCATGTGGGTTCCTCAATTGATGGCTGATGTGCCGGATGCGAGGAGGGCCTGGCACGAGATGCCGGGCCCTTCGTCGTACAAAAGCACTGTTCGCGTGCGGGTGGCTTTATGTCCTTCCGACGGTGCCCGGCGCGCCTGTTGGGGCACAATGTGAGGCTCCAACGGGCGGATTCACCAAGGGACCGACGGAACGGCATATGACGACGACTACGCTTGATGACGTGTCCACCACCGACCATGGCCGTACGGACGGCGACGGCGCCATCGGGGCGGGTCGCCCCTTCGCCCTGCTCCTGGTGATCACCGGCGCGCTCGGCCTGCTCGCGGCCTGGGTCATCACCCTCGACAAGTTCAAGCTGCTCGAGGACCCGAGTTTCAAGCCGGCCTGCAGCATCAACCCGATCATCTCCTGCGGCAACATCATGAAGAGCGCGCAGGCCGGGGTCTTCGGCTTCCCGAACCCGATGGCCGGCCTCGTCGGCTTCGGCGTCGTCATCGCCGTCGGCATGGCCGTCCTCGCGGGAGCCCGCTTCAAGGCCTGGTACTGGATCGGCCTGAACATCGGCACGCTGCTCGGCACGGTCTTCTGCATGTGGCTGATGAGCCAGTCGCTGTACGTCATCAACTCGCTGTGCCTGTGGTGCACGCTCACCTGGCTCGTCACGATCCTGATGTTCTGGTACACCACCGTCCACAACATCAAGCACCGCATCATCCCGGCGCCCGCCGGCCTGCGGAACGCCGTCCTGGAGTTCCACTGGGTCGTGCCGGTGCTCTGGTACGGAGTGATCGCGCTGCTCATCCTCACCAAGTGGTGGACGCAGTACTGGAGCACGCTGCTCTAGGCGGCAGCTCTGGGCGGCAGCCGCGTTGTCAGTGGGGTGACATAGTCTCGGGAGCGTGGAGCCCGACCTGTTCACCGCCGCTGCCGAAGACCGCCAGGAGAAGGACCCCGCGGGGTCCCCGCTCGCCGTACGGATGCGTCCGCGCACCCTGGACGAGGTGGTCGGCCAGCAGCATCTGCTCAAGCCCGGGTCGCCGCTGCGGCGGCTGGTGGGCGAGGGGGAGGGCGGCCCGGCCGGCCCCTCCTCGGTGTTCCTGTGGGGTCCGCCCGGCATCGGCAAGACCACCCTCGCGTACGTCGTCAGCCAGGCGACCAACAAGCGCTTCGTGGAGCTCTCCGCGATCACCGCGGGCGTGAAGGAGGTGCGGGCCGTCATCGACGGCGCCCGCCGCGCCTCCGGGGGATACGGAAAAGAGACCGTCCTCTTCCTGGACGAGATCCACCGCTTCAGCAAGGCCCAGCAGGACTCCCTGCTCCCGGCGGTGGAGAACCGCTGGGTGACGCTCATCGCGGCGACGACGGAGAATCCGTACTTCTCCGTGATCTCCCCGCTGCTCTCCCGCTCGCTGCTGCTGACGCTGGAGCCGCTCACCGACGACGACCTGCGCGGGCTGCTGAAGCGTGCGCTGACCGACGCGCGCGGGCTGGCGGGCGCGGTGACGCTGCCCGAGGACACCGAGGCACATCTGCTGCGCATCGCGGGCGGCGACGCGCGCCGGGCGCTGACGGCGCTGGAGGCCGGTGCCGGGTCCGCGATCTCCAAGGGCGAGAAGGAGATCACGCTCCGGACCCTGGAGGAGTCCGTCGACCGGGCGGCGGTGAAGTACGACCGGGCCGGTGACCAGCACTACGACGTGGCCAGCGCGCTGATCAAGTCCATCCGCGGCTCTGACGTGGACGCCGCGCTGCACTATCTGGCGCGCATGATCGAGGCGGGCGAGGACCCGCGGTTCATCGCCCGGCGGCTGATGATCTCCGCGAGCGAGGACATCGGGCTGGCCGACCCGAGCGCGCTGCAGACGGCGGTGGCCGCCGCGCAGGCCGTCGCGATGATCGGCTTCCCCGAGGCCCGGATCACGCTCAGCCAGGCGACGATCGCGCTGGCCCTCGCGCCCAAGTCGAACGCGGCATACATGGCGATCGACGCGGCCCTGGCCGACGTCCGCGCGGGCCTCGCCGGGCCGGTGCCGGCGCATCTGCGCGACAGCCACTACCAGGGCGCGAAGAAGCTCGGCCACGGCAAGGGATACCAATACCCGCACGACCTCCCGGGCGGCATCGCGGCGCAGCAGTACGCGCCGGACGAGGTGCACGGCAAGCGGTACTACACCCCGACGCGGTACGGCTCGGAGGCGCGGTACTACGACGTGGTGGAGCGGGTGCGCGGCAGGCTGGCGGGGGAGGCGGGGCCGTCGGGGGAGTGAGGCGCGTACGGAAGCGGCCGTTCCGGCACCGCGCGGCAGGGCCCTGTCGAACGGGGGCCGCTCACGAGATATCTTGATGTCGAGCAATGTTGCAGACGTGGAGCGGAGCACCGGTGACTGACTCGACCATCATCTATACGCACACCGACGAGGCCCCGGCCCTGGCGACGTATTCGTTCCTGCCGGTGATCGAGGCCTACGCCTCGACCGCGGGTGTCGCCGTGGAGAGCCGTGACATCTCGCTGGCGGGCCGGATCATCGCCAGCTTCCCCGAGCGTCTTCGGGAGGACCAGCGCATCGAGGACGCGCTGGCCGAGCTCGGCGAGCTGGCCAAGACGCCCGAGGCGAACATCATCAAGCTGCCGAACATCTCGGCCTCGATCCCGCAGCTCAAGGCCGCGGTCGCCGAGCTGCAGCAGCAGGGCTACGCGCTGCCGGACTACCCGGACGACCCGAAGACCGACGAGGAGCGCGACATCCGCGCCCGGTACGACAAGGTCAAGGGCAGCGCCGTCAACCCGGTCCTGCGCGAGGGCAACTCCGACCGCCGCGCCCCCGCGTCGGTCAAGAACTACGCCAAGGCCAACCCGCACCGCATGGGCGCCTGGTCCGCCGACTCCAAGACGAACGTCGCGCACATGACCGGCGACGACTTCCGCTCCACCGAGAAGTCCGTCGTCATCGCCGAGGACGGCGCGCTGCGCATCGAGCTGGTCGGTGACGACGGCTCCACCACCGTGCTGCGCGAGTCGGTGCCGGTGCTGGCGGGCGAGGTCGTGGACGCCTCCGTCATGCGCGTCGGCGCGCTGCGCGAGTTCCTCAAGGAGCAGGTCGCCCGCGCCAAGGCCGAGGGCGTGCTGTTCTCGGTGCACCTCAAGGCCACGATGATGAAGGTCTCCGACCCGATCATCTTCGGTCACGTCGTGCGTGCCTTCTTCCCGAAGACCTTCGCGAAGTACGGTGACGTGCTCGCCACCGCGGGCCTGACGCCGAACGACGGCCTCGGCGGCATCTGGAAGGGCCTGGAGTCGCTGCCCCAGGGCGAGGAGATCAAGGCGTCCTTCGACGCCGAGCTCGCCGAGGGCCCGGACCTGGCGATGGTCGACTCGCACCGCGGCATCACCAACCTGCACGTCCCGAGCGACGTCATCGTCGACGCCTCCATGCCGGCCATGATCCGCACCTCGGGCCACATGTGGAACAAGGACGACCAGGAGCAGGACACCCTGGCGGTCATCCCGGACAGCTCGTACGCCGGCATCTACCAGGCCGTCATCGACGACTGCAAGGCCAACGGCGCGTACGACCCGTCGACCATGGGCTCGGTGCCGAACGTCGGCCTGATGGCGCAGAAGGCCGAGGAGTACGGCAGCCACGACAAGACCTTCGAGGTGCCCGCCACGGGCACCGTGCGGGTCGTCGACGGCAACGGCGACGCCGTGCTGGAGCAGACGGTCAGCGCCGGCGACATCTTCCGCATGTGCCAGACCAAGGACGTGCCGATCCAGGACTGGGTCAAGCTGGCCGTCACCCGCGCCCGCGCGACCGGCACCCCGGCCGTGTTCTGGCTGGACGAGGGCCGCGCGCACGACGCGAACCTCATCGCCAAGGTCAAGCAGTACCTCCCGGAGCACGACACGGAGGGCCTGCAGATCGAGATCATGTCCCCGTTCGAGGCGACCAAGTTCTCCGTGGAGCGCATCCGCCGCGGCGAGGACACGATCTCCGTCACCGGCAACGTACTGCGTGACTACCTCACCGACCTGTTCCCGATCCTGGAGCTCGGCACGAGCGCCAAGATGCTCTCGGTGGTGCCGCTCATCAACGGCGGCGGCCTGTTCGAGACCGGCGCCGGCGGCTCCGCTCCCAAGCACGTCCAGCAGCTGGTCAAGGAGGACTACCTGCGCTGGGACAGCCTGGGTGAGTTCCTCGCGCTCGCGGTGAGCTTCGAGCACCTCGCGCAGAAGACGGGCAACGCGCGCGCCCAGGTGCTCGCCGACACCCTCGACCGCGCGACCGGCACCTTCCTCGCGGAGAACAAGTCGCCCAGCCGCAAGCTCGGCGGCATCGACAACCGCGGCAGCCACTTCTACCTCGCCCTGTACTGGGCGCAGGAGCTGGCCAAGCAGACCGAGGACGCGCAGCTCGCCGAGGCGTTCGCGGCGCTGGCCAAGACGCTGGCCGAGCAGGAGCAGACGATCGTCGACGAGCTGGTCGCCGTTCAGGGCAAGCCGGTCGACATCGGCGGCTACTACCAGCCCGACCCGGCCAAGGCCGCGGCCGTCATGCGTCCGTCCGCCACGCTGAACAAGGCGATCGCCTCGCTCAGCGCCTGACGCGACCCGCGGGCGGCTGCCCGTACGCGTACCGCCCCGGCCGGTCCCACGACCAGCCGGGGCGGTCCCGTATCCGCCCTCACGCCGCCGCGTCGAAGAGGTGGTGCATCGCCCGCCGCAACTCCATCAGGTCGCGCACGGGCGCGGGGAAGTCGAAGCGGGCGTCGAAGACCTGGTGGCCGGGGTCGGCGAAGCGGACCCGCAGCCCGAAGCGGTCCAGCGCCACCGGTGTGACGGTGCCGCGCGCCGCGCACACCCGCTCGGCCCGGTCGCCGAGCAGCCCGCACAGGTCGCGCACCTGCTCGCCGTGCGAGGAGTGCAGGTGCTGCAGCAGCTCGGCCTCGTGGCCCGCGACGGGGTCCGGGGCCGCCTGCGCGAATTCCTCCGGCTCGATGGACTCCGCGCCCCACAGGTCGTCCACGGTGGCCTCGCCGACCTCCAGGCGCAGCATCATCCAGGCGGCCCGCCCCTCGGTGCCGGGCAGCGGGTCGGGGCGCAGCGCCTCGCCGATGCCCAGCAGCTCGCCGACGGGGTGCCGCTCGGCGAGCAGCCGGGCGGCGTGCGCCCGGTCCTCGCCGCGTACGGGGGTGAGCCAGCCGGCGACCCAGGCGCGGCCGCGGACGCGGTGCGGTACCGAGACGGGCGCGACGTCCGTGAGTTCCATCACGGCGGTGACGTCGTCGTCCTGGGCGTAGGAGGCGGCTCGGGCGGCGGCACAGTCGCCAGGAACCAGGATGAGCACGTCTCCTGAGGCGTCGACCGTTCTGCAGGCGGGCGCGGCGAAGCCGGCTTCGTCGGGATCGTGGACTCCGGGAATGGTCAGGGACGCCATAGCATGGGAATCCACGAGGGTTCGCACACGCTCGGCGGCGGTCGGCTGCTGGGCGTCTTCCGTGGGACGCGGCTGACCCGCCTCTGTGCTCTCGCCAGCACTGGGCAGGGGGTTCCCAGGTCGATACATGCGGTCTCCTCGCGCTGCTAAGGTAAGCCTCACCTAACTTACATGGAGGTCCGTTCCACGTGAACCAGTCGCGTCCCAAGGTCAAGAAGTCCCGCGCGCTCGGCATCGCGCTGACTCCGAAGGCCGTCAAGTACTTCGAGGCCCGTCCGTACCCGCCCGGCGAGCACGGCCGCGGCCGCAAGCAGAGCAGTGACTACAAGGTCCGGCTGCTGGAGAAGCAGCGGCTGCGCGCCCAGTACGACATCAGCGAGCGCCAGATGGCGCGGGCCTACGACCGCGCCCGCAAGGTCGACATGAAGACCGGCGAGGCGCTGATCATCGAGCTGGAGCGCCGCCTGGACGCCCTCGTCCTGCGCTCCGGCCTGGCCCGCACGATCTACCAGGCCCGCCAGATGGTCGTGCACGGCCACATCGCGGTCAACGACCGCAAGGTCGACAAGCCGTCCTTCCGCGTCCGCCCCGGCGACGTGGTGATGGTCCGCGAGCGCAGCCGCGAGAAGCACCCCTTCCAGGTCGCCCGCGAGGGTGGCTACGACACCGAGGGCGAGACCCCGCGCTACCTGGAGGTCAACCTCCCGGCGCTGGCGTTCCGCCTGGACCGGGACCCCAACCGCAAGGAAATCCCGGTCATCTGCGACGAGCAGCTGGTCGTCGAGTACTACGCGCGCTGAGCGAGCAGCCCGGCAGCGCACGGCCCGCGCGCCGCTTCAACGGCGCGCGCTGCCTCAGCCCGCCGTCTCCCCGCCGTTCACGGCAGGGGACACGGCGGGCTCGCCGGTTTCCGGGGGTCTGCCGCCCGACCCGCCGCGCGGGCGCGGCAGACCGCCCAGGATCCGCGTGACGGCTCCGTCCAGGTCCAGCGCCCGGCCCCGCCGCACGGCCGCTTCGTACTCCGCGTCGCCCAGCTCCCCGCGGGCCCGCCGCTCGCACAGTTCGTGCGGCTGGTTGTAGTACCGGGAGCCGAACAGCGGCGGCCCGACCGACGGCCAGATCCGCGCCGCGACCCCCTGCAGCACCGCCGCCTCCGCGGCGTCCCCCTCGTCCAGCGTGACCAGCGCCAGCAGCTCCACCGCCAGCACCACGCCCAGCAGGTCGTGGAAGGCGTGATCGATCAGCAGGCACTCGGTCAGCAGCCGGTGCGCGCCCGCCAGGTCCCCGCGCGTCCAGGCCGCGTACGCCAGGACGTACAGCGCGTACGCCTGTGCCCACCGCTCCCCGTGGTCCGCGCACACCTCCCGCACCTCGGCGCACAGCTCCTCGGCCGCCGCCAGATCGCCGCCGAAGGCCACCGCCATCGCCAGTTCGACCTGCGCCATCAGCACGTTGCTGTTCAGCTCGCCGACCTCGCGGTAGGCCGCCAGCGACGCGCGCAACAGCGTCTCGGCGCGCGGCATGTCGTCGCCGGTCAGCGCCAGGCAGCCCAGGCGGTGCTGGGCATAGGCGGCGGCCCGCGCGTTCCCCGCGCGCTCCGCCTCCGTACGGCACTGCTCCAGCGCGAGCAGCGCACCGGCCGGGTCGCCCTGGAGCACCGCGACGTAGCCGGTCACCCACAGCGCCTTCAGCCGCGCGTCCTGATGGTCGGCCGGCATCGCCAGGGACCGCTCCAGCCAGTGCCGCCCCTCCGACAGGCGGCCGCAGCCGACCCAGAAGAACCACAGCGTCCCGGCCAGGAACTGCCCCAGATACGCCTCCTCCGGCACCTCCAGGCTGTGTTCCAGCGCCAGCCGCACATTGGGCAGTTCCACGTCGATGCGGGCGGCCACCTCGTCCTGCCGGGGCCCGAACCAGTCCAGCTCGCACCAGGTGGCCAGTCCCACGTACCAGTCGCGATGGCGGCGCCGCAGCCGCGCGGTGTCGCCCAGCGCCGCCAGCCAGTCCGCGCCGTAGGCCCGTACGGTGTCCAGCATCCGGTAGCGCACCCCCACCGGGGTCTCCTCGCGGACCACCACCGACTGCGCGACCAGCTCGGTCAGCACGTCCAGCAGCTCGTCGGCGGGCAGGTCCGGTCCCGAGCAGACGTACTCGGCCGCCTCCAGGTCGAACTGCCCGGCGAACACCGTCAGCCGCGCCCACAGCAGCCGCTCCTGCGGCGTGCACAGCTCGTGGCTCCAGCCGATCGCCGTGCGCAGCGTCCGGTGGCGGGGCAGGGCGGTCCGGTCGGTGCCGGTCAGCAGCCGGAAGCGGTCGTCCAGGCGGCGCAGCACCTGCTCCACGGAGAGGGCGCGCAGCCGGCCGGCGGCCAGCTCCAGGGCGAGCGGGATGCCGTCGAGCCGGTGGCACAGCTCGGCGACCGCCGCGCTGTTGGCCTCGTCGACGGTGAAGTCCGGGACCACACAGCCGGCCCGGTCGGCGAACAGCTCGCCCGCCGCCGCGTCGGGCAGCGGCGGCAGCGGGTAGGTCCGCTCCCCGGGCAGGCCCAGCGGGCGCCGGCCCGCTGCCAGCACCCGCACGCCGGGCGCCCGCCGCAGCAGCTGCGCGACCAGCGGCGCACAGTCGTCGACCAGCTGCTCGTAGCCGTCCAGCACCAGGAGCAGGTCGCTGTCGGCGAGGTCGTCGCAGAGCGCCTCGCGGGCCGGGCGGCCGCTGTGGTCGGCCAGCGCCAGCGACTCGGCGACGGCGTGGTCCAGCAGGTGCGGCTCCTGCACAGTGGACAGCTCGATCAGCCACACCCCGTCGCGGAACCGTTCCGTCAGGGCCCTGCCGGCCTGTGTGGCGAGCCGGGTCTTGCCGACCCCGCCCATGCCCGTGAGCGTGACCAGCCGCGTGGCCGCCACCATGTCGGTCAGCTCGGCGAGTTCGGCCTCGCGTCCGAAGAACCGGTTCAGCTCCGCGGGCAGATTGCCCGGGGCCGGCGAGCGGTGGCAGCGGTCTCGGAAAGCAGCGGGGTCCGGTCCCCGGGATCGTCGCATGGCACACGGAGCGTACTCGGAGGTGTGCAGACCGTACAATCGCGCCGCCCTGTCCCGGTACGCGGTCCGCCGTACCGCCGCAGCGCCGGAAACCCGCGGTGGCACACGGGAACACGGTGCGGAGCGGGAGCCCCGGCGCGATAAGGTCGAAGTCTGCCGATCGAGCAGGACGAGACAAGCAGAGAACCAGTCGGAAAGTGGTGTGCGCGTGTCCGGTGGAGAGGTGGCCGGGATCCTCGTGGCCGTCTTCTGGGCGATCCTCGTGTCGTTCCTCGCCCTCGTGCTGGTGAGGCTCGCGCAGACGCTCAAGGCGACCACCAAGATGGTCTCCGAGGTGTCCGAGAAGGCCGTGCCGCTGCTCGCCGACGCCTCCGCGACCGTCCGCTCCGCGCACACCCAGCTCGCCCGCGTCGACGCCATCGCCTCCGACGTCCAGGAGGTCACGGCCAACGCCTCCGCGCTCTCCTCGACCGTCTCCTCCGCCTTCGGGGGCCCGCTGGTCAAGGTCGCGGCGTTCGGCTACGGCGTCCGCCGCGCGCTCGGCAAGAAGGGCGCGCCCGAGCCCGAGCACCCCGTCGTCGTCGGCCGCACCCTGCCCGCCGCCCGCCGGGGCGGGCGCCGCACCCGTCGCTCCAAGGACTGATCACGCGATGTTCCGCCGCGCATTCTGGTTCACCACCGGCGCAGCCGCCGGAGTGTGGGCCACCAACAAGGTCCACCGCAAACTGCGCAAGCTCCAGCCCGACAGTCTCGCGGCACAGGCCGCGGACAAGGCGGTGGAGACCGGACACCGGCTGCGGCAATTTGCATTGGACGTACGCGACGGAATGGCGGACCGTGAAGAGCAGTTGCACGAAGCGCTCGGTCTGACGGAGACCGGAGCGGCGCGCGAGCTGCCGCCCGCCCGCCGGACCGCGGCGCTCGAACCGCACCACCCCACGACACGTAACACCCGGACAACCGGACCGAACCGAAACGAGGACCACTGATGGAGTCGGCTGAAATCCGCCGCCGCTGGCTGAGCTTCTTCGAGGAGCGTGGGCACAAGGTCGTGCCGTCGGCGTCGCTCATCGCGGACGACCCGACGCTGCTCCTGGTCAACGCGGGCATGGTCCCCTTCAAGCCGTACTTCCTCGGTGAGGTCGCCCCGCCCGCCCCGACGGCCACCAGCGTCCAGAAGTGCGTCCGTACGCCGGACATCGAAGAGGTCGGCAAGACCACCCGGCACGGCACGTTCTTCCAGATGTGCGGCAACTTCTCCTTCGGCCAGTACTTCAAGGAAGGCGCCATCAAGTACGCCTGGGAGCTGCTGACCGGCTCCGTGGCCGACGGCGGCTTCGGCCTGGACCCGGAGAAGCTCTGGATCACCGTCTATCTGGAGGACGACGAGGCCGAGCGCATCTGGCACGAGGTCGTCGGCGTGCCCAAGGAGCGCATCCAGCGCCTCGGCAAGAAGGAGAACTACTGGTCCATGGGCGTCCCGGGCCCCTGCGGCCCGTGCTCCGAGATCAACTACGACCGCGGCCCGGAGTTCGGCGTCGAGGGCGGCCCGGCCGTCAACGACGAGCGGTACGTGGAGATCTGGAACCTGGTCTTCATGCAGTACGAGCGCGGCGCGGGCACGGGCAAGGAGGACTTCGAGATCCTCGGCGAGCTGCCCAGCAAGAACATCGACACCGGCCTCGGTCTCGAACGCCTCGCCATGATCCTGCAGGGCGTACAGAACATGTACGAGACCGACACCCTGCGCGTGGTCATCGACAAGGCCACCGACCTGACCGGCGTCGCCTACGGAGCCGCGCACGACAGCGACGTCTCGCTGCGCGTCGTCTCCGACCACATCCGCACGTCCGTGATGCTCATCGGCGACGGCGTCACCCCCGGCAACGAGGGCCGCGGTTACGTGCTGCGCCGCATCATGCGCCGCGCCATCCGCAACATGCGCATCCTGGGCGCCACCGAGCCGGTCGTCGGCGACCTGATCGACGTGGTCATCAAGACGATGGGCCAGCAGTACCCGGAGCTGATCCAGGACCGCAAGCGCATCGAGACCGTCGCGCTCGCCGAGGAGGCCGCCTTCCTCAAGGCCCTCAAGGGCGGCACGAACATCCTCGACACCGCCGTCACGGAGACCAAGGCCGCCGGCGGCAAGGTGCTGGCCGGCGAGAAGGCCTTCCTGCTCCACGACACCTGGGGCTTCCCGATCGACCTCACCCTCGAAATGGCCGCCGAGCAGGGCCTGTCGGTGGACGAGGCCGGGTTCCGCCGCCTGATGAAGGAGCAGCGGGAGCGCGCCAAGGCCGACGCCCAGGCCAAGAAGCACGGCCACGCCGACCTGTCCGCCTACCGCCAGGTCGCCGACGCCTCCGGCGCGACCGTCTTCACCGGCTACACCAACACCCAGGGCGAGTCCGCCGTGGTCGGCCTGCTGGTCGACGGCGTCTCGGCGCCGGCCGCCCACGAGGGCGACGAGGTCGAGGTCGTCCTGGACCGCACGCCGTTCTACGCCGAGGGCGGCGGCCAGCTCGCCGACACCGGCCGCATCAGGACCGACTCCGGCGCCGTGATCGAGGTCCGCGACGTCCAGCAGCCGGTCCCGGGCGTCACCGTCCACAAGGGCTCGGTGCAGGTCGGCGAGGTCGTCGTGGGCTCGCCCGCGTACGCCACCATCGACGTCACGCGCCGCCGGGCCATCGCCCGTGCCCACAGCGCCACCCACCTGACCCACCAGGCGCTGCGCGACGCCCTCGGCCCCACGGCCGCCCAGGCCGGTTCGGAGAACTCCCCGGGCCGCTTCCGGTTCGACTTCGGCTCGCCGACCGCCGTGCCCGGCACGGTCCTCACGGACGTCGAGCAGAAGATCAACGAGGTCCTCTCGCGCGAACTGGACGTCACCGCCGAGGTGATGAGCATGGACGACGCCAAGAAGCAGGGCGCCATCGCCGAGTTCGGCGAGAAGTACGGCGAGCGCGTGCGCGTCGTGACCATCGGCGACTTCTCCAAGGAGCTGTGCGGCGGCACGCACGTCCACAACACCGCCCAGCTGGGCCTGGTGAAGCTGCTCGGCGAGTCCTCCATCGGCTCCGGCGTGCGCCGCGTGGAGGCCCTGGTCGGCGTCGACGCGTACAACTTCCTGGCCCGCGAGCACACGGTCGTCTCGCAGCTGACCGAGCTGGTCAAGGGCCGGCCCGAGGAACTGCCCGAGAAGATCTCCGGCGTGCTGGCCAAGCTCAAGGACGCCGAGAAGCAGATCGAGCAGTTCCGCGCGGAGAAGGTCCTGCAGGCCGCCGCCGGGCTCGCCGAGGGCGCCAAGAACGTGGGCGGCATCGCGCTGGCCTCCGGCCAGGTGCCCGACGGCACCTCCGCCGACGACCTGCGCAAGCTCGTCCTCGACGTGCGCGGCCGCATCCCCGGCGACCGCCCCGCCGTGGTCGCCCTGTTCTCGGTGGCCAACGGCCGCCCGCTGACCGTGATCGCCACCAACGAGGCGGCCCGCGAGCGCGGCATCAAGGCCGGTGACCTGGTCCGTACGGCCGCCAAGACCCTCGGCGGCGGTGGCGGCGGCAAGCCGGACGTCGCCCAGGGCGGCGGCCAGAACGCCGCGGCCGTGCCCGAGGCCCTCGAGGCCGTCGAGCGCCTCGTCGCCCAGGCGGGCTGA
This sequence comes from Streptomyces sp. NPDC026301, assembly GCF_055567935.1. Taxonomy (NCBI): domain Bacteria; kingdom Bacillati; phylum Actinomycetota; class Actinomycetes; order Kitasatosporales; family Streptomycetaceae; genus Streptomyces; species Streptomyces sp. NPDC026301. The sequence goes on along the minus strand of NZ_JBVHPN010000006.1, from coordinate 66,507 downwards.
GGTACGTGAGCTCCATGCGACGTGGCAGGCGGATCGCCGTCGACGTCGGGGACGCCCGCATCGGGGTCGCCTCGTGCGACCCCGACGGGGTCCTCGCGACACCGGTGGAGACCGTGCCGGGACGCGACGTCCCGGCCGCCCACCGGCGCCTGAAGGCGATCATCGAGGAGTACGAACCGCTGGAGGTCGTCGTCGGCCTGCCCCGCTCCCTGAACGGGGGAGAGGGGCCGGCCGCGGCCAAGGTGCGGGCCTTCGCGCAGCAGATGGCGGCGAACATCGCGCCGGTGCCGGTACGGCTGGTGGACGAGCGGATGTCGACGGTCACCGCGGCCCAGGGGATGCGCGCCTCCGGTGTGAAGGCCAAGAAGGGACGTTCCGCCATCGATCAGGCGGCGGCCGTGGTCATTCTGCAGAGCGCCCTGGAAACCGAACGCACGTCCGGACAGGTCCCTGGTGAGAGCGTCGAGGCGGGCGGCTGATCGCGGTACGGTAACGTTCCGCGCGACCGGCCGCGTTCGAACAGTGGCGCGCGCAAGAAGAGGCGGTCAGTAGTACGTCAGGCGCGCTGCCGACCACGGAGCGCACCGCCTCGCGGCTCTAGGGGATCGATGACTGAGTACGGCCGGGGCTACGGCTCCGAACCCTGGCATCCCGAGGACCCTCTCTACGGAGAGTCCTACGGCGACCAGGGTGCCTACGGCGGCCAGGCTTCCTACGGGAACCAGGACCCTTACGCGGGGCAGCAGCAGCCGGGCTGGGACGCCCCCGGGCCGGAGCAGCAGCACCAGTACCAGTACGACGCGTACGGCCAGGCCGGGCAGCCCGGCGGCGTGCCGTACGACCCGTACGGCGGGCAGCAGCCCGACCCCTACGGCCGGCAGCCGGACCCCTACGGCGGCGCGGCGCCGGACTACTACGGCACGCACGACGGCTACCCGCCCCCGCACCAGCCCCAGCAGCTGAGACACGACCAGACGGCGCCGATGCCCGTCGTGCCCCCGGGCCCGCAGGGCGACGACTGGCAGCCGGCGGGGCACGACGCGCCCTGGCAGGACGAGGCGGAGTCGGCCCGGCCCGAACCGGAGCCGGAGCACGCCTTTTTCTCCGGCGGCGACGCGGACGCGGACGCCGAGGACGACGCCCCCGCACCGCGCGAGAACCGCCGGTCGGCGCGCGAGCGCCGCGACAAGGACCGGCGCCCGAAGCGGCGCGGCCGCGCGGTCGCGACGGTCGTCGTCCTCGCGGTGCTCGCCGGCGGCGGCTACCTCGCCTACGACCGCTTCGGCCCCGCGCCGGACTACGAAGGCGCGGGCACCGGCAGCGTGCAGGTGGAGATCCCGGACGGCTCGCCGGTGCTGCAGATGGGGCTGCTCCTCAAGAAGGAGGGCGTCGTCAAGAGCGCCGACGCGTTCACCGCCGCGGTCACCGAGAACGCCAAGGCCAAGGGCGGGCTCCAGCCGGGCGTCTACACGCTGCGCAAGGAAATGTCGGCGGCCTCGGCCGTGGAGCTGATGCTCAGCCCGAAGAGCCGCAACAACCTGACGATCCCCGAGGGCTCGCGCGCCGTCACGGTCTACGCGCGCATCGACAAGAAGCTCGGGCTGAAGACCGGTACGACCAAGGGCGTCGCCGCGAGCGAGGCGAAGAATCTCGGCCTGCCGTCCTGGGCGGACGACGACCCCGACATAAAGGACCCGCTGGAAGGCTTCCTGTACCCCTCGACGTACGAGGTGAACAAGAAGATGAAACCGGCGGCCGTGCTCAAGCAGATGGTCGAGCGGGCCAAGCAGAATTACGCCCGCTACGACCTGGCGGGACAGGCGAAGAAACTCGGTCTGGATTCGCCGCTGGACCTCATCACGGTCGCCAGCCTCACCCAGGCCGAGGGCACCTCGCACGACGATTTCCGCAAGATGGCCGAGGTCGTCTACAACCGCCTGGATCCGGGCAATTCCCAGACCTACGGCAAGCTCGAATTCGACTCGACGTACAACTACATCAAGAACCAGAGCGAACTCGACATTCCGATCAGCGCCATCAAGAACTACGACAACCCCTACAACACGTACTACTACAAGGGGCTGCCGCCGGGGCCGATCGGCAATCCGGGCGAGGACGCGCTGAAGGCGTCGCTCAACCCGACCGACGAGGGCTGGTACTACTTCGTCGCCATCAACGGGAAGACGTCGTTCGCCAAGACCTACGCCGAGCACGAAAAGCTCGTCGAGGAATTCAACAAGACCCGCTAGAACCAAGACCCGCTAGAACGCTGAGGACGGATCGGTGTCGGCAACCCACCACAAGGCGGCGGTCCTCGGATCGCCCATCGCCCACTCGCTCTCGCCGGTGCTGCACCGCGCCGCGTACGACGAACTGGGCCTGAACGGCCGGGAGTACGGCCGCTTCGAGATCGACGAGGCGGCCCTGCCCGGCTTCCTGGCGGGGCTGGACGACGCCGAGTGGGCGGGCCTGTCGCTCACCATGCCGCTCAAGCGCGCGGTCATCCCGCTGCTGGACGGCATCAGCGAGACCGCCGCCTCCGTCGAGGCGGTCAACACCGTGGTCTTCACCGAGGACGGCCGCCGCATCGGCGACAACACCGACATCCCCGGCATCCAGGAAGCGCTGCGCGAGCGCGGCGTGACCACCGTCGAGCACGCCGCGATCCTCGGCGCCGGCGCCACCGCCTCCTCGGCGCTGGCCGCGCTCGCCCGCGTCTGCACCGGCGAGGTGACCGTGTACGTGCGCAGCCAGGCGCGCGCCGACGAGATGCGCGGCTGGGGCGAGCGGCTGGGCGTCGCCGTGCGCACCGCCCTCTGGGACGCCGCCGCGAGCGCCTTCGCGGCGCCCCTGGTGATCGCCACCACTCCGGCCGGGACCACGGACGCGCTGGCCGGCGCGGTGCCCGAGCGCCCCGGCACGCTCTTCGACGTGCTGTACGAGCCGTGGCCCACCGCGCTCGCCGCCGCCTGGTCGGCGCGCGGCGGCGCCGTTGTCGGCGGCCTGGACCTCCTGGTCCACCAGGCGGTGCTGCAGGTCGAGCAGATGACCGGCTGCGAGCGGGCCCCGCTGGCCGCGATGCGCAAGGCGGGCGAGGCGGCGCTGGCGGCCCGCTGACCGCCGCGTACGCGGTCGTCGGCCGGGGCCCTGACACGGGGGCGGCGGTCCGCTCCCTGGACTGGCCGCCGGCCGCCGCGCCGGACGTGGGAGGATCAGGGGAAGACCGTACGCGCAGTACACGAGGAGCACCGTTGAGCAGGTTGCGCTGGCTGACGGCGGGGGAGTCGCACGGCCCCGCACTGGTGGCGACGCTGGAGGGCCTTCCGGCCGGCGTCCCCGTGACCACGGAGATGGTGGCGGACGCCCTGGCCCGTCGCCGGCTCGGTTATGGCCGCGGTGCCCGGATGAAGTTCGAGCGTGACGAGGTGACCTTCCTCGGTGGCGTGCGGCATGGCCTGTCGCTGGGTTCGCCCATCGCGATCATGGTGGGGAACACCGAGTGGCCCAAGTGGGAAAAGGTCATGGCGGCCGACCCGGTGGACGAGGCGGAGCTGGCCGAGCTGGCCCGCAACGCGCCGCTGACCCGGCCCCGGCCCGGCCATGCGGACCTCGCGGGGATGCAGAAGTACGGCTTCGATGAGGCCCGCCCGATCCTGGAGCGCGCCTCGGCGCGTGAGACCGCGGCCCGGGTGGCGCTGGGCGCGGTGGCCCGCTCCTACCTCAAGGAGACGGCCGGCATCGAGATCGTCAGCCACGTCGTCGAGCTGGCCGCGGCCAAGGCCCCGTACGGCGTGTACCCCAAGCCCTCCGATGTGGAGAAGCTGGACGCGGACCCGGTGCGCTGCCTGGACGAAGAGGCTTCCAAGGCGATGGTCGCGGAGATCGACCAGGCGCACAAGGACGGCGACACGCTCGGCGGCGTGGTGGAGGTGCTGGCATACGGCGTGCCGGTGGGCCTCGGTAGCCATGTGCACTGGGATCGCCGCCTGGACTCCCGCCTGGCGGGTGCCCTGATGGGCATCCAGGCGATCAAGGGGGTCGAGGTCGGCGACGGCTTCGACCTGGCCCGGGTGCCCGGTTCCAAGGCGCACGACGAGATCGTCGCCACCGACGACGGCATCAAGCGGACCTCCGGCCGCGCCGGTGGCACCGAGGGCGGCCTCACGACCGGCGAACTCCTGCGCGTCCGGGCCGCGATGAAGCCGATCGCCACCGTGCCGCGCGCCCTGGCCACCATCGATGTGGCCACCGGCGAAGCGGCGCAAGCCCACCACCAGCGCTCGGACGTGTGCGCGGTGCCGGCTGCCGGCATCGTGGCCGAGGCCATGGTGGCGCTGACCCTGGCCGACGCCGTGGCGGAGAAGTTCGGCGGCGACAGCGTGCCCGAGACCCGCCGGAACGTCGAGTCCTTCCTCGAGAACCTGGCGATCCGGTGAGCGGTCCGGCCGTCGTCCTCGTCGGCCCCATGGGAGTGGGGAAGACCACGACCGGAGTGGCGCTCGCCGAGCGCCTGGGCACCACCTTCCGGGACACCGACGCGGACATCGTCGCCGGTGCTGGCAAGCCGATCGCCGAGATCTTCATCGACGAGGGCGAGCCGCACTTCCGCGAGCTGGAGCGGCAGGCCGTACGCGCCGCGGTGACCGAGCACGCCGGAGTACTGGCGCTCGGCGGCGGCGCGATCCTGGACGACTCGACCCGTGAGCTGCTGGCCGGCCTGCCCGTCGTCTTCCTGGAGATGGGCGTGGCCGAGGCGGTCAAGCGGGTCGGCCTGGACGCGCCGCGCCCGCTGCTGGCCGTCAACCCCCGGCAGCGCTGGCGCGAGCTGATGGCCGAGCGCCGCCCGCTGTACATGGAGGTGTCCCGCGCCGTGGTCTCCACGGAGGGCCGTACCCCCGAGGACGTCGCCGAGGCCGTCCTCGACGCATTGGAGCTGAGGAAAGCATGACCGACGCACCCATCCGCATCCAGGTCGGCGGCTCGGCCGGTACGGACCCGTACGAGGTCCTCGTCGGCCGGCAGCTGCTCGGCGAGCTCCCGGGCCTGATCGGCAAGCAGGCCAAGCGCGTCGCCGTGCTGCACCCGGAGGCGCTGGCCGCCACCGGTGAGGCGCTCCGCGAAGACCTGGCGGGCCAGGGCTACGAGGCGATCGCCATCCAGCTGCCGAACGCCGAGGAGGCCAAGACGGCCGAGGTCGCGGCGTACTGCTGGAAGGCGCTGGGCCAGACCGGCTTCACGCGGACCGACGTCATCGTGGGCGTCGGCGGTGGCGCCACCACCGACCTGGCAGGCTTCGTGGCGGCCACCTGGCTGCGCGGGGTGCGCTGGATCGCCGTACCGACGACCGTACTGGGCATGGTCGACGCGGCCGTGGGCGGCAAGACGGGCATCAACACCGCCGAGGGCAAGAACCTCGTCGGCGCCTTCCACCCGCCGGCCGGCGTGCTGTGCGACCTCGCCTCGCTCGACTCCCTCCCGGTCCACGACTACGTCTCGGGACTGGCCGAGGTCATCAAGGCGGGCTTCATCGCCGACCCGGCCATCCTGGAGCTCATCGAGGGCGACCCGGAGGGCGCGAAGCGCCCCGACGGCCCGCACACCGCCGAGCTGATCGAGCGCGCCATCCGCGTCAAGGCCGAGGTGGTCTCCGGCGACCTCAAGGAGGCGGGCCGCCGGGAGATCCTGAATTACGGGCACACCCTGGCGCACGCCATCGAGAAGAACGAGCGGTACAACTGGCGCCACGGCGCGGCCGTTTCGGTCGGCATGGTCTTCGCCGCCGAGCTCGGCCGGATCGCCGGACGGCTGGACGACGCGACCGCCGACCGGCACCGTGCGGTACTCGGCGCGGTCGGCCTGCCGCTGACCTACCGGGGCGACCAGTGGCCCAAGCTGCTGGAGACCATGAAGGTCGACAAGAAGTCCCGCGGTGACCTGCTGCGCTTCATCGTCCTGGACGGCCTGGCCAAGCCGACCGTGATGGAGGGCCCCGACCCGGCCATGCTCCTCGCGGCGCACGCCGAGATCGCCGCCTGACACCACCAGGCACCTCCCGCCGCCCCCGGCCGATCCCACAACTACGGCCGGGGGCGGTACCTTTCGGTAAAGCCCGGGTCCGACGACCCGCCACCTCACCCCACGAGACGGAGAGCCACCGGATGCAGCACCCAGGGGGGGTTCCGCTGCCACCGCCTCATCTGCCGGGCAGCGCAGGGACCTGGACCGACCCCCAGGCCCGCTCCATACCCTCCGGGCCGCACCGGCCCCCGGCACCGGCCGCGCCGCCGCAGGGAGCGCCCACGGGCCCGCCGCCGCCTCCGCAGGGCGCCCCGACCGGCCCGCCGCCGCCTCCGCAGGGTGCGCCCGCCGGCTGGGCCGGTACGCAGCAGACGCCGCGTCCGGAGTCCACGGGCCACATCCGGCTGCCCGACGGCAATCCCGTCGCGCTGCCGACCCCGCCGCCCGGCACGGTCCCCGACGCCGCGCACACCGCCGTCGCGGTGCTGCTCATCGGCCCGGCGGGCGCGGGCAAGACCAGCGTCGCCCGGCACTGGGCCGACCTCCGCCGGGTGCCCACCGCGCACATCAGCCTGGACGACGTACGCGAATGGGTGCGGGCCGGATTCGCCGACCCCCAGCAGGGCTGGAACGACCACTCCGAGGCGCAGTACCGTCTCGCGCGCCGCACCTGCGGCTTCGCCGCGCGCAACTTCCTCGCCAACGGCATCTCCTGCATCCTCGACGACGCCGTCTTCCCCGACCGCCCGGTCGTCGGCCTCGGCGGCTGGAAGCGGCACGTGGGCCCCGGCCTGCTGCCCGTCGTGCTGCTCCCCGGCCTGGAGATCGTCCTGGAGCGGAACTCCCAGCGCAGCGGCAACCGGCGGCTGACCGACGAGGAGGTCGCCCGCATCCACGGCCGGATGGCCGGCTGGTACAGCTCGGGGCTGCCGATCATCGACAACTCCAGCCACGACGTGGCGACCACGGCCCGGATGCTCGACGAGGTCGTGGCCCGCAGCATCGCCAGCCCGCCGGCCTGGTGAGTGCCCGCGCCCGGCCGGCCGCGAAACCCCCACAGACGCGCTCAAAGGGCGCGAGGCCCCGCGCACCCGTACGCTCGGTACATGCCAGACATGTACGCAACCCGACGCGCCCGGTTGCGTGACCGCTACGCAGCGGTCGGCACCGGCGCGGGCGCGACCGACACCGCCGCGGCACTCGTTTCGAGCCCCGCCAACATCCGCTACCTCACCGGCTGCGCCCCGCGCGGCGCGGCCCTGCTGCTGCACGACGGCGGCGACACGCTGCTGTGCCCCAGCGCGCCCACCGGCGACCCGTCGGAGGGCAGACCCGCCGAGGACCTCCGGGTGAGCCTGCTGCCCGCGCACACCGGCGACCCGGCCGTCGCCGCCGCCGACCTCGCCGCCAAGTCCGGTGCCACGGCGCTCGCCGTGGAGGAGCACCACCTCACCGTGGCCCGCCACCGCGCGCTGCGCTCCGTCGCACCGGACCTGTGCCTGGAGAACCTCGGCTGCGCCGTGGAGGCGCAGCGCCTGGTCAAGGACCAGGACGAGATCGCCTGTCTGCGGATCGCGGCCGAGATCACCGATCAGGCGCTCGGCGAGCTGCTCGAATCGATCCTCGTGGGCCGCACCGAACGTCATCTCGCGCTGGAGCTGGAGCGCCGGCTCGTCGACCACGGCGCGGACGGCCCGGCCTTCCCGACCTCCGTCGCCACCGGCCCGCACTCCGGCCGCCCCGGCCATCTGCCCACCGACCGCCGGGTCGAGGAGGGCGATTTTCTCACCGTGAGCCTGGGCGCCGACTACCGCGGATACCGTTGCGAGATCGGCCGTACGTTCGTCATCGGCACCACGCCCGCCGACTGGCAGATCGAGCTGTACGACCTCGTCTTCGCAGCCCAGCGGGCCGGCCGGGAGGCGCTGGCACCCGGCGTCGAGTGCCGCGAAGTGGACCGCGCGGCCCGCCAGGTGCTGGCCTCCGGAGGTCACGAAGAGGGGCTCGGACCGTGGACCGGACACGGCGTCGGGCTCGAAATCGCCGAGGACCCTCAGCTGTCACCTGCGGCCATGGGTAAACTGGACGCTTGCGTGCCGGTCACCGTCGATCCTGGGGTACACCTCCCGGGCCGCGGCGGTGTCCGGATCGACGACACACTCGTCGTCCGCCCCGAGGCGGACGGCGGGCCAGAGCTACTCACGATCACGACCAAGGAGCTGCTCGCCCTCTGAGCCTTGACGGGCTCGGAGCGTGCGTCTTCCGGGTCCCCACCACCTGCAGTCCAGGAGATACCGCAACCGTGGCATCCACGAACGACCTCAAGAACGGCATGGTGCTCAAGCTCGACGGGGGCCAGCTGTGGTCCGTTGTCGAGTTCCAGCACGTCAAGCCCGGCAAGGGCCCGGCCTTCGTCCGCACCAAGCTGAAGAACGTGCTCTCCGGCAAGGTGGTGGACAAGACCTTCAACGCCGGCGTGAAGGTCGAGACGGCCACCGTCGACAAGCGCGGGATGCAGTTCTCGTACATGGACGGCGAGTACTTCGTCTTCATGGACATGGACACCTTCGACCAGCTGCACATCGACCGGAAGACCGTCGGTGACGCCGCGAACTACCTCATCGAGGGCTTCGAGGCGGTCGTGGCGCAGCACGAGGGCTCGGTGCTCTACGTCGAGCTGCCCGCCGCGGTCGAGCTCTCCATCAAGGAGACCGAGCCGGGCGTCCAGGGCGACCGCTCCACCGGCGGCACCAAGCCCGCCACGCTGGAGACCGACCACGTCATCCAGGTCCCGCTCTTCATCACCACGGGTGAGAAGATCAAGGTCGACACCCGCTCCGGCGAGTACCTCGGTCGGGTGAACAGCTAACCGTGGCTGCCCGTAACAAGGCCCGTAAGCGCGCCTTCCAGATCCTCTTCGAGGCCGACCAGCGCGGCGCCGACGTGCAGACCGTGCTCGCGGACTGGATGCGGCACGCCCGGACCGACACCCGGCAGCCCCCGGTCAACGAGTACACCCTCGAACTGGTCGAGGGGTACGCGGACCACGTCGAGCGCATCGACGAGCTGATCTCCACCTACGCCGTCGACTGGACTCTCGACCGGATGCCGGTCGTCGACCGCAACATCCTGCGGCTCGGCGCCTACGAGCTGATCTGGGTGGACGCGACCCCGGACGCGGTCGCGATCGACGAGGCCGTGCAGCTGGCCAAGGAGTTCTCCACCGACGATTCGCCGTCCTTCGTGAACGGCATGCTCGGCCGCCTGAAGGACCTCAAGCCGAGCCTGCGCCGGTCCTGACGGCCCCGCCGGGCCCCGCGCGCATCCACGCATCCACCGGGCCCGGAGACGGAAGACGGTTCCACCGCTTCCGCCTCCGGGCCCGGTGCCGTTTTCCGGGGCTCGGACGCGGGCTTCCTGAGCCGCCGCCCGGGGCTCCGGACCGCGCCCGCTTCCCGCTCACCGCCCGTGAGCGTGCGCCCCGAACGCGCGGGCGCGGTGCGCCCGTAGTGCTCCGCCCCGCGACGGCGTACGCCGCCTGAGGCGCCGCCAGGGCCGCCTGCGGACTGCGGGCGGTAACTGCCCGGCCGGGCCCGCGCCCGCGCCGCGCACCGGGTGCACAGACGCCTCGGGGCGGGAGCCGTGTCGGCTCCCGCCCCGAGGCGTTTCGTTTCTGCTGTGGGCCCGCCGGGCTCAGAGGTCCTCGTGCTGGACCGCGCGGCGCGCGTCGGCGTCCAGGACGCCCCAGCTGATCAGCTGCTCGGTGAGGACCGAGGGGGACTGGTCGTAGATGACCGCGAGCGTGCGCAGGTCGTCCTGGCGGATCGAGAGGACCTTGCCGTTGTAGTCGCCGCGCTGGCTCTGGATCGTCGCGGCATACCGCTGCAGCGGGCCGGCCTTCTCCTGCGGGACGTGGGCGAGCCGCTCCAGGTCCAGCACCAGCTTCGGCGGCGGCTCGGCGGCGCCGCCCGGGGTCGTGCCCGGAAGGAGCTCCTGGACCGGCACGCCGTAGAAGTCGGCCAGCTCGGCGAGGCGCTGCACGGTCACGGCACGGTCGCCGCGCTCGTACGAACCCACCACCACGGCCTTCCAGCGGCCCTGGGACTTCTCCTCGACACCGTGGAGGGAGAGGCCCTGCTGGGTGCGGATGGCGCGGAGCTTGGCCCCGAGCTGTTTAGCGTATTCGCTGGACATAAAGCTCCCCAGACAACTGTGTCGATATGCGGCTCCGCCGCGGACTGGTAACTCACTGTGAGGTTACGCAGCGTAATTTGGCTTCGTCAAGCCGAATGAGGCATACCGCTGACCGGCAGGGGTGCTTACGGCCGATGCGGGGGCTCCTGGTACCGTGAATGCGGTAAATCCGACGTCCTTTAAGGTCCGTCCCGTGAGGCGGAGAAGGAGGTCCGTTTCGTATGGACGCAACACCCGCGACTCCGGCGCGCCCCGTTCTGGAAGGCCCGGACATCGCGCGCATGCTGACCCGCATCGCCCACGAGATCGTGGAGCGCGCCAAGGGCGCCGAGGACGTGGTCCTGCTCGGCATCCCCACCCGCGGCGTCTTCCTCGCCCGGCGGCTCGCCGCCAAGCTCGAAGAGATCACCGGCCGCGCGGTCCCCGTCGGCTCGCTCGACATCACGATGTACCGCGACGACCTGCGCCTGGGACCGGCCCGCACGCTCGCGCGCACCGACATCCCCGGTGACGGCATCGAAGGCCGCGTGGTCCTCCTCGTCGACGACGTGCTCTTCTCCGGCCGCACGATCCGCGCCGCGCTGGACGCGCTGAACGACATCGGCCGGCCGCGCGCCGTACAGCTCGCGGTCCTCGTCGACCGGGGCCACCGCGAACTGCCGATCCGCGCCGACTACGTCGGCAAGAACCTCCCCACGTCGCTGCGGGAGACGGTCAAGGTCCAGCTCGCCGAGGAGGACGGCCGGGACGCCGTGCTGCTCGGCGTGAAGACCGACAGGCCGGCTCCGACCGCCCGGGCCGCCGAGCGCTAGGCCCTCCCGTACGCCCCGGGTGTGCCCGGGTGCGTACCCATGCCCGCTCGACGGACATTCCCGTACACCTGCCTCACTCACGGAGAAACCGGATGAAGCGTCACCTCATCTCGGCCGCCGATCTCTCACGCGACGACGCCGTCCTGATCCTCGACACCGCCGAGGAGATGGCCCGGGTCGCCGACCGGCCGATCAAGAAGCTCCCCACCCTGCGGGGGCGCACCGTCGTCAACCTCTTCTTCGAGGACTCCACCCGCACCCGCATCTCCTTCGAGGCCGCCGCCAAGCGGCTCTCCGCCGACGTCATCAACTTCTCCGCCAAGGGCTCGTCCGTCTCCAAGGGCGAGTCGCTGAAGGACACTGCGCTGACCCTGGAGGCGATGGGCGCCGACGCCGTCGTCATACGGCACCACGACTCCGGCGCGCCGCACCGCCTGGCCACCTCCGGCTGGATCGGCGGCTCGGTGATCAACGCAGGCGACGGCACCCACGAGCACCCCACCCAGGCCCTCCTGGACGCCTTCACGATGCGCCGCCGGCTGGCCGGCGGCGAGGGCGACCTGAACGGCCGCCGCATCACGATCGTCGGCGACATCCTGCACAGCCGCGTCGCCCGCTCCAACGTCCATCTGCTGACGACGCTGGGCGCCGAGGTCACGCTCGTCGCGCCGCCCACGCTCGTCCCGGTGGGCGTCGAGCGCTGGCCCTGCGAGGTCTCGTACGACCTGGACGCCGTGCTCGCCAAGTCCGACGCGGTCATGATGCTGCGCGTCCAGCGGGAGCGGATGAACGCCGCCTTCTTCCCGACCGAGCGCGAGTACGCCCGCCGGTACGGCCTGGACGGCGACCGGATGGCCCGGATGCCCGAGCACGCCGTCGTCATGCACCCGGGTCCGATGAACCGCGGCATGGAGATCACCGCCGAGGTCGCCGACTCGCCGCGCTGCACCGCCGTGGAACAGGTCACCAACGGTGTCAGCATCCGTATGGCGGTCATGTACCTGCTTCTGGGCGGCAATGAGCCGGCCCTCTCGACCAGCCCCACCAGCACCACCGGCACTCGCACCGAGGAGAACAACTGATCATGGGCAAGACTCTTATCCGCGGTGCGAAGATCCTCGGTGGCGAGCCCCAGGACGTCCTGATCGACGGCGAGACCATCGCCGAGGTCGGCCAGAACCTGCAGGCCGAGGGCGCCGAGGTGATCGAGGCGGCCGGCCGGATCCTGCTGCCGGGCCTGGTCGACCTCCACACCCACCTGCGCGAGCCGGGCCGCGAGGACTCCGAGACGGTCCTGACCGGTACGAAGGCCGCCGCGGTCGGCGGGTACACCTCCGTGCACGCCATGGCGAACACCTTCCCGGTCGCCGACACCGCCGGCGTCGTCGAGCAGGTCTGGCGGCTCGGCAAGGAGTCCGGCTACTGCGACGTGCAGCCCGTCGGCGCCGTCACGGTCGGCCTGGAGGGCAAGAAGCTCGCCGAGCTGGGCGCCATGCACGACTCCGCGGCCAACGTCCGGGTCTTCTCCGACGACGGCAAGTGCGTCGACGACGCGGTGATCATGCGCCGCGCCCTGGAGTACGTGAAGGCGTTCGACGGCGTCGTCGCCCAGCACGCCCAGGAGCCGCGGCTGACCGAGGGCGCCCAGATGAACGAGGGCATCGTCTCCGCCGAGCTGGGCCTGGGCGGCTGGCCGGCCGTCGCCGAGGAGTCGATCATCGCCCGCGACGTGCTGCTCGCCGACCACGTCGGCTCCCGCGTGCACATCTGCCACCTCTCCACCGCCGGCTCCGTCGAGATCGTCCGCTGGGCCAAGTCCCGCGGCATCGACGTCACCGCCGAGGTCACCCCGCACCACCTCCTCCTCACCGACGAGCTGGTGCGCACGTACAACCCCGTCTACAAGGTCAACCCGCCGCTGCGCACCGAGCGCGACGTCATGGCGCTCCGCGAGGCGCTGGCCGACGGCACCATCGACTGCGTGGCCACCGACCACGCCCCGCACCCGCACGAGGACAAGGACTGCGAGTGGGGCGCGGCGGCCATGGGCATGGTCGGCCTGGAGACCGCCCTGTCCGTGATCCAGCACACGATGGTCGACACCGGCCTGCTGGACTGGGCGCAGGTCGCCGACCGGATGTCGTTCCGGCCCGCGGGCATCGGCCGCCTCGAAGGCCAGGGCCGCCCCGTCTCGGCCGGTGAGCCCGCCAACCTCACCCTGGTCGATTCCGCTTACCGTGGAGCTGTGGACCCCGCAGGGTTCGCCTCCCGCAGCCGGAACACCCCGTACGAGGGCCGTGAGCTGCCGGGCCGCGTGACCCACACCTTCCTGCGGGGCCGGGCAACGGTCGTGGACGGGAAGCTGGCGTGACACCTCATTTGACCTTGATCTCCCTGGCCGCCGGGCCGCAGTCCGCGGAGGTCACGAACTGGCCCGCGCGGATCGGCTGGGTCGTCGGCCTGCTGCTCTTCATCGCGCTGCTGTACTGGCTGATGCGCGAGGGCTGGAAGTGGCGCGGCACGCTCCAGGGCGACCTGCCCGAGCTCCCCGTCACCCCGGACGAGCCCGGCGAGCCGCGGCTGACGATGAGCGGCCGGTACCACGGCTCCACCACCGCGGGGCAGTGGCTCGACCGGATCGTGGCGCGCGGGCTCGGCACCCGCAGCCGCGCCGAGGTCACCCTCACGGAGCAGGGCGTGGACGTCGTACGTCCCGGGGCGCAGGACTTCTTCGTCCCCGCCGCCGACCTGCTCGGCGCCCGCCTGGACAAGGGCATCGCCGGCAAGGTGCTGCCCGAGGGCGGCCTGCTGGTGATCACCTGGCGGCTGGGCGAGAAGGAGATCGACTCCGGTTTCCGCTCCGACCGGGCCACCGAGCACCCCGCGTGGGTGACCGCACTCAACGAGACCATCCAGCGCAACGAGGCGCTGACCAGCACGACCACCGAAACGGAAGGCGCACGATGACGACCTCCACCAGGGGAACCGCGAAGGTTCCCGCCGTACTCGTCCTGGAGGACGGCCGCAGCTTCCGCGGCCGCGCCTACGGGGCCGTGGGGGAGACGTTCGGCGAGGCGGTGTTCTCCACCGGCATGACCGGATACCAGGAGACCCTGACCGACCCCTCTTACCACCGCCAGGTGGTCGTCATGACCGCCCCGCACATCGGCAACACCGGCGTCAACGACGAGGACCCCGAGTCCCGGAAGATCTGGGTCTCCGGCTACGTCGTCCGCGACCCCGCCCGGACGCCCTCCAACTGGCGCTCCGTCCGCACCCTGGACGACGAGCTGCGCGCCCAGGGCGTCGTCGGCATCAGCGGCGTCGACACCCGCGCGCTCACCCGCCACCTGCGCGAGCGCGGCGCCATGCGCGTCGGCATCTTCTCCGGCGACGCGCTGCCCGACGAGGGCACGCTGCTGGCCAAGGTGCGCCAGGCCCCCGAGATGAAGGGCGCGAACCTCTCCGCCGAGGTCGCCACCGAAGAGGCGTACGTCGTCCCGGCGATCGGCACGAAGAAGTTCACCGTCGCCGCCATCGACCTCGGCATCAAGGGCATGACCCCGCACCGCATGGCCGAGCGCGGCATCGAGGTGCACGTGCTGCCCGCCACCGCCACCGTCGAGGACATCTACGCGGTGCAGCCGGACGGCGTGTTCTTCTCCAACGGCCCGGGCGACCCGGCCACCGCCGAGCACCCGGTCGCGCTGATGCAGGCCGTACTGGAGCGGGGCACCCCGCTGTTCGGCATCTGCTTCGGCAACCAGATCCTGGGCCGCGCGCTCGGCTTCGGCACCTTCAAGCTGAAGTACGGCCACCGCGGCATCAACCAGCCGGTGCAGGACCGCGTCACCGGCAAGGTCGAGGTCACCGCGCACAACCACGGCTTCGCCGTCGACGCGCCGCTCGACAAGGTCTCCGAGACCCCCTACGGCCGCGCCGAGGTCTCCCACGTCTGCCTGAACGACAACGTGGTGGAGGGCCTCCAGCTGCTCGACCGGCCGGCCTTCAGCGTCCAGTACCACCCCGAAGCGGCGGCCGGTCCCCACGACGCCGCCTACCTGTTCGACCGCTTCGTTAGCCTGATGGAGGGCCAGCGTGCCTAAGCGCACCGATATCCAGTCCGTCCTGGTCATCGGCTCCGGCCCGATCGTCATCGGCCAGGCCGCCGAGTTCGACTACTCCGGCACCCAGGCGTGCCGGGTCCTCAAGTCCGAGGGCCTGCGCGTCATCCTGGTGAACTCCAACCCGGCGACGATCATGACCGACCCGGAGATCGCCGACGCCACGTACGTCGAGCCGATCACCCCCGAGTTCGTCGAGAAGATCATCGCCAAGGAGCGCCCCGACGCGCTGCTGCCCACGCTCGGCGGCCAGACCGCGCTCAACACCGCCATCTCCATGCACGAGCAGGGGGTGCTCGACAAGTACGGCGTCGAGCTGATCGGCGCCAACGTCGAGGCGATCAACAAGGGCGAGGACCGCGACCTCTTCAAGGAGGTCGTGGAGGAGGTCCGCAAGAAGATCGGCCACGGCGAGTCCGCGCGCTCGTACATCTGCCACTCCATGGACGACGTCCTCAAGGGCGTCGAGGAGCTCGGCGGCTACCCGGTCGTCGTCCGCCCCTCCTTCACCATGGGCGGCGCCGGCTCCGGCTTCGCGCACGACGAGGAGGAGCTGCGCCGCATCGCCGGCCAGGGCCTCACGCTCTCCCCGACCACCGAGGTGCTCCTGGAGGAGTCCATCCTCGGCTGGAAGGAGTACGAGCTGGAGCTGATGCGCGACAAGAACGACAACGTCGTGGTCGTCTGCTCCATCGAGAACTTCGACCCGATGGGCGTGCACACCGGCGACTCGATCACCGTCGCGCCCGCGATGACGCTGACCGACCGCGAGTACCAGGTCCTGCGGGACGTCGGCATCGCGATCATCCGTGAGGTCGGCGTCGACACCGGCGGCTGCAACATCCAGTTCGCGGTCAACCCCGAGGACGGCCGGGTCATCGTCATCGAGATGAACCCGCGCGTCTCCCGGTCCTCCGCGCTCGCCTCGAAGGCCACCGGCTTCCCGATCGCCAAGATCGCGGCCCGGCTCGCCGTCGGCTACACGCTGGACGAGATCCCGAACGACATCACCGAGAAGACCCCGGCGTCCTTCGAGCCCACGCTCGACTACGTCGTGGTCAAGGTGCCGCGCTTCGCCTTCGAGAAGTTCCCGGCCGCCGACGCCACGCTGACCACGACCATGAAGTCGGTCGGCGAGGCCATGGCCATCGGCCGCAACTTCACCGAGGCGCTGAACAAGGCGCTGCGCTCGATCGAGAAGAAGGGCAGCCAGTTCGCCTTCGCCGGCGAGCCCGGTGACAAGGCCGAGCTGCTGGTCAAGGCGCAGGTCCCGACCGACGGCCGGATCAACACCGTCATGCAGGCCATCCGCGCCGGGGCCACCCCGCAGGAGGTCTTCGACGCCACCAAGATCGACCCGTGGTTCGTCGACCAGCTCTTCCTGATCAAGGAGATCGCCGACGAGATCGCGGCCGCCGACAAGCTCGGCCCCGAGATCCTCGCCGAGGCCAAGCGGCACGGCTTCTCCGACCACCAGATCGCCGAGATCCGCGAGCTGCGCGAGGACGTCGTCCGCGAGGTCCGGCACGCGCTCGGGGTGCGCCCGGTCTACAAGACGGTCGACACCTGCGCCGCCGAGTTCGCCGCGAAGACGCCGTACTTCTACTCCTCCTACGACGAGGAGACCGAGGTCGCGCCCCGCGAGAAGCCCGCGGTGATCATCCTGGGCTCCGGCCCGAACCGCATCGGCCAGGGCATCGAGTTCGACTACTCCTGCGTCCACGCCTCCTTCGCGCTCAGCGACGCGGGCTACGAGACCGTGATGGTCAACTGCAACCCGGAGACCGTCTCCACGGACTACGACACCTCCGACCGCCTGTACTTCGAGCCGCTCACGCTCGAGGACGTGCTGGAGATCGTGCACGCCGAGCAGGCCGCGGGCCCGGTCGCGGGCGTCATCGTGCAGCTCGGCGGCCAGACCCCGCTGGGCCTCGCGCAGGCCCTGAAGGACAACGGCGTGCCGATCGTCGGCACCTCGCCCGAGGCCATCGACCTCGCCGAGGAGCGCGGCGCCTTCGGCCGTGTGCTCACCGAGGCCGGCCTGCCGGCCCCGAAGTACGGCACCGCCTTCTCGTACGAGGACGCCAAGAAGATCGCCACCGAGATCGGCTATCCGGTCATGGTGCGCCCGTCCTACGTGCTCGGCGGCCGTGGCATGGAGATCGTCTACGACGAGCCCTCCCTCGGCGAGTACCTGGAGCGGCACGCGGGCCTGATCGACAAGCACCCGGTGCTGATCGACCGCTTCCTCGACGACGCCATCGAGATCGACGTCGACGCGCTCTACGACGGCACCGAGCTCTACCTCGGCGGCGTCATGGAGCACATCGAGGAGGCCGGCATCCACTCCGGCGACTCCGCCTGCGCGCTGCCCCCGATCACCCTCGGCGGCTTCGACATCAAGCGGCTGCGCGCCTCCACGGAGGCCATCGCCAAGGGCGTCGGCGTCCGCGGCCTGATCAACATCCAGTTCGCGATGGCCGGCGACATCCTGTACGTCCTGGAGGCCAACCCGCGTGCCTCCCGTACGGTGCCCTTCACCTCGAAGGCCACCGCGGTACCGCTCGCCAAGGCCGCGGCCCGCATCTCGCTGGGCGCGACCGTCGCCGAGCTGCGCGCGGAGGGCATGCTCCCGAAGACCGGCGACGGCGGCACGCTCCCGATGGACGCGCCGATCTCCGTCAAGGAGGCCGTGATGCCCTGGTCGCGCTTCCGCGACATGCAGGGCCGCGGCGTGGACACCGTCCTCGGCCCGGAGATGCGCTCCACCGGCGAGGTCATGGGCATCGACTCGGTCTTCGGCACGGCGTACGCCAAGTCGCAGGCCGGCGCGTACGGCGCGCTGCCCACGAAGGGCCGCGCGTTCGTCTCCGTCGCCAACCGCGACAAGCGCGCGATGATCTTCCCGGCCCGCGAGCTGGTCCAGCACGGCTTCGAGCTGCTGGCCACCTCCGGCACCGCCGAGGTGCTGCGCCGCAACGGCATCAACGCCACGGTCGTGCGCAAGCAGTCCGAGGGCGAGGGCCCGAACGGCGAGAAGACCATCGTCCAGCTCATCCACGACGGCCAGGTCGACCTGATCGTCAACACCCCGTACGGCACCGGCGGCCGCCTGGACGGCTACGACATCCGTACGGCGGCGGTGGCCCGCTCCGTGCCCTGCCTGACCACGGTTCAGGCCCTCGCGGCCGCCGTCCAGGGCATCGAGGCGGTGTCCCGCGGTGAGGTGGGCGTCCGCTCCCTCCAGGAGCACGCGGAGCACCTGACCGCGGCCCGCGACTAAGCAGCCAGCCGATCGAGGGGGACACCGACCACCACGGTGTCCCCCTCTGCATGAGGACATTCCTGTGTACAAGCTGTTCTTCAACCTGCTCTTCAAGCGGATGGACCCCGAACAGGCCCACCACCTGGCCTTCGGCTGGATCCGGCTGGCCGCCCGCGTCCCCGTACTGCGGACCTTCGTGGCCGCCGTCCTCGCGCCGCGCTACAAGGAGCTGCGCGTCGAGGCCCTGGGGCGCCGGATGCACGGCCCCTTCGGGCTCGCCGCGGGCTTCGACAAGAACGCCGTCGCGATCGACGGCATGACCATGCTCGGCTTCGACCACGTCGAGATCGGCACGGTCACCGCGCAGCCGCAGCCCGGCAACCCCAAGAAGCGCCTCTTCCGCCTCGTGCAGGACCGCGCGCTGATCAACCGCATGGGGTTCAACAACGAGGGCTCCGCGGCCGTGGCGGCCCGCCTGGCGGCCCGCAAGGCCGCCTTCAGCACGACGCTCGGCGTCAACATCGGCAAGACCAAGGTCGTGCCGGAGGAGGAGGCGACCGGCGACTACGTGACCTCGACCGAGCGCCTCGCCGCCCACGCCGACTACCTCGTCGTCAACGTCTCCTCGCCGAACACCCCCGGCCTGCGCAACCTCCAGGCCGTCGACCACCTGCGCCCGCTGCTGTCGGCCGTACGGGAAGCCGCGGACCGTACGGTCACGGACCGCCGCGTCCCGCTCCTGGTCAAGATCGCCCCCGATCTCGCCGACGAGGACGTCGACGCCGTCGCCGACCTCGCCCTCGAACTGGGCCTGGACGGCATCATCGCCACCAACACCACCATTGCCCGCGAGGGCCTGGGCCTGATGTCCGACCCCGCGCTCGTCCAGGAGACCGGCGGGCTCTCCGGCCGCCCGGTCAAGCAGCGCTCCCTCGAAGTGCTGCGCCGCCTGTACGCCCGCGTCGGCGACCGCATCACCCTGATCGGCGTCGGCGGCATCGAGAACGCCGAGGACGCCTGGCAGCGCATCCTGGCCGGCGCCACCCTCGTCCAGGGCTACAGCGCCTTCATCTACGAGGGCCCCTTCTGGTGCCGCGCGATCCACAAGGGCCTGGCAGCGCGCCTGGCCACCAGTCCGTACGCCACCCTCGCCGAGGCCGTCGGCGCCGAGCACCGGAAGGTGACCTCCCCATGACCTCCGTAGAGTCCTTCGGCGCCCGTCTGCGCCGCGCCATGGACACCCGCGGCCCGCTCTGCGTCGGCATCGACCCGCACGC
This sequence comes from Streptomyces sp. NPDC026301, assembly GCF_055567935.1. Lineage (NCBI taxonomy): Bacteria > Bacillati > Actinomycetota > Actinomycetes > Kitasatosporales > Streptomycetaceae > Streptomyces > Streptomyces sp. NPDC026301. Next base: position 46,817 of record NZ_JBVHPN010000006.1, on the reverse strand, counting down.
CTCGCTGCTGGCCGACTGGGGCCTGAACGACGACGTCGCGGGCCTGGCGCGGTTCACCCGTACCGTCGTCGAGGCGCTCGGCGAGACGGTCGCGGTCTTCAAGCCGCAGGCCGCGTTCTTCGAGCGCTTCGGGTCGCGCGGTCTGGCCGTACTGGAGACCGCCGTCGCCGAGGCCCGGGAGCGGGGCGCGCTGGTCGTCATGGACGCCAAGCGCGGCGACATCGGCTCCACCATGGCCGCGTACGCCGACACCTTCCTCGGCAAGGACAGCCCGCTCTTCTCCGACGCGCTCACCGTCAGCCCGTACCTGGGCTACGGCTCCCTGAAGCCCGCAGTGGACCTGGCCAAGGAGAACGGCTGCGGCCTCTTCGTGCTGGCGCTGACCTCCAACCCGGAGGGCCAGGAGGTGCAGCACGCCGTACGGGCCGACGGCGCCACGGTCGGGGCCGCCATGCTCGCCCACCTCAAGGAGGAGAACGCGGGCGCCGAGCCCCTGGGCTCCTTCGGGGCCGTCGTGGGCGCGACGCTGGGCGACCTGTCCTCGTACGACCTCGCCGTGAACGGGCCGCTGCTCGCGCCCGGTATCGGTGCGCAGGGAGCGACCCCCGCGGACCTGCCGAAGGTCTTCGGGGCCGCTGTGCGCAATGTGGTCCCGAGTGTCAGCCGGGGTGTTCTGCGTCACGGTCCGGACGCCGCAGGTCTGCGCGATGCGGCGGCTCGATTCGCCGAGGATGTGGCCGCAGCGGTCGGTTAGTGACAGCCACCGGCATTTTCGCCGGTACTTTGGTCCCGAAATGTCCTGGTCGGCAGAGGCTGACCAGGACTTTTCGTCTGTTCTCGCTGACTCTGGCGCCCTCGCCCGCTAGTCTCCGACGAGAGCACCGCACGTAAGCGCGTTGTTCGTTGCTCCGCAGGTGCGGGGCGACTAGGTTCCACACCGGTCCGTATCCAGTTCGACATCCGAGGTGACGTAGGCGTGGCTCTTCCGCCCCTTACCCCTGAACAGCGCGCAGCCGCGCTCGAGAAGGCCGCCGCGGCTCGCCGGGAGCGCGCCGAGGTCAAGAATCGGCTCAAGCACTCCGGTGCCTCCCTCCACGAGGTCATCAAGCAGGGCCAGGAGAACGACGTCATCGGCAAGATGAAGGTCTCCGCCCTCCTTGAGTCCCTGCCCGGCGTCGGCAAGGTCCGCGCCAAGCAGATCATGGAGCGGCTCGGCATCTCCGAGAGCCGCCGCGTGCGCGGTCTCGGCTCCAACCAGATCGCGTCTCTTGAGCGTGAGTTCGGCAACGCCGCTTCCTGAGGTGCTCAGGCATCCCCGGGGAGCTGGAATAATCGCTGCATGAGTTCTGCAGTCTCCCGGGGGGCGACCCCGGCAACCCCGGACAGACAACCGCGGCTGACCGTGCTCTCCGGCCCCTCCGGGGTCGGCAAGAGCACGGTCGTCGCCCATATGCGCAAGGTCCACCCCGAGGTATGGCTCTCGGTGTCGGCCACCACCCGCAAGCCGCGTCCCGGCGAGCGGCACGGCGTCCAGTACTTCTTCGTCGACGACGAGGAATTCGACAAGCTGATCGCCAATGGTGAGCTGCTGGAGTGGGCGGAATTCGCGGGCAACCGCTACGGCACCCCGCGCCAGGCGGTCCTGGACCACCTGGCCGCGGGCGAGCCGGTCCTGCTGGAGATCGACCTCCAGGGCGCACGGCTGGTCCGCGAGTCGATGCCCGAGGCCCGGCTGGTCTTCCTGGCCCCGCCGAGCTGGGAGGAGCTGGTCCGCCGGCTCACCGGCCGGGGCACGGAGTCGGCCGAGGTGATCGAGCGCCGGCTGGCGGCCGCGCGCGTCGAGCTGGCCGCCGAGAAGGAGTTCGACGAGACGCTCGTCAACACCTCCGTCGAGGACGTCTCCCGTGAGCTGCTAGCCTTGATGCTGAATAACTCCGGAGAATGACCTTCTGTACTTTTCCGGAAATTCCCTGATCACACACCTTCGGAAGGCAGAGAGTGTCCTCTTCCATCACCACGCCCGAGGGCATCATCAACCCGCCGATTGATGAGCTTCTCGAGGCCACCGACTCGAAGTACAGCCTCGTGATCTACGCGGCGAAGCGTGCGCGACAGATCAACGCGTACTACTCGCAGCTCGGCGAGGGCCTGCTCGAGTACGTCGGCCCCCTGGTGGACACCCACGTCCACGAGAAGCCCCTCTCGATCGCGCTGCGCGAGATCAACGCGGGTCTGCTGACCTCCGAGGCCGTGGAGGGCCCGGCCCAGTAAGGCCGCGAGCATTTCCTTCACCAAGGGCCCGGCAACGCGATTGCCGGGCCCTTGGTGTGTCATGGGTACGTGCACGCACAGGTGCACGCAGGTGTTCGGCGCAGGGGCGCCCTGGCTCGGGGAGCAGCGAAGACGATGGACAAGCCCAAGGTCGTCCTGGGGGTCAGCGGCGGGATCGCCGCGTACAAGGCGTGCGAGCTGCTGCGGCGGCTGAGCGAGTCCGGGCACGACGTCCGCGTGGTGCCGACGGCCTCCGCGCTGCACTTCGTGGGCGAGGCGACCTGGGCCGCGCTCTCCGGCAATCCCGCCTCGACCGAGGTCTGGGAGTCCGTGCACGAGGTTCCGCACGTCCGGATCGGCCAGGGCGCCGACCTGGTCGTGGTGGCTCCCTGTACGGCCGACATGCTGGCCAAGGCGGCCCACGGCCTCGCCGACGACCTGCTGACGAACACGCTGCTGACCGCCCGCTGTCCGGTGATCTTCGCCCCGGCGATGCACACCGAGATGTGGGAGCACCCGGCCACCCAGGAGAACGTCGCGACCCTGCGCCGCCGCGGCGCGATCGTGATCGAGCCCGCCGTGGGCCGCCTGACCGGCGTCGACACCGGCAAGGGCCGCTTCCCGGACCCCACCGAGATCTTCGAGGTCTGCCGCCGGGTGCTGGCGCGCGGCCCCGAGGCGGTCACCGCCGACCTCGCGGGCCGGCACGTCGTGGTCAGCGCCGGCGGCACCCGCGAGCCGCTGGACCCCGTCCGGTACCTGGGCAACCGCTCCTCCGGGAAGCAGGGGTACGCGCTGGCCCGTACGGCCGTGGCGCGCGGCGCCCGCGTGACGCTGGTCACGGGGGAGACCGGGCTGCCCGACCCGGCGGGCGTGGACGTGGTCCACATCGGTACGGCCGTCCAGCTGCGCGAGGCGGTGCTGAAGGCGGCGGCCGACGCGGACGCCGTGGTCATGGCGGCCGCCGTGGCCGACTTCCGCCCGGCCCACTACGCCCCCGGCAAGATCAAGAAGCGGGACGACGTGGAGCAGCCGCCGATCGAGCTGGTGCGGAATCCCGACATCCTCGCGGAAATCTCCGCGGAGCGGGCGCGTCCCGGGCAAATCGTCGTCGGGTTCGCCGCCGAGACCGACGACGTCCTGGCGAACGGCCGCAAGAAGCTGGCCCGCAAGGGCTGTGACCTGCTGGTCGTCAATGAGGTCGGGGAGCACAAGACCTTCGGCTCGGCCGAGAACGAGGCGGTCGTGCTGGCCGCCGACGGCGCCGAGATCCCCGTGCCCCACGGGCCCAAGGAAGCCCTGGCCGACACGGTCTGGGACCTGGTCGCCGAGCGAATTTCCTGATCACTCGATGAGCCCATTCCGGCCCGCTCGCCACGGCAAAAACCCTTGTGCCGGCCTGCCGTTGAGCGGTACTCCAGGGCCTGCTGGCAGGGTGTCCCTGGTCACGGCGCATCCACAGAACGAGACTGCGTGCCCGAACAGGACGCCCGACCGATAAACTGGCCGTGGATCGCGCCGAGCGCAGCTCTCGGCAGGTCCGTCAATGATCAGACAGCAGCCGCTGCAACCCCAGGGAGCGATGTGTCCCGCCGCCTGTTCACCTCGGAGTCCGTCACCGAGGGCCACCCCGACAAGATCGCTGACCAGATCAGCGACACCATCCTCGACGCCCTCCTGAAGGAGGACCCGGCCTCCCGGGTCGCCGTCGAGACGCTGATCACCACCGGCCTGGTGCACGTGGCCGGCGAGGTGACCACGAAGGCCTACGCCGACATCCCCACCCTCGTGCGGAACAAGATCCTGGAGATCGGTTACGACTCCTCCAAGAAGGGCTTCGACGGCGCTTCCTGCGGCGTCTCCGTATCGATCGGCGCGCAGTCCCCGGACATCGCCCAGGGTGTCGACACCGCCTACGAGAAGCGGGTCGAGGGCGACGAGGACGAGCTGGACAAGCAGGGCGCCGGCGACCAGGGCCTGATGTTCGGGTACGCCTGCGACGAGACCCCGGAGCTGATGCCGCTCCCGATCAACCTCGCGCACCGCCTGTCCAAGCGCCTGTCCGAGGTGCGCAAGAACGGGACCATCCCGTACCTCCGCCCCGACGGCAAGACCCAGGTCACCATCGAGTACGACGGTCACAAGGCGGTCCGCCTGGACACCGTGGTCGTCTCCTCGCAGCACGCCTCGGACATCGACCTGGACTCGCTGCTCGCTCCCGACATCCGCGAGTTCGTCGTCGAGCACGTCCTGAACCAGCTCATCGAGGACGGCATCAAGCTCGACACCGAGGGCTACCGCCTCCTGGTGAACCCGACCGGCCGCTTCGAGATCGGCGGCCCGATGGGTGACGCGGGCCTCACCGGCCGCAAGATCATCATCGACACCTACGGCGGCATGTCCCGCCACGGCGGCGGCGCCTTCTCCGGCAAGGACCCGTCCAAGGTCGACCGCTCCGCCGCGTACGCCATGCGTTACGTCGCGAAGAACGTCGTGGCGGCGGGCCTGGCCCAGCGCTGCGAGGTCCAGGTCGCCTACGCGATCGGCAAGGCCGAGCCGGTCGGTCTCTTCGTGGAGACCTTCGGCACCGCCACCGTCGACGTCGAGAAGATCGAGCAGGCCATCGGCGAGGTCTTCGACCTCCGCCCGGCCGCGATCATCCGCGACCTCGACCTGCTCCGCCCGATCTACGCCGAGACCGCCGCGTACGGTCACTTCGGCCGCGAGCTGGATGCCTTCACCTGGGAGCGCACGGACCGCGTCGACGCCCTCCGCAAGGCCGCGGGCCTCTAAGCCCCCGTTCTTCCTGCCTCCGGGCCCGTACCACTGCGGTGGTACGGGCCCGGAGGCGTTTCCGGCCCGTCCGTGCCCCGCGGGCGCTGTCAGTGCCGTCTGCTAAGACTGAGGGTGTGAGCAGCGAGAACGGGTCGGGGGCCGGGGAGCAGGGGGAGCAGCTGGCCCTGATCCGGGAGACCGTGCGGGAGGCCAAGAAGAAGGCGCCGAAGGCCAGGCCGCGGACGTGGCGCGGCGCCGAGCTGGCCAAGGACCGGCCGGTGGCCCGGGTCCTGGTGGACAAGGGCCCGGTGCATCTGGACAAGCTCTGGGACTATGCGGTGCCCGCCGCGATGGACGAGGAGGCGCAGCCCGGCGTCCGGGTCCGGGTCCGGTTCGGCGCGGGGACGAGCCGGGTGCGCGAGGGCCGGCGCGAGGGCGGCGGCCTGCTCGACGGGTACATCGTCGAGCGCATCGCCGAGTCCGACTACCGAGGCCCGCTGGCGGCCCTCGCCCAGGTCGTCTCCCCGGAGCCGGTGCTCAGCCCGCCGCTGCTGGCGCTGTGCCGCGCGGTGGCCGACCGGTATGCCGGCTCGCTCGCCGATGTACTGCAGCTGGCCATCCCGCCGCGGCACGCCAAGGCCGAGGCGGAGCGCTTCCCGGCGCCGCCGCCCCCGCCCGCGGTGCCCGCGCTCGCGAGCTGGGAGCGGTATCCCGACGGGACCGCTTTCATCGACGCGCTCGCGGGGGGCGGCTCGCCCCGCGTCGTGTGGACCGCGCTGCCGGGGCCGCACTGGCCGTGGGAGCTGGCCGCCGCGGTGGCGGCGACGCTGGCGTCGGGGCGGGGCGCGCTGGTCGTGCTGCCCGACGGGCGGTCGGCCGCCCGGGTGGACGCCGCGCTGACCGAGCTGGTGGGCCGGGGGACGCACACGCTGCTGACGGCGGACTCCGGCCCCGAGGAGCGGTACCGCCGCTGGCTGGCGATACGCCGGGGCGCGGTGCGGGCCGTCGTGGGGACGCGCGCGGCGATGTACGCACCGGTGGCCGATCTGGGGCTGGTGGCGGTGTGGGACGACGGGAATTCCAGCCACAGCGACACCAACGCGCCGTATCCGCACGCGCGGGACGTGCTGCTGCTGCGTGCGGTGCACGAGAAGGCGGCGTGCCTGATCGGTGATCTCGGGCGCACGGTCGAGGCCGCGCAGCTCGTCGAGAACGGCTGGGCGCGGTCGCTGGAAGCGGGGCGCGACCAGGTGCGCGCGGCGGCGCCGCTGGTCCGCACGATCGGGGACGCGGAGACGGCGCGCGACGAGGCCGCGCGGGCGGCGCGACTGCCCTCGCTCGCCTGGCAGACCGCGCGCGCCGGGCTGGCCCGCGGTCCGGTACTGGTCCAGGTGCCCCGGCGCGGATACGTACCGCGGCTGGCCTGCGCGCGGTGCCGCGAGCCCGCGCGCTGCCGGCACTGCGCGGGGCCGCTGGAGGCGCCGGACCAGGACAGCGCGCTGTGCTGCGGCTGGTGCGGTACGGCTGCGCCGGACTGGCACTGCACGGAGTGCGGGCACGCGCGGCTGCGGGCCCAGGTCGTGGGCGCGCGGCGGACGGCGGAGGAGCTGGGGCGGGCGTTCCCCGGGGTGCCGGTGCGGACGTCGGGCCGGGACCATGTGCTGGACACCGTCCCCGACCGGCCGGCGATCGTCGTCTCCACGCCCGGCGCGGAGCCGGTCGCGACGGGCGGCTATGCGGCGGCGCTGCTGCTGGACGGCTGGGCCCTGCTGAACCGCCCCGATCTGCGGGCCGGTGAGGAGGCGCTGCGGCGCTGGCTGGGCGCGGGGGCGCTGGTGCGCGGCGCGGAGGACGGGGGCGTCGTCGTGGTGACGGGGGAGCCGACGCTGCGGCCGGTGCAGGCGCTGGTGCGGTGGGATCCCGTGGGGCACGCGGTACGGGAGCTCGCGGAGCGGGCGGAGCTGGGGTTTCCGCCGGTGTCGCGGATGGCTTCGGTGGCGGGGCGTCCCGAGGACGTCGCGGAGCTGGTGCGGGGGGCGGCTTTGCCGCCGTCGGCCGAGGTGTTGGGGCCGGTCCCCGTACCGGCCCCCGCCGCGGGACGCCCGCGGCGGGCGGGGGAGCCGCCGGTGGGCGAGGAGTGGGAGCGGGTGCTTGTCCGGGTGCCGCCGGGGGAGGGGGCGGCGATGGCCGCCGCGCTGAAGGCGGCTTGGGCTGCGCGGATGGTGAAGAGGGAGGGTTCCGCAGTGCGGGTTCGGGTCGATCCGCTGGACCTTGGATAGCCAGCGGTTCTGTCCGTCGGGGTGCGCCCCGTCGACGGTGTCCTCAAACGCCGGACGGGCTGGGTGCGTTTCGGCGCGGTGACGGACCTCCGCGGGTGGGTGTTCGGACTGCTTCGCTTTACGTCCGAACACCCACCCGCTGCGGCCCGCCCCCTCCCGTAGTGGGGGAGGGAAGGGGTGCGTGGGGGCTGGTGTCCGTAGCCTGTCGGCGGGGCTGCGGAGGGTCAGCCGTTGCGCGGACCCGGGAAAGCGCCGGCTCGGGGGTCCTTCTGGGTCGGCATCGTGCGGGCGGCGGGGACGGAGGGGGTGGGCGGCAGCGCCGGCGCTACGGAGACCGGGCGCGAGGTGGTGGCTTCGGGGACGCGGGGGGTGTCCTGGCCGTCGGCGGGGGGCTGGGCGGCGGCGCGGCGGGCGCCGTACCGGCGGTGGACCGCCTGCTTGGTGACGCCGAGTGCCGAACCCACCGCGTCCCACGAGAAGCCGAGCGAACGGTCGAAGTCGACCGCGGCCGTGACGAGCGTCTCGACGCTGTCCCGCAGCTCCTGGGCGAGGCGCACCGTGGGTGCCGGGGCGCGTCCGTACACGACGAAGCCCGTGGAGGGGCCGGAGCGCCGCGGTCGGTAGACGTTGCCGAGCTGTGCGGTGAGCGTGCGCAGTGCGTCCACCTGCCGGCGGACCCGCTCGATGTCCCGCACCAGTAGATGGAGACTGGCGCGTGCCTGGGCGTCGTGGGTTGCGTGGTCGGCCATGAACAAGCCTCTCGAACCGGCGTTGATGCGGAAGAAGACACATTTCGTGGACCGGGTCAGCGGTCCGCTGTGGTCAATGTCGTTTGACCAACGCGACAGCGCCGGGTGGGGTCACGGTATGGGGGCGTACGAGCTTCCAGCTGGGGCGCGCGGTAACCCGTACGCCCCCGGTGCTGACGCCCCATAGACTGGTGCGCCGTTCCGCAGCGCTGAGAGGTAGTACGCCACCCATGAGGCTCGTCTTCGCCGGCACCCCCGAGGTCGCCCTGCCCGCCCTTGACGCCCTGATCGCGTCGGACCGGCACGAGGTGGTGGCCGTCGTGACCAGGCCGGACGCCCCGGCCGGGCGCGGCCGCCGGCTCGTCGCCAGCCCGGTCGCGCAGCGCGCCGAGGAGGCCGGCATCGAGGTGCTCAAGCCCGCCCGGCCGCGGGACGAGGACTTCCAGGCCCGGCTGCGCGAGATCGCGCCCGACTGCTGCCCGGTCGTGGCGTACGGCGCGCTGCTCCCGAAGTCCGCGCTGGAGATTCCCGCGCACGGGTGGGTGAACCTGCACTTCTCCCTGCTGCCCGCGTGGCGCGGCGCGGCGCCCGTCCAGCACGCGGTGCTGGCGGGTGACGAGGTGACCGGCGCGTCGACGTTCCGGATCGAGGAGGGGCTGGACTCGGGGCCGGTCTACGGCGTGCTGACCGAGGACGTCCGGCCGACGGACACCAGTGGCGACCTGCTGACCCGGCTGGCGTTCGCCGGGGCCGGGCTGCTGGCCGCGACCATGGACGGCATCGAGGACGGCACGCTGAACGCGGTGCCGCAGCCGGCCGAGGGCATCACGCTCGCGCCGAAGATCGAGGTCGAGGACGCGAAGATCGACTGGTCGGCGCCCGCGCTGCGGGTGGACCGGGTGGTCCGCGGCTGCGCACCCGCGCCGGGCGCGTGGACGCTCTTCCGGGACGAGCGGCTGAAGGTGATGTCGGTGGCGCTGGTGCCCGACCGTACGGACCTGGAGCTGGCGCCCGGCGAGATCGCGGCCACGAAGAAGGCCGTCTTCGTGGGGACCGGCAGTCACCCCGTCCAGCTGCAGTGGGTGCAGCCGCAGGGCAAGAAGCCGATGGCCGCGGCTGACTGGGCGCGCGGCGTGCGGATCGCGGCCGGGGAGCGGCTCGGGGACTGAGCCCCGGCCGTCATTGTTCAAGTTTGATTAGTGCGACGTCCGGGTATTGGGCCGGTGTCACTAGTCAAACTTGTCTAATGAGGAGTCCGCATGGCTGAGTACGTGGTGCCCCAAGCCGCCGGGTACAGCCCGACCGAGCAGGACCGCCGGGAGCTGGCGGAGTGGTTCACGCGGTACGACGCGTTGAGTGCGGAGGTCGATGCCGAGGGGATGGCGGAGATGGCCGTGTTTCCGCTCAACGTCGTCAGTGACGACTCCGCGGGGAACGGCTGGGCCGGGCAGTGGAGCCGGGCGGAGTTCGTCCGGACGATGCGTGAGGTGATGGGCGGGGGCGAGGAGGTGTCGTTCGAGTCGACGCGGACGCCTCATTTCCTGAGTGCGTCGCTCGCCGTGGTGTTCACCGACGCCGTGTTCACCGCCGGCGGGCAGGCGCAGGCGGTGCGGTACGCGGACGTGCTGGTGAAGCGGGACGGGGCGTGGGCGTTCCAGACCATGATCCAGGGCGGCTGGGGCGACCTGCTGCGGCGGTAGGCTGGGGGGATTCGTCCTCGTCAGCAGCGGAGCACCTTTCTCGTGAACGACCAGCCTCGTCGTCGTCCCGGCAGCAAGCCCCACCGGAGGCCGAAGAAGGACCCCGTACGCGTCCTCGCGTTCGAGGCCCTGCGCGCGGTCGACGAGCGGGACGCGTACGCGAACCTCGTCCTGCCGCCGTTGCTGCGCAAGGCGCGGGAGGCCGGGAACTTCGACGGGCGGGACGCCGCGCTGGCGACCGAGCTGGTCTACGGGACGCTGCGCCGGCAGGGCACGTACGACGAGATCATCGCGGCGTGCGTCGACCGGCCGCTGCGCGAGGTCGATCCGCCGGTGCTGGACGTGCTGAGCCTGGGCGCGCATCAGCTGTTGGGCACGCGCATCCCGACGCACGCCGCGGTCAGCGCGAGCGTCGAGCTGGCGCGGGTGGTGCTCGGTGACGGGCGGGCGAAGTTCGTCAACGCCGTGCTGCGGAAGATCGCGGCGAATGACCTGGACGGCTGGCTGGAGCGGGTCGCGCCGCCGTACGACGAGGACCCGGAAGACCACTTGGGGGTCGTGCACTCGCACCCGCGGTGGGTCGTCTCGGCGCTGTGGGACGCGCTGGGCGGCGGCCGGGCCGGGATCGAGGACCTGCTGGAGGCGGACAACGAGCGGCCCGAGGTGACGCTGGTCGCCCGGCCCGGCCGGTCCACCCCGGAGGAGCTGCTCGCCGCGGTCGGTGAGGAGAACGGACTGCCCGGTCGCTGGTCGCCGTACGCGGTGCGGCTCACCGAGGGCGGCGAGCCGGGCGCGCTGGACGCCGTGCGCGAGGGGCGCGCGGGCGTACAGGACGAGGGCAGCCAGCTGGTCGCCGTCGCGCTCGCCAACGCGCCTGTCGAGGGGGCCGACCGGCGCTGGCTGGACGCGTGTGCCGGGCCCGGCGGCAAGGCGGCGCTGCTCGGCGCGCTGGCGGCCGATCGCGGTGCCGCGCTGCTCGCCGCGGAGAAGCAGCCGCACCGCGCGCGGCTGGTCGCGCGGGCGCTGGCGGGCAACCCCGGGCCGTACGAGGTGATCGCCGCCGACGGTACGCGTCCGGTCTGGCGCCCCGGCTCCTTCGACCGCGTCCTGGTGGACGTGCCCTGCACGGGTCTGGGTGCGCTGCGCCGCCGTCCGGAGGCGCGCTGGCGCCGCCGCCCCGAGGACCTGGACGGCTTCGCGCCGCTCCAGCGCGACCTGCTGCGGCAGGCGCTGAAGGCCGTACGGGTCGGCGGGGTCGTCGGGTACGCGACCTGCTCGCCGCACCTGGCGGAGACCCGCGCCGTCGTCGACGACGTGCTCAAGGGGCGGGACGAGGGCGTGGCCGCGGAGTTCGTCGACGCACGCCCGCTGATGTCCGGCGTCCCCGCCCTCGGCGACGGTCCGGACGTCCAGCTCTGGCCGCATCTGCACGGCACGGACGCGATGTACCTGGCGCTGCTGCGCCGCACGGCGTGAGGACGCGGCGGGTGGGTTAGGGGACGCTCTGGGTTCTAACTGCGGGAGCTTCCCCGCCTTGCTGGACAGGGTGCGGTCGATGATCGGGTACAGAGTGTTCCCGTTGAAGTATTGACCGGGTGGGTGGCCCGTCGTACGTTGTTGGCCTGCCGGCGGAGATCCGCCGGCCTCTCTCCCCTTGCCGCTGCGGAGTGCCCCATGAGTTCGCGTCCCACCCCGAAGACCGAAGCGGGCCGCGGCGGCCGTCCCAAAGACCCCGAGCTGGACGGCAAGGTCCTGGACGCCGCGGCCGGGCTCCTCGAAGAGCTGGGCTATCTGGAGCTGACGATCGAGAAGGTCGCGGCCCGGGCCGGCGTCACCCGTAAGACGGTCTACCACCGCTGGGCGAACAAATCCGCGCTCGTCGGCGAGCTGCTCATCCGCAACGCCGAGGTGGAGCACATCCCCGACCTCGGGGACACCCGCGCCGAGATGCGGGAGCTCTTCGCGCAGATCGTGCGGGACGTGGGGGAGAGCCGCGGCAGGCTGCTGTCCTCCCTGTGGGCGACCATCGGCGACCCGGCCGTGCTGCACCGCTTCCGTACCGAAGTACTGGGCCCCCGGCGGCAGTTCGCGCGCGCCGCGGTCCAGCGCGGGGTGGCCCGCGGCGATCTGCCGGCGGACATCGACGTGGACCTGCTGATCGACATGTGGTCGGGCACGGTGATGTTCCGTACCGAAGTCCGCTCGGACGCGCTGCTCGCCTCCCAGGCCGAGGCCATGGTCGACCTCGCGCTGTCCGGGGCCGTGCCGCGCCTGCCGAAGCCGGAAACCGCTCCTTAATCCCGCCCAATCCCGCTCAATCCCGCGAAGCCCCTCTCCCGGTACGCCTCCGTGGCGGGCCGTCGCTCCGGCCTGCCCGCAAGCGCGTACCGCCCCCTCCTGAACCGAGGTTTCTGTCATGAACAGAACAGTCAGACCCGTACGGCAGGGCCGCCCCCTCGGGCCCCGCGCCATGCTCGCGTCCATGGCGCTCGTCGAGGTCGCCAGCGGCGCCACCCAGCAGTACCTGCCGCCGATCCTGCCCGGACTGGGCGCGCAGGCCGGCTTCGGCACCGCACAGCAGAACTGGATCATCGTGGTGCAGATGGCGAGCTGCGCCGTGCTCACCCCGGTCCTCTCCCGGCTCGGCGACGGCTTCGGCTACCGGCGGCTCCTCCGCGCCTCGATCCTCATGGTCGTACTCGGCTCGCTGGTCATGGCGCTGCGTCCCACGCTCCCCTTCCTGACCCTCGGCGCGGCCCTGCAGGGCGGCGTAGTCGGCTTCATGCCGCTGATGATCGGCGTACTCCGCCACCAGCAGGGCGAGGCCGCCTCCCGGCGCGGCATCGGCGTGCTGGTCGGCGCGCTGCTGCTGGCCGTCGGCTGCGCGGGCATCGTCTCCGGCGCGGTCGGCGCGCAGGACGCCCGGCTCGGCCTGTGGATCGGCGTGGGCGCGGGCGTACTGGGGCTGGTCGCGGGGTTCCTGCTGCCGGACGGCGCGACGCCGGCGGCCGCGGCCCGGCGGTTCGACGTACCGGGCTTCCTCCTGCTCACCGCCGGGCTGGTCGGCGTGGTGGTCGCGCTGGCACAGGGCGCCGCCTGGGGCTGGACCTCGGCCGCGACCGTGGGCTGCGGGCTGGTGGGGATCGTGGCGCTGGCCGGCTGGTGGGCGCTGGAACTGCGGGTGGCACAGCCGCTCGTCGACGTACGGATGTTCCGCAACCCCAGAGTCGCCGTGCTGAGCGTGGTGACCTTCTGCGTCTCGGCGGCCACGATCGGGTCGATCGCCGTCAACGCGACGTTCCTCGGCGCCTCGCCGCAGGCAGCGGGCTACGGCATCGGACTGAACGCGACCGCCATCGGCTGGGCGCTGCTCCCGATGACGCTCGCCAGCGTGGCCACCTCGGCGCTCTGCCCGGCGCTGCTGCGGCAGCTGGGGGAGCGCGTCACCGTGTCGGCGGCCGGTGTCACCACACTCCTCGGCTTCGGGTTCCTGCTCGTACTCCACACCAGCCTGGCCCACTACCTGATCGCGTCCCTGTTCATCGGTGCCGCGCTGGGGCTCTTCGAGTCCGCCACCCGCACCCTGACCGTCGAGGCCGTCGCCCCGGAGGAGACCGCGACTGCGGCCGGCGTCAACGAACTCGTACTGTCGCTGGGCTCCGCCGTCGGGTCCGCCCTGCTCGGCGCCGCGCTCGCCGCGCACGCCACCGCCGACGGCCGGATCGCCCTCGGCGGCTACACCACCGGCTGGGCGCTGTGCGGCGCCGCCGGTCTCGCCGCCGCGCTGGCCGTCCTGAAGCTGCGCCCCGCCGCGTCCTCCGCCCCGCACGCCACCGCCCCCGAAGGAGCACACCAGTGAAGCCCACCGCCCACCACCGCACCGTGCGCGACGCCGCCGAGTCCTGGCGGGAGGAACTGCTCGGCCTCAGCCACCGGCTGCACGCCGACCCCGAGCTGTCCTTCGAGGAGCACCGGTCGGCGGCCGCGCTGGCCGGGCTCGCCGAGCGGGCCGGATTCACCGTCGAGCGCGGCGTCGCCGGACTGCCCACCGCGTTCACCGCGGTCCGCGGCGGCGGCGAGCTGGTCGTCGGCCTGTGCGCGGAGTACGACGCGCTGCCCGGGATCGGTCACGCCTGCGGCCACAACGTCAACGGCACAGCGGCGCTCGGCGCGGCCCTCGCGCTCGGCGAGGTCGCCGACGACCTCGGCATCACCGTCAAACTGCTCGGCACCCCGGCCGAGGAGGACGGCGGCGGCAAGGTGTACATGATCGAGGACGGGCTCTTCGACGACGTGGCCGTCGCGATGATGGTGCACGCGAACGACGCCGACACCGTGGGCAACGGCTCGCTGGCCATCGGCTCCTGGAACCTCACCTACACCGGACGCCCGGCGCACGCCGCCGCCGCTCCCTGGGAGGGCCGCAACGCCCTTGACGCGCTCACCGTGGCCCAGACCGGGCTCGGCCTGCTGCGCCAGCAGCTGCCCCCGGAGAGCGTCGTGCACGGCATCATCACGGACGGCGGCCAGGCCGCCAACGTCATCCCCGCCCGGACCGCCGCCCGCTACGAAGTACGCTCGCCCACCCTGGAGTCGCTGCGCGCCCTCCAGGAGCGGGTACGGGCCTGCTTCGAGGCGGGCGCGCTGGCCACCGGCACCGAGCTGCGGATGGAGCGGCACGGGCACGACTTCGCCGACCTGCGCCAGGACACGACCGTGGCCGAGCTGTACGCGGGCGCCGCCGAGGCCCTCGGGCGTACCGTCGGGCGCGCTCCGGAGCGCGCGGGCTCCACCGACATGGGCAACGTCTCGCACCTGCTGCCCACGATCCACCCGATGATCGGCTACGACACCGGCGGCGCCCGGCAGCACACACCCGAGTTCGCCGCCGCCGGCACCTCTGAGAGCGCCGACCGGGCGGTCCTGGACGGCGCCGTCGCCATGGCCTGGACGGGCGTCTCGCTGGCCGCGGACCCCGGGCAGCGCGATCGGCTGCTGGCCGCGGTGGGGCAGCGCGCCGCCGCCCGGGAGGGCGCCGCGAGCCCGCGCCCCTGACCCCCTCATGGACGTCGGCCCCGACCCGCTTATGGATGTCGGCGCCGTCACGACATACTGGTGTCATGGCCTTGATCAACCCCAGCATTCTGTCCGCCGACTTCGCCCGCCTCGCCGAGGAGGCGAAGGCCGTCGAGGGCGCGGACTGGCTCCACGTCGACGTCATGGACAACCACTTCGTGCCCAATCTGACGCTCGGCGTCCCCGTGGTGGAGTCGCTGCGGAAGGCGACCGACACCCCCCTCGACTGCCACCTGATGATCGAGGACCCGGACCGCTGGGCGCCGCAGTACGTCGAGGCCGGTGCCGGTTCCGTCACCTTCCACGCGGAGGCCGCGGCCGCGCCGGTCCGCCTCGCGCGGGAGATCCGGGCCAAGGGCGCGCGGGCCTCGATGGCGCTGAAGCCCGCCACGCCCATCGAGCAGTACGAGGACCTGCTCCCCGAGCTCGACATGCTGCTGATCATGACGGTTGAGCCGGGCTTCGGCGGGCAGGCGTTCCTGGACATCATGCTTCCGAAGATCCGCCGCACCCGCGCGCTGATCGCCAAGCACGGTCTGGAGATGTGGCTGCAGGTGGACGGCGGGGTGTCCGACAAGACGATCGAGCGCTGCGCCGAGGCGGGCGCCGACGTCTTCGTCGCGGGCTCCGCGGTGTACGGCGCCGAGGACCCGGCGAAGGCCGTCCGCGCGCTGCGGGACAAGGCCGACGCCGCGACCGCGGCGGCCGGCTGGGGCTGCGCGCACTGACGCGGCCGGGCCGCGCGGACGCGCGGCCACCACCCGGGGCGGCGGGGGTTGACCTCGTGGCCACGCAGCGTTCATCGCGGGCCGAAGGGTCATGGCCCACGGCGACCTCGGGTTTCTGGAAGGATGAGCGCAGAGTCGATCAGGTGCGCAGTAGGGGAGATTTTCGTGGTTGCCAGCCGCCCACATTCCGGGATGGGCCCCGCCGAGCTGGTGCAGGCTGCGGCCATGGCCCGCCGGTTCTATCTCGAGGGCAAATCCAAGATCCAGATCGCCGAGGAGTTCGGCGTCAGCCGCTTCAAGGTCGCGCGGGTGCTGGAGACCGCACTGGAGCGTGACCTCGTACGTATCGAGATCCGCGTCCCGGCCGAGCTGGACGCCGAGCGCTCGGACGCGCTGCGGGCCCGCTACGGCCTGCGGCACGCCGTGGTCGTGGAGTCGGCCGCCGACTCCGACGACGCGCCGGACCCGGAGAACCTCGGCGACGTCGCCGCCGACCTGCTCGGCGAGCTGGTGGCCGAGGGCGACGTGCTCGGCATCGCCTGGGGCCGCTCGACGATCCACATGGCGTCGGCGCTGCACCGGCTGCCGCCGTGCACGGTGGTTCAGCTGACCGGTGTGTACGACGCGGGGACCGCCGACAGCGGCTCGGTGGAGGCGGTCCGCCGCGCCGCCGATGTCTCCGGCGGCGAGGCCCACCCCATTTACGCGCCGATGCTGCTGCCGGATTCGGCCACAGCCGCGGCGCTGCGGGGCCAGACGGGTATCGCGCGGGCGTTCGATTACTTCGACAAGGTCACCGTCGCGTGCGTCTCCATCGGCTCCTGGGCGCCGGGCATCTCGACGGTGTACGACATGCTCTCGGAGGACGAGCGCGAGCACTACGCCTCGCTCGGCGCCGCCGCGGAGATGTCCGCGCACCTCTTCGACGCCGAGGGCCGGCGCATCGGCCGTGACCTGGGGGAGCGCTGCATCACGGTCGAGGCCGACCGGCTGCGCCGCATCCCCGAGGTGATCGCCATCGCGGGCGGCCAGCGCAAGGCCCACGCGATCGGCGCGGTCCTGAAGTCCGGCCTGGTCACGAGCCTGGTCACGGATACCGCCGCCGCCGATCACCTCCTCCTGGAGTCCGCTCCGGGCCCGCGGCCGGCACTGGACCGCGAGGACCCGGACTCCTGAGCCTGCTGGAGTAACCGCCCCACAGGGCGTGCACCGTACGGAGGCCGTTCGCCCGGCGCGCCGGCCGGGGCTGTGACAGCATCGCGGCATGCCAGATTCACCCGGAGTCCCCGGCCAGGCGGGTGCCGGCCGGCGTACCGGCGCCCCCGGCCCCGCGCCGGACGGCGTGCCCAGGCCGCTGGCCGCGGTGCTCGACGGGCGGACGCCGCCCGGCGTACTGTCCTGGCCCGCGGGCCGCCCCGTGCAGGACGCGCTGGACGCCGCGCTGACCGCGGGCTGGCAGGGCACCGTGCTCGACCTCGAAGGGGCCGCCGACAAGGCGGAGTTCATGACGCGCGCCGCGGAGGCGCTGCGGCTGCCGTCCTGGTTCGGGCGGAACTGGGACGCGCTCGCCGACTGCCTCGGCGACCTGTCCTGGTGGCCGGCGGCGCACGGCGGCCGGCTGCTGGTCGTACGGGCCTGGCAGGGCTATGCCGCGGCGGAGCCGGAGGAGTGGCGGGTGGCCGAGTCGGTCCTCGCCGACGCGGTGGCGCACTGGCGCGACACGGACACCGGACTGGCCGTGCTGCTGACCCGCGACGCGGGCGGCACGGCACGGGCCCACCGGTAGCAGCCCGTCCTACAGCACCCGCTCGAAGCACCAGGAGGCCGCGAGGCCCGCGTACGTCCCGAAGTTCGGAATGCGGGCGTATCCCGAGCGCGTGTAGAAGCGGACCGCGGCGGGTTGCCGGTCGCCCGTCTCCAGCCGGAGCCGGGTCCAGCCCCGGTCGCGCGCCCACTCCTCCAGGGCCCGCAGCACGGCGGCCGCGGCGCCCGAGCCGCGCCGGTCCGGCAGCACGTACATCCGCTTGACCTCGCCGATTCCGTCGCCGAGGTCGCGCAGGCCGCCGCAGCCCACCGGTATGCCGTCGTCCTCGTACGCCACGAAGAACGCGGTGATGTCCGCCGCCGAGGGCGGGACCCCGGGCTCGCTGTCCGGGGTCCCGTAGATCTCCGCGATCTCGGTCCGCTGCTGTGCCCGCAGGACGGCGGCGTCCGGGTCGTCCCAGGCCACCTGTTCGATCTTCATGGCCGGGATTCTGCCGAGGTCCCGTTTCGGGCGGGTAACGCGGTGGACCGGCACCGGAGCTCCGGCCCCGGCCGGACCCGGAGCCGGTACGCGGGGCGTCAGTCGTCCAGGCGGTCCTGCAGCACCGAGCCGCCGAAGTCCTCGTCGTCCGTGCCCCACAGGGCATGGTCGCCGTCGGGCAGCAGGGCGACCGCCTCGATCTTGCGGTTGTCCCCCGTCGTGTAGCGGCGAACCTCTTCCGGCTTGCGCAGCTTCAGCGACGGCCGGCCCTTGTCGACCGTGAGCCGGCCCGCCGTGAACACCGCGGAGCTGAACGGCCCCGAGTTCTTGTTCGGGTCCTGGGCCGAGGAGAGCACCACGGTCCCGTCCCGCGCGATCTTCAGGTCGCTGATGTGCCGCACCTCGTCCTGCGTCGGCCACGGCGCGCGGAACGCCACCGGGGCGCTGACCTGTCCGAAGGCCTTGTCCGCAGCGGCCGCGGCCGGGTCGAAGGCGGCGGTCCGCACCTGGGAGGCGGTGCCGTTGCTGCCGCGGGTGGCCCAGACCGCCACGTACTTCTTGGTGGCGCGGTCCCGGTGGAGGGCGAACGCCTCGTAGTTCTGCGTGTGGTCGCCCGCGTACTTCTCGGTGCCCGGCAGCGGCGCCGACCAGCGGACCGTCGCCGTACCGCCGCTCACCGCCACGTCGTACACCGTCGGGCGGAACTTTCCGCTGTCGCCGCTGCTCACGGTGGTGTACTCGCCGGGCCGGCCGGGCACGGCGTCCAGCGACTCCAGGTCCTTGGGCACCTCGCTCCCGGCCCACTTCAGGTCCCGTACGACGGGCCGATGGCCGGGCGCCAGCCGTACCGACGAGAGCCGGACCTGGCCGGCGTCCTTGTTGTCCCGGGCCACGAGCAGGTCGAGGCGGTCGCCCGCGGCCTTGGCCACGGCCATCCCGCTGACGCCGCCGGTCATCCCGTCGCCGACCTTCTGCCAGGCCGGGGCGTGGGAGGCGGAGTGGTCCGTGCCGTCCGCGAAGGCGACGGTGGCGGCGACGGACGCGAGGCACACGCCGGCGACACCCGACGCGAGGAGTGCTTTTCTGATCATCACTGCACGTTAAGGGAGTCCCCCGCTCCGGAAACCCTCCCTGTGCACGGCGTTTACCTCGACCGGCGCAATTTCGGGGGAAAACACAGCCGGCGCGTGCGCCGCTCGGGTGATGACACAGAACCTGGCCGTTCGGCGCCCGAAGCTCGTCATTCCGGTGCCGGATCAGCGATGATGTACTAGGAGCTTGATGCCTGATCCGCTGTTGGCCGATCCATATCCGGCCGCCGGACCGGTGCTGACTCCCCGCCCGCTACCCAAGCAAAACCGCAGGTGAGAGAGTTAGCATGCGATTTCTGAACGATTCGAAGCCGCCGTACGACCTGACGTACGACGACGTGTTCATGGTGCCGAACCGCTCCGCGGTCGGCTCCCGGCAGGCCGTGGATCTCGCCACGCCGGACGGCACGGGCACCACCATCCCGCTGGTCGTGGCGAACATGACCGCGATCGCCGGGCGCCGGATGGCCGAGACGGTCGCCCGCCGCGGCGGTCTCGTCGTCATCCCGCAGGACATCCCGATCGACGTCGTCACCGATGTCGTCAGCTGGGTCAAGCGGCGCCACCTCGTCCTCGACACCCCGATCGTGCTGTCGCCGATCGCGACCGTCGCCGACGCGCTGTCCCTGCTGCCCAAGCGGGCGCACGGCGCGGGCATCGTCGTCGAGGGCGGCCGCCCCATCGGCATCGTCACCGAGCACGATCTGACCGGCGTGGACCGCTTCACCCAGGTCGCCGAGGTCATGTCCCGGGACCCGCTCGTCCTGGACGCCGACATCGACCCGCGCGAGGCGTTCAACCGGCTCGACGCCGCCAACCGCAAGCTCGCCCCCGCGGTCGGCAAGGACGGCCAGCTGGTCGGCATCCTCACCCGCAAGGGCGCCCTGCGCGCGACCCTCTACACCCCGGCGACCGACGCCGACGGCAAGCTGCGCATCGCCGCCGCCGTCGGCATCAACGGCGACGTGGCGGGCAAGGCCAAGGCGCTGCTGGCCGCGGGCGTGGACACCCTCGTCGTGGACACCGCGCACGGCCACCAGGAGTCCATGATCAGCGCGGTCAAGGCGGTCCGGGCGCTGGGCCCGCAGGTCCCGATCGTGGCGGGCAACATCGTCGCCGCCGACGGCGTGCGCGACCTCATCGAGGCCGGCGCGGACATCATCAAGGTCGGCGTCGGTCCGGGCGCCATGTGCACCACCCGCATGATGACCGGCGTGGGCCGCCCGCAGTTCTCCGCCGTCATGGAGTGCGCCGCCGAGGCCAAGAAGTACGGCAAGCACGTCTGGGCGGACGGCGGCGTGCGGCACCCGCGCGACGTCGCCATGGCGCTGGCCGCCGGCGCGTCCAACGTCATGATCGGCTCGTGGTTCGCCGGTACGTACGAGTCGCCCGGCGACCTCCAGCAGACCGCCGACGGCCGGCTCTACAAGGAGAGCTTCGGCATGGCCTCGGCGCGTGCGGTGCGCAACCGCACGAGCGAGGAGTCGGCGTACGACCGGGCCCGCAAGGGCCTCTTCGAGGAGGGCATCTCCACCTCCCGGATGTTCATCGACCCGGCCCGCCCCGGCGTCGAGGACGTGATCGACTCGATCATCGCGGGCGTGCGCTCCTCCTGCACCTACGCGGGCGCCTCGAACCTCACCGAGTTCGCCGAGAAGGCCGTCGTCGGCGTGCAGAGCGCGGCCGGCTACGCCGAGGGCAAGCCGCTGCACAACAGCTGGTAGCCGACGCGCCTCGTCAGCAGCCGGCGAGCCTCGTCGCTCGTCACGGGCCCGGTCCCGCGCGCACGCCGCGCGGGGCCGGGCCCGTGCGCGTTTCCGGGGCGCCCGCAGCGGTCCGTCCCGTCGCGGCAGCGTCCCGTCCCGGTGGCGGAGGCGCGTGAGATCGCTTACTTCCGCTTCCGCCCGCCCGTCCGGCCGAAATGCCCCTCCTTCGATTCCATGGCCTCAACACGCCGCAGTCGCGCAACAAATGGCCGCCGTCGCCGTTCGTGCGCAAGGATCATGCGCCGATACGCAAAGAACCCGCATTACGGCAGGTCACACGCGGGCCTTAAGGTCAGGCAAGTTAGTTACGTGGAGTGGCGGGGACCGTCCGCTCGGCGGGTCCCCGTGCGGGTTGCTTCATGCTGCCCGCGTGCGGGCCGCCATGGTCACCGCCGCCGGAACGGCAGCGATAAAGGAGCCACCCCAGTGTTGGACCACGGCGCAGCCCCTCCCTCCGAGGGCAGCGACCCCCAGCCGCAGCAGCCTCCGTCCCGCCCCGGGCCGCTCGGAACGCTGATGCGGCGCAAGCCCGTCGAACGCCTGGTCGCCGAGGGCGGCCAGGGAGAGGGCGGCACCCTGCGCCGCTCCCTGGGCATGTGGCAGCTGACGATGATCAGTATCGGCGCCACCCTCGGCACCGGCATCTTCGTCGTGCTGGGCGAGGCGGTGCCGGACGCGGGCCCCGCGGTCGTCATCTCCTTCGTGATCGCCGGCATCACCGCGCTCTTCTCGGCGCTGTCCTACGCCGAGCTGGCCGGCACCATCCCGGTCTCCGGCTCCTCGTACTCCTACGCCTACGCCACGCTCGGCGAGCTGGTCGCCTGGATC
Organism: Streptomyces sp. NPDC026301; assembly: GCF_055567935.1. NCBI lineage: Bacteria > Bacillati > Actinomycetota > Actinomycetes > Kitasatosporales > Streptomycetaceae > Streptomyces > Streptomyces sp. NPDC026301. The sequence continues at coordinate 25,309 of NZ_JBVHPN010000006.1, read as the reverse complement.
TGCGGCTGGTGTCTGATCCTGGAGTATGGCGTGTCCGTGGCCGCGGTCGCGGTGGGCTGGGGGCAGTACCTCAACGAGCTGCTGTCCGGCACGTTCGGCTTCACCATCCCCGAGGCGATCGCCGCGCCGCCCGGTGACGGCGGCATCTTCAACCTGCCCGCGCTGCTGGTCGTGCTGCTCGCGATGGCCTTCCTGCTGGGCGGCGCGAAGGAGAGCGCCCGCGCCAACACGATCATGGTCGCGGTGAAGATCGCCGCGCTGCTGCTCTTCTGCGGCGTCGCCTTCCAGGGCATCCGCGCCGGGAACTACGCCCCCTTCATGCCGCTGGGCATGGCGGGCGTCAGCGCCGCCGGCGCCACCCTCTTCTTCTCCTACATCGGCTTCGACGCCGCCTCCACGGCCGGCGAGGAGGCCAAGAACCCGCAGCGCGACCTGCCGCGCGCCATCATGCTCTCGCTGGTGATCGTCACGGCGCTGTACTGCCTGGTCGCGGCCATCGCCGTGGGCGCGCTGCCCTGGCAGAAGTTCGACGGCGCCGAGGCCGCGCTCGCCGGGATCATGAAGAACGTCACCGGCCAGAGCTTCTGGGCCGTGCTGCTCGCGGCCGGCGCCGTGGTCGCCATCGCCAGCGTCGTGCTGACCGTGCTCTACGGCCAGACCCGCATCCTCTTCGCGATGTCCCGCGACGGCCTGGTGCCCAAGGTCTTCTCCAAGGTCCACCCGAAGACCGGCGCGCCCCGCGCCAACACCGTCATCGTCTCGCTCTTCTGCGGCATCCTGGCCGCCGCCGTGCCGCTCGGCCAGCTCGCCGACGCCACCAGCATCGGCACGCTCTTCGCGTTCGCGCTGGTCAACATCGCGGTCATCGTGCTGCGCAAGACCCGCCCCGAGATGCCGCGCAGCTTCCGCACGCCGCTGTCGCCGCTCTTCCCCGTGATCGGCTTCCTGCTCTGCATCTGGATGATGGGCAGCCTCGACGCCGTCACCTGGGTGGTCTTCGGAGTCTGGATGGCGGCCGGTCTCGTGTTCTACTTCGCTTACGGCATGCGCCGCTCCCGATTGGCCACCGCAGAGAAGTGAACCACCCTCCGTGCGACTGAACGACCTCGACGAACGCATCGTCCACGCCCTGGCTGAGGACGCCCGCCGCTCCTACGCCGACATCGGTCAGGAGGTCGGGCTCTCGGCCCCGGCCGTCAAACGCCGGGTGGACCGGCTGCGCACCGAGGGCGCCATCACCGGGTTCACCGTACGGGTGGACCCGGCGGCGCTCGGCTGGGAGACCGAAGGCTTCGTCGAGCTGTACTGCCGTCGCAACACCTCGCCCGAGGCCATCCACCGTGGCCTCTCGCGCTATCCCGAAGTGGCGTCCGCCTCCACCGTGACCGGTGAGGCGGACGCCATCGTCCAGGTCTTCGCCGCCGACATGCGGCACTTCGAGCGAGTACTGGAACGCATCGCCGGCGAGCACTTCGTCGAGCGGACCAAGTCCGTCCTGGTGCTCTCGCCCCTCCTGCGGCGCTTCTCCTCCGGCTCCCCGGTCTGAGCGCTCGACCGCCTGAGAGCCCGTGTCCGAGCACTTTGAGTGCGGCGCCGCGGTGAGCGCGCGGCAGGGACGCAACGAATCGCCGCGAGCGGCCCATAAGGCGCAACGAATCGGTACGTGGAGCGCAATGGTGCAGCCTTGTACCACTTGCTCCCCGGACCGTACCGTCTAGACGTCTTCCGGAAGACGTTCCTGAGAGCCGTCGTCCGACGACAGGCGCTCTTGAAAGGCGTCGTCCGAACGTCCGTACGCATCACCCGAGGGGTCCCATGTCTTCGCTGCGCACCGCCCTGCTTCAGAGTTCGGGACGGCCCGGAGATGTGGCGTACAACCTCAAGGCGCTGGAGCGGGCCGCCGCCGACGCGGCGGCGGCCGGCGCCGGACTGCTGGCCTGCCCGGAGCTGTACCTGACCGGCTACGCCATCGGCTCCGGCGTCTCCCGGCTCGCCGAGCCGGCCGACGGCGAGAGCGCCGACGAGATCGCGCGGATCGCCGCCGAGCACGGCATCGCCGTCCTGTACGGCTACCCGGAGCGCGACGGCGACACCGTCTACAACTCCGCGCAGCTCATCGGCCCCGACGGCACGCGGCTCGCGAACTACCGCAAGACGCACCTCTTCGGCTGCTTCGAGCAGGAGTGGTTCACCCCCGGCGACGAGCCCGTCGTCCAGACCGAGCTGAACGGCGTCCGGATCGGCCTGCTGATCTGCTACGACGTGGAATTCCCGGAGAACGTCCGGGCCCACGCGCTGGCCGGCACCGACTTCCTGGTCGTGCCCACTGCCCAGATGCATCCGTACCAGTTCGTCGCGGAGTCGATGATCCCGGTCCGCGCCTTCGAGAGCCAGCTGTACGTGGCGTACGTCAACCGCGTCGGCCAGGAGGAGGAGTTCGAGTTCGTCGGGCTCTCCACGCTGGCCGGTCCCGACGGAGTCGTGCGCGCCCGCGCCGGCCGCGGCGAGGAAGTGGTGTACGGGGACGTCGACCCCGGCTTCCTCGCGGCCTCCCGCGAGGCGAACACCTACCTGAAGGACCGCCGCCCCGGGCTGTACGGCTCGCTGAGCTGACCTCGGCGGCGCCCCCGTCGCACCCCCGTCGCACCCCCGTTGCACCCCTGGCCGTCCCGGCCCGTCCCTGGCCGCCCCGCCCTGGCCCCGCCTGCCCCTTTCCCCGCGTTTTGCGCTGTTTTGCAAGGAGTCTCGCCCCCATGACGTCCACGGTGCCCACCGCTGTCCAGCACACCGACGCGCAGCCGCCGATCACCATGTTCGGACCGGACTTCCCCTTCGCGTACGACGACTTCCTCGCCCACCCGGCGGGCCTGGGCCAGATACCCGCGACCGAGCACGGCACCGAGGTCGCGGTCATCGGCGGCGGCCTCTCCGGCATCGTCACCGCCTACGAGCTGATGAAGATGGGCCTCAAGCCCGTCGTCTACGAGGCGGATCAGATCGGCGGCCGGCTGCGCACCGTCGGCTTCGAGGGCTGCGACTCCTCGCTCACCGCCGAGATGGGCGCCATGCGCTTCCCGCCGTCCTCCACGGCGCTGCAGCACTACATCGACCTGGTCGGCCTCACGACCAAGCCGTTCCCCAACCCGCTCGCGCCCGACACCCCCTCCACCGTCGTCGACCTCAAGGGCGAGTCGCACTACGCCCGCACCGTGGACGACCTGCCGGAGGTCTACCACCAGGTCATGAACGCCTGGAACGCCTGCCTGGAGGAGGGCGCGGACTTCTCCGACATGAACCGCGCCCTCCGCGAGCGCGACGTCCCGCGGATCCGCGAGATCTGGGCGAAGCTCGTCGAGAAGCTCGACAACCAGACCTTCTACGGCTTCCTCTGCGACTCCAGCGCCTTCAAGTCCTTCCGGCACCGGGAGATCTTCGGCCAGGTCGGCTTCGGCACCGGCGGCTGGGACACCGACTTCCCCAACTCCATCCTGGAGATCCTCCGCGTCGTCTACACCGAGGCCGACGACCACCACCGCGGCATCGTCGGCGGCAGCCAGCAGCTCCCGCTGCGGCTGTGGGAGCGTGAGCCGGCGAAGATCGTGCACTGGGCCCAGGGCACGTCCCTCTCCTCGCTGCACGACGGCGCGCCGCGCCCGGCCGTGACCCGGCTGAACCGCACCGCCGGCAACCGGATCACCGTCACCGACGCCTCCGGCGACATCCGCACCTACCAGGCGGCCGTCTTCACCGCGCAGTCCTGGATGCTGTTGTCAAAGATCGAGTGCGACGACGCGCTGTTCCCCATCGACCACTGGACGGCGATGGAGCGTACTCACTACATGGAGTCCTCCAAGCTCTTCGTGCCGGTCGACCGGCCCTTCTGGCTGGACAAGGACGAGGACACCGGGCGGGACGTCATGTCGATGACGCTCACCGACCGGATGACCCGCGGCACCTACCTCCTCGACAACGGGCCCGACGAGCCCGCGGTCATCTGCCTCTCCTACACCTGGTGCGACGACAGCCTGAAGTGGCTGCCGCTGGACGCCAACGAGCGCATGGAGGTCATGCTGAAGTCGCTCTCGGAGATCTATCCGAAGGTCGACATCCGCAAGCACATCATCGGCAACCCCGTGACCGTGTCCTGGGAGAACGAGCCCTACTTCATGGGCGCGTTCAAGGCCAACCTGCCGGGGCACTACCGCTACCAGCGCCGGCTGTTCACGCACTTCATGCAGGACCTCCTTCCTGAGGACAAGCGCGGCCTCTTCCTCGCCGGTGACGACATCTCCTGGACCGCCGGCTGGGCCGAGGGCGCCGTGCAGACCGCGCTGAACGCGGTGTGGGGCGTGATGCACCACTTCGGCGGCGGCACGGACACCACCAACCCCGGCCCCGGCGACCTGTACGACGAGATCGCCCCGGTCGAACTGCCGGAGGACTGACCGCCCACCCCGGCCGACCGACGGAGGCCTGACCGCCCTCCCGGCCGGCCGACGGCGGACCGGCCGTCGGCGAACCGGCCGTCGGTGGACCGGCCGCCGTTGAACCGGCCGGGGGCCCGGACTCGGGGACGGGGGGAGTCGCGCGGCGGCTCCCCCCGCAGGCTCAGTGGCCCATCCGCTGACCGCCCGTCCGCCGACCGCCCGTGGTGTCCCGGCCGCGCTTCATATCCCCGCCGCCCGCGCCGCTTCGTACACCTCCGCCGCCAGGTCCTTCAGCTCCTCCGCGTCCCGGGCCCGACCCTGGAGGTCGACCAGGATCTCCTCCAGGCCCACCTCGGCGTGGGCGGCCAGGTCCTCGACGATCTGCGCGACGCTGCCCTGGAAGGGGGCGCGGTCCTGGCCCTCGTACGCCTTGGGTGTGTGCTGGGTGTTCACCCGCAGGACGTTCTGGAACGGGGCCGTGCGGCCGCGCTCCGCGGCCAGGTCCTGTATCTGCCGCCACTGCTCGGCCAGTTTCCTGGCGCCCATGCCCACCGGCATCCAGCCGTCCGCCCGGTCCACCAGGCGGCGCAGCGCCCGCGGGCTGTTGGCGGGCAGCAGCACCGGGATCGGCCGGGCCGGCTTGGGGCCGACCTCGGACGGCGCGATCGTGGTCAGCTCGCCCTCGTACGCCACCGGGTCCGGTCCCCACACCGCCCGGCACACCTCCAGCAGCTCGTCCAGCACCTTGCCGCGCCGCTCGAAGGGGGCCACCGCAGCGGCCGCGTACTCGTCCAGGGACCAGCCCGTGCCGAGCCCGGCGATCACCCGGCCGCCGCTGGCCGCGTCCAGCGAGGCGAGGCTGCGGGCGAGCTGGAAGGGCACGTGCAAAGGAGCGACCAGCACGCTCGTGCCCAGCCTCGCCCGCTCCGTGGCCGCGGCTGCCAGCGTCAGCGTCACCAGCGGGTCGGCCACCGAGCGGTACTGATCGGGCCAGGGCAGGCCCGGTATGCCGTACAACCCCTGAGTCGCGGGCTCGGGGAAGAGCACGCGCTCGAAGACCCAGAGGCTTTCGTAACCGGTCTGCTCGGCGGCGCGCGCCACGTCCGGCACGTCACGCCCGAGGTCGTACTGCCGCATCTGCGGGAGGCTCAGCCCGAGTCGGACAGCCATGTCTGTGCTCCTTCGGATCCGGTTCGCCGGCGGTGTACGAGCGATCAACGTCCGCCGGACCCGCGGGAGTTCCGGCCGCCAGGGGGCGCAAAGGCGCGCGCCCCGGCGCGCACTGATCGTTAGCCCGATCCGGTCACGCGTCGCCGCGCCGTCCCTGCCCGGCCCCCGGCCCTGCCACGCTGACCGCATGACGACGATGCAGCCGACGGGCGCGCCGGCAGGCGTGGCGAAGATCGTGGCGCGGATGCGCGCGCTGGACGCGGCGCTGCCCCCGCGCGACGGCGTCGCGGTGTTCAACCGGGTGTACTTGCAGGTCACCGAGGAGGTCGGACGGCAGATCGGCGCGGGCGGCTTCCGGGACGCGGGCGCGGCCGCCGAGCTGGACGTGCGGTTCGCGCTGCGGTACTTGAGCGCGGTGGACGCCGTCACGGCAGGGCTGCGGGCCCCGGCCTGCTGGCGCCCGCTGTTCCAGCTCCGCTGCCACCCCGGCGTCAAGCCGCTGCAGTTCGCGCTGGCCGGGATCAACGCGCACATCGGGCACGACCTGGCGTTCGCCCTGGTGGACACCTGCCAGGCCCTGGAGTGCGAACCGGCCGCGCTGGAGGCCGACTTCGACCGGGTGGGGCGGGTGCTGACCGGGCTGGAGGAGCGGGTGCGCGAGCGGCTGATGCCGGGCCCCGACCTGCTGGACATCGCCGACCCGCTGACCCACCTGGCCGGCTCGTGGAGCCTGGAGGCGGCCCGGGACGGCGCGTGGGCGGCGGCCCGGGTGCTGTGGAGCCTGCGCGGACTGCCGGAAGTGGGGGAGGAGTTCGCCCAGCGCCTGGACGCAAGCGTCGGCCTGATCGGCCAAATGCTCCTGACCCCACTCCGCGACTGACGGACCCCGACACGCGCCTGAGGGCCACCGGATGCGCGCGGGCCCTGCCCCGCCGCGCTTCGCCGGCCACCCCCTTGGGTAACCCCCTGGTGGGGGCCTCTGGGGTGTGCACCTGTATACGCGCCGCCGGGGCCTGAAACGCGTTGCGCTACGACGCTACCGCCCCGCGCGTGACGCGTTGCGCCACGACGCTACCGCCCCGCGCGTGACCCGTTGCGCCAAGCCCCGGGCCTGACGCGTCCCCCTACGCGGCCCCGCCCCCGCCCTCGCCGTCCGACCCCTCGTCGTACGACGAAGTTCCCTCGTCCAGCAGCGGGTGCTGCTGCTTCAGGTGGGCCGGGGCCAGTGCGCGCAGTACGTGGTAGCCGGAGAGGACGACGATCGTGCCCAGGGCGATGCCGCCCAGTTCGAAGTTGTCGGAGATCTTCAGGCTGACGCCGCCGACGCCGATGATGACGCCCGCGGCCACGGGGACGAGGTTCAGCGGATTGCGCAGGTCCACCTTGTTGTGGACCCAGATCTGCGCGCCCAGCAGGCCGATCATGCCGTATAGGATGACCGTGATGCCGCCCAGTACGCCGCCCGGGATCGCGGCGACCACCGCGCCGAACTTCGGGCAGAGTCCGAAGAGTAGCGCGAAGCAGGCGGCGGCCCAGTAGGCGGCGGTGGAGTAGACGCGGGTGGCCGCCATGACGCCGATGTTCTCGGAGTACGTGGTGTTGGGCGGGCCGCCGAGCGCGGTGGAGAGTACGGAGGCGGCGCCGTCCGCGGAGATCGCGGTGCCGAGCTTGTCGTCCAGCGGGTCGCCGGTCATCTCGCCGACCGCCTTGACGTGCCCGGCGTTCTCGGCGACCAACGCGATCACCACCGGCAGCGCGACCAGGATCGCGGACCAGCTGAAGCTCGGTCCGTGGAAGGAGGGCAGGCCGACCCAGTCGGCCTTGGCGACGGCCGAGAAGTCCAGTCGCCAGTGGTCGGTCACCTTGCCCGCGCCGTTCTGGGAGTGGATCATCCCGAAGACCAGGTCGAAGAGCCAGGACACGAGGTACCCGAAGACCAGGCCGAGGAAGATCGCGATGCGCGACCAGAAGCCGCGCAGGCAGACCACGGCCAGCCCGGTGAAGAGCATGGTCAGCAGCGCCACCCACTGGTCCTGCGGCCAGTACGTACTCGCGGTCACCGGCGCGAGGTTGAAGCCGATCAGCATGACGACCGCGCCGGTGACGACCGGCGGCATCGCCGCGTGAATGATCCGCGCGCCGAACTTCTGCACGGCGAGCCCGATCGCGAAGAGCACCGCGCCGACCACGAGGACCGCGCCGGTCACCGTGGCGCTCGTACCGCCCTGCGCCCGGATGACCGCCGCGACGCCCACGAAGGAGAGGCTGCACCCGAGGTAGGAGGGCACCCGGCCGCGGGTCGCGAGCAGGAAGATCATCGTCGCGACGCCGGACATCATGATCGCGAGGTTGGGGTCCAGCCCCATGAGGACCGGCGACACGAAGGACGCGCCGAACATCGCCACCACGTGCTGCGCGCCGAGGCCCGCGGTACGCGGCCAGGTCAGCCGCTCGTCGGGTCGGACCACGGCACCCGGCGCTGGGGTGCGCCCGTCTCCGTGGAGGGTCCAGCGCACGCCGAGGCCCATGAATGCTCCCGTTCTCGTCAAGTTGTCATGAGGCCACCGACCGGCGGTGACCGGCCAATGTTAGTGCGGGGGCGGTCCGCTTCCGCCTGCTGTGTCCGGGTGCGAGGTGTATGGCCTCGGTCACTCCTCCCGGTGGTGAAAGCGGTCTAAGCGCATGCTTACGATGAAGATGGTTCAACTTTTGAACGCATGTGCCCCGACCACCCCGCACCACCAGGAGTACGACCGTGAGCGCCGCCGCCCCGTATACCGCCGAGACCGCCGAGACCGCCCAGACCCTCCCGTACGGCGAGCTGGTCCCTGTGACGGTCCATTTCGACGACCTCGACGCGCTCGGCATGCTCCACAACTCGCGCTTCCCGCTGCTCGTCGAGCGCGCCTGGGGCGAGTACTGGCACGGCCACGGCTTCGGCTTCGAGGGCGACTGGGCGGCCGCAGGCGACATGGCCAACGTCATCAAGGAGATGCGCGTCTCCTACGAGGCGCCGATCACCCGCCCCGGCCAGTACGCCGCCCACCTGTGGGTCGAGCGCCTGGGCCGTACCAGCCTCACCTACGGCTTCCGGGTCTGCTCGGCGGACGGCGCCACCACGTACGCGCAGGGCCATCGCATCCTGGTCCGCGTCGACGCGCGGACCCTGCGGCCCACGCCCTGGACCGACGAGGGCCGCGCGATAGCCCGCAAGCTCGCCCGCCCGGAGGCCCTGCCGGACGCGAGCTGATCGCCGGCCGCTGCCGAGCGCGCCGGGTCAGGAGGCCTTTAGTGCCCCTTCGGTACCCCTTCACGACCCCTTCAGGTCGAATGTCGCCGAGCTGACCGACGCCCGGCGCTCCGGTACGCGGAGCACGCCCGCGCCCAGTATCAGGCCCAGTGCCAGCACCGTGACCAGCGCGAAGGAGCCGGTCAGCGAGGTGGCCTGGGCGATCGAGCCGATGGCGGAGGGCGCGATCAGGCCCGAGGTGTACGTGATCGTCGCGACGCCCGCGATGGCCTGGCTCGGGGCCGGGCCGCTGCGGCCCGCCGCCGCGAACGCCAGCGGCACGACCACCGCGATGCCCAGCCCGATCAGCGCGAAACCCGCCACCGCCATGACCGGGTGCTGTGCCGTGACGATCAGCAGCCCGCCGGCCGTGGCCAGTACGCCGCCCGCCCGTACCGTGCGCACCGCTCCGAAGCGGGCCACCACGTGGTCGCCCGCCAGTCGGGCCGCCGCCATCGTGCAGGCGAACGCGGTCGTCGAGCCGGCCGCGAGCCCCGCCGACGTGCCCAGCACGTCCCGCAGGTACACCGCCGACCAGTCCAGGCTCGCGCCCTCGGCGAACACCGCGCAGAAACCGACCGCGCCGATGATCAGCGCGGACTTCGGGGGCAGCGCGAACCGCGGCGGCGGATGCTCGTCCGGGGTGCTGCGCAGGTCCAGTACGCCCTGGCAGAAGACCGCGCCCAGTACGGTCAGCACGCCCGCGGCGAGCGAGAGGTGGAAGCGGGCGTCGGTGGCGGCGTGGGCCGCGACCGTACCGGCCGCCGAGCCCAGCAGCGCGCCCACGCTCCACATGCCGTGCAGCCCCGACATGATCGGCTTCTCCAGGCGCTGCTCGACCTCGACGCCCAGCGCGTTCATCGCCACGTCCGAGGTCCCGGCCGCGGCCCCATAGACCAGCAGCGCGCCGCAGAGCGCGTAGAGGTTCGGGGCGAGTGCGGGCAGCGCGAGGGCGAGCGTCCACAGGGCGAGCAGTCCGCGCAGCGCCGTACGGGCGCCGAAGCGGTGGCTGATCCGGCCGGCCAGCGGCATCGCCAGGGACGCGCCGATCGCGGGGAACGCGAGCGCGAGCCCGAGCTCCCCGGCGCTGACGCCGGTGTGCTCCTGGATCCAGGGGACGCGGGTGGCGAAGTTGCCGGTCACCGAGCCGTGTACGAGGAAGACCAGCGCCACCGACCAGCGTGCGCGGCGCAGTTGGCGGGGCGGGGCTGCCGCTGCGGAACCACCGTTGACGGGCATGGCGGCAAACTATCAGGGTCCCTGCCTATTAACCTCCGATATTTGCGGGGCGTGTGCTCTGGAAGGATTCCGCCATGCCTGACACCTCCGCGCGCACCGGCCGTACGGCGTCCCGTACCGCGTCGCCGCGCACCGCGCGGGCCATCAACGACCGCATCGCTCTCCAACTGCTGGAGGACGAGGGTCAGATGACGGCCCATCAGCTCAAGGAGCGGACCGGGCTGTCCCGGCCGACGGTGGCCGACCTCGTCGAGCGGCTGCGGGCCGCCGGGCTGATCGCGGTCGTCGGCGAGACGGGCGCCGACCGCCGCGGCCCCAACGCCCGGCTCTACGGCATCGTCGCCGACCGCGCCCACCTCGCCGGCATCGACGTTCGCACGCACGGCGTCACCGTCGCCGTCGCCGACCTGCTCGGCGTCATCCGCGCGCAGGAGTCCGTACCGGTCGCCGAGGACGCCGCCCCCGAGGACGCGGTGGCCGGCGCGTACGCCGCGCTGGACCGTGCGCTGGCGCGCGCCGGCGGGGTACGCGCGCACACCGTCGCGGTCGGCGCCCCCGGCCTCGTCGACCCCGCCACCGGGCGGCTGACCGGCACCGGGACGCTGCCCTCCTGGCACGGCGCGCTGGTCGCCGGGCTGCGCGACCGCCTCGAAGCGCCGCTGCTCCTGGAGAACGAGGTCAATCTCGCGGCCATCGCCGAATGCCGGGACGGCGCGGCCCGCGACCGCGACCGCGACACCTTCGTCCTCCTGTGGCTGGGCCACGGCGTGGGGGCCGCGGTGTTCCTGGACGGCCGGCTCCGCCGCGGCGCCTCCGGCGGCACGGGCGAGATCGGCTTCCTGCCCGTACCGGGGACACCGTCGCTGCCCACCGCCGCGGGCTGCGACGGCGGCTTCCACTCCCTCGCCGCCTCCCCGGCGATCGTGGCACTCGCGGGGGAGTACGGCTTCGTCCCCGCGAACGTCGAAGACGGTACGGACGCACCGCCCGCCGAACACGTCGTCCGCGCGGCCGTGGCCGCGGGGCCCGTTGGTGCCGCCTTCCTCGACGCCCTCGCGCGGCGCGTCGCCGTCGGCGTGGCCGCGGTGGCCGCCGTGCTCGACCCCGGCTGTGTCGTACTCGGCGGCGAGATCGGCCGGGCCGGCGGCGAGGCCCTGGCCACCCGGGTGGCCACGTACGCGGCCCGCATGTCGCCCCTGTACACCGAGGTCCGCGCGGGCACGGTGGGCGGCCGCGGCGTCCTGCGCGGTGCCGTACTCGCCGCCAAGGACGCCGCCCAGGACGACCTCTTCAGCCCGGACGACGCGGCGCACTGAACGACGCCACTCACTGAACGACGCAGGGAGCGTTTCGGTCGGGAAGCGGTCACAGGGAGGAGGGCCCGGACGCGGACGCGTCCTGTGGCCACGGAGACGGATCGCCGGCCCACCGGGCCAGGAGGCGGTCCAGCTCGGTGAGGGTCAGCGGCTTGGTCAGGTGGGCGTCGAAACCGGAGCGGGCCGAGCGGTCGCGGTCGGCGCGCTGGCTGAAACCGGAGACGGCGACCAGCCGGGTGCGGTCGGCCGGGAGTGCTTCGCGCAGTCGGCGGGCGACGTCGTGGCCGTGGATGTCGGGGAGCGCGAGATCGCTGAGGACCAGGTCGAAGGGGGCGGCGCCGGCGGCGGCCAGGCCGGCGCTGCCGGTGTGCGCGACCGTCACGCGGTCGCCGCTCCGCTCCAGCAGGGCGCGGTAGGTGGCGGCCAGGTCGGCGTTGTCCTCGATCACCAGGACGCGCAGCGGCGGGCGCCGGGCGGCCGCGGCCGGCCGCCCGGACCGGCGGGGGAGCGGTGCCGCGGCGGAGGTCAGCGGAAGGCGGATGAGGAAGCACGCGCCGCTGTCGGGGCCGTCGCTGTGGGCTTCCACGGTGCCGCCGTGCATCTCGGCGATGCCGCGGACGATCGGCAGGCCGAGTCCGAGCCCGCCGGTCGTCGTGTCGGCGGCCGGGGCGGCCCGGACGAAGGCGTCGAAGAGGGTGTCGGCGGTGGCCGGGTCGAATCCGACGCCGTCGTCGCGCACGGTCAGGAGGGCGTGTTCGGTGCCGCCGGGGCCGGCCACCGTCTCCAGGGCGAGTTCCACCGTGCCGTTCGGCCGGGTGTACTTGCGGCCGTTGCTGAGCAGGTTGGCGGTGATCTGCGCGAGCCGCACGCGGTCCCCCTCGACGGGCACAGGGCCGGACGGCATGACGACCAGGAGCCTGCGCCGCGTCCGGTCGTACTCGGGGAGCATGTCCTCGGCGGCGGCGGTGACCACGGAGCGCAGATCGAGCCGCTCACGGGCCACTTGCAGCCGGCCGGTCAGCGCTCTGGTCGCGTCCAGCAGGTCGTCGGTCATCCGCACCATGTGCGTGATCTGCCGCTGCAGGACGGCCAGTGCCGGGTGCGCGGCCGGAATGTCCAGGGCGAGCAGTTCACCGGCGGCCTGCAACGCGGCCAGCGGATTGCGCAGTTCGTGCGAGAGGGTGGCGATGAAGCGGTCCTTGGCCTCCTGCTGCGCGCGCAGCGCCGCCCCGGCCGCCGTCAGCGCCTCGTTGGCCTGCGTCAGCCGCTGGTTGGCCGCCTGGACCTCGCGGCTGCGGGCGAACAGTTCGCTCTCCATGCGTTCGGCGCGCTGCTGTTGCTCGGCGGCGGCCCGCTGCTGGCGTTGCCCCGCGCTGCGCAGGCGTATGAACTCGGTGATGTCCTCGACCCGGTGGATGATGTGGGTGATCGCGCCGGTGTCGTCCAATACAGGGGTGTTGACCGGACACCAGTACCGTTCCACGAAGGCGCCGTCCGTCCCGTCCGGAATGTCGTAGCGCTGCATGGCCATGGTGTCGGCCCGTCCCGTGGCGAGCACGGTGCGCAGGGAGTGGGCCAGATTCCGGACGCCGTCCGCGGTCGGGTCGGCCGGGTTGTCGGGGAACACCTCGAAGATCGGGCGGCCGAGGATGGCCCGGCGCTCGGTGAGGGTGGCCGCCAGATACGCCCGGTTGACCTCGACGATGCGCAGTTCGGGGTCCAGGACGAGGTAGGGCGAGGGTGTCGCGTCGAAAAGTGCGTGGTAGTCCGGTGCGGACGTGGTGCGGTGGGTGGTGCCGTCCTGCTGCGGGCCCGCAGTCATGGCACTTCACCTCCTGCTGAGTACGGGGGTGTCACGCGTACGGATCGGCCGTTACGTCCAGCCGGTAGCCGAAGCCGCGCACCGTCGTGATGCGCGGCGCACCGACACCGGCGGCCAGGAGCTTGCGCCGTACGCGGTAGACGTGTTCGGTGACGGTGGCCGGGGCCTGCCAGTCGCCGCCGTCCCACACCCGGCCCATCAGCTGACCGGGCGAGAAGGTCTGGCCCGGCGCCGCCGCGAGGAACTCCAGCAACGCGTACTCGCGCGGCGTGAAGGCGATCGGTCCGCCCACGGTGCGCACCTGCCGTGCGCCGGTGTCCACGATCAGCTCGCCCAGCCGGAGGACCGGCGGCCGTCCGGCGCTCCGCCGGTCCTGCCGGGGTGCCGCCCGGCGCAGCACGGCCCGGATGCGCGCTGCCAGTTCGCGTTGGGAGAACGGCTTGACCACATAGTCGTCGGCGCCCAGCTCCAGCCCGAGCACCCGGTCGGTCTCCTCGCCGCGCCCGGTCACGATGATCACCGGTGGTCCGTCCGCTTCGCGTACCCCGCGCAGCAGGTCCAGGCCGTTGCCGTCCGGCAGCCCCAGGTCCAGGATGACCAGGTCGACCGGTTCGCCGTCCAGCACCGCCTGCCCCGAGCGGGCGTCGCGCGCGCTCACCACGGCGAAGCCCTCGCGCTCCAGGTACGCCTGCGACATGGCCATGAGGTCGGGCTCGTCCTCGATGAGCGCGACCACCGGCCGGTGTGCGGACGGCACGCGGTCCGCCGCGGCGCCGGCTGCGCAGTAGTCCGAATGCGGTCCGGAGGATAACGGCAACGGTGACTCCGCGAGAGTCGACAGTGTTGAGACGACGTTGATCCGGCGTGGAGGAGTCGGCCAACCAGCCGCGCTATTACTGGACCACCGGCCCTCGAAGTGCTGTCCATCGCAGCATCTCACGCCGAGAACAACGAGGGCAGGACGAAGGGCGTCGATTCGGGCGGGCAGCCGTTCCGTCGACGCCCGGGCGGCCTGTCCGGCCACCACCGCCACGCCCAGGACACCGCTTACTCCCGGGAACCTCCGATGCCCCATGCCACCGGTCCCTCATGCGGCGGGCAGGACCGCGCTCTCACCTGGGCCCTGCTGAACCTGATCCAGTGTCACACCGACACCACGTCGGCGCCGCTCACCCGGCGCCTGATCCAGCACTGCCTCGACCTGCTGCCCGTCGACTCCGTCGGCGTCATACTCGTCGGACCCGCGGCCGCGGCCATGAAGGCCGGGGCGCCCTCCGGCCCCAACGGCGGAGCCGTCGAAATGGCCGCCAGCTCCGACGAAGCGCTGCGCCGCGTGGAGGTGTACGAGATCGAGACCGCGCAGGGGCCGTGCATCGAAGCCTTGCGCACCTGCCGCCCGCACCGCGTCGCGGACTTCACCGCCGGCCGGTCCCGTTGGCCCGGACTCGCCCTGCGGGCGACGGCCGCCGGTTACCGGGCCATGTGGGCCGAACCCCTGTGTCACGACGACCACGCCGTCGGGGTCATCAACCTCTACCGCCGCGCCACCGGGTCGCTGGACGCGCACCACCAGGAGCGCGCCCAGACCCTGGCCCGGGCCGCCACCACCGGACTCCTGATGCAACGGACGCTCACCGACTGCCTCGTCCGGGTCGGCCAACTCCAACAGGCCCTCTCCACCCGCGTCCCGATCGAACAGGCCAAGGGCATCCTCGCCGTCCGGCTCGGCCTCTCCCCGAACGCCGCCTTCGAGGTGCTGCGCGGCTACGCCCGCGCGCACCGGATGCGCCTGTACGACCTCGCCCGCGCCCTCGTCGACGACCCCGCCGGCCCCTGGCCGCCCCCGTCCGCACCGATCGGACGGGGGCGGTGACGGAGCGGGCGGGCGGTCCCGGTCCTCAGCCCGCCGTCGTGTCGCCGCTCCGGACCACCCGGACGCCCGGGACCCGGCCGCCGCGTTCGGCCAGGAAGTCGGTGTAGCGGAGCTTGCCGGTCGCGTGGTCCGGGGCGAGGTTGCCGCCCGCCCGCAAGGCCCGGTACGTCGCGCCGGGGAGGCGCACCGGCAGCGCGAGGCGGCGGCGCTCGCCCGCGTGCAGGGTGCGGTCGATCAGTTCGCGGGCGGTGAAGATCTCCGGGCCGCCCATGTCCGGGACGTGCCCGGACGGCTTGCCGTACGCCAGCTCCACCAGCCGCGCGCCCACCTCGCGGACGTCGACGGGCTGGACCCGTACGCCCGCCGGGGCCGGCAGCACCGGCGACCGCGCGCCGGCCTTCACCATCCGCAGCACCAGGTCGTGGAACTGCGTCGTACGCAGCACGGTCCACGGCACGTCCGACTCCGCCAGCAGCCGCTCGACCTCGTGCTTGGTGCGGTAGTAGCGCAGGGGCACCCGGTCCACGCCGACGATGGAGATATAGACGAGGTGGCCTACGCCCGCCGTCCGCGCCGCGTCCACCAATTGGCCCGCCGCATCCAGGTCGCCGCCGGACGGCGTCGAAGCGCAGTGCACGATCACCTCCACGCCGGACACCGCGGCGGCGAGCCCGACGCCGTTGCGCAGATCGACGGCGTACGAGTGCAGCCGCGGGTGTTCCGCGCGGGTGTGCGGCCGTCGGCTGAGCACCCGCACGGTGTGCCCGTCGGCCAGCAGCCGGTCCACCACCACCCGCCCGAGGGTCCCCGTGCCGCCGGTCACCAGAAACGTCGTCATCGCCCGCTCCTCCCGGAGACTGTCCTGTCATTCGACCGCGCCGGGGCGCGGTCCGTCACCGTAAGAACTCCCCGGGAACGCGCGGAGAACTCCCGGGGCAGGTGCGTACACATCCCGCCACCCAGTGTGAGTCAGCCCACAGGTGTGCGCCCGCATGGCCGACGATCAGACGTGGCAGACTGGAGGGGTACTGACATACGCAGCGCACTCCGGGGTCGGTGAAAGTCCGAACCGGCGGTTACAGTCCGCGACCCGTCCGCAGCCAGCGGCCGGTTGAGCAGGTGAAATTCCTGCACCGACGGTTAAAGTCCGGATGGGAGGCAGTGCGCGGCGGGCGAGCAGCATCGGTGCACCGCCGTCGGCGGTCCCGTCCATGACGGACGGGATCCTCTGTCCGGCCCGGTGATCGTGTTGTTCCGTACCGCTTCTGTCGCTCGCGACAGCCCCGGAGTCCGTGCCTGAAGAGGCAGGAGGACCCGGTGGCCGCGACAGCCCCCGCTGAGACCACGGCGATGCGCCGGGCCATCGAGCTCGCCGCCCGCGGCCTCGGGCACACCAGCCCCAATCCCGCCGTCGGCTGCGTCGTCCTCGACGCGTCCGGGCAGCTGGTCGGTGAGGGCTGGCACCAACGGGCCGGTGGCCCCCACGCCGAGGTCCACGCACTCGAAGCGGCCGGTGAGCGGGCCCGCGGCGGCACCGCGCTGGTCACCCTGGAGCCCTGCAACCACACCGGCCGTACCGGTCCCTGCGCCCAGGCCCTCATCGACGCCGGCGTCGCCCGCGTCGTCTACGCCGTTTCCGACCCCAATCCGGCCGCGACCGGCGGCGCCGTGACGCTCCGCGCGGCCGGCGTCGACGTCGAGGGCGGGCTGCTGGCCGACGAGGCCGCCGCCGGGAACGAAGCCTGGCTGACCTCCGTACTGCGCCGCCGACCCTTCGTGCTGTGGAAGTACGCGGCCACGCTGGACGGCCGGATCGCGGCCGCCGACGGCACCAGCCGGTGGATCACCTCGCCGCAGTCCCGCGCCGACGTGCACCGGCTGCGCGCCGTGGCCGACGCCGTGATCGTCGGCTCCGGCACCGCACGCGCGGACGACCCGCAGCTCGGCGCGCGGCTGCCGGACACCGAGGTCACCCAGCCGCTGCGGGTCGTCGTCGACTCCTCCGCCACGGCCGTGAAGCCCGGCGCCCGAGTACTGGACGGCACGGCGCCGACCCTGATCGCGGTCGCCGAGGACGCCGACGCGACCCACCTCGAAGAGCTCGCGACCGTCGTCCGGCTGCCGCGCGCCGCGGACGGCCCGGGCCTGGACGTACCGGCCCTGCTCGGCGCGCTGTACGACCGCGGCGTCTGCTCCGTACTGCTGGAAGGCGGCCCGACCCTCGCCGGGTCCTTCGTCGCGGCCCGCGTCGTCGACAAGGTCGTCGGCTATCTCGCCCCCACACTGCTCGGCGCCGGCCCGGCCGCGCTGGGCGACGCCGGAATCTCCACCATCGCCCGGGCGTTGCGCCTCGATGTGACCGACACCGAACGGCTCGGCCCCGATCTGCGCATCACCGCCACCCCCGCCCTCCACGAGGAGAACTGAAGTGTTCACCGGAATCGTCGAAGAACTGGGTGAGGTCGTCGCCGTCGAGACGCTGACGGACGCCTCCCGCTTCCGACTGCGCGGCCCGCTCGTCACCGACGGCGCGAAGCACGGCGACTCCATCGCGGTCAACGGCGTGTGTCTGACCGTCGTGGAGACGGCGGACGGTGAGTTCACCGCCGACGTGATGGCCGAGACGCTCAAGCGGTCCAGCCTCGGCGCGCTGGAGAAGGGCTCCCGGGTGAACCTGGAGCGCCCGATGGCGCTCGGCGGACGGCTCGGCGGCCACCTCGTCCAGGGCCACGTCGACGGCACGGGCACCATCGCCGAGCGCACCCCCGGCGAGCACTGGGAGATCGTGAAGATCGCCCTGCCGGACGGCCTGGCCCGCTACGTCGTCGAGAAGGGCTCTATCACCGTCGACGGCGTCAGCCTCACCGTCGTCGAGGCCGGTGCCGACCACTTCACCATCAGCCTCATCCCGACCACCCTGGACCTCACCACGCTCGGCATCAAGCAGGTCGGCGACCCGGTGAACCTGGAGGTCGACGTCCTCGCCAAGTACGTCGAGCGGCTGCTCGGCCACGACGCTGCGGGGGCCGCGCGATGACCGTACTGACCTGGCTGAACGGCGAGGCGTTCACCGCCTTCGGCCAGCACGTCATCTGGACCGACATGATCGGCAACACCGTCGGCCTGATAGCCCTGGCCCTCGGCTGGCGGCGCTCCATATGGACCTGGCCCGCGCAGTTCCTCTCCGGCGTCATCCTCGTCGCCGCGTACGCCTCCGCGCAGCTCGCCGGCGGCGTCGGCAAGCAGCTGCTGGTCATCGGCGTCGCCCTGTGGGGCTGGCGGCAGTGGCAGCGCGGCCGGCAGCAGGCCCAGGACGGCACGATCGCCGTCCGCTTCGCCTCCTGGCGCGAGCGCTCCACCCTGATCGCGGGCACCGCCGTCGGCACCCTCGCCGTCGGCTTCCTCTTCGCGCAGGTTCCCCAGCTGTCCTGGAACCCCTGGCCGGACGCCTACATCTTCGTCGGCACGCTCGCCGCGATGGTGGCCCAGGCCCGCGGCCTGGTGGAGTTCTGGTTCGCCTGGCTGCTGGTCGACGTGGTCGGCGTCCCGCTGGCCTTCAGCAGCGGCCTGGCCTTCTCCGGCCTGGTCTACGTCGTCTACTTCGGTCTCGTCCTGTGGGGCCTGCGCGACTGGTGGCTGCGCTCCCGTACGAGTACGCAGCCCGTCCTGGAAGGAGCGGCGGCATGACCGCACAGCAGAACTGGTACGAAGGTCCCGACGCGATCGACCTCACGCTCGACCCCGTCGAGCGGGCCATCGCGGACATTGCCGCAGGACGCCCCGTCGTGGTCGTCGACGACGAGAGCCGCGAGAACGAGGGCGACCTCGTCCTCGCCGCCGAGAAGGCCACCCCCGAGATCGTCGCCTTCATGATGAGCGAGTGCCGCGGCCTGATCTGCGCGCCCATGGAGGGCCCGGAGCTGGACCGGCTGGAGCTCCCGCAGATGGTCCAGCACAACACCGAGTCCATGCAGACGGCCTTCACCGTCTCCGTGGACGCCACCGCCGAGCACGGCGTGTCCACCGGCATCTCCGCCGCCGACCGCGCCACCACGCTGCGCCTGCTGGCCTCCGGCGAGTCCGCCCCCGGCGACTTCGTCCGGCCCGGCCACATCTTCCCGCTGCGGGCCAAGCCCGGCGGCGTGCTCGTACGCAACGGCCACACCGAGGCCGGCGTGGACCTCGCCCGGCTCGCCGGACTGCGCCCCGCCGCCGCGATCGTGGAGATCGCGGGCGAGGACGGCACCATGCTGCGGCTGCCCGAGCTGATCCCGTTCGCCCGCAAGCACGGCCTCGCGATCATCTCCATCGAGGACCTGATCGCCTACCGCCGCAGCGCGGAGCCCACCGTGCGCCGCGAGGCCACGACCACCCTGCCCACCGCCTTCGGCGACTTCACCGCGCATGGCTACCGCTCCACCGTGGACGGCGTCGAGCACATCGCGCTGGTCGCCGGGGAGCTCGGCGACGGCGAGGACGTCCTCGTCCGGGTCCACTCCGAGTGCCTGACCGGCGACATCTTCCACTCGCTGCGCTGCGACTGCGGCCCGCAGCTCCAGGAGTCGCTGCGCCGGATCAGCGAGGAGGGCCGCGGCGTGGTGATCTACCTGCGCGGCCATGAGGGACGCGGCATCGGACTGCTGTCCAAGCTGCGCGCCTACGAGCTCCAGGAGCGCGGCCGGGACACCCTGGACGCCAACCTGGAGCTGGGCCTGCCCGCCGACGCCCGGGACTACGCGGCCGGCGCGCAGATCCTCGACGACCTCGGCGTGAGCTCGCTGCGCCTGATGACCAACAACCCGGAGAAGACCGCGGCACTGGCCGGACACGGCCTGCACGTCTCGGGCCGGGAGCCGATGCCGGTCCAGGCCGGCGAGCACAACCTGCGGTACCTGCGCACCAAGCGGGACCGCATGGGGCACGACCTGCCGTGGCTGGACCCGGCGGACCGCGCCTCGGCCTGCGGCACCCAGTAAGACACCCGATAGATCACTACGTACATCACTACGTACATCACCTACTACGCACCATCAGCACGAGGAGCAACGTGAGCGGCAAGGGCGCACCCGAACTGTCCGTGAAGAACTGTGGCGACCTCCGGGTGGCCGTCATCGCTGCCCAGTGGCACACCCAGGTCATGGACGGCCTGGTGAACGGCGCGCTGCGCGCGCTGACCGAGCTGGGCATCGACGAGCCGACCCTGCTGCGCGTCCCGGGCAGCTTCGAGCTCCCGGTCGTCGCCAAGGTGCTCGCGGGCCGCGGATACGACGCGGTGGTCGCGCTCGGCGTGGTCATCCGCGGCGGCACCCCGCACTTCGAGTACGTCTGCCAGGGCGTCACCCAGGGCCTGACCCAGGTCTCCATCGACACCGGCGTGCCCATCGGCTTCGGCGTGCTGACCTGCGACGACGAGCAGCAGGCGCTGGACCGCGCGGGCCTTGAGGGCTCCAATGAGGACAAGGGCCACGAGGCGGTCACCGCCGCCGTCGCCACCGCTGCCACGCTCCGTTCCGTATCCGAACCCTGGCGCTGACCAAGGGCGGCCGACCGCTAGGGTAGGGACATCATGTCCAAGAAGACGTTCGAGGAGCTCTTCGCCGAGCTCCAGCAGAAGGCCGCCACCGGCGACCCCGCTACCTCCCGCACCGCCGAGCTGGTCCAGTCCGGCGTCCATGCGATCGGCAAGAAGGTCGTCGAAGAGGCCGCCGAGGTGTGGATGGCCGCGGAGTACGAATCCCACGACGCCGCCGCCGAGGAGATCTCGCAGCTCCTCTACCACCTTCAGGTGATGATGGTCGCCAAGGGCATCAGCCTTGACGACGTCTACGCCCACCTCTGATCCGCATCACCCACCGCTCACCCTCTCCCTCGTACAAAGGAAGCCCCCTCATGCTGCGCATCGCCGTCCCCAACAAGGGTTCACTGTCCGAGCCTGCGTCGGCGATGCTCCATGAGGCCGGCTACCGCCAGCGCAAGGACCGCAGGGAGCTGGTCCTGGTCGACGCCGAGAACGAGGTCGAGTTCTTCTTCCTGCGCCCCCGCGACATCGCGGTCTACGTCGGCTCCGGCAAGCTCGACATCGGCATCACAGGGCGTGACCTGCTGCTGGACTCCGGCTCGGACGCCGAGGAGATCATGCAGCTCGGCTTCGCCGGCTCGACGTTCCGCTACGCCACCCGCCCGGGCACGGCCAAGGACGTCAAGGAGTTCGGCGGCATGACCGTCGCGACCTCCTTCTCCGGGCTGGTCAAGCAGCACCTCGCCGACAACGGCGTGGACGCCTCCGTCGTGCACCTCGACGGCGCGGTGGAGACCGCCATCCAGCTCGGCGTCGCCGAGATCATCGCGGATGTGGTCGAGACCGGTACGACGCTGCGCAACGCCGGCCTGGAGATCATCGGCGAGCCGATCCTGAAGTCCGAGGCCGTCGTCATCCGCCGCGAGGGCGCCCCCGCCGACGACCCGAAGGTGCAGCAGTTCCTGCGGCGCATGCAGGGCGTCCTGGTGGCCCGCCGGTACGTGATGATGGACTACGACATCCGCGTCGACCAGGTCGAGAAGGCCGTGGCCCTCACCCCGGGCCTGGAGTCGCCGACCGTCTCCCCGCTGCACCACGAAGGCTGGGTCGCGGTCCGCTCGATGGTCCCCTCCAAGGACGCCCAGCGCGTCATGGACGAGCTGTACGCCCTCGGTGCCCGCGCGATCCTGACGACCGGCATCCACGCCTGCCGCCTCTGACCGCCCGCCGGGCCGTACGTATCCGCTCCGCGGCCTGCGTACGGCCCGTGTACGTACCGCCGCCCCCGCCACGGAAGACGACGACGTGTCCGCGCCTCTGCCCGACCTCCCGGTGACCTTCCGGCCCGCCCGCACCCGTGCCGTCCTGTACGTCGTCGGCATCGCCCAGCTGGTGGCCCTCACGGTCGTCGCGTTCCTGCTGCCGGCCCTCAGCGGCGGCGAGCGGATCAGCTTCGTGTTCACCGGGCTGCTCGTACTGGCCGTACTGCTGCTGCTCGCGCGGCCCAAGGTCGTCGCCACGGAGCGCGGCGTCACCGTCGTCAACCTCACGACCAAGCGCGAGCTGGTCTGGGCCGAAGTCCTGCGGGTGAACCTCCGCGTCGGCGACGCCTGGGTCCACCTCGACCTCGCCGACGGCACCAGCCTGCCCGCGATGGGCATCCAGCCCGGCATCGCCAAGGAGCAGGCCGTCCAGGACGCCCGTACGCTGCGGGCCCTCGCCGAGGCGCACGGCACCGACGGCCGCGACCGCTGACCGAAGGCCCGCCGCCCCGATCCGGCAAGGGCCGCGCCGTGCGGCGTACCGCACGTCCGTCGGCTCTCCCCTCGCCGCGCCCGGCCTGATTACTCTGTAGCCCGGGGCCGTGCCGTGCCCCGCCCCCTTCGTGGGGACCCTGCGACCCGAGGAGTGACTCCTTCCAGCAATGGACGGATCGTCCTGTAGTACCTGCGCCGCCCCTCCCGGACGCCGCCCGCAGACCGCGGCGCTCCCGTGCACGTGGGAGGCGGCGGCATGACAGTCCCTCTGCTGCTGCTCGCCGCGGCCTTTGTGCTGATCCTGGCGAACGGCTTCTTCGTGGCCGCGGAGTTCGGCCTCGTCACCGTGGAGAAGGCGGCCGCCGAACGGGCCGCCGACGCCGGTGACCGCCGTGCCCGTACGGTCGTCACCGCGCTGCGCGAGCTCTCCTTCCAGCTCTCCGGCACCCAGCTGGGCATCACCATCACCTCGCTGGTCGTCGGCATGCTCGCCGAGCCCGCCCTCGCCGACCTGCTCGGCGGGCCGCTGGCGGCCACCGGGCTGCCCGCCGGCGCGGTGCCCGGCATCGCCGTCGTCATCGGCATGCTGCTGGCCTCCGCCGTCCAGATGGTGATCGGCGAGCTGGTCCCCAAGAACTGGGCGGTCTCCAAGCCGCTCACCGTCGCGCGCTTCGTCGCGGGCCCGCAGCACGCCTTCTCGCGCTTCTTCCGCCCGGTGATCTCGCTGCTCAACACCGTGGCCAACCGCCTCGTGCGGTCCCTCGGCGTCGAGCCCACCGACGAGCTGGCGTCCGCCCGCACCCCCGGCGAACTGGTCTCGCTGGCCCGGCACTCCGCGCGGGCCGGCGCCATCGAGCAGGACACCGCCGACCTGTTCGTGCGCACCCTCGCGCTCGGCGAGCTGACCGCGGAGAACGTGATGACTCCGCGCGTACGGGTCTCCGCGCTGCAGTCCTCCGCGACCGCCGAGGACGTACTGAACCTCACCCGCGCCACGGGCCTCTCCCGCTTCCCCGTCTACCACACCCGGATCGACGAGGTCGTGGGCATGGTCCACCTCAAGGACGCGCTCGCCGTCCCGGCGCAGGACCGGCTGCGCACCCCCGTCGGCCGGATAGCGGTCGCCCCGCTGCTGGTCCCGGAGTCGCTGCCCGTCCAGCCGCTGCTGGAGCGGCTGCGCAGCGAGCAGCCGATAGCCGTGGTCGTCGACGAGTACGGCGGCACGGCCGGCGTGGTGACCCTGGAGGACATCATCGAGGAACTGGTCGGCGAGGTCCGCGACGAGCACGACCACGCGGACCTGCCGGAGCTGGTGCTCGCGCCCGCCGAGGACGGCCACCCCGCCTGGGACGCCGACGGCGGCTGCCGCGTCGACACGCTCCGCCGGATCGGCCTGAGCGCGCCGGACGGCCCGTACGAGACCGTGGCCGGACTGGTCGCCCACGTACTCGGCCGGATCCCCGCCTCCGGGGACACCGCCGAACTGGACGGCTGGCGGCTGCGGGTGCGGCTGGTCGCGCACCACCGCGCCGACCGGGTGCGCCTGATCCGGACCGGTGCGGCGCAGGCCGAGACCGGCACGGCGCAGGGCGCCGCCGTGGCCGTGCCGGCCGGCGAGCGGGCAGGTGTCCGATGAGCGTGCTGCAACTGTTCGTCGCCGCCCTGCTGGTGCTCGTCAACGGCTTCTTCGTCGGCGCGGAGTTCGCGCTGGTCTCCGTACGCCGCAGCCAGATCGAACCGCTGGCCTCCGAGGGCTCCAAGCGGGCGAAGCGGGTGCTGTACGGGCTGGAGAACCTCCCGCAGATGATGGCCGCCGCGCAGTTCGGCATCACCGTCTGCTCGCTGACGCTGGGCGCGGTCGCCGAGCCGACCGTGGCCCGGCTGCTGGAGCCGCTCTTCCACGCGGTGCATCTCCCCGAAGCGCTGATCCACCCGCTGGGTTACGCCATCGCCCTGGCCCTCGTGGTCTTCCTGCACCTGGTCATCGGCGAGATGGTGCCGAAGAACCTCGCGATGGCCGCGCCGGAGAAGACCGCCCTGTGGTTCAGCCCGGGCCTGGTCGTCTTCGCCCGGATGTGCCGCCCGGTCACCGCGCTGCTGGGAGCCTGCGCCCGCGGCATTTTGCGGCTTTTCCGGGTGGAGCCCAAGGACGAGGTCGAGGCGGTGTTCACCACCGAGCAGCTCACCCACCTCGTGGCGGACGCGGGCCAGGCCGGGCTGCTGGACCCGGGGGAGCAGGAACGCCTCTCCGACGCCCTGGAGCTGGGCCGCCGCCCGGTCACCGACGTACTGATCGACCGGGCGGCCCTGGTCACTGTCGACCCGTCCGTGACGCCCCGGCAGGTCGAGGAGCTGACCGTGAAGACGGGCTTCTCGCGCTTCCCGGTGTCCGCGCCGGGCGGTGCGTACATGGGCTATCTGCACGTCAAGGACGTACTGGACCTGGAGGAGCGGGACCGTGCGGTGCCGCAGCACATCTGGCACCCGATGACCACGCTGCGCGCCGAACTCCCGCTGGACGACGCGCTCACGGCGATGCGCCGGGCGGCCTCGCACCTCGCGGCGGTCTCCGACGGCGCGGGCCGGGTGCTCGGCCTGGTCGCCCTGGAGGACGTACTGGAGAAGCTGGTCGGCGAGGTACGCGACCCCGCACACCGCGGTGAGACCGGCCCGGCGCACATCGCCGAACCACGCGGCGCCGGCGACCTGCAGTCCGGAAACGCGCAGCCGGGGGACCGGGCGATGGCGGGCTGAGAGCCCGTGTACGAGAGCGGGGCGGGGGGGGGTCCCCCCCCCCCCCCCTACCCCCCCCCCCCCCCCCCCCCCCCCCCCCCCCCCCCCCCCCCCCCCCCCCCCCCCCCCCCCCCCCCCCCCCCCCCCCCCCCCCCCCCCCCCCCC
>NZ_JBVHPN010000005.1:0-418982 GCF_055567935.1 Streptomyces sp. NPDC026301 | reverse complement strand
CCCCCCCCCCCCCCCCCCCCCCCCCCCCCCCCCCCCCCCCCCCCCCCCCCCCCCCCCCCCCCCCCCCCCCCCCCCCCCCCCCCCCCCCCCCCCCGGTGGGTCAGGAGAGCGACGCGACGGCCTTGCGGACCTTGCCGGCGATCTCGGTGGGCAGCGGGGCGTAGCCCTGCTCCTTGAGGGTGGCCTGGCCGTCCTCGCTGGCGAGGTAGGTCAGGAAGGACTTGGCGGCGGGCAGCGTGTCGGCCTTGTTGCCCTTGTCGCAGGCGATCTCGTACGTCACCAGCGTGATCGGGTACGCGCCCTCGGCCTTGGACTTGTAGTTCAGCTCCAGGGCCAGGTCGTTGCCCTCGCCGACCTGCTTGGCCTCGGAGATGGCCTTGGAGGCGTTGTCGACGTTGGCCTCGACGGGCTTCTGGGCGCCGGTGTTCAGCTTGGCCGTGTCGATCTTGCCGGCCGTCGCGTAGGACAGCTCGAAGTACGAGATCGCGCCGCTGGTCTGCTTGACCTGCGAGGAGACGCCGGCCGAGCCGGAGGCCGCCTGGCCGCCCTTGCCCTCCCAGGTCTTCGCGGGCTCGTGCGGCCACGCCTTGGGCGCGGCGCCCTTGAGGTACTTGGTGAAGTTGTCGGTCGTGCCGGAGTCGTCCGAGCGGTGGAACGCCTGGATCTTCAGGTCCGGCAGCTTGACGCCCGGGTTGAGCTTCTTGATCGCCGGGTCGTTCCAGTTCTTGATCTTCGAGTCGAAGATCTTGCCGAGGGTCTCGGCGTCCAGCACGAGGTTGTCCACGCCCGGGACGTTGTAGCCGACCGCGATCGGGCCGCCGACCATCGGCAGGTTGATCGCCTCGCCGCCCTTGCAGATCTTCTTGGACTTGGCGACCTCTTCGGGCTTGAGCGCCGAGTCGGAGCCGGCGAAGGCGGTCTGGCCCTGCAGGAAGGTGGTGATACCGGCACCGGAGCCCGTGGGCTGGTAGTTGATCTCGGTGTCCTTGCAGGAGCCGGAGTAGTTCTGCACCCAGACGTCCATGGCGTTCTTCTGTGCCGAGGAGCCGGAGGCGAGAAGCTTGCCCTTGCCGTCGCACTTGATGTTCGCGGCCTTGGCGGACGAGGCGCCGGGACCGCCCGTGGTGTCGTCCGAGCCGCACGCCGAGAGGGCCAGGGCTCCGGAGACGGCGAGAGCGCCAACGGCGAGGGCGCGAACCCGGTTCTTGCGCTGAAGCTTCACTGTCGAGAGTTCCTTCCTGGGGCCCGCCGTGGTCAGTGGCGTGCTGGGCCGTGAAATGAATCAGATGAGGTATCCAGCTATGCGGTGCCACGTCGGCCTCCGGGCATGACGCGCACTCGGTAAGGCCGAAATTAGGCAGATCAGGTGAAGGCGCCGAAGGAGCGGAGTGAACGCGGGGTGAACCTCGGCCGTCGGATGCGTGCGTCCGGTACGGCCCGGTTCCGGATCCCGGCCACGGCCTGCGCGCCCCGGCTCCGGGGACCGGTCGCGGCCGGGATGTCCGGAAGAAGTGGTCCGCTGCCCTTCTGTATTACCGACCGGTATGGCAGCATCCGCGGACGACGCGCACGGCGATGTGACCGGAGGTGGCCCGTGAGGAGCCTGGGGGAACGGCGAAACGTGGGGCGCGGCGCGGCGCTGGCCTGCGCGGCCGTGGTGCTGTGCGCGACGGGCGCACTGGTGGGCCCGGTACCGGCGGCGTACGCCGATCCCGCGCCCGCGGGCAAGCGGGACCTGGACGAAGTACGCAAGAAGATCGACGGCCTCTACCGGCGGGCGGAGCGAGCCACCGACGCGTACAACGCCGCCAAGGAACAGGTCGAGCGCCAGCAGAAGGACATCGTGAAGCTGGCGAAGAACATCGTCAGCACCCAGCACAAACGCAAGGAATTGCAGCGGAAGGCCGGCTCGCTGGCCAGCGCGCAGTACCGCGGCGGCGGTCTGCCCGCCGAGGCGAAACTGATGCTGGACAAGGACCCCGAGGGATTCCTCGACCACGCCACGCTCGCCCGCAAGGGACAGCACGCGGTCCGCGGCGTACTGGGACAACTGGCGCGCGCGGAGAACGACTTGCAGGACTACGCCGAGGATGCCACCGAGCGCTGGGAGAAGCTGGAGAAAGAGCGGAAGAAGAAGGCCGCGGCGAAGAAGGACATCGAGCAGAAGATCGACGCGGCGGAGCGGATCGAGTCCCGGCTCCAGGCCGCGGAAAAGGCGCGGCTGAAGAAGCTGGAAGAGGACCGGGCCCGGCAGGCGCAGACGAAATGGCTGGATTCCGGAATTCTGGCGGAGACCGGCGGTACCGCGTCCGCAGCGGGCAAGAAGGCGATTTCCTACGCGACGGAACAGATCGGCAAGGATTACGTGTGGGGCGCGGAAGGCCCGGACACCTTCGACTGTTCCGGGCTGACGATGCGCGCGTGGGAATCGGCGGGTCATCCCATTCCGCGCACGTCACAGGAACAATGGCGGCAACTGCCGCACATCGACATCGAGGACATGCGCCCCGGCGATCTGATCATTTACCACGATGACGCCAGTCACGTGGCGATGTACCTGGGCGACGGCGCGATCGTGCACGCCCCGCGGCCCGGCCGCCAAGTGACCCTCGCCGGGGCCGGATCGATGCGGATCCTGGGTGTCGTACGGCCGGACGCCAAGCGCTGACCCGACGTACCGTATTGCGCTGTGTGCGCGCTGTGTCCGCGCTGTCATTCCGGCATCGGGACGGGAAAAACCCCGTCACCGTCCGGTCGCCGAGCGTGTGCCCGGGGTGATGTTCGTCATTCCGCATTTCTCCCCAGGACGGCCAAATCGCTTCCGTATCCCGGTTTATGGCCGGCCCGGCGTGTCGTCCGCCATTCCGTACGGGACCGCACTGGCGCTAAGGTCGCCTTCCAGTGCCCGGTGGCGCACCGCTCGTAGGACCAATGGCGGCGCGGAACCGGGCACGGTGGTGCGCCGGTCGGTCACCGCCGCCGCACCCTCGGGGGGAGGGAAGGAACCAGAGGACATGCCCGTACCCGGACCGCGTCAGCGCACGGCCGTGCTGCCACCGGCTGCCGGCCCGGCGAACGGCGCGCCCGAGTCCGCGCGCCCGGCGCAGGGGGAACCCGCGCGCCCGCAGGACAGCACGGGCCCGGCCGCCGCCGACGCTCCCGACACGCTCCCGGATCCGGCGCACGCGCCCGTTCCGGCCACGCCGGGTACCGGCAGCCACGGGCTGACCCTGCTGGTGATCGGCGAGGACCCCACCAGCTCCGTACCGGAGATGTCCGACGGGCAGGGCCACAAGGTCAGGGTCCGCACCGCCCGCAACCTCACCGAGGCCCAGCGGCTGCTCACCGACGACGTGCACTGCGTCCTGCTCGACCTGGCGGCCATGCCGGGCCGCGAGTCGCGGAACGGCGAGGACCGGGAGAGCCGCGCGGACGCCGGCCAGGAGCCGGCGCCGGACGAGCTGGAGCCGCTGCGCGCGGTCCTGCGGCTCGCCCCGCGCCACGCCGTGCTCGCCCTGACCGAGGAGGCGGATGCGGAGCGCGGCGCCGAGGCCGTACGCGTCGGGGCGCAGGACTACCTCTCCCGCGAGCAGCTGGACGGCGCGGTGCTCAGTCGCGTCGTGCGCTACGCCGTGGAACGCAAGCGCGCCGACCTCGCGCAGCGCCAGCTCACCGAGTCCCGGCTGCGGGCCCAGGAGAACGCCCGCCTGGAGCGCGGCCTGCTGCCCACTCCGCTGCTGGACGGCTCCGACCTGCGCTTCGCCGCCCGGTACCGGCCGGGGCGCAGCCGGGCCCTGCTCGGCGGCGACTTCTACGACACGGTCCGCACCCCGGACGGCACGGTCCACGCGATGATCGGCGACGTCTGCGGGCACGGCCCCGACGAGGCGGCCCTCGGCGTCGAACTCCGTATCGCCTGGCGCGCGTTGACCTTCGCCGGGCTGTGCGGCGACGAACTGCTCTCCACCCTCCAGCAGGTGCTGGAGAACGAGCGCGACAACGACGAGATCTTCGCGACGCTGTGCACGGTCGACATCGCGCCGGACGGGCGGAGCGCCGGGGTCTGCCTGGCGGGCCACCCGGCGCCGCTGCTGGCCCGGGCCGGCAGGCCGCCGCGGCTGCTCCCGTACGAGAGCGGCGGCCCCGCGCTCGGCCTGCTGCCGCGCGCCCGCTGGCCGCGCCATCAGGTCGAGCTGGGCGGCTCCTGGAGCCTGCTGATGTACACCGACGGCATGATCGAGGGCCGGATCGGGGACGGCAGTCAGCGCCTGGGCCAGGACGGCATGGTCGATCTCGTGGCCGCACGGATGGCGGCGGGGCTGCGTGGTGAGGCGCTGCTCGACGCCGCGGTCACCGAGGTGCGCGACCTCAACGGCGGCGAACTCACCGACGATCTCGCGGTCCTGCTGCTGGACCGCGGGGGTGCGTGAGGCGGGCTTTCCCGCCTCGTACTGCCGTCAGCGGCCGCCGTTCCACGGGCCGTAGGGGCCGTCGGAGCTGGAGCCGCCGCGGCGCGGGCCGCGGCCGCCGCCGGAGACCCGCTTGAGCGCGGGCCGGACGTCGACCATGTACACGATCGTCGCGATCAGGCCGATGACCGGCAGGAACGCCATGACCCCGAAGAGCACGTTGACCAGCGTCGCCAGGCCCAGAATGATCAGCCAGAACGGCTTGGACTGCTTGTCGGCGGCGCGGTAGGCGTCCTCGCGGCGGATGGCGGAGTCGATGAACGCGAACGCGCTGAACACCAGCAAGGCGAGCGAAATCAGCCACAGCAGATTGTTGAATCCCTGGATCAGCACGCCGTTCCACCACCCGTTGACTGTCGGACTGTCCTGGTCACCGTACCGGTAGAACGGGCCGGGCACGTCGCACGTGCCCGGCCCGCTCCCTTGCCCCGCGGCCTACTTCGCCGGCGGCGTGGTCTTCTTGGCGGTCGTCTTGCGGGCGGCCGGAGCCGGCGCCGGCTTCTTCGCCGACGCGGGCTTGGCCTCCGCCTCGGACTTGGTCTCGGTCTTGGTCTCGGCCTTGGCGGCGGCCGGCTTGGCCTCCCCGGCCTTGGCCGAATCGGTCTTGGCCGGCTCGGTCTTGACCGCGCCGGACTTCGGCTCCCGCTCGGTCTCCGGCTCGATCGCGACCGCCAGCTCCTCGACCTCGTCGGCGACCTCGCCGCGCCAGGTCTGCACGGCGCCGCGGCCGCGCTCGGCCAGCTCGTCGTAGGTCTCACGGGCCTTGACGGCGTACTCGGCCGCCCGGCCCACGCCCTGCAGCGCGAGGTCCTGGGCCTGCTCGCGGATCTTCTTCAGGTCGGTGTCCAGGGAGCCCAGCAGCTCGTACAGCTTGTCCTGGGCGTCCTTGGCCTGCTTGGAGACGCGGTCCTGCACGGCCTTGGTGTCGGTGGTGCGTACCTCCTCGAAGCGCTTGGGCGCCTCGGCGCGGAGGCGGTCCACCAGCGCCGGGACCTCCTTGAGCTTCTCGCCGGCGAGGTCGGCCGTGCCGGCCAGCGCGTACAGCGGGGTGGGGTCGGTCAGCGTCTTGCGGAGGTCGTCGGTGATGGCCATGGCGTTCTTCCTCCTGGAATCGGTTGCTCAGGTGGCGTGCGGGTCGCCGTCGGCCTCTTGGGTGCCCTTTTTGCCGTTGCCCGTACTGCCGTGCTCGTCGCTGCCGCCGTGCTCGTCGCCGCCGTGCTCGCCTTCCGGCGCGGTCCGGTCGAGGTCCAGACCCTCGGCGCGCGCGATGTCCGAGCTGTAGCCGTTCTCCTTGCGGAACGACTCGTAGATCTGCAGCAGCACCTGCTTCTGCTTCTCGTTCAGGGCCGGATCGGTCAGGATCGCGCTGTGCACTTCCAGCCCGTCCGGATCCCGCCGCTCATCGAGTATCCCGGCCTGTACATACAGGGTCTCGGCCGAGATCCGCAGGGCCTTCGCCAGCTGCTGCAGGATCTCCGCGCTCGGCTTGCGCAGCCCGCGCTCGATCTGGCTGAGGTACGGGTTGGACACCCCGGCGGCATCGGCGAGCTGCCGGAGGCTGAGCTGCGCATTGCGCCGCTGCTCCCGCAGGAACTCCCCGAGATTGCCGACGTTGAGTGATGCCATACCTCGATCCTGCACGCCATCGCTAACTATTGCAAGCACCCGCTAGCAAAAGTGTTCCACATCATGGGGCAAGGCGGGACGAGCCGCCTCGCGGGAGCCCATGTGAGGTCCGGTACAGCACGCACTGGCGAAGCGGCCCCTCGGGCACGCTCGGGTCCTCGAAGTCGTCGGCCGGGTCCCGGGTCATGCCGATCCGCCGCATCACCGCCTGGGAGCGGAGGTTGTTGACGGTCGTCGACGCGACGACCTCCGCCAGCCCGAGGGCCTCGAAGCCGAAGGCCAGGCAGGCCAGGGCGGCCTCGGTGGCGTAACCGTGACCCCACGCCGAACGCATCAAACGCCACCCGACGTCCACCCCCGCGAACGGCATGTCCTCGCCCACCACGTCCAGCCCGGCGCGGCCGATGAACTCACCGGTCTCCCGCGCCTCGAGCGCCCACCATCCAAACCCTCGCTCGTCGAACTCGCCCTGCATGAGGGCCACAGCGGCATCGCTTTGCTCCCGCGTGAGCAATCCCCCCAGGTGTTCCCGGACTTCGGGATCGGCGTTCATCGCCGCCCACGGTTCGAGGTCGGATTCCCGCCACGGGCGGAGCAGAAGACGATCGGTACGCAGTTCCGGCATGCCGCCCAGCTAACGCCCTCACGATCAGGGTGTCGATCGGTTATGCCGCGCCCACGGTGAGAAGGACAGCCTCGCGGGAGCCCATGCGTCCGGCTACGCGAAGTCGTACGCTGCCCAGTCGGTGACCGGGAGGTATCCGATGCGCTGGTAGAGGGCGTTGCTGGTGGGGTTGGCCGCGTCCGCGAACAGCACGACCTCCGTGGCGCCCGCGGCCAGCGCGGCGCGGCTCACCTCGACCGACACGGCGCCCGCGTAGCCGCGACCGCGCAGGTGGGCCGGGGTGTAGACGGGGTCCACCTGGGCCAGGCCGGCGACCGTCGGGTTCACGCCCGCCATGGAGACCGGCGTGCCGTCCGGGGCTTCCCAGAACGTATAGCGCTTGTCGGCGAAGCGGGTGCCGGCCCAGGAGCCGGCGTCGATGGAGACGGCTTCCCCGACGTCCGCGGCGAACTCACCGCACCAGCGCATGAGTTGCTCACGGTCCTGCTCGCCCTCGCCCACGAGTCGGCCCCGGCCCGCGGGGAGCGGCTCCGGCGGGGTGAGCGTGCCGAGGCGGTACAGGCGGATCCGGTTACGGAGTGCCGGCGTCGCGCCTGTGTGCCGCTGCCAGGCTTCGGCGAAGGCGGTGGCGGTGCTGTGGTCCGCGCTGACGTAGGGGAGGGAGTGCCCGAGGGCGGCCAGGTGGGTGGCGAGGGTGTCGGCCTGATCGGGGGAGAGGGGGGTGAGGCCCAGGCCGCGCGACGGGAGGCGGTGGAAGGTGGCGAGGACCTCGCCCGCTCGCTCCAGTCGGCCGAAGAGGGGGGCCTGGGCGCCGTATGCGGCCGCCCCGCGTGCGCGCAGTCTCGCGGTCACAGTCAGCGGCATGATGTGCGGGACGGGCCGCGAGCGCAGGAACTCTCCGGCTCGGGCGAGAAAGTCGTCGACGTCTTCGGTGAGGTGCCAGTCATCCGGGCGCATGGTTCATGATCTCGGATGCGCTTGCGGCGGGGGATGCGAATGTGGGGAGACGCGATGCGTCGTCGTGTCTGGTGCATCTGCGTTCTGTGCGTTCTGGGTGCCCTGGGTGCTCTCGGCGCATGACCTAGGAACGCCGCCGTCCCGCTATCGCGACGGCCGTCCCGATTGCCGCGAACAGCAGCCCGATCCCGCCGAAGATCAGCGGCAGCAGCCACAGTGAGGCGAACCCGTTGATTCGTGCGTCCTCGGGGGAATCGGCGCGGTACAGCACCTGGACCCGCTCACCCTCCTCGTACGACGGTGGGTTGGAGCCCGTCGAGCTCCGGAACGTTCTCGGCGTGCCGTCCGCCGACGTGAAATCGACCACCGGGTACGCCGCGGGCTTGTTGTTCACCTGCCGCTTGCGGGATGCGCCGCTGTGGTCGTTCCGCCACTCCAGCGCCACCACCGTGCCCCGGGCACGCTCCGCGTCCGTCAGGAACGAGACCGTCACCCCCGCCAGGATCAGCCCGATGATCAGGAACAGCGTCCCGAACGCGATCCCCCCGAACGCGACCCACCGGCCGGCGCCCCGCCCACGTACCTGAACCTGCACGACGTCCCTCTCACTTGTCACTTGTCCGGAGTGGGAGGGACGCTATCCCAGTGCCCCGGTCGCCGGGCTCCCGCGTGCTGGGCAAGGCGGTCGCTGGGCCAGGCGTGGGATGCTGGTCGCGTGACGCTATCGGACCTGGTTTCGCTCCGTCGGGCCCGTGACCTGATGGATCGCGAGTACGCGGAGCCGCTCGACGTCCCCGCGCTGGCCCGCGCGGCGCACATGTCGCCCGGCCACTTCTCCCGCAGCTTCCGCGCCGCTTTCGGGGAGACGCCGTACAGCTACCTGATGACCCGCAGGATCGAGCGGGCCAAGGCTCTGCTGCGGCGCGGCGACCTGTCGGTGACGGAGGTCTGCTTCGCGGTCGGATGTACGTCGCTGGGGTCGTTCAGCTCGCGGTTCACCGAGCTGGTGGGCGAGAGCCCGAGCGCGTACCGGGCACGCCCGCACGAGCAGGGGGCGGCCATCCCGGCCTGCGTCGCCAAGATCTTCACGCGCCCGGTCAGGAACGCGAAACCGGTCACGAATGGAGAAGCCAGGCGCGCGCCCCGCCCGTAGCGTGAGCTCCATGGACATCAACCTTTCGCAGTGCTTCATCGCCGTCGACGACCACGACAAGGCGCTCGCCTTCTACCGGGACGTGCTCGGACTCGAGGTGCGCAACGACGTCGGGTTCGAGGGCATGCGCTGGGTGACGGTCGGCTCGCCGACGCAGCCCGGCGTGGAGATCGTGCTGGAACCGCCCGCCGCCGACCCGAACGCCTCGCCGGCCGACAGACAGGCCATGGCGGAGCTGCTGGCCAAGGGCATGCTGCGCGGCGTGATCTTCTCGACCGACGACTGCGACGCCACCTTCGAGCGCATCCAGGCATCGGGCGCCGAGGTGCTGCAGGAGCCCATGGACCAGCCGTACGGGGTCCGCGACTGCGCCTTCCGCGACCCCGCGGGCAACATGCTGCGCTTCAACCAGCCCCGCACCAAGTAAGAGCCCGTGTTCACACCCGACGCCGGCGGGGCACCGCACCGACCGGCGTCGGTCCGCGATCAGAAGCCGTGCCGGTGCGGAAGCGCCCGACAGCCTGGCAGAGGGAGACACGATGAGTACGGCCAAGAGGGCCGGCGCGCAGGCGCCCGCGCCGCACGTTGCCGACAGCCACGACATGATCCGCGTGCACGGCGCGCGCGAGAACAACCTCAAGGACGTCAGCATCGAGATCCCGAAGCGGCGGCTTACGGTGTTCACCGGCGTCTCCGGCTCGGGCAAGAGCTCGCTGGTGTTCGACACGATCGCCGCGGAGTCGCAGCGGCTGATCAACGAGACGTACAGCGCCTTCGTGCAGGGCTTCATGCCGACGCTCGCGCGGCCCGAGGTCGACGTGCTCGACGGACTGACGACCGTGATCACCGTCGACCAGCAGCGGCTGGGTGCCGACCCGCGCTCCACGGTCGGCACCGCGACCGACGCCAACGCGATGCTGCGCATCCTCTTCAGCCGGCTCGGCAAGCCGCACATCGGCCCGCCCGGCGCGTACTCCTTCAACGTCGCCTCGGTGACGGCGAGCGGTGGCTACAGGGTCGACCGCGGTGCCGACAGGACCAAGACGGAGAAGGTGACCTTCAGCCGCACCGGCGGCATGTGTACGCGCTGCGAGGGCCGCGGCGCGGTCTCCGACATCGACCTCACCCAGCTCTACGACGACTCCAAGTCGCTCACCGAGGGCGCGTTCACCATCCCCGGCTGGAAGTCGGACAGTCAGTGGACCGTGCAGGTCTATGCCCAGTCCGGCTTCGTCGACCCGGACAAGCCGATCCGCGAGTACACCAAGAAGGAGATGCGGGCCTTCCTCTACGGGGAGCCGGTCAAGGTCAAGGTCAACGGTGTCAACCTCACCTACGAGGGCCTGATCCCCAAGATCCAGAAGTCGTTCCTGTCCAAGGACAAGGAGGCGATGCAGCCGCACATCCGGGCGTTCGTGGACCGGGCGGTCACCTTCGCCACCTGCCCCGAGTGCGACGGCACCCGGCTCAGCGAGGCCCCTCGGTCGTCGCGGATCGGCGAGATCAACATCGCCGACGCGTGCGCGATGCAGATCAGCGACCTGGCCGAATGGGTACGCGGTCTCGACGAGCCGTCGGTGGCGCCGCTGCTCACCGCGCTGCAGCAGAGCCTCGACTCGTTCGTGGAGATCGGCCTCGGCTACCTCTCGCTCGACCGGTCGTCGGGCACCCTGTCGGGCGGCGAGGCGCAGCGCGTCAAGATGATCCGCCACCTCGGGTCGTCGCTCACCGACGCCACCTACGTCTTCGACGAGCCCACCATCGGCCTGCACCCCCACGACATCCAGCGGATGAACAACCTGCTGCTGCGGCTGCGGGACAAGGGCAACACGGTACTGGTCGTGGAGCACAAGCCGGAGACGATCGCGATCGCCGACCACGTCGTCGACCTTGGCCCCGGCGCCGGTACCGCGGGCGGCAGCGTCTGCTTCGAGGGCACCGTCGAGGGGCTGCGGGCCGGCGGCACCGTCACCGGCCGCCACTTCGACGACCGGGCCGCCCTCAAGGAGACGGTGCGCAAGCCCACCGGCCGGCTTCCGATCCGCGGCGCGACGACGCACAACCTGCGCGACGTCGACGTCGACATCCCGCTCGGCGTACTGACCGTCATCACCGGCGTCGCGGGCTCCGGCAAGAGCTCGCTCGTACAGGGGTCGCTGGTCAAGGGGCCGGGGGCCGCCGACGAGGGCGTGGTGTCGGTCGACCAGGGCGCGATCCGCGGCTCGCGACGGAGCAACCCGGCGACGTACACCGGGCTGCTCGACCCGATCCGCAAGGCGTTCGCCAAGGCCAACGGCGTGAAGCCCGGGCTGTTCAGCGCCAACTCCGAGGGCGCCTGCCCCACCTGCAATGGCGCCGGCGTCATCTACACCGACCTGGCGATGATGGCGGGCGTCGCCACCACCTGCGAGGAGTGCGAGGGCAAGCGGTTCCAGGCGTCCGTACTGGAGTACCGCCTCGGCGGCCGCGACATCAGCGAGGTGCTCGCGATGTCGGTGACCGAGGCCGAGGAGTTCTTCGGCGCCGGCGAGGCCCGCACACCGGCCGCGCACCGCGTCCTCACCCGGCTCGCCGACGTCGGCCTGGGCTACCTCTCGCTCGGGCAGCCGCTGACCACCCTCTCCGGCGGCGAACGGCAGCGGCTCAAGCTGGCCACCCACATGGGAGACAAGGGCGGCGTCTACATCCTCGACGAGCCGACCACCGGCCTCCACCTCGCCGACGTCGAGCAGCTGCTCGGCCTGCTCGACCGGCTCGTCGACGCCGGCAAGTCGGTCATCGTCATCGAGCACCACCAGGCGGTCATGGCGCACGCCGACTGGATCATCGACCTCGGCCCCGGCGCCGGTCACGACGGCGGCCGCATCGTCTTCGAAGGCACGCCTACCGACCTCGTCGCCGCCGGTTCCACGCTCACTGGCGAGCATCTGGCGGCGTACGTCGGCGGCTCTTCGATGCGCTGAGGCGAGGCTCCCGTAACTCGTTTGCCGCCGGCGAGGGGCGGGGTGAGGATGCCGGTATGGTGCGTGGTTTTGATGAGCTGGTGGACGAGGCCGAATCCGTGTCCGTCGAGGGGTGGGACTTTTCGTGGCTGGACGGGCGGGCCACGGAGGCGCGGCCCTCGTGGGGGTATCAGCGGCTTATGGGGGAGCGGCTGGCGGGGGTGTCGGCCGCGCTGGACGTCCAGACCGGTGGGGGCGAGGTGCTCGCCGGGGCGCCGAAGCTGCCGCCGGTGATGGTGGCGACCGAGTCCTGGCCGCCGAACGTCACCAAGGCGACCCGGCTGCTGCACCCGCGCGGCGCGGTGGTCGTCGCCGATCCGGACGAGCCGCCGCTGCCGTTCGCCGACGACGCGTTCGACCTGGTGACCAGCCGGCACCCGGCGACGGTGTGGTGGGCGGAGATCGCGCGCGTACTGCGGCCAGGTGGCACGTACTTCGCGCAGCACGTGGGGCACGAGAGCGTGTTCGAGCTGGTGGAGTACTTCCTGGGACCGCAGCCCGAGGCCCGGCGGGCCCGGCACCCGGACCACGACCGGGCGGCGGCCGAGGCCGCCGGGCTGGAGATCGCCGACCTGCGGTTCGAGCGGCTGCGGATGGAGTTCTTCGACGTCGGCGCGGTCGTCTACTTCCTGCGGAAGGTGATCTGGATGGTGCCCGGCTTCACCGTCGGGCAGTACCGGGACCGGCTGCGCGAACTGCACGAGAAGATCCAGGAGGAGGGGCCGTTCATCGCCCACTCCACCCGGTTCCTGATCGAGGCGCGCAAGCCGGAGTGAGATGGTGAAGGGGGTGAAGGGGGGCGGCGGTTGACTTCGAGTGCGCTCCAACTCCTACCGTCCCTGACGTGAGCCCGAAACAGTCCTCGCCCACGGGGGACGGGGCACTTCAGGAGGTAATCGCATGACCAGCATTCCCACCCGGCAGCTCGGCGCCCTGACCGTCTCCGCGCAGGGACTGGGCTGCATGGGGATGAGCCACGGGTACGGCGCTTCGGACGACGCGCAGTCGATCGCGACCATCCACCGCGCGCTCGACCTCGGTGTGAGCCTCCTGGACACCTCCGACTTCTATGGGGCCGGGCACAACGAGGAACTGGTCGGACGGGCCGTCGCCGACCGCCGCGACCGCGCCGTGATCGCCACGAAGTTCGGCTTCGCCAACAAGCTCGGCGAGCCGACCGCGATCCGGGGCGACGCCGCGTACGTACACCAGGCGTGCGACGCCTCGCTGCGCCGGCTCGGCGTCGACCACATCGACCTGTACTACCAGCACCGCGTCGACCCCGAGGTGCCGATCGAGGAGACGGTCGGGGCGATGGCGGAGCTGGTCGCGGCCGGCAAGGTGCGGCACCTCGGGCTGTCCGAGGCGGGCGCGGAGACGATCCGGCGGGCGCACGCGGTGCATCCGATCGCCGCGCTGCAGAGCGAGTGGTCGCTGTGGACGCGGGATCTGGAGGAGGAGATCGCGCCGGTCTGCCGGGAGCTGGGCATCGGGGTCGTGCCGTTCTCGCCGCTCGGCCGCGGGTTCCTCACCGGGCAGTACAGGTCCGTGGAAAGCCTGGCGGAGGGCGACGTACGCCGTACGCAGCCGCGCTTCGCCGACGGCAACCTGGAGCGCAACCTCGCCATCGTCGAGCAGCTGCACGAGCTGGCCGCCGAGAAGGGCATCACGGCCGGGCAGCTGGCGCTGGCGTGGGTGCAGCACCGCGGCGCGGACGTCGTGCCGATCCCGGGCACCCGCCGCGAGAAGTACCTGCTGGAGAACGTCGCGGCGGTCGCCATCGGGCTGTCCGCCGACGAGCTGGCCGCCATCGACGCGGTGGCGCCGGCCGAGGCGGTGGCCGGTACCCGGTACGACGAGACGAGCCTGACCTTCGTGAACCGCTGACCCGACGGTGACGGGGTTGTCCACAACCCCGGAGTTGTCCACAGGTCCGCTCGCCCCGCGCCGTACCGCCGTAAAGTCGGAGACATGAGTGAGGACGAGGGGAGCGTGCGGATCGACAGCTGGATCTGGTCCGTGCGGCTCATGAAGACACGGTCGATGGCGGCCACGGCGTGCCGGGGCGGGCACGTACGGGTCAACGGCGAGCGCGTGAAGGCGGCGCACGGCCTGCGGACCGGCGACGAGGTGCGACTGCGGCACGCCGGGCGGGAGCGGGTCGTGGTGGTGAAGCGGCTCGTGAAGAAGCGGGTCGGGGCACCGGTCGCGGTCGAGTGCTACGTCGACAACAGCCCGCCCCCGCCGCCGCGCGAGATCGCCGTGCAGGTCCCGATCCGCGACCGCGGCGCGGGCCGCCCGACCAAGCGCGACCGCCGGGAGATGGAACGACTGTGGTCCCGGCAGGAGGGCCCCGGCGAGCCGCCTCGCGGGTGATCATCGAGCCTCACCCCCCATTCGCCGCCAGCCAAGTGGGGTCCGGGGCGATGAGTTGGAGTACTTCGATCAGGGTGCCTTCCGGGCTGCGGACGTTGAAGCGGCGCTGGCCCCACGGCTCGTCGCGGAGCGGATTGGTGATCGGGACGCCCCGTTCGCGCAGCGTGGCCTCTTCGGCGGCCGCGTCCGCGACGAGGAAGGCGAGGCAGAGTCCCGCGGTGTCCTGGGTGCGGAAGCCCTCCGGCATGGACTCGTGGCCGCGCTGGACGAAGTCCAGTACGTACGCGGGGTGTTCGGGGTGGTGCAGGCTGGCGTACCAGCCCAGGTCGGCGACCTGGGTGAAGCCGAAGTGTTCGGTGTAGAAGCGGCTGCTGGCGGCGGTGTCGTCGGTCAGTACGGCGATGCCCAGCTTCTCGAAGCGCATGGGTTCCCCTCCCTGTTGGCGGCCGTGCGCCGCTAACCACTCTATGTGTAGTACGTTGGGTGTAGTGGTTGCAAGGGAGTAAGGCGAGGAGGCTGTCGGTGGTGCGCAATCCGGAGCGGCGTACGGCGCTGGTGGACGCGGCGATCGAGGTGCTGGCGCGGGACGGTGCGCGCGGGCTGACGTTCCGCGCCGTGGACGCGGAGGCGGCCGTGCCGAAGGGTACGGCGTCCAATTACTTCGCCAGCAGGGACGAGCTGCTGGCGCAGGTCACCGGGCAGATCCACCAGCGCATCGCGCCGGACCCGGACGAGGTCGCCGAGGTCATGACGGCGCCGCGCGGGCGCGAGCTGGTGACCGAGCTGATGGGGTGGATCAACCGCAGGGTGAGTGCGAACCGCACCGGTTACCTGGCGATGCTCGAACTGCGCCTGGAGGCCACCCGGCGGCCCGAGCTGCGGGAAGAGCTGACCGCCACCATGCGCGGCGCGCTGGAGGACGATCTCCGCTTCCACAGTGAGGGCGGGCTGCCGGGCGACCGTACGGCCGTGCTGCTGATGTATCTCACGATGACCGGGCTGATGCTGGAGCAGCTCACGCTGCCGGGCGTGGTGCCGGCCGAGGAGGCGGACGGGCTGATCGCCGCCCTGGTCGACCGGGTGATCCCGGCCGGGCCCTCCTGAGACCGGATCCCCGGATCCCCGGATCCCCGGATCCCCGGATCCCCGGATCCCCGGATCCCCGGAGTCCCGGATCCCCGGAGTCCCGGATCCCCGGAGTCCCGGGTTCCCGGATTCCCGGATCCCCGGATCCCCGGGGTCCTTGGGGTCCCCGGACCCCCGGATTCCCTGGTCAGGCGTACGCCCACTGCCTCACGCGGGAGTTACGACGGGAGCGTACGCCAAGCAGCTCACCGCTCCTCGAACAGCTCCAGCAGTTCCTTCTTTTCGAACATGCGGGCCGTGTCCACCGCGGACGGTGAGCCCGCTGCCGGGTCCGCGCCGTGGCTCAGGAGGAGTCGTACGATCGCGTCCTCGCCCTTGAAGACCGCGCCCGCGATCGGGGTCTGGCCGCGTTCGTTGGCGCGGTCGGCGTCCGCGCCGCGCTGGAGCAGGGCTTCGACGGTCGCGACGTGGCCGTGGTACGCGGCCAGCATGAGGAGCGAATCGCCCTTGTCGTTGGTGAGGTTGGCGGGCACCCCGGCGTCGACGTACGCGGCGACCGTGTCGGTGTCGCCCTGCCGGGCCAGGTCGAAGACCTTGGCCGCCAGCTGCAGCACCTCGGGGTCGTGCGCGTGCTCGATCGACTCGGGCCCCTGTGCGCCTGGTGTCGTCTCGCTCATGCTGTCGGCCTCCTGCTCTCGTGGTGTGCGCCTGCACCCGCCACTTTATGCAGGCCACGGCCGTTGACGACGGTACGCCTCAGAAGGTGTCCGGGCACCACGGCCGGCGCGCCGTCCGCAGCAGCGCGTCCGCGGTGGCGAGCGTGCCCGGCCGGTCCTCCTGGATCCGGCCGAGCGCCGCGAGCCGCGTGGCGGACTCGTCGCCGAGGTAGAGCACGGCCAGCTCCCGGGCGTCCAGGGTGAGGTCGGCGGAGCGGGTGGTGCGCGTGCAGGTGGCGCCTTCGGGCCCGGCGTCGAGGTGGTACCGGCCCGCGGCGTACCCATCCGCGTCCCGCACCTCCAGGACCAGTGACCCGGATCCGCCGTACGTACGCGCCGCCAGCAGCCGCGGTACGTCCAGCGGCCGCAGCC
The DNA here is from genome assembly GCF_055567935.1 of Streptomyces sp. NPDC026301. NCBI lineage: Bacteria > Bacillati > Actinomycetota > Actinomycetes > Kitasatosporales > Streptomycetaceae > Streptomyces > Streptomyces sp. NPDC026301. The sequence continues at coordinate 402,600 of NZ_JBVHPN010000005.1, read as the reverse complement.
ACAGGTAGTCGGCGTGCGCCTCGACGCTCGCGGCGCGCGGGTCGCCGAGCAGCAGCGGCACCAGGTCGTCGGGGGCGCGGTGCCCGGTCTTCACGTGCAGGATCCAGTCGATCGAGCAGAGGAAGTGCCACAGGGCCCGCTCGGCCTCGGGAGTGATGGCGAGCAACTTCTGGACCTGGACGGTCTGTTCGGGCCGCTTGTGTTCCCAGCGGTCGTCGCTGGTGTACGTGACCAGGCCCTCGACCTCGCCGGACGGGGAGCGGTACACCGCGTGGTACGGCTCCTTCCACTCCAGCGCGGGCCACTGGACGTCGCCGGTCGCCTGCCGCCACCAGCGCTCGCCGCGCGTGACCGCGCCGGGCTGCCGGGCGCGGAAGCGGTCGTGCAGGACGGGGCCGAGGGCGCGCACCTCCTCGGGGGTCGCGAAATCCACCCGGGCGCCGTCCTGCGGGCCCGCGTACCGGGAGTCGAGCCGGGCGCGGGCCACGTCGATGCGCCACTCCGTGAACCACGTGGCGGGGCCGAAGCCGTACCGCCCGTAGATCGGGTACTCGGCGGCGATCAGCGAGGCCACCACCTCGCCGCGCTCCCGCGCCGCCGCCATGTCCTCGGCCATCATGCGGCTGAGCAGACCGCGGCGGCGGTGCGTGGGGGAGACGGTCACCTGCGACACGGCGCAGGTGGGCACTCGCGCGCCGCCCACGACGGTCAGCTCCTGCGGGAAGCTGCGGAAGGTCGCGACGCAGCGCCCGCCGTCGAACGCGCCCTGTGTACGGGTGAGATCGGTGCCGCCGCGGCGGAACTCGATCTCTTCCTTGGTCACCCCCGGCGGCTGGAGGAAGCCGGTGGCCATCGCCTCCATCCAGCCGGGGAACTCGTCCTCGCTGACCGTGCGCACCTCAAGACCCATGTCCGTACCGTAGGCGCGTGTCTGACGGGTTGTCGCCCGGATTATCGGCGAGCGCGAGGCTGTGGATCAGCCGCCCGTGAGGCCGTGCCCGAGGTCAGGGCCCGAGCCACGGACGGTCAGAACGCCGCCGCCCGGATTTCCCCCACCCGCTCGGCGCCGCCCAGGAGGGGGACGTCCGCGATGCGGTCGAGTACCGGGGCGTCGACGCCCATCAGGCGCAGCGTGCGGGCCAGGACCGGGCCGAGCGTGCGGGTCGCGCCGTCGTCGATCTTGAAGGCGAGCGCGCGGCCGTCGGGCAGCGCCAGCGCCTGTACGGCCTCCGCGCCCATCTTGGACAGCACGCCGGGGAGCTCGCGCATCAGCCAGGTGTCGGGGCGGCGGGTGCCGGCGACGTACTCCGGGTGGGCGCGCATGGCGTCCGCGACCCGGCGCTCGGGCGTGCCGGGCTCCGCCACGACGAAGTGCCGGTAGGAGCGGGCCAGGCCGGTCAGCGAGAGCGCCATCAGGGGCGCGCCGCAGCCGTCCGTGCCGATGTGGTCGACGGCCTCGCCGCTCGCGTCCCGTACGGCCTGCAGGACCAGCTGCTGGAGCGGGTGGTGCTGGTCGAGGTAGCTCTCCAGCGGCCAGCCGTTCGCGGCGCAGACGGCGAGCATCGCGGTGTGCTTGCCGGAGCAGTTCATGGTCAGCCGGTCGCGGACCTTGCCGGCCGCCAGGTAGTTCTCCGCCTCGGTGGGGTCCAGCGGCAGGTCGGGCGGGGTCTGCAGCTGCTCGGGGGAGAGGCCGTGCTCGGCGAGCATCTTCTGGACGAGATCGAGGTGAAAGCTTTCTCCGGAGTGGCTCGCGGCGGCCAGGGCCAGCCGCTCGCCGGAGAGGTCCAGGCCGGCCCGGAGGATCGCGGCGGCCTGCATCGGCTTGTTCGTCGAGCGCGGGAAGACCGGTGAGGAGATGTCGCCGAGGGCCAGGTCCACGCTGCCGTCGGCGGCCAGGACGACCAGCGAGCCGCGGTGCACGCCCTCGACGAAGCCGGACCGGACGACCTCGGCGAGCACGGGGGAGACGGGCGCCTGGGCGGGCCCGCCCGCTCCCGGCCCGTCCGGCGTGGCGCCGGATACGGGTCCCTTCGGCGTGGCGCCGGACATCGGCCCCTCGGGCGAGGTGTCGGATATCGGCGCGTCCGCGCCGGATATCGGTCCGGTGGACGCGGGCGTGGGCTCGGCGGCGGAGGAGGAGGTCATCGCGGGCCTTCCGGGGACGGGTCACGGACCGCCTCCTCCGCGGGCCGGTGGCCTCCGCGTCAGGAGAGCAGGTCGTCTACTTGCGCTTCCCCTTCACGGTACCTGCGGGCGATCTCCGCGCTGCAATCGTCCGCCGTGCGCTGCAGCGACTGGCGGCGCAGCGAGACCTGCCGCTCGTACTGCACGAGCCGGGCCATCGCCTCCCGCAGCTCGGCGTCCGTCCGTGCGCCCAGGTCGGACAGCTCGACCTCGCCGAGCATGTCCTCGGCCAGCCGGCGGTACTCCTCGCTGTGCGGCGTCCCGACCGTCACGTGCCGGGCCGAGGAGCGGTGCCGCGACGGCTCGTCCGTGAGGATCTCCGGCAGCCGGTCCAGGACCGTGGTCTGGGGCGCGGCCCGCCGGGCCGCCTCGGCGCGCAGGATGTCGATCCGGCCCTGGAGCAGCCGTCGTACGTAGCTGAGGTCGGCCTCCTCCTGCTGCGCGTCCCGGCGCAGCTTGCGGATCTCGGGCAGGCCGAGCCCCGAGAGGTCGGGCCGGGGGGCCGGACGGAAGCGGTCGCGCTGCAGCGGAGGGCGGGGCTGTGCCGGGCCTGCGGGGAGCATGGGGCCATCCTCTGTGCGGTCACCGGCCCCGGCCGGGCGCCCGGGCGAGGGCGCCGGCTCGGGCCGGGACGTGGACGTCGTCGTCGGCGGAGGCAGGGGCCCGCTCGCGGACGCTGCCGCGGCCCCTTGGGTGGATGTACGGGCAAATGGTACGGAACCGGAGGGTGTCTGCCCGGCGCCGGCGGTGCTCATGCGTATGTCCGTCCCCTCGTGCGGTGCGGTCCCGGAGCCGTGTGGTCCCGCGCACCTCGTGCAGGCATCGTGCCACTGAGGGTGGTGCGCGCGCAGGGTCATCGGCCCGCGAACGGTCCGTGTGGGGGTACGTCGTGCGGCCTCGTTGGGCTGTCCGGGTGGTACGGGGCGCCGCACCCCGTGGGGTGGCCTGGGGTGGCGCCCGGCATCATGGCGGTATGCGAGCAGTGGTGCAGAGGGTGAACGGCGCACGCGTCGACGTGGCGGGCGAGACGGTCGGCGAGGTCGTGGGGGAGGGGCTGTGCGTCCTGGTCGGCGTGACGCACGACGACACCCCGGAGAAGGCCGCGCAGCTGGCACGCAAGCTGTGGTCGGTGCGCATCCTCGACGGCGAGAAGTCGTGCTCGGACACGGGCGCGGGGCTGCTGGTGATCAGCCAGTTCACGCTGTACGGGGACGCCCGGAAGGGGCGCCGCCCCACCTGGAACGCGGCTGCCCCGGGGGCCGTTGCCGAGCCGCTCGTCGACGAGGTCGTCGCGCAGCTTCGGGCGCTCGGCGCGCACGTGGAAACGGGCCGCTTCGGCGCGGACATGAAGGTGTCCTTGACGAACGACGGCCCGTTCACGGTGCTGGTCGAGGTCTGAAAGCCCGTTGTCCTCAATCGCCGGACGGGCTGGTTTTTACGGCTCGACCACGATCTCCTGGGCCGCCGCCGTGCCGTCCGCCATCAGCTCCGCGTCCACCGGGACGTTGCGCTTCACCAGGGCCAGCGCGATCGGCCCGAGCTCGTAATGCCGGGCGGAGGTCGTGACGAAGCCGAGCTGACGCCCGTCCGGACCGTCCGACGCCAGTCGGACAGCCGCGCCGTGCCCCGGCAGCTTCACCTCGCTGCCGTCCAGGTGCAGGAAGACCAGCCGGCGCGGCGGCTTCCCCAGGTTGTGGACCCGGGCGACGGTCTCCTGGCCGCGGTAGCAGCCCTTCTGCAGGTGCACGGCCGTGCCGAGCCAGCCCAGCTCGTGCGGGATGGTGCGGTGGTCGGTCTCCAGGCCGAGCCGCGGCCGGTGCGCCTCGACGCGCAGCGCCTCCAGGGCCAGTACGCCGATCGCGGGGCCGTGCGCGGCGGCGAAGCCCTCCAGGGAGGCGCGCGGCAGGAAGAGGTCGCGGCCGTGCGGCGTCTCGCGGACGGCGGCGGCGTCCCCGGGCGTCTTGGCGATGGAGCCGGCCGGCAGGTGCACGACGGCGATCTCGTCCGTGCGGTCGGCGGCCTCGACCCGGTAGAAGAACTTCATGCTCTCGAGGTAACCGAGCAGCGCTTCCTGGGTGCCCGGCTCGGTGTGCAGCCAGGTCGTCTCGCCGTCGTCGACGAGGTAGACGGCGTGCTCGATGTGGCCGTTGGCGGAGAGGATCAGCGCCTCGGTGGCGTGGCCGGGCGCCAGCTCGCTGACGTGCTGGGTGAGCAGCAGGTGCAGCCAGGTCAGCCGTTCGGGGCCGGAGACGGTCAGTACGCCGCGGTGCGAGAGGTCCACGAAGCCGGCGCCGTCGGCGAGGGCGCGTTGCTCGCGGAAGAGGTCGCCGTAGTGCGCGGCGACGCCTTCGTCGGGGGCCTCGGCGGGGACGGCACCGGGCAGCGACAGCAGGGGGCTGGCTTCTGAGGGACGTGGCATGAGTACCAGCCTACGACCCGGTACTACCGGAGGGTCGGCCCGCTCGCCCCGGACGTCAGCCCGCGTCCGTACCGTCCGACTCGGCGGCCCGCGCCGCGGCGTCCGCCGCCTTCGCCGTGCACTTCCTGCACCGGCCGAAGATCGCGAAGTGCTTGAGGTCGGTGTCGAAGCCGAACTGCTCGCGCAGCGTCTCCGTGAAGGGCGCCGCCACCGAGAGATCGGCCTCGATCACGTCCGTGCAGTCCCGGCACACCAGGTGGATGTGGTGGTGCCGGTCGGCGAGGTGGTACGTGGGCGCGCCGTGCCCGAGGTGGGCGTGGCTGACCAGCCCCAGCTCCTCCAGCAGCTCCAGGGTGCGGTAGACCGTGGAGATGTTGACGCCGCCCGCCGTCCTGCGCACCTCGGTGAGGATCTCGTCGGGCGTGGCGTGCTCCAGCCGGTCCACCGCCTCCAGCACGAGCTGCCGCTGGGGGGTCAGACGGTATCCGCGCTTGCGGAGGTCGCTCTGCCAGTCGGTGGTCACCACGCCCCCAGTGTAGGTGCGCCCGCTGTGCAGGCTGCCGGGCTTTACGCCTCGCCCTGCGGCTTGTAGGGGGTGCCGTCCGGGTTGAAGAAGGAGACGCCGTCCGGCATGTCGTCGGGCAGGCTCTCCGCCCACTCCTGGAGGCTCGCGTCGGCGACCTTCTTCAGGTGGGCCGACATGTACGGGCGCAGCGGGACGTCCGGCGTGGCCTTCTCGCCGACCCACATCAGGTCGCTGTTGACGTAGCCGTACAGCCGCTTGCCGCCGCTGTACGGGCCGGCGGCCGCGGTGCGGGCCACGGCGTCCGTCGCCAGGTCGATCTGCGGCTTCTGGTCGGCCAGCTCGCCGTACCAGACCTCCACGATGCCCTGGTCGCGGATCATGACGATCTCGACCTTGCGGTCGGCGTCGATGCGCCAGTAGCCGCTCTCGGTCTCCAGCGGGCGGACCTTCTTGCCCTCCCCGTCCAGCACCCAGCTGTGCGAGGTGTACTCCAGGAAGTCACGGCCGTCGTGGGAGAAGGTGACCTCCTGCCCGAAGTTGCACTTCTCGGTGCCGGGGAAGTCGGCGACGCCGGCACCCTCCCAGCGGCCCAGGAGGAAGGCCAGCGGTACGAGGGCCGGGTTCAGGTCGGACGGGATCTCGATCATGAGAGCTCAGGCGATCTATAGGAGAGGGGAAGGATTCGGTCCGCGGCTCAGCGCTGGCCCTGGTACAGCTTCTTCCAGGTCAGACCGGCGAAGGCGATGACGCCGATGCCGACCAGCACGAGCAGGGTGGTGAAGAATGCCTCAAGCACGAGCGCGCTCCTCGGACGGAGTGAGGGTTTACGGACCGTGGGTGAGTCTAGTCGCCGTGCGAAGCGGCGGCGCTGTGAGGTCCGCCCCAGCGGGCCGTCGGTGTCCTGGAAGCGCTCTTCACCGGCGGCCTTTGTCGTCCAGCTCGCGCCACCAGCGGTCCGATTCCGGGTCGCCGGACTCGTCCCACCAGCGTTCGCCCGGGTCCCTGCGGTTGGCCACGATCGCCGCGAAGGGCGGGATGACCATGGCGACGACGCACATCGCCACCGCCGCCGGGACGGACCAGAGCCGCACCACGCCCCAGGCCAGGACGAAGAGCGCGATGCAGACGGCCATCATGGCGTAGTACCGGCGATGGCGGCGCTGGACGGACATACCTCCACGGTAAGACCGCGCGGCGGCGGGGGGAAACCGTATGCACGCACGGAGGGCCGCACCCCCAGCCAAGGCGTCCAAACCCCTGGGGTGCGGCCCTCCGGCCGTAGAAGTACCGCTGTGCGGCGCCTCAGACGGCGATGGCGACCTCCGCCAGGCCGCCCTGCTGGGCGACCACGGTGCGGTCGGCGGTGCCACCCGGGACGAGCGCGCGCAGCGTCCAGGTGCCCTCGGCCGCGTAGAAACGGAACTGTCCGGTCGCCGAGGTGGGGACCTCGGCGGTGAACTCGCCGGTGCTGTCCAGCAGGCGCACGTAACCGGTGACGGGCTCGCCGTCCTTGGTCACGCTGCCCTGGATCGTGGTCTCACCGGGCTTGATGGTCGACGCGTCGGGGCCGCCGGCCTGTGCTCCACACATGGGAATTCCTTGAGGGGTAGAGAGAAGGGTCGGGGCTTACTTCGCGGCGCCGAGCTCGATCGGCACGCCGACCAGCGAGCCGTACTCGGTCCAGGAACCGTCGTAGTTCTTGACGTTCTCCTGGCCCAGCAGCTCGTGCAGCACGAACCAGGTGAGCGCGGAGCGCTCACCGATGCGGCAGTAGGCGATGGTGTCCTTGGCCAGGTCGACCTGCTCGTCCTCGTACAGCGCCTTGAGCTCGTCGTCGGACTTGAAGGTGCCGTCGTCGTTGGCGTTCTTCGACCACGGGATGTTGCGGGCGCCGGTCACGTGGCCGGGGCGCTGCGACTGCTCCTGCGGGAGGTGCGCCGGGGCGAGCAGCTTGCCGCTGAACTCGTCGGGGGAGCGGACGTCCACCAGGTTCTGGTTGCCGATCGCGTTCACGACGTCGTCGCGGAAGGCGCGGATGGCGGTGTCCTGCGGCTTGGCCTTGTACTGGGTCGCCGGGCGGTTGGGCACCTGCGAGCCGTCGACCAGGTCGCGGGAGTCCAGCTCCCACTTCTTGCGGCCGCCGTCGAGAAGCTTCACGTCCTGGTGGCCGTAGAGCTTGAAGTACCAGTAGGCGTAGGACGCGAACCAGTTGTTGTTGCCGCCGTAGAGGATGACGGTGTCGTCGTTGGCGATGCCCTTCTCGGACAGCAGCTTCTCGAAGCCCGCCTGGTCGACGAAGTCACGGCGTACCGGGTCCTGCAGGTCCTTCTGCCAGTCGATGCGGACCGCGTTCTTGATGTGGTTCTTGTCGTAGGCCGAGGTGTCCTCGTCCACCTCGACGATGACCACCTTGGGGTCGTCGATGTGGGCCTCGACCCAGTCGGCGTCGACGAGGACGTCGCTACGGCTCATGGTTTTCTCCTCCGGGGCAGTTGCGGATGCGCGGGGGTACGCCGGTGCGCGCGGCGGCATCAGAAGCGCGCGGCGCTGCGCGGGAAAGAAGCGGAATGGCCTCGCGGCCGGGAGAACGGGTGGCAGAAACCCGTCAGACAGAGCGACAGAGCATGGCGGCGACGCGGCACAGGTCGACTGCCCGCCGCTTCGTGAGATCCGCCTGTCCCCGCGTACGGGAACGGCTCATCAGGCTCTGCATGGCACCGATCGTAAAGAGGGACGGCGGGGCGTGTCACCGGTGTGTCGGATGCTGAGACGTGTTCGTCCGCGATGTGGAACCGGAGTCGGTGCGGGGTAGCCCGGAGGCCGCCGGACAGCAGGTCCGGCGGCCTCTAGCGGTCGCGGTACGGACGGCGGCGTCTCAGGAGGTGGACGCCGAGCTCCGTACGGAGGGTGTGGCGGGGGCGTCGATCAGCCCGGCAGCCTGACGTCGGTGCCCTTCGCGGCGACCACTATGCCGTCGCGGGTGGTCGTCACACGGTCCAGCTTCAGCCCGGCCGGCAGCTCCCCCAGCTTCCAGTCGTGGTCCGTGCGGGCCCGCACCTTGTCCTCGCAGCCGGGGACCGCGGTGCACAGCCCGGGGAGCTCGTCCGCGCGCAGCCGTATCGTGTCGCCGCCCGCCGTGGAGATCGTGCCGAGCACGTCGAGATTGCTGAGCACGGGGACATCCGGCGAGATCTTGACCTGGCTCTTGCCGCCGCCGGCGCCGCCACCTGCGCCGCCGTAGGCGACGCGGACGCCGTCGCCCGCCGCCTTGGTCAGGTCGGCGTAGCTGATCCGCGCCTCGCCGGTCGCCGAGGCCGCGCCCTCGATGGAGGAGTAGTCGCTGCTCAGCTTCACGTCGTGGAACTGGGCCGACAGCTCCGTCACGCGCAGCCGGTGTCCCTCGGCCGTGGCCTCGATGCCGCCGAGCGTGGCGTCGACCTCGGTGAGCTCGCCGCTCGCGACCTGGGTGAGGAAGGGGAAGCCCTTGACCGAGACCTGTGGCGTCTCGCTCAGGCCCAGGCTGCCGCGGATCTTGTCGGCCGCCTTGTCCTCGGCGAAGTTCACCGCCAGCCGGTCGGCGACCACGAACAGCACGCCGACGACGACCAGTAGCACCACGAGCCTTCTCAGAGCACGCATCGAACCCCTTCCCCCCACGCTTCTGTGACGCGCCGAGCCTAACCGGGCCACTCGCGCGGCGGTACGAATCGGCCGGTCACCCTCCGTACATAAGGAGCGTGACCGGCCGCGTGAGGTTGCCCCGGCGGGGGAGATCGTCAGCCGAGGGCGCGGCCCAGGACATAGACGGCGGGCGCCGCGAGCGCCAGCGGCAGCGCCACGCCGGCCGTCAGGTGCACGAACCGCGAGGGGTAGTCGTAGCTGGCCACCCGCAGGCCGATCAGCGCGCAGCCGCCGGCCGCGAGTCCGAGGAGGGCGCCGGCCGTGCCGTAGTCGCCCAGCTGCCCGGCCGCGATGCCCGCGCCCGTGGCGGCGAGCAGCGCCAGTACGACGGAGACGGGCCCGGGCAGCGGCAGCGCGCGGGCGAGCACCGCGACGGCCACCGCGACCGCGCCGATCACCGTGGCGTGCGGCGCCGCGGCGAGGTGGCCGGCGGCCAGTACCGCCAGCGCGGAGGAGGTGAGGCCCGCCGTCAGCGCGTACATCCGCTCGTCCGCGCTGCTGCGGTTGCGCAGCTGCAGGACGAGGACGAGCAGGCACCACACGCCGAGCGTGCCGATGCCCACCACGGGCGCGTCGTCCCGGTCGGTGGCCAGCAGCGCGACATCGGTGACCAGGCCGCCGAGGAACGCCAGCGCGATGCCCTGGCGGGCCGGCCACATGCCGTTCAGCCGGAACCAGCCGGCCGCCGTGACCGCCTGCAGGACCGCGACCACTACGGCGGGGAACACCTGCGGCAGCGGCGCCGCCAGCGCGAGCAGCACGGCGAGCCCCGCCGTGAGCGCGGCCGACTGGAAGCCGGGCGGGATGATCGGCGAGTGGCCCAGGGCGCGGGCGCGCTGGTTGGGCGCGAGGCGGGAGAGGTCCTCGGGCGGCGCGGCGGCGGCCTGCTGCGCGGGCTCGTGGACCGCCGCGGCCTGCGCCGCCGCCTGCTCGACGTGCTGCTGGCCGGGCAGGTGGGTGGTCTCGGCGGCGGCGGACGCGTGCGCGGGCTGCCGCGCGTCGGTCTCCCAGGTGTCGCCCTCCCAGGTCTGCGTCCGCGGCTGCGCCTGCGGGTGGGCATAGGCGTCCTGGGGGTGGCCGCCGTGGCCGCCGCCCTGGGCGTACGGGTAACCGCCGTACGCCCCGTCGCCGTGACCGGCGCTTCCGTACGCCCCGTTGCCGTACGCCCCGTCGCCGTACGGCGCGTTGTCGTACGGCGCGCTGTTGTACGGCGCGTTGTCGTACGTCCCGTACTGCTGCTCGTAAGGCCCGTACTGCTGCCCGTAAGGGTTGTGCTGCTGGTCGCTCATCTCGGCGCTCATCCTCCCGCGAACGGCGGGAGGACCTCGACGGTGCCGCCCTGGGCGAGTTCGACCGTGGCATGGTCCCGGGTGCCGACGGCGGTGCCGTCCACCAGGAACGAGCAGCGCTGCAGTACCCGCGCGAACTCCGGGTTCGCCGCGTGTGCCGCACGCGCCGCGTCCAGCGCCTCGGCGAGCGTGCTCGCGGCGTACGGCTCCTCGGCGGTACCGGCAGCGGCCTTCGCCGCCGCCCAGTAGCGCACGGTGCCTGTTGTTGTCACGACGCCCCTTCTCCTTCGTTGCCGCCTCCATGATGGCCTACGCGGAGACAGGGAAAAGTCGGTTGCTGCGGGCAAACGTTCGCATAAGCTCGACCGAGTGCTGGTCCGACTCGCCAGGGCACACCTTGGCCCCCACAGACGCTCGATATCGCTGATCGTGCTCCTCCAGCTGATCCAGACGCTGGCCACCCTCTATCTGCCCACCCTCAACGCCGACATCATTGACAACGGTGTCGTGCAGGGGGACACGGGCTACATCTTCCGTACCGGCGGCCTCATGATCGCCGTGACGCTGCTGCAGATCGTCTGCGCGATCGGCGCCGTCTACTTCGGCGCCCGTACGGCCATGGCGCTCGGCCGCGACATCCGCGCCGCCGTCTTCGACCGCGTGCAGTCCTTCTCCGCGCGTGAGCTGGGCGGCTTCGGCGCGCCCTCGCTGATCACGCGCACCACCAACGACGTCCAGCAGGTCCAGATGCTGGTCCTGATGACGTTCACGATGATGGTCGCGGCGCCCATCATGATGATCGGCGGCGTCGTCATGGCGCTCAACCAGGACGTGCCGCTCTCCGGCCTGCTGCTGGTCATCGTCCCCGTGCTCGGCCTGCTGGTGGCGCTGATCGTGCGGCGGATGCGGCCGCTCTTCCGCGGCGTGCAGGAGCGCATCGACACCGTCAACCGCGTGCTGCGCGAGCAGATCACCGGCATCCGCGTCATCCGCGCCTTCGTCCGGGACCAGCACGAGCGGACCCGCTTCGGACACGCCAACACCGACCTCTACGACGTCTCGCTGCGCGCGGGCCGGCTGATGTCGATGATGTTCCCGCTGGTCATGCTGATCGTGAACGCCTCCAGTGTGGCCGTGGTCTGGTTCGGCGGGCACCGCATCGACAGCGGCGGCATGGAGATCGGCGCGCTCACCGCCTTCCTCAGCTACCTCATGTACATCCTGATGTCGATCATGATGGCGACGTTCATGGTCATGATGCTGCCGCGCGCCGAGGTCTGCGCCGAGCGCATCCAGGAGGTGCTGGCCACCGACACCAGCGTCACCCCGCCCGCGGCCGGCGTCACCGAACTGCGCCGCCACGGCGAGCTGGAGCTGCGCGACGTCGAATTCCGCTTCCCCGGTGCCGAGGAGCCGGTACTGAAGGACATCACCCTCCACGCCCGCCCCGGCGAGACCACCGCCGTCATCGGCTCCACCGGCAGCGGCAAGTCCACCCTCCTCGGCCTGGTGCCCCGGCTCTTCGACGCGACCGGCGGCACGGTGCTCGTGGACGGCGAGGACGTGCGCAACCTCGATCCGCGCACCCTCTCCGACGCCATCGGCCTGGTACCGCAGAAGCCGTACCTCTTCTCCGGGACCGTCGCGAGCAACCTGCGCTACGGCAGGCCGGACGCCACCGACGAGGAACTGTGGCACGCGCTGGAGACCGCGCAGGCCCGCGACTTCGTCGAGCGGACGGAGGGCGGCCTGGAGGCGCCGGTCGCACAGGGCGGCGGCAACTTCTCCGGCGGCCAGCGGCAGCGCCTGGCCATCGCCCGCGCGCTGGTCCGCAGGCCCGAGATCTACCTCTTCGACGACTCCTTCTCCGCGCTGGACTACGCCACCGACGCCGCCCTGCGGGCCGCGCTGGCCCGCGAGACCGGCCGGGCGACCGTGGTGATCGTCGCGCAGCGGGTGTCCACCATCCGCGGCGCCGACCGGATCGTCGTCCTGGACGAGGGCCGGGTCGTCGGCACCGGTACGCACACCGAGCTGATGGCGGACAACGAGACGTACCGGGAGATCGTCCTCTCCCAGCTCACCGAGCAGGAGGCGGCGTGACCACCCCGGACAAGGGCAGTGCCCAGGACAAGGGCAGCACCCCGGACAAGGGCGCCGCCGCGCAGAAGCCGGCCCCGCAGGCAGGACCCAGACCCGGTGCGGGCCCGGCCCGCTTCATGGGCGGCCAGCCCACCGAGAAGTCGATGGACTTCAAGGGCTCGGGCAAGCGGCTGCTGCGCCAGATGCGGCCCGAGCGCGCCATCGTCACCGTCGCGCTGCTGCTCGGCACGGTCAGCGTCGCGCTGACGGTCGCCGGGCCGAAGGTGCTCGGCCACGCCACCGACCTGATCATGGGCGGCATCGTCGGGCGGCAGCTGCCCGCGGGGCTGACCAAGGCACAGGCCGTCGAGGCCCTGCACCACCAGGGCAAGGACGGGCTCGCCGACCTGCTCGGCGCGATGCCGGTCACGCCGGGGCAGGGCATCGACTTCGGCGCGGTGGGCACCGTACTGCTGTGGGTGCTGGCGATCTACGTGGCCTCCTCGCTCTTCGGCTTCGTGCAGGCCCGCATCGTCACCAAGGCCGTGCAGCGGACCGTCTTCCGGCTGCGCGAGCAGGTCGAGGAGAAGCTGGCCCGGCTGCCGCTGCGCTACTTCGACAAGCAGTCCCGCGGCGAGGTGCTCTCCCGCGCGACCAACGACATCGACAACATCCAGCAGACCTTCCAGCAGACGTTCAGCCAGATCGTCGCCTCGCTGCTGACGATCGTGGGCGTGCTCGCGATGATGTTCTGGATCTCGCCGCTGCTGGCGCTGGTCGCGCTGGTGACCGTGCCGGTGTCGGTGGTGGTCGCCACGAAGATCGGCAAGCGCGCGCAGCCGCAGTTCGTCCAGCAGTGGAAGACCACCGGCAAGCTCAACGCGCACATCGAGGAGATGTACACCGGCCACTCCCTGGTCAAGGTCTTCGGCCGCCAGCAGGAGTCCGCCGAGCTCTTCCGCGAGCAGAACGACGCGCTCTACGAGGCGGGCTTCAGGGCGCAGTTCATCTCGGGCATCATCCAGCCCGCGATGATGTTCATCGGCAACCTCAACTACGTCCTGGTCGCGGTGGTCGGCGGCCTGCGCGTCGCCTCCGGCGCCCTCTCGATCGGTGACGTCCAGGCGTTCATCCAGTACTCCCGGCAGTTCAGCCAGCCGCTCACCCAGGTCGCCTCGATGGCCAACCTGGTGCAGTCCGGCGTCGCCTCGGCCGAGCGGGTCTTCGAGCTGCTGGACGCCGAGGAGCAGGAGCCGGACGGGCAGCGCCCGGCACGCCCCGACCACGTGCGGGGCAAGGTCGCCTTCGAGGACGTCTCCTTCCGCTACGAGGAGGACAAGCCGCTCATCGAGGGCCTGTCGCTGCAGGCGGACCCCGGCCAGACGGTCGCCATCGTCGGCCCCACCGGCGCCGGCAAGACCACCCTCGTCAACCTCCTCATGCGGTTCTACGAGGTACGCGGCGGACGGATCACGCTGGACGGCGTGGACATCGCCGCCATGGCCCGCGAGGAGCTGCGCGGCAACATCGGCATGGTGCTCCAGGACACCTGGCTGTTCGGCGGCACCATCGCGGAGAACATCGCGTACGGCGCGCCCGAGGGCATCTCGCTGGACAAGATCGTCGAGGCGGCGAAGGCCACCCACGTGGACCGCTTCGTGCGCACCCTTCCCGACGGCTACGACACCGTCCTCGACGAGGAGGGCGCGAACGTCTCGGTCGGCGAGAAGCAGCTGATCACCATCGCCCGGGCGTTCCTCGCCGAGCCCGCGATCCTGGTCCTGGACGAGGCGACCAGCTCGGTGGACACCCGTACCGAGGTCCTCATCCAGCAGGCCATGGCGCAGCTGCGGTCGGGCCGGACGAGCTTCGTGATCGCGCACCGGCTCTCCACGATCCGCGACGCCGACCTGATCCTGGTCATGGAGTCCGGCGCGATCGTCGAACAGGGCACGCACGACGACCTACTGGCCGCCGACGGCGCGTACGCGCGCCTGTACGCGGCCCAGTTCGCGGAGGCGGTGGCGGAGACGGACTGAGCGCTCGTCAGCGCCGGGCTCGGCCGGGCGCTGCCGGCGCGTCCGCCTCGGCCGGGCCTTGCCGGCCCCGCCGCCGTCCGCCCTGCCGGGTGCCGGCGGCCCCGCCGTTGTCAGACCCTCCCCGTACTGTGTTGAGCAGGGGCCCAAAAATCCCCCCATGGGGGAGAGGTGGGGGGAAACGGTCCGTCACGCGTGAGGGAGCGGCGGGGGACGCAGCACCTCACGCGTGGGCCGTCAGCCATTGGCCGATGCGTTTCAGCAGTTCCGGGGGCGCCGCGTTCTCCGCGTGGCCGTAGGCGTGCTCGATCCACAGGTCGGTGGAGGCGGGCGCGGCCGCGGCGGCCAGGGCGCGGGGGTGGTCGAGGGGGAAGTACGGGTCGCGGTCGCCGTGCACGATCAGGAGCGGGGTCGGGGCGATCAGCGGAGCGGCCTCGGTGGGGGAGAGGGGGACCGGGTCCCAGGCGATGCCGTGGATACGGGTGCGCAGCCCCAGCCGCCCCACCAGACGGCCCAATGGCCGTTCCACCACCCAGTGCAGCCGCCGCATCGCCGCGGTACCCCGGTAGTACCAGCGAGCAGGGGCGCTCACCGCCACCACCATGTCGGTGTGCGCTCCTGTGCGCCCCTCGTGTTCGGGGCGGTACTGCGCGGCGTGCCGGACGACCACCGAGCCGCCCATGGAGAAGCCGACCGTGGCCACGCGGGTGTGGCCCAGGGTGCGCGCCCAGCGCACCGCGGCCGCCAGGTCCAGTACCTCCCGGTCGCCCACCGTGGAGCGTCCGCCGGACCGGCCGTGCCCCCGGAAGGAGAAGGTGACCACGGGGGTGAACTGCGCGAAGGCGGCGGCCGCGCGGCGCAGCGCGGGGCGGTCCAGGGAGCCGGTGAAGCCGTGCGCGAGGACCACCACGAGGCCGTTCGGCGCGGCGTGCGGAGCGCCCGCCGCGGGGGAATAATTGGCCTCGATACGTACCCCGTCCTCGGTCAACAGCGACACGCGCCGACCACTCGAAGTGATCGAAGGAACACAAGATCGCGCAAAGTCGGCCGCCGCTCGGGAAGTCATGTGGGCTATTCTGTCGGGCAAGAAGGATCCGGGCAGCGTAGCCCCCGGGTCCTTTTGTGCTTTCAGACGCGCGGTGCGCGGATGAGCGCGGGTGTGCTCCAGGGCGCGGAGCGTACTGCGGTGCTCACGTTCCGGAGGCACGCGAGCCTCGCAAGGGCGCGGGGCCCGCGACCATACGAAGCAGTGCCGCAAAAGTCCTCGCAGGCAGGGACCGAGGAGGAACCGATGGGCGAGCGAAGCGTGCAGGAACACCGAACGGACAGGGAACGACGGACGACCCGGGGCGGTGATCAGCGATGAGCTCGCTGCTGCTCCTGACGAACGCCCTCCAGCCCTCGACGGAAGTGCTGCCCGCGCTCGGCCTCCTGCTGCACAGCGTGCGCGTCGCGCCGGCCGAAGGTCCGGCCCTGGTGGACACCCCCGGGGCGGACATCATCCTCATCGACGGCCGCCGTGACCTCCCCCAGGTGCGGTCGCTGTGCCAGCTGCTGCGCTCCACCGGCCCGGGCTGTCCCCTCGTCCTGGTCGTGACCGAGGGCGGCCTCGCCGCCGTCACCGCCGACTGGGGCATCGACGACGTGCTGCTCGACACCGCGGGCCCGGCCGAGGTCGAGGCGCGGCTGCGGCTCGCCATGGGCCGCCAGCAGATCTCCACGGACGACAGCCCGATGGAGATCCGCAGCGGCGACCTGTCGGTGGACGAGGCGACCTACAGCGCCAAGCTCAAGGGCCGGGTCCTGGACCTGACCTTCAAGGAGTTCGAGCTGCTCAAGTACCTCGCGCAGCACCCGGGCCGGGTTTTCACCCGCGCCCAGCTGCTCCAGGAGGTCTGGGGCTACGACTACTTCGGCGGTACGCGGACGGTGGACGTCCACGTACGGCGGCTGCGCGCCAAGCTCGGCCCCGAGCACGAGTCGCTCATCGGCACGGTGCGCAACGTCGGCTACCGCTTCGTCGT
Source organism: Streptomyces sp. NPDC026301 (assembly GCF_055567935.1). Taxonomy (NCBI): domain Bacteria; kingdom Bacillati; phylum Actinomycetota; class Actinomycetes; order Kitasatosporales; family Streptomycetaceae; genus Streptomyces; species Streptomyces sp. NPDC026301. Next base: position 386,359 of record NZ_JBVHPN010000005.1, on the reverse strand, counting down.
ACCGGACAAGGTCGAGCGGGCCGCCGAGGAGGCCAAGGAGAAGGCCGCCAAGGAGGCCGAGCGCAAGGCGGCGCGGGCCGCCGCCGAGGCCCGCGAGCACACCGCGGACCGGGGCGCGGCGACCAGCGGCGTACGCCCTGCCGAGCGGTAGGACGACCCGCGTAGACTGCCGCGCGTGGCCAAGGTGACGCGGGATGATGTGGCGAGGCTGGCGGGGACGTCCACCGCCGTGGTGAGTTACGTCATCAACAACGGACCGAGGCCGGTCGCCCCGGCCACGCGCGAGCGGGTGCTCGCCGCGATCAAGGAGCTGGGGTACCGGCCGGACCGGGTGGCGCAGGCCATGGCCTCGCGGCGGACCGACCTCATAGGGCTGATCGTCCCCGACACCCGCCAGCCGTTCTTCGCGGAGATGGCGCACGCCGTGGAGCGTGCCGCTTCCGAGCGCGGAAAGATGGTGCTGGTCGGCAACGCCAACTACGAGGACGAGCGCGAGGTGCACTACCTCCGCGCCTTCCTCGGCATGCGGGTCGCCGGGCTCATCCTGATCAGCCAGGGCCCCAGCGAGCACGCCGCCGCCGAGATCGACACCTGGGACGCGCGCGTGGTGCTGCTGCACCGCCGCCCGGACGCCATCGACGACGTCGCCGTCATGGCGGACGACATCGGCGGCGCCCAGCTCGCCACCCGCCATCTCCTGGAGCACGGCCACCCCTACGTCGCGTTCTTCGGCGGCCTGGAGGAGACCCCGAAGTCCGGCGACCCGGTCACCGACCACGTCAAGGGCTGGCAGCGGGCCATGCAGGAGGCCGGCCGGACTACGGAGGGCCGGTACTTCCAGGCCCCGTACAACCGCTACGAGGCGTACCCCCTCGCGCTGAAGCTCCTGGCGAGCCCGGACCGGCCGCCGGCCGTCATGTGCGCCACCGACGACCAGGCCATCGCCATGCTGCGCGCGGCCCGCGAGCTGCGCATCGACGTGCCCGGCGAGCTGGCGGTGGCGGGTTTCGACGACGTGAAGGAAGCGGCGCTGACCGACCCGCCGCTCACCACGATCGGTTCGGACCGGGAGGCGATGGCCCGTACGGCCGTTGACCTCGTACTGGACGACGGGCTGCGGGTGGCGGGTTCGCGCCGGGAGCGGCTGCGGCAGTACCCGTCGCGGCTGGTGATCCGCGGCTCCTGCGGCTGCGGGGGCTGAGCGGGGCCCTCGGGGCGATTCGAACGCCCCTGGCCCCCCAGCTGGGGGTTACCCAGGAGGGGGTGGCGGTAGTCCGGCCAGGCTCGGCCAGGTCGTCTTTATACCGGGCATACCCACTTCTGCCGGACCTCTCAGGGCGTTCTCAGGTGGTTCTCATGCACGGCTCGCAGAGTCGTAGACATGACCGAGAGCTACCGCCGCAGCGGCGATGAGACCCCGCAGTACGACGCACAGCAGACCACTCCGTACGCGTCCTTCGGCGCCTACGGGCCCGCGGGCGCCTACCCGCCGCCGCCCCCGTACGCGCCGCCGGCGCAGCCCGCCGACGGCGGCGAGCCGCAGCCCCCGCGCCGCCGGATGCGCCGCCCCGTCGCGCTGATCGCCGCGGTCGCGCTGGCCTCCGGCCTGATCGGCGGCGGCAGCGCCGCGCTCATCGAGAGTGCCACGCAGGGCGGCGCAAGCGGTCAGAGTACCGCCGTGGTCAACGCGGGCGCCACCACCGGCAACGGGGTCTCCTCGGTGGCCAAGGCGGTCAGCCCCGCCATAGTCGAGATCAAGTCCCGTACCACCCAGGGCGAGTCCACCGGCTCCGGCGTCGTCGTCACCGGCGACGGCGAGATCATCACCAACAACCACGTCGTCTCCGGCGCCGGCACCGTCTCGGTGTCCTTCAGCGACGGATCGACGAAGACCGCCAAGGTCGTCGGGACCGACCCCGACAAGGACCTGGCCCTGATCAAGGTGCAGGGCGCGAAGAACCTCACGCACGCCACCCTCGGCGACTCCAGCAAGCTCGCCGTCGGCGACCAGGTCGTCGCGATCGGCTCCCCCGAGGGCCTGACCGGCTCGGTGACCAGCGGCATCGTCTCCGCGCTCGGCCGCGATGTGACCGTGCCCAAGGAGGACCAGCAGCAGCAACAGCAGCAGAGCCAGGGGCAGGGCGACATCCCGTGGCCGTTCGAGTTCGGCGGCAACCAGTACAACGGCGACACCGGCTCCTCGACCACCTCGTACAAGGCCATCCAGACCGACGCCTCGCTCAACCCCGGCAACTCCGGTGGCGCCCTGATCGACATGTCGGGCCGGATCATCGGCATCAACTCCGCGATGTACTCGCCGAGCGACGCGACCAGCAGCAGCGCCGGCAGCGTCGGCCTCGGCTTCGCCATCCCGATCAACACCGTCAAGGCGGACCTGGACACCCTGCGTGCCGGCGGCAGCGGCAACTGAGGAGCGGGAGCCGCACCTGAGAAGCTGGGGGCGCAACCGTCCGCTTCCCGTACACCCCGAGGACCCGACACCCATGAGCGCCGCCGAGCAGGGCGAGACGCCCGCCCGCATCCTGATCGTCGACGACGAGCCGGCCGTCCGCGAGGCGCTCCGGCGCTCGCTCGCCTTCGAGGGCTACGCCACCGAAGAGGCCGTCGACGGCCTGGACGCGGTCGAGAAGGTGGCCGCCCACCGGCCCGAACTGATCGTGCTGGACGTGCTGATGCCCCGCATGGACGGCCTGACCGCGGCCCGCAGGCTGCGCGCGAGCGGCGTGACCGTACCGATCCTGATGCTCACCGCGCGCGACACGGTCGGCGACCGGGTCACCGGACTGGACGCGGGCGCCGACGACTACCTGGTCAAGCCCTTCGAACTGGACGAGCTGCTGGCCCGCATCCGCGCGCTGCTGCGCCGCAGTTCGTACGCGGCGGCGGCCGGCGCGGCACCCGACGAGGGCGACACGCTCACCTTCGCGGATCTCCGCATGAACCTCGCCACCCGGGAAGTCACCCGCGGTGAGCGGCCCGTGGAGCTGACCCGTACCGAATTCACCCTGCTGGAGATGTTCCTGGCCCACCCGCGCCAGGTCCTCACCCGCGAACAGATCCTCAAGGCCGTCTGGGGCTTCGACTTCGAGCCCTCCTCCAACTCCCTGGACGTGTACGTGATGTACCTGCGGCGCAAGACCGAGGCCGGCGGCGAGCCGCGGCTGGTGCACACCGTGCGCGGCGTCGGGTACGTCCTGCGGTCCGGCGGTGCCGAGTGAACCTGCGCGAGGAGGCGGCCCAGCGCTACCGCCGGCTGCCGCTGCGCTCCCGGCTGGCGATGCTCACCGCGCTCGCCGTCGCGCTCGCCGTCGCCGCGTCCGCCGCCGCCTGCTGGCTGATCACCCGCGACCGGCTCACCGAGCAGCTGGACGCCACCCTGAGCAACGTCAGCGTGGACGCGGCGTACGTACGGGCGCTGGGTGCCGAGTGCAACGGCACCGCGCCCGACGGCATCCGCTTCCAGCCGACCCCGTACACGATCCAGCTGGTGTCGGTGGACGGCAGCGTGTGCACCTCGCCGGAGAAGTCGCAGATCCCCGCCGAGCGTGCGGACGTCGAGGTCGCGCAGGGCCGCGCCGGCGGTACGGTGCACACCGCGCGGGCCGCCGACGGCGCGGAGATGCGGGTCTCGACCGTGCCGTACCACGGGCCGGCGACCGACGCGCTGGGCAATCAGGTGGCGGTGTCCGTCGCCGCGCCCATGGACCAGGTCACCCAGCCGCTCAACCAGCTCGCGCTGGTCCTGCTGGTCGTCTCCGGGGTGGGCGTGCTGGGCGCCGCGACCACCGGCCTGTGGGTGGCCAGGGCGGGTCTGAAACCCGTGGACCGGCTCACGGCGGCCGTCGAGCACGTCGCCCGTACGGAAGATCTCGCGATCCGTATCCCCACCGAGGGCGAGGACGAGATCGCCCGGCTCTCCCACTCCTTCAACTCCATGACCGCCGCGCTCGCCGCGTCCCGCGACCTCCAGCAGCAGCTGATCGCGGACGCGGGCCACGAGCTGCGTACTCCGCTGACCTCGCTGCGTACCAACATCGACCTGCTGGAGCGCAGCGAGCGCACCGGCCGGGCCATCCCGCCCGCCGACAAGCTGGCCCTGCTGGACTCGGTGAAGGCGCAGATGGGCGAGTTGGCTGCGCTCATCGGCGACCTCCAGGAGCTGTCCAGGACGCCGGATCACGAGCCCGGCGGGCAGGGCGTGCCGCCGGTCGTGGCGCTGCACGAGACCGCGGGTACGGCGCTGGAGCGGGCCCGGCTGCGCGGCCCGTCCCTCACCTTCGACGCCGCGCTGGACCCCTGGTACGTACGGGCCGAGCCCGCCGCGCTGGAGCGCGCGGTGGTCAATCTCCTGGACAACGCGGTGAAGTTCAGCCCGCCCGGCGCCACGGTCGAGGTGCGCCTGAAGGGCGGCCTGCTGACCGTGCGGGACCACGGCCCTGGCATCCCCGAGGACGAACTCCCGCATGTCTTCGAGCGGTTCTGGCGCTCGCCCTCGGCGCGCAGCCTGCCCGGCAGCGGCCTCGGCCTGTCGATCGTGGCCCGCACGGCGCAGCAGGCGGGCGGCGGTGTCCGGCTGCGGCCCGCGGAGGGCGGCGGCACGCTGGCGGAGCTGACTCTGCCGGGTGCCGCCACCCCGCCCCCGGACCACGCGCCGGAGCCGGGCCGCTGAGCGCTCGTTACCGGGCGAAGTCCGACCCCAGTCCGGCCCCCGCCTCGGGGCCCCCGATCGCTCCGGGCCCGTAGGAGACGACACCGTCCGTCGTCAGCCCGCCCGCGGCGCCACGGAGGGACCACACCGCGCCCGTGTCCTTCGGGGCCGCGCCGTCCTCGCCCGGCGCGCCGGCCGCCAGATCCGCCTTCCCGTCGCCGTCCGTGTCGAGCAGCGAGACCGCCTCGCCGAAGCGGTCACCGGCCTCGGCGACGCCCGGGACGCCCGCGGTGTCCTGGTGGAAGGACTGTGCGCCGGTGCCGGTCAGGCCGCCCTTGCCGCCCTTGAGCAGTACCGTGCTGCCCGCGTCCTTCAGCGCCGCGCCGGAGGCGGACGTCAGGTCCTCGTACGGGACGCCGGCCGCGACGTCCGCGTACCCGTCGCCGTTCACATCGCCCGCGCTGAGCGAGTAGCCGAACTGGTCGCCCTCCTCGCCCGCGCCCGGGACGCCCGCGCTGTCCTGGGTGAGCGTCGTGGAGCGCTTGCCGGGGCCGTCCGCCGAGCCGTACGCGACCTTGACCGTGCCCTTGTCGTACGGGAGGTCCTCCACGACGCCGCCGGGCACCGGGCGGTATATGAGGTCGCCGTAGCCGTCCTTGTCGACGTCGCCGACGGTGGCCGTGGCGGCGTCCGGCAGGTGCGTCGGCTTGGTGGCGAGGCCGTCGGCGCCGCCCTTCCACAGCTCGCTCGACTCCGACATCTCCTCGAACGCGTGCATGCTGACCAGGTCGTCCCGGCCGTCACCGTTGAGGTCACCGGCGGCCAGGTCCTCGGAGAGGAAGAGGTGGCCGGTCGCGATGTCCGCGGTCCGGGCGGGCGACCCGGCACGGGTGAACGGCCCGTACATCACGTGCAGGCCGGAGGAGTCCCCGTCGCCCTGGCTGTCGGCGACCAGGTCCTGGTGGCCGTCGCCGTCGAAGTCCCCGGCGGTGAGGTTGCGGCCACCGGTGCCCGGGAGGCTGCTCGCGCCGCCCTTGCCGTCGGTGGAGCCCCACAGGACGACCGGCGCTCCGCCGCCGGTGACGACGAGGTCGGCGGTGCCGTCGCCGTCCAGGTCGCGGGCGGTGGTGTCGTCGCCGAAGCGGCCGTTCTCGGCGGGGTCGCCGGGCACGCCGGCGGTGGCGCGGCTGATGACCTGGTGCTTGCCGGTGGCGGCGCCGGAGGCCGAGCCGTAGACGACAGTGACGTAACCGGCTTTGGCCTTGCCGCCGACGGTGCCGCCGGGGGCGCCGGCAACGATGTCGGCGTAGCCGTCGTGGTTGAAGTCGGCCTGCGGGGCAGTGCCGGCCGGGCCCTTGGCCGCGGCGGCCTGCTTGTCGTCCGCCGGTGCCGCCTGGGCGGGCACGGCGAGGACGAGGGGAGCGGTGAGCAGGGCGGCCACCACGGCGCAGCGCGCTGCGGTGGGGGTGGGGCGGTGGCGCACGGTTCCTCCTGTGGTCGGCACCTGGACATCCCAAGTGCACCGTTCGTACACCTGCTACGACGCCAGCCACGGACGTGCGGTTGTATGCATAGCTACATCTTCTGCCCCACGTGCCCCGTCAGTGCTGTCGCTTCGCCGCGTCGCCGAACGGGATTCCGGTGCCGGAGAGTTGGGCCCGGATGCCGTCCCGCTCCACCGAGATCGTGCGCAGCCGCACGTCACCGGGGGTGGCCGGGAGGCGGAAGGACAGATCCATGCGGTCCGCGAGCTCCGGCTTGGTGAGTCCCGCGAGGCTGCCGAGGATCTTCGGATCGATGCCGACTTTTTTCAGCAGCCAGGGGTGGTCGACGACGACATCGACGAGATTGACCTTCATCAGCTTGCCGATGAAGCGCGGCGTGCCGATCAGGTCGTGCAGCTTCTGCTCGTTGTGCAGGGCGGCGTCGATGTACGCGTGCGGGATGCCGATGCGGTCGGCGATGGCCGGGACGGCGAGCATCGCCCGTACCTTGGCGGCCTCCCGGCTGAGCTGCCGGGCCGTCTTGCGGGTCAGCTGCAGGCCCTCGCCCTTCCCCGTACCGGGGCGGTAGACCGCGACATCGCCGATGTCCAGCCGCATGCCGCTGATCTCGGTGGAGATGCCGCGGTCGCCGGCCTGCCGGATGCGGGCCCTGGCGTGCATCCGCAGCTCGTGCCCGGCGATGGGCAGCCGCCCTTCCGCGCGTACGGAGTTGGGCCCCAGTTCGCTGAACTTGACCTGCGAGGCGCCCAGTTCGCGGTTCATGTCCTCGAAGGAGAGCAGTACGTCGCCGTGCATCCGGTCGACCGTGCCGCCCTTGAGGGACGTCGGCAGATCGCCGTCGAGCGTCACGTTCTCCGCCGTCGCCTCGAATTTCGCCAGTGAGACCCGGTCGGCGGCGAGGTCGGGGATGGTCACCCGCACCCGGTCCAGGCGCTTGTCCGCGACCTGGGTGAGGAAGGGGAAGCCCTCGATGTCCACCTCGGGGTCGGCCGCCAGGTGCAGCGAGTCCTTGAGCTTCTCGGCGGCCTTGTTCTGCGCGTACAGCACGGCGAACCGGTCGGCGAGGCCCGCGAAGGAGGCGGCCGCGAGCACCGTGGCGAGCAGCTTCACGGTGATCGGCACGGCGGCGAACCGGCCGATGCCGCGCTTGGCCTTGCGGTGGTTGGGCGGTGCCCACGCCTCGTCGTCGTCCGGCTCGGTGCGCAGCCCGAGACCCAGGGGGTCGTCGCGGCCGGGCTCGGGCTCCGGATCGGCCAGCCCGGCGAGCTCCGCGTAGGGATTGACCGGCGCGAACTCGCGGGTGTCGCCCTGCGGGTCAGGGCCCTGGGACGCGCGGGGCCGCTGTGAGTCCCGCGCGTCCTGCGGTGCGTGCGATGCGGATATGCGTGTGGGGGGTCGCATCGGTACATCCCACCATGCGTACGGCCATCGAACGCAAGTCTTACTAGAGGTAAAGGCGGATTTGGATGGTTACTTCACGACCGTGATGCGGTCCGCCTTCGGCGGGGCCAGCGGGCCGGACGCCGAGGAGTGCGCGCCCAGGTACGCGGTGAACGCGTCCAGGTCCGACGGGCCGACGAACTTGTCCTTGCCGTCCTTGAACGCGGCGAAGCCGTCACCGCCGCCCGCCAGGAACTCGTTCAGCGCGACGCGGTAGGTCTTCGCCGGGTCGATCGCCGCGCCGTTGAGCTTCACCGAGTCCTTGACCACCCGGTCCGCGCCCGACTTGGTCATGTCCAGGGTGTAGGTGAGGCCCTCGGACACCTGGAGGATCTTCGGGGAGGCCGCGTTCGCGCCGCTGACCTGCTGCTGCAGCGCGGTGATCAGCTGCGCGCCGGTCAGCCCGATCACGTTCGTCATGTTGGTGAACGGCTGCACCGTGAACGCCTCGCCGTACGTCACCACCCCGTCGCCCTCGCTCCCCGACGCCTTGAAGGCCAGGTCGGAGCGGACGCCGCCGGGGTTCATCAGGGCCAGCTGCGCGCCGCCCTTGCCGCTGTCCGCCGTCGCCTCCAGCTGCGCGTCGGCGATGACGTCGCCGAGCGGCGACTCGGGGGTGCTCGCGCCGCGGCCCGGGATGTCGCCTGCGATGTGGCCGACCGGCTTGTTCGCGACCGGCGCGGCCAGCCTGTCCCAGCGCTTGATCAGCGAGGTCAGGTCAGGCGCCTTGGGCTGGGTGCGGTCGACGACGTGGTTGGCCGACTTCACGGCCGTGCGCACGATGTCCTGGGTCTTCCGGTCGTACGTCAGCGTGGTGTCGGTGTAGAGCTTGCCGAAGGAGGACGCCGAGGTGACCATCCGCGGCTGCCCGGCCGGGTCCGGGATCGTGCACGCGTACGCCTGGTGGGTGTGCCCGGTGACCAGCGCGTCGACCTTCGGCGTGACCTTCTTGGCGATCTCCGTGATGGGCCCGGAGATGCCGTCACCCGCGCCGGGGCTGTCGCAGTCGTAGTTGTACGCGGTGGACGCGGGCGCCCCGCCCTCGTGGATCAGCGCGACGATCGACTTCACGCCCTGCTTCTGCAGCACCTTGGCGTACTTGTCGATGGTCTCGGCCTCGTCGTGGAACTTCAGGCCCTTGACCCCGTCGGCGCTGACGATGCCGGGCGTGCCCTCCAGCGTCACCCCGATGAAGCCGATCTTGACGCCCTTGTGCCGCCAGACCGTGTACGGCTTCAGGATCGGCCTGCCGGTCTTCTCGTCGGTGACGTTGGCGGCCAGGTACGGGTAGTCCGCGCCCTCGAATGTCCGCCCGTCCTCGTAGCAGCCGTCCTTCGGGTGGCAGCCGCCGTTCTGCAGTCGCGCCAGCTCCGCGCGGCCCTCGTCGAACTCGTGGTTGCCGACGCTGGTCACGTCCAGCTTCAGCTTGTTCATCGCCTCCACGGTCGGCTCGTCGTGGAAGAGGCCCGAGAGCAGCGGGCTCGCGCCGACCAGGTCGCCGGCGGCCGCGGTGACGGAGTACGAGTGGCCCCGGCGCGCGGTGCGCAGCGCGTTCGCCAGGTACTCCACGCCACCGGCCTCGATCTTCTTTCTGCTGCCGTCCGCCCGCTCCTCCTCCACGGTGCCGGACGAGCCCTGCGGCGGCTCCAGATTGCCGTGGAAGTCGTTGAAGGAGAGCAGCTGCACGTCGACGGTGCGCGAGGAGTGGCCGTGGCCGTCGGGCGTGCCGGCGCCGGCGGGCAGCGCCGCTGCGGTGACGCCGGCCGCGGCGGCCAGCACCGCGGCTCCGGCCGCCAGACGGCGCCCGACGCGGCGCCGGTGCGGAGTAGCTGACATCGATCGTCCCCCTTGTGGACAGCGGATGAGGAGTGGTCGAGCGACCGGAAGCCTACGGTCAACGCGCGTAGCGCAACAGGGGTGACGGGTTAAGGCGCGGTTGCGCCGGGGCGACAGCGGGCCGCCGCCCGACGGCGGTCGCCACCGGCCCCGCCGCGCGCCGTACCCTTCGGGACATGACTGACGCTGCACAGGGAACGGGCCCGGCCGGGCGGGACATGCAGGTACGGGAAGCGCTCACGCCGGACGTGGCCGGTGCCGTACTGGAGCTGATCGAGACGGCGGCACGGACGGACGGCCAGCCGGCCGTGTCCGAGCAGGGACGGCTGCAGGTACGCGGGGGACGGCGGGAGGGCGTGCGGCACGTACTGCTGCGCGCCGAGGGCGACCGCATCGTCGGGTACGGGCAGCTGGAGGACACCGACCCGGTCGAGGCGCCCGCCGCCGAGCTGGTCGTGCACCCCGAATTCCGCGGCAACGGCCTGGGCCGCAGGCTCGGCAGCGCGCTGCTGGAGCAGTCCGGGCGGCGGCTGCGGTTGTGGGCGCACGGCGGCCACCCCGCGGCCCGCCACCTCGCGCAGACCCTGGGCCTGACCCTCTTCCGCGAGCTGCGCCAGATGCGCCGCCCGCTGGCCGACCTGGAGCTGGCCGAGCCGGTGCTGCCCGCCGGCGTCACCGTCCGCACCTTCCAGCCCGGCACCGACGACGCGGCCTGGCTCGCCGCCAACGCCGCGGCCTTCGCGCACCACCCCGAACAGGGCTCGCTCACCCAGCGTGACCTGGACGACCGCAAGGCCGAGCCGTGGTTCGACCCCAAGGGCTTCTTCCTGGCCGAGAAGGACAGTGTCCTCGTCGGCTTCCACTGGACGAAGAAGCACGCGGAGGAGGGCCTGGGCGAGGTGTACGTCGTCGGGGTCCGGCCCGAGGCGCAGGGCGGCGGGCTCGGCAAGGCGCTCACCGCGATCGGGCTCCGGCACCTGGCCGGCGAGGGCGTGCCGACGGCGATGCTCTACGTGGACGCGGACAACGTCCCGGCCGTCACGGTCTACGAACGCCTCGGGTTCGTCACGCACGAGACGGACCTGATGTACCGCACCGAGCTCTGAACCGGTAACGGAGCCGGAGTTGACGGGCCGTCATGAGGTGGCGGCGGGGCTCAGCGCCCGCCGCCGCCTCCGCCCCCGGCACCGGATCGTCCCCTGCGGGTAGCCCCCCGCTTGCCTGTCCGCCATGTCCGCGTTACCGGCGATTCAAACTCGCTTGCGAGCATCACTGAATGCAGCCCTCCGCGCAGCCGGCCGGTGACCGAAGGCTCCGAGCCGCCCCGCCGCCTCCCGACGCGCCTTCCCCGCCGGGGGCGCGGAAGAATGAGGCCATGGACCAGCAGACCAGCGCCCAGGCCCCGGTAACGCCCCCGACGCCGTCCGCACAGGCTCAGCCCTCGGTCGGTTCGATCGCCGCGCACCGCCCGAACACCGTGGCCGCCTCCCTGCCCGAGCTGGAACCGGACCTCGACGCCGATCTCGACGCGTACGACGTCGACGGCGCCCTGGGCGACGACGGCGCGGAGCTGCCCGCCGGCCGCTTCCTGGACCGCGAGCGCAGCTGGCTCGCCTTCAACGAACGGGTACTGGAGCTGGCCGAGGACCCGGCCACGCCGCTGCTGGAACGCGCCAAGTTCCTCGCGATCTTCGCCTCCAACCTGGACGAGTTCTTCATGGTCCGGGTCGCGGGCCTCAAGCGCAGAATCGCCACGGGCGTCGCCACCCGCTCCGCCTCCGGGCTCCAGCCCCGCGAGGTGCTGGACCTGATCTGGACCCGCTCCCGCGAGCTCATGGCCCGGCACGCCGCCTGCTATCAGCAGGACATCGCCCCCGAGCTGGCCGGCGCCGGCATCCACCTGATCCGCTGGCCGGAGCTGACCGAGAAGGAACAGGCCCGCCTGTTCACCCTCTTCCGCCACCAGATCTTCCCCGTCCTCACCCCGCTGGCCGTCGACCCGGCCCACCCCTTCCCGTACATCTCCGGCCTCTCCCTGAACCTGGCCGTGGTCGTCCGCAACCCCGTCAGCGGCCACGACCACTTCGCCCGGGTCAAGGTCCCGCCGCTGCTCTCCCGCTTCCTGGAGGCGTCACCGCAGCGCTACGTCCCCATAGAGGACGTCATCGCGGCGCATCTGGAGGAGCTGTTCCCGGGCATGGAGGTGCGCGCGCACCACATGTTCCGGGTCACCCGCAACGAGGACCTGGAGGTCGAGGAGGACGACGCGGAGAACCTCCTCAAGGCCTTGGAGAAGGAGCTGATGCGGCGCCGCTTCGGGCCGCCGGTCCGGCTGGAGGTCGAGGAGTCCATCGACCCGGCCGTACTGGACCTGCTCGTCCAGGAGCTGAAGATCTCCGAGGCCGAGGTCTACCCGCTGCCCGGCCCGCTGGACCTGACCGGCCTCTTCGGCATCTCCGCGCTGGACCGGCCCGAGCTGAAGTACCCGAAGTTCGTCGCCGGAACCCACCGCGACCTCGCCGAGGTCGAATCCGCCTCGGCCCCCGACATCTTCGCCGCGCTGCGCGCCCGCGACGTCCTCCTCCACCACCCGTACGACTCCTTCTCCACCTCCGTCCAGGCGTTCCTGGAGCAGGCCGCCGCCGACCCGGACGTCCTCGCGATCAAGCAGACGCTGTACCGGACCTCCGGCGACTCCCCGATCGTCGACGCCCTGATAGACGCCGCCGAGTCCGGCAAACAGGTCCTCGTCCTCGTCGAGATCAAGGCGCGCTTCGACGAGCAGGCCAACATCAAGTGGGCGCGGAAGCTGGAGGAGGCCGGCTGCCACGTCGTCTACGGCCTGGTCGGCCTCAAGACGCACTGCAAGCTCTCCCTGGTCGTCCGCCAGGAAGGCGACATGCTGCGCCGCTACTCCCATGTGGGGACCGGCAATTACCACCCGAAGACCGCCCGGCTCTACGAGGACCTGGGGCTGCTGACCGCCGACCCGCAGGTGGGCGCCGACCTCTCCGACCTGTTCAACCGGCTCTCCGGCTACTCCCGCCGGGAGACCTACCGGCGGCTGCTCGTCGCCCCCAAGTCGCTGCGGGACGGCCTGGTCCAGCGCATCACCAAGGAGATCGCGCACCAGCGCGCGGGCCACCCCGGGTACGTCCGCATCAAGGTCAACTCGATGGTGGACGAGGCCGTCATCGACGCCCTGTACCGCGCCTCCCAGGCCGGTGTGTCCGTGGACGTCTGGGTACGCGGGATCTGTGCACTGCGGCCCGGCGTGCCGGGCCTGAGCGAGAACATCCGCGTCCGCAGCGTCCTGGGCCGCTTCCTCGAACACTCGCGGGTGTTCGCCTTCGGCAACGGAGGGGAGCCCGAAGTGTGGCTGGGCAGCGCGGACATGATGCACCGCAACCTCGACCGGCGGATCGAGGCGCTGGTACGGGTCACCGACCCGGGCCACCGCGCCTCGCTCGACCGCCTGCTGCGGACCGGCACGTCGGACACCACCTCCGCCTGGCACCTCGGCCCGGACGGCAACTGGACCCGGCACGCCGCCGACGCGGACGGCACCCCGCTGCGCAACGTACAAGAAATGCTCATCGACGCCCGGAGGCGCCGGCGTGGCCCTGCGACCTGACCTCTCCCCGCCCCGCGAGCGGACCGGTGCCCACGCGGCCGGCCCGGCGCCCGACCGCGCGACGGCCGGCGAGGTGCTCTCCGCCTACCTCCACGAAGAGTCGACGGCCTTCCTGCGCAGCCTGCGGCTGCACCGGGAGAGCGGTTCGGACGCGCGGGGCGCGGGCGACGCGGCCCGGGAACTGCGGGCCGCGGCCCGCAGGATCAGCGGCGCGCTGCACACCTTCCGGCCGCTGACCGACGAGGCCTGGGCCGACCAGCTGCGCGCCGAACTGGGCTGGCTATCGGGCACCCTGGCCCGCGAGCACGCCTACGCCGACCGGCTCGCCCGCCTGCTGGCCGCCCTGCACCGGGTCGCGGGCCCCGCCGAACCGTCCGGCGCCGCCAGAGAAGCGGCCGGCGCCGCCAGAGCCCCCGAGGGCGACGCCCCGCCTCCGCAGCGGTCGCAGAGCCGCACCGCGGGGACCAGGGAGGGCGCCCGCGACCCCAAGGACCCGGCCGCCACCACGGCTGCGGGGGCCGCGCGGGCCGGCGCGCTGCTGGACCGGCAGCTGACCCTGGCCCGCACCCGCGCCCACTCCGCGGCCCTCCAGGCGCTCGGCTCCTCGCGCTTCCACGCCGTCGCGGACGCCGTCGCGGTACTGGCCTCCGAAGCGCCGCTGGACAAGAATGCCGCCGACCGGCTCGCCACCGAGGCGCTGCCGCCGCTGGCCGACCACGCGCACCGCCGGCTCGCCGAGGCCGTCGCCGCGCTGCCGCTGACCCGCGTCGGCCACCCGTACAACGCCGCCGCGCTGGCCGGCGACGACCGCCAGGATGCCGCCTGGCACCAGGTACGGCTGCTGCTGCGGCACAGCCGGTACGCGCAGGAGGTCGCCGACGGCGGCGTCACCGACCTGCGGCTGCTGGAGGCGGCCCGCGCCCTGGAGCGGCACCGCGACGCGGCCGAGGCCGCGGCCGCCGCGGCCGCCGCGGCCCGCACCCCGCGCATCGCCCCGGCCACCGCGTACGCGCTCGGCATCCTCCACGCCGACCAGCGCCACGAGGTCGAGGCCGCCCGCTACACCTTCACCCGCGCCTGGAGGACCGGATGAACAACGGAACGGTGATCCGCGCGGCTGGCTGCGTCCTGTGGCGCCGGGCGCCGGGGACGGGCGGGCTGGAGATCGCCCTGGTGCACCGGCCGAAGTACGACGACTGGTCGCTGCCGAAGGGCAAGCTGAAGCGGGACGAGGAGGCGCCGGCGGCGGCGGTGCGCGAGGTCGCGGAGGAGACCGGCATGGACTGCCGGCCGGGCCCCGAGCTGCCGACCGCGTACTACGAGGTGAACGGCCGCCCCAAGGAGGTCCGCTACTGGGCCGCCGAGGCGTGCGGCGGGACGTTCGCCGCCAACGACGAGGTCGACCGGATGGCCTGGCTCTCCCCGGCCGAGGCCCGCGACCGCCTCACCCAGGCCCGGGACCGGCCGCTGGTCGACGCGTTCCTGGCGGCGCTCCGTACGGCCTGACCCGGCCGCTCAGGCCCCGCCCAGCGGTCCCCGCGCCGCTCAGGCCCCGCCCCGCGGTGCCAGCGCCTCCCAGCGCACCGTGACCTCGCCCAGGCGCCAGCGGCCGGGGCCGTCGGCGAGGGGCCAGCCCGCGGCGTGCAGGGCGCGGACCGAGCGGATCCAGCGCTGGCGGGCGCCGAGCGCGCCGTAGGGCGCTGCCGCCGCCCAGGCGCGGTCGAAGTCCCGCAGGAAGGCGTGCACCGGCTCGCCCGGCACATTGCGGTGGATGAGCGCCTTCGGGAGCCGTTCGGCCAGGTCGGAAGGGGTGGCCAGGGACGCGAGCCGGGCCGCGAAGGTGACCGTGCGGGGGCCCTCGGTGCCGAGCGCGACCCAGACGTGCCGGCGCCCGATCTCGTCGCAGGTGCCCTCCACCAGCAGGCCGCCCGGGGCCAGCCGGGCGCACAGCCGCGCCCAGACCGTCGCCACCTCGGCCTCGTCGTACTGGCGCAGCACGTTCGCCGCCCGGATCAGCGCGGGGGAGCGGCCCGGGGCGCCCGGCAGCGGCACCTCGAAGCCGCCGTGCAGGAAGACCAGCCCGTCCCGCTCGTACGGCCGGGCCGCCGCGACCCGCGCCGGATCGATCTCGACGCCCACCACCGCCGCGTCCGCGCGGGCCGTGCGCAGCCGGTCCAGCAGCTCCACGGCGGTCCAGGGCGCGGCGCCGTACCCGAGATCGACGGCGACCGGGTCGGCGGTGCGGCGCAGCTGCGCGCCGTGCGTGGCGGCGATCCAGCGGTCCATGCGGCGCAGCCGGTTCGGATTGGTGGTCCCGCGGGTGGCGCTCCCGACCGGGCGTGCGGACGGGGGAGGGGAGGAGCTGCGGGCCATGAGATGACTTTATGCGCCGCTGTGCGCCGGCCCGCCCGGGAGCCTCTTAGGGTCACGCTTTGGCAAAGAGGGGGCGGCGCGGCGTCTGGCGGGAAATGGCACGGCCGGCTCTGTTGTTGGCCGGTGGAGAGGCGTTTTTGTGCCGGATTTCCGCCGGATTGTGGGAGGTAGCTCGCAGTGAGCCAATATGTGTCCCGGCTCCGCGGCCGTCCTCAGAGCCAGTTCGCGGGCCCCGCCCGGCTGCGCCTGGGGGGCTCCCGCAAGCCGCGCCGGGTGGCGATGCTGAGCGTGCACACCTCCCCGCTGCACCAGCCCGGCACGGGCGACGCGGGCGGCATGAACGTCTACATCGTCGAGCTCGCCAAGCGCCTCGCCGCGATCGACATCGAGGT
This sequence comes from Streptomyces sp. NPDC026301, assembly GCF_055567935.1. Lineage (NCBI taxonomy): Bacteria > Bacillati > Actinomycetota > Actinomycetes > Kitasatosporales > Streptomycetaceae > Streptomyces > Streptomyces sp. NPDC026301. The sequence continues at coordinate 370,510 of NZ_JBVHPN010000005.1, read as the reverse complement.
CGAGATATTCACCCGCGCCACCACCGGCGCCCTCCCGCCCTCCGTCGAGCTGGCCCCCGGCGTGCTCGTACGGCACGTGGACGCGGGCCCGTACGAGGGCCTGAACAAGGAGGACCTGCCCGCCCAGCTGTGCGCCTTCACGCACGGCGTGATGCAGGCGTGGGCCGGCCACCGCCCCGGCCATTACGACCTGGTGCACTCGCACTACTGGCTCTCCGGCCACGTCGGCTGGCTCGCCGCCGAGCGCTGGGGCGTCCCGCTCGTGCACGCCATGCACACGATGGCCAAGGTCAAGAACGCCGCGCTCGCGGCGGGCGACACCCCGGAGCCGGCCGCCCGCGTCATCGGTGAGACGCAGATCGTGCGCGCCTCGGACCGGCTGATCGCCAACACCGCCGAAGAGGCCGGTGAGCTCGTCCGGCACTACGAGGCCGAGCCCGGCAAGGTCGCGGTCGTGCACCCCGGCGTCAACCTCGACCGCTTCCGCCCGGCGAGCGACGCGACGGGCAGCGACGCGACGGGCAGCGGCGTGACCGGCAGCGGCGTGACCGGCAGCGGCGCCGCCGACGCGCGGGCCGCGGCCCGGCACCGTCTCGGCCTGCCCCAGGACGCGCTGATCCCGCTCTTCGCGGGCCGCATCCAGCCACTGAAGGCCCCCGACATCCTGCTGCGCGCGGTCGCGGTCCTGCTGGACCAGGACCCCTCGCTGCGCTCCCGGATCGTCGTCCCTGTCGTCGGCGGCCCGAGCGGCAGCGGCCTGGCCAAGCCCGAGGGCCTGCAGAAGCTGGCCGCCCGGCTCGGCATCGCGGACGTGGTGCGGTTCCGGCCGCCGGTCGGCCAGGACCAGCTCGCGGACTGGTACCGCGCGGCCAGCGTGCTGGTCATGCCGTCCTACAGCGAGTCCTTCGGGCTGGTGGCCATCGAGGCGGAGGCCTGCGGCACGCCGGTGATCGCGGCCTCGGTCGGCGGCCTCCCGGTGGCCGTGAAGGACGGCGTCAGCGGCTTCCTGATCGACGGGCACGACCCGGTGGACTACGCCCGCGCGCTGCGCCGGTTCGCCGAGGACCCCTCGCTCACGCCGCGGATGGGCGCGGCGGCCGCCCGGCACGCCGGCTCCTTCGGCTGGGACACCGCGGCCGCCGCGACCGCCGACGTGTACACCGCCGCGATGCAGGAGCGGCGCCGTCGCCTACGATCACTGCATGGCTGAGGACAGCAGGGCCGCGGACGCGCGGCAGGTCGTCGAGGAGACGCTGAACGACGCCGGACTGGAGTGGGAGTCCCCGGAGGCCGGCAGTTATGTCGTGAAGCTGCCCGGCACCCGCAAGCTCTCCACGACCTGTTCGCTGCTGGTCGGCAGGCATTCGCTGTCGGTCAACGCGTTCGTCGTCCGCCGCCCGGACGAGAACCACGAAGCGGTGCACCGCTGGCTGCTGGAGCGCAACACCCGTCTGTACGGCGTGGGTTACGCGATCGACAAGCTCGGCGACGTCTACCTCGTCGGCAAGCTGCCGCTCGCGGCCGTCACCCCCGAGGAGCTGGACCGGATCCTCGGCACGGTCCTGGAGAACGCCGACGGCTCCTTCAACACGCTGCTGGAGATGGGCTTCGCGTCGGCGATCCGCAAGGAGTACGAGTGGCGCGTCGCGCGCGGCGAGTCCACCCGTAACCTCGACGCGTTCGCGCATCTGACCAGCCGGGACAAGTAGCACTTTCCGGCCCGTTTCGCGGCGTCCTCTTCCGCCGTGCGGCGGGCGCGTGCCATGCTCGCGCCGTCTCTCCCATGCACCTCTTCACCTGCATGAAGGCGGCCCATGGACATCAGCAGGCGCACTGTGCTGGGCAGCGCGACCGCCGTGACGGCGGCCGCCGTACTGCCCGCCCTCCCGGCCGGCGCTTCCGGTCACCGCAACGCACTCTGGGACGAGTTCACCGCCCGCCCCTTCCGGCATCCGCAGATCCCGTACGTCGGCCGGGCCGGCAGCCGGCGCGGGCCCCGGACCGCCGGCGAAGGGCCCGTGATCGACGCGGTACGGGAGCACGGCGCCGTCCCGGACGGCAGCAAGGACTCGGCCCCCGCCCTCAACCGCGCCATCGAGGCAGCGGGCCGGCGCGGCGGCGGCGTCGTCACCCTCCCGCCCGGCACCTTCCGCATCGACGGCATCGTCCGCATCGGCCACGATCACGTGGTGCTGCGCGGTGCCGGCAGCGGCCGTACCAAGCTGCTCGCCACCAAGCACCTGACCGAGCTCATCGGCCCGTACGGCAGCCGGTACGGCGGCGACAAAACCGCCTGGTCCTGGACCGGCGGCCTCATCTGGCTCTGCCCGACGGCCCGTTGGGACTCCCTGGTCGCGGCGATCAGGAAGCGGGACTGGCCGTTCGAGGGGTGGACGGGCAACCGGCGCGACGAGTGGCGCACGCTCACCGCCGTACGCCCCGCGCGCCGCGGCGACCGCACCGTCACGGTCGCCGACGCCTCGCGCCTGAGCCCCGGCGCCCTCGTCCTCCTCCGCCTGGCCGACGACAAGGGCCACACCCTCCTCCAGCACATCGCGGGCGACGGTCCGGGCCCCGCCGCGTACACCTGGCACGACAAGGTCAAACTCACCAGCTACGTCCCGTACGAGTGGCCCGTGCGCATCGTCCGTATCAAGGGGCGCTCGGTCACCCTTGAGCGCCCGCTGCCGCTCGACGTGCGCCCGGAGTGGGACCCGCGGCTCACCACCCACGTCCCCGCGCTCGTCGGCGCCGGCGTCGAGGGCCTGACGATCGAAGCGGTCGAGACGCCGCAGTCACCGCACCTGCACGACAAGGGGTACAACGCCCTCACCCTGCAGTGCGCGTACGACTGCTGGGTGCGGGACGTCGTCGCGCGCCACGTCGACAACGGCTTCGGGATGACCGCCGCCTCCGCCTGCACGATCAGCAACACCCGTGTCGCGGGCCGCGGTTCGCACCACCCGTACTACTGCCGCGAGGGCTCGCACGACAACCTCTTCGAGGACTTCACCATCGAACAGCGCACCGTGCCCACGCCGCCCGGCACGCAGCTGCACGGCATCAACGTCGAAGGACTCTCCAGCTACAACGTCTGGTCGCGCGGCCGGATGGAGATGGGTACGTTCGACTCCCACCGGGGCATGCCGTTCGCCAACGTCCGTACCGACATCGTGCTGAACAACAACGGCCGGCACGGCGGCGACATGCGTGCGGGGCCGCTCTTCGGGGCCCGCTTCACGCACTGGAACGTCCGCGTCACCAACGGCCGGGCCGGCATGGTGCGGATCGACGGCCTGGCCCCGTACAGCGTCACCGCGGGCATCTCCGAGGTCCGCGAGTTCGACCAGACCGACCAGCCGGACTTCACGGGCGACCTGCACAGCAGGCTGATGGCGTACGGCCGCCCCGGAACGGTCAGGCCACGGAATCTGTACGAGGCACAGCGCCGGCTGCGTCCATGACGGGCGCGGATTCCGGAACCCGGTCGGATACCGATCCGGGTTCCGGAGCCGGGTCCGATATCGGCGCGGGTTCCGGAGCCGGCGTACGCGCCGCCCGCTCCTCGGTGTTCATCCGCCGCAGCAGCAGCCCGTAACCGAGCGCGGCCACCGTCCCGATCACCGCGCTGCCGGACCAGAGGGTGGCCGGGCCGTAGCGGTCGATGACCGTGCCGCCGAGCAGCGGGGCGGCCAGCGAGGCCACCGACCAGGACAGCGCGTACATGCCTTGGTAGCGGCCGCGGCCATGGGTGGGCGAGAGCCGGACCACCAGCCCCATCTGCGTGGGCGAGTTGATGATCTCGCCCAGCGTCCAGACGGCGACGGACACCGCGAACAGCGCCACCGAACCGGCGAACGCCGTCAGCCCGAAGCCGTAACCGGTCAGCAGCGCCGAGCCGATCAGCAGCGCCGCCGGGCTGCGGTGCTCGATGAAGCGGGTCACGGGGATCTGCAACAGCACGATCAGCACGCCGTTCGTGGCGATCACCAGCCCGAAGTCCGTGCTGCTGAAGCCCGCCCGGCCCATGGTCACCGGCAGCGACACGTACGCCTGCTGGAAGAGCAGCGCGAGCAGCAGGTTCAGGCCGACGACGGTCATGAACCGCCCGTCCCGCAGCACGGTCAGCATGGAAACCCGCCGTACGGGCTCCTCCGCCGTACCGGCCTCCGCCGCCTCCGCCGCCACCGGCCGGGACTCGGGCAGCTTCACGAAGACCACCACCGCGCAGGCCAGCACCAGCGCCGACTCGCCGAGGAAGAGCAGCAGATAGCCGTACTGGGCGAGCAGCCCGGCCAGCGACGAGGAAATCGCGAAGCCCATGTTCAAGGCCCAGTAATTGAGCGCGAAGGCCCGCACCCGGTCCTCCGGCGCCACGATGTCCGCCATCATCGCCTGCACCGCGGGCCGCGAGCCGTTGCTCGCCATGCCCACCACGCCGGCCACCGCCGCGATGGCCACCGGGTCCTCCATGAACCCCAGCAGCGCCACCGAGACCGCGGTCGCCAGCTGTGCGATCAGCATCGTGGGCCGCCGCCCGAGCCGGTCGGTCAGCACCCCGGCCACCACCGAGGAGACCACCCCGCCCAGTCCGTACAGCGCGCCGACCAGCCCCGCGTACGACGCCGAGTACCCCCGCTCCACCGTGAGGTACAGCGCCAGGAACGTGGCGACGAACGCCCCCAGGCGGTTGATCAGCGTGCTCGTCCACAGCCACCAGAACTGCCGCGGCAGCCCCGACACGCTCGCGACGACGGCTCGTCTCACCGTGCCTCCCCCAAAGAACCGACGTAAGTGGCGCAACCGCCAAGGGGAAGCTATAGACGCAGGTCACCTCACGCCATTGAATTGACGCGAACCGTCAAACGTCATCGCCCCGGCACAGACGAGCGCCCCGGAGTCCACACATCGGCCCCCTGCCTGGCCTGTCACCGTTTTCGATTAGTCTCAAAGACATGGCCGACGCACCGTACAAGCTCATCCTCCTCCGCCACGGCGAGAGCGAGTGGAACGCGAAGAACCTGTTCACCGGCTGGGTGGACGTCAACCTGAACGAGAAGGGCGAGAAGGAGGCGGTCCGCGGCGGTGAGCTGCTCAAGGACGCCGGCCTGCTCCCCGACGTCGTGCACACCTCCCTCCAGAAGCGCGCCATCCGCACCGCGCAGCTGGCCCTGGAGGCCGCCGACCGTCACTGGATCCCGGTCCACCGCAGCTGGCGCCTGAACGAGCGGCACTACGGCGCGCTGCAGGGCAAGGACAAGGCCCAGACCCTCGCCGAGTTCGGCGAGGAGCAGTTCATGCTCTGGCGCCGCTCGTACGACACCCCGCCGCCGGCGCTCGACCGTGACGCCGAGTACTCGCAGTTCTCCGACGCGCGCTACGCCACGCTCCCCCCGGAGCTGCGCCCGCAGACCGAGTGCCTGAAGGACGTCGTCGTCCGGATGCTCCCGTACTGGTTCGACGGCATCGTCCCGGACCTGCTCACCGGCCGCACCGTCCTGGTCGCCGCCCACGGCAACAGCCTCCGTGCGCTGGTCAAGCACCTCGACGGCATCTCCGACGCGGACATCGCCGGCCTGAACATCCCCACCGGCATCCCGCTCACCTACGAGCTCGACGCCGACTTCAAGCCCCTCAACCCGGGCGGCACCTACCTCGACCCGGAGGCCGCCAAGGCCGCCATCGAGGCGGTCAAGAACCAGGGCAAGAAGAAGTAAGCCCGAGCCTTCTCCGACGCCAGGCCCCCTGCCTGCGGTTTTTCCGCGGGTGGGGGGGGGCTTGCTGCCGCTCTGGGGCCGGCGTTGGGCCGGCAGCGTCGCGGTAGTCTCCGTGCCCCTGGTTCACCTGCGTCGAAATGTGAGCACCCTGTGGCCATACGTGAGACATTCGCCAACCTCTTCAAGCGCACGGCGAAGACCGCCGACGGAGCGTACGCGGCGGAACGACCCTGCCTGTGCTCTCCCCCGTGGCCCGGCCTGGAGACGACGGCGAATGGCTACACGCTCCCGGCTGTGGTTTCGAGCCACTACAGCGTGCTCACCCACCCGGACGTCGGCCCGTTCGTCGCTCGCTGCACCGGCTGCCGGGCCCGGTACCCCGACCCGTGGGTGATTCCGCAGGGCGCCCCCATGCCCTTCCGGTGGGCGCAGGACTAGGGACTCCGGGCCGTGCGCCCGCACATCGAGGGGCCCCGGTCGGCGGTGCCGGCCGGGGCCCCTCGGTCGTGCGGTCGCGGTTGTTGCCTCAGCCGCAGTTGCCGCCGCAGCTGCACGGGCCGCCGGACTGGCAGCCGCAGCCGCAGCCCGAGCCGCAGCCGCAGGCGGCCACGAGGGGCAGCAGGGGGCGGCGGTCGTCGGCCGCGGGACGCTCGGTCGTCACAGGGGTGGGGGAGTCAGCCATGAAATGCCTCCTCTGGAGGGGGTCATCGGGAGGTCGTACCGGGCTGTGCTGTACCGCTGCCCATGACATGCCCGCGTGAAGAGGCGCATCAACCGCGCGCGGTGGCACGCGGTGGCGCGTCAGCCGCCCTCGACCGCGGTCGGCGGCGCGATCTCGTCCGCGTGCTCGCCCGTGACCAGGTACACCACGCGCTTGGCGACCGATACCGCGTGATCGGCGAACCGCTCGTAGTAACGGCCCAGCAGCGTGACATCCACCGCCGTCTCGATGCCGTGCTTCCAGCGGTCGTCCATCAGGTGCTGGAAGAGCGCGCGGTGCAGCAGGTCCATCGCGTCGTCGTCCTGCTCCAGCTGCAGCGCCAGATCGACGTCCTTCGTGATGATGACCTCGCCCGCCTTCGCCATCAGGCGCTGCGCCAGCTGCCCCATCTCCAGAATCGTGGCGTGCAGGTCCCGGGGCACCGCCGTCTCCGGGAACCGCAGCCGCGCCAGCTTCGCGACGTGCTGCGCCAGGTCACCGGACCGCTCCAGGTCCGCGCTCATCCGCAGCGACGTCACGACGATCCGCAGATCCGTGGCGACCGGCTGCTGGCGCGCCAGCAGGGCTATGGCCCGGGCCTCCAGGTCGCGCTGCAGATCGTCGACCTTCTCGTCGCCGGCGATCACGTTCTCCGCCAGCTTCAGATCCGCGTCGAGTATCGCCGTGGTGGCGCGCCCGATCGCGGAGCCGACAAGCCTGGCCATCTCGACCAGGCCTTCGCCGATCGAATCCAGCTCCTCGTGGTACGCGTCCCGCATCAGTGACCTTCTCTCGCATCGAGTCGTTCGAGTCGTATGTGGGCCTGCGATGCCCGTGATCAGTCCCCCGGGCCGGTGCCCCTGCGTAGTCGCCCGGGCTGCGCCCCTGGTGGTGTGGGCCTACGATCCCCACGCTCCCACGTTCGAGCCCGGATGCGACCGGTTCGCCCCTCCGGAGTGAACCGGTGCCGACATGAAGGTGAACTCTCGGCAACCAGTGGCCGAGGTGACCCTCGGACGGCTGGGGAACTGTCACAACCGGCGCATAACCTGGACTCATGAACGTGGACGCGGCCATCGCCGCAGTGGCAGCGATCGCCGGTTGTTGTACCGGCGTGATCGCCATGCTGGCGTTCCGCTGGAGCGAGCGGGACCAGGCCAAGCCCACGCGTACGTCCCTGCACACCGACGCCGTCCTGCCCCCCGGCGTGGACACCGTCCTGTCGGTGCTGCGGTCCTCCGCCGTCGTCCTGGACGAGGCCGACGGCGTGGTCAAGGCCAGCTCGGCCGCGTATGCCCTGGGCCTCGTACGAGGCGGCAAGCTCGCCGTCGACCCCATGCTCCAGATGGCGCGCGACACCCGCAGGGACGGGGAGATACGCCAGGTCGAGCTGGACCTGCCGCGCCGCGGCACCGGCCGCGGCGACGCCCTCGCCGTCTCCGCGCGGGTCGCCCCGCTCGGCTCCCGGCTCGTCCTGCTCCTGGTCGAGGACCTCACCGAAGCCCGCCGCATCGAAGCGGTCCGCCGCGACTTCGTGGCGAACGTCAGCCATGAGCTCAAGACCCCGGTCGGCGCGCTCTCCCTGCTCTCCGAGGCCGTCATGGACGCCAGCGACGACCCCGAGGCGGTGAACCGCTTCGCGGGCCGCATGCAGGCCGAGGCCACCCGCCTGACCAGCCTCGTACAGGAGCTCATCGACCTCTCCCGGGTGCAGAACGACAACCCCCTGGAGGACGCCGAGCCCGTCCGCGTGGACGAGCTGGTCGAGGAGGCCATGGACCGCTGCCGCCAGCAGGCCAGCAGCAAGTCGATCACCATGGCCATCGGCGGCATCGCCGACCTGCACGTATGGGGCAACAGAAGCCAGCTCGCCGGCGCCCTCGGCAACCTCGTCGAGAACGCCGTCAACTACTCCCCGGCCCGGACCCGCGTCGGCATAGCCGGCCGCCGTGTCCCGGCGTCCGGCGGCACGATGATCGAGATAGCCGTCACCGACCAGGGCATCGGCATCTCCGAGAAGGACCGGGACCGGATCTTCGAGCGGTTCTACCGCGTCGACCCGGCGCGCTCCCGCGCCACCGGCGGCACCGGACTCGGTCTCGCCATCGTCAAGCATGTGGCCGCCTCGCACGGCGGGGAGGTCACGGTATGGAGCGCCGAAGGACAGGGCTCCACCTTCACCTTGCGGCTCCCGGAAGCCGGCGCGGTCCGTGACCGCGACACCCAACGGGACGGCGCCGCAGCAGACCCGGACGACCTCGATGGCGAGGACGGTCCGTACGACACCTTCAACGGCCCGGCCGACACCCACCACCACACTTCCCCGGAAGCGCTACGCGCGCCCTACCCTGCCCCGGAGGTCCTTCCGTGACCCGAGTGCTCGTCGTCGAGGATGAGGAGTCCTTCAGCGACGCCCTGTCGTACATGCTCCGCAAGGAGGGCTTCGAGGTCGCGATCGCCGCGACCGGCCCCGACGGACTGGACGAGTTCGAGCGCAACGGCGCCGACCTGGTCCTGCTCGACCTGATGCTGCCCGGCCTGCCCGGTACGGAGGTCTGCCGCCAGCTGCGCGGCCGCTCCAACGTCCCGGTGATCATGGTGACCGCCAAGGACAGTGAGATCGACAAGGTCGTCGGCCTGGAGATAGGAGCCGACGACTACGTCACCAAGCCGTTCTCCTCGCGGGAGCTGGTCGCCCGCATCCGCGCGGTCCTGCGCCGCCGCGGCGAGCCGGAGGAGGTCACCCCGCAGGCCCTGGAGGCCGGCCCGGTCCGCATGGACGTGGACCGGCACGTCGTCACGGTCTCCGGCGGCAAGGTCGACCTCCCGCTCAAGGAGTTCGACCTGCTGGAGATGCTGCTGCGCAACGCCGGCCGGGTCCTCACCCGTATGCAGCTGATCGACCGCGTCTGGGGCGCCGACTACGTGGGCGACACCAAGACCCTCGACGTCCACGTCAAGCGCCTGCGCGCCAAGATCGAGCCGGACCCGGGCGCGCCGCGCTATCTGGTCACGGTCCGCGGCCTCGGGTACAAGTTCGAGCCGTAGGCCGACCGGCGCGCCTTCAGGGGCGCGGGGAACTGCGCGAGCAGTCCAGGCGGCGAGATGTCCGCGCCACGTGCCCTGCCCACCACGGGCGGGGCGCTTTCGCGTACGCGGACGGCCGCTACGACGCCCGCACGGACGCCTCCATGTGCCCGAACGCCCGCCCCGCCGCCGAAGCGGCAGAGCGGGCGGGGGCATACCTCAGTGGCCGCCGTGCGCGGATTCCGAGGCCGAAGGCGAGGCCGACTCCGAGGCGGACGCGGACGCCGACGGCTGCGGCACCTCGCTCGGCCCGTAGTCCTTGAAGTAGCTCTTCGCCGGGACGACGTACGCCCGCAGCGTCACCTTGCCGGTGCGGCTGAAGTCGAAGGTCACCTTCTGCGCGTTGCCGTCCTGGACGGCCTCGCGGCCGCTGGACAGGGTGGCCGAGGCGTTGCCCTTGCCGCCGATGACGAGGGAACCGCCGGCCGGCACGGTGATCTTGCCGGAGCCCTTGGCGGGCTTCAGCTCGGCCTGCTGGCCGCTGCCGTCGACCGTGACGGAGTCCAGCGTCTGGTCCTTCGTACCGCCGTTGAACAGCGTCGCGGACACCGCTGCCGGGCCCTTGGCGTCCGGCTTCGGCTGGGTGATCACGATGGCGTTCTGGATCTTGATGTCGCCGACGGAAGTGGCGGCGTTGTCCGGCTTGACTTGCAGCGTCGCGGCATCGTTCCCGGCCGCGCACGCGGAGAGCGAGGCGATCGAGAGCGTGAGGACGGTGGCGGCGAGGGCGCCGCGTCGAAGGCTGCGGCTCACGGCGGCGGCATCTCCTAGGACGAGCTTCGGCGGCCGAACGGGCATGCCCGGTCGCGGGGTGGACGGCTGGGCGGCCGTTCCGTACGCCGCGCGTCGGCGCCGTACGTAAAGCCGCCCTAAGGGTGTGTCAGCGCCGCTAGGTTACCGAGCCGCCCTTCCGCCGCCGCACCCGACCCGCCCCCTGCGCGATCACGTGCCGATCGCGCGCCGGTCACATGATCACGAGCGGCCGCCCGGAACGCTCCCGACGCCGCTGCCGGCGGCCCCTCCCGTGCGTGCCCGGCCGGCTTGCCGCAGCCCTCACGAGAACTGCCGGAAGAATTCACCTCACGTCCGTTCGAGTGATCGCCGCGGGAGAATCCACCGGAGCCGCCGAGAGGAATAGCGGCAATGGCAAAGGAATGCGCCGCGTCACACGAATTGATCATGTCCGGTACGCCCGGCCGGGTGACGGGGTGATCAATTCTCGATTCGGGCAGGAGTGATCGGGAGTGACCGAACGGAGTAGTGGAAGCACGCCATCCGGATCCCGGCAAACCGGGACGTTCGTCCTGTCGATCGGGCTCTTCGGGAGCTGTAACGTACGCGTTTCGCTCCGCTCAAGAAGCGCCTCCGACCTGCGCATACCTACTTCCATTGGGCGGTCGATGCACGTCACGACCGTCGTTGTCAAGCCCCGAGATGCGCCCTGACCTGCGAAAACGCCATTCAGAACGGACCGTTCCCGTGTTAGGATGGATAGCCACGGAAGGGGTACCTGTCACATGACGTTCAAGGTTGGCGACACCGTGGTCTATCCCCATCACGGGGCCGCGCTGATCGAGGCCATCGAAACTCGCCAGATCAAAGGCGTGGACAAGACCTACTTGGTGCTGAAGGTCGCCCAGGGCGATCTGACGGTTCGTGTGCCAGCGGACAATGCGGAGTTCGTCGGTGTACGCGATGTGGTCGGCCAGGACGGGCTCGACCGGGTCTTCGAGGTGCTTCGCGCACCATATGCCGAAGAGCCGACGAACTGGTCCCGTCGCTACAAGGCAAATCTCGAAAAGCTCGCCTCCGGCGACGTGATCAAGGTCGCCGAGGTGGTTCGCGACCTGTGGCGCCGTGAGCGTGAGCGCGGACTCTCCGCAGGTGAGAAGCGAATGCTCGCCAAGGCCCGCCAGATCCTGGTGAGCGAGCTCGCCCTCGCGGAGAACACGAACGAAGACAAGGCCGAGGCTCTGCTCGACGAGGTCCTCGCGTCCTGACGCCCGCCGCTGCCGGGTTTCCACAGTGATCGCTCACGGTGGCAGGCCCCGCGATGAGGCGCTCAGCACAAGGAGCGCGCTCAGCGGTGCTCAGCAGTGGTGCTCAGCACGAAAATGCCGCGGTGCCCGAGCGACGATTGCTTCCTCGCGGAAGCAGTCCGTTGCCGGGCGCTGCGGCATATCTGATGACAGGCGTACCCGATGGCCTACGTACCTGGTGTGCTGCCCCAGCCCCTGGCGTGCCTACGGGGCCTGCCTACGGTCCTACGGGGCGTGCCCTACGGCCGGCGTGCCGAGAAGCCGGCCACGGCGGCCATACCCTGAGCCGAACCAGGAACTGACGTGCCGGGCCCGGGCAGCTGGCTCGACCGGCCGTCACGGAAGGGTCCGGTCGGGGCGTCGCGCCCGGCACGGTGTGGCCATACCCACCTCGGCCGAGTAAACAAACCTGCCGCTCGAAATTCGGGGTGCGACCCCCGGCTCACGGAGTGCAACCGATGTCTGAAGATTCCCGCCGACTTCGCACGGCGGCGGTCATCCCCGCGGCCGGCCGCGGGGTACGCCTCGGCCCCGGCGCCCCCAAGGCGCTGCGCGCGCTGGGCGGCACGCCCATGCTCATCCACGCCGTACGGGCCATGGCGGCGTCCCGCGCCGTCTCGCTCGTCGTCGTGGTCGCGCCGCCCGACGGCGCGCCCGAAGTACGTGCTCTGCTGGACAGCCACCCGTTCCCCGAGCGCACCGAGCTGCTGGTCGTCCCCGGCGGCGACACCCGCCAGCAGTCCGTGAGCCGCGGCCTGCAGGCGCTGCCCGACGACGTCGACGTGGTCCTCGTCCACGACGCGGCGCGGCCCCTCGTGCCGGTGGACACCGTCGACACCGTGATCAACGCCGTACGGGGCGGCGCGCCCGCCGTCGTACCGGCGCTGCCGCTCGCCGACACCGTGAAGGAAGTACGGCCGGATCCCGACGGCGGATCCGAGCCGGTGGTGGGCACACCGGAGCGCGCCCGGCTGCGCGCCGTACAGACCCCGCAGGGCTTCGACCGCGACACCCTGGTCAAGGCCCACACGACCGTGACCTTCGACGGCGAGGGTGCCACGGACGACGCCGGCATGGTCGAACGGCTCGGCGCGCCGGTCGTGGTCGTACCCGGCCACGAAGAGGCGTTCAAGGTCACCCGCCCGCTGGACCTGGTACTCGCCGAGGCGGTACTGGCGCGCAGGCGCGTGACGGACGGGTACGCCTGAGGGACGGGTAGGCCGGAGGGACGGGGGCGCCTGACGGGTCCTTCTCCGGTGGCTGTTCTGTGGACGGCTTGGGGTTTGGGGTGGGGGCGGGGCGTATACGGGGGCGGTGGGGGTGGCCCCCTACCCGTCCGACGAGCGGGGGCGGGGCGGAGTTCTCGCGCGGTTCGATGTTCACTCGCAGGGAGGAAAATTTCATGGTCGCGTTGCCCCAGGTGGGGATCGGGACGGACGTACACGCCTTTGAGCAGGGGCGTGAGCTGTGGTGCGCCGGGCTCCTGTGGGACGAGGCGGCCAGCGGCGGCTACGGCCTCGCCGGGCACAGCGACGGCGACGTGGCCGCGCACGCCGCCTGCGACGCGCTCTTCTCCGCGGCCGGCATCGGCGACCTCGGCGCGCACTTCGGTACGAGCCGCCCCGAGTGGTCCGGCGCCTCCGGCGTGACGCTGCTCGCCGAGGCCGCCCGCATCGTCCGGGCCGAGGGCTTCGAGATCGGCAACATCGCCGTCCAGGTCATCGGCGTACGCCCGAAGGTCGGCAAGCGCCGCGAGGAGGCCCAGAAGGCGCTCTCGGCCGCGGCCGGCGCGCCCGTCGCGGTCTCCGGCACCACCACCGACGGCCTCGGCCTCACCGGCCGAGCAGAAGGCCTGGCCGCCCTGGCCACGGCCCTGGTGATCCGCACGGCATAACCCCCGACGGCCCGGCCCCACGAGCCGGCTGACCCGGTTTCGGCCGGGGCTCCGGTTTCGGCCGGGCCTCCGGGCTCGCTTCGACCCGCCGCCTCGGTCCGGGCTTCGGGTTTCACCTCGACCCGCCGCCTCGGCCGGGCCACCGGTTTTGGCCGGGCCTCCGGGTTCGCTTCGGCCCGCCGCCTCGGCCGGGCCTCCGGTGCCGCCTCGGCCGGGCCGCCCGGTCCCACCTCGGCCTCGGTGCCCGGTTCCGCCTGGATCCGGCCGTCCGGTTCCCCGTTTCGGCCTCCGGCCCACCTGGCCCGGCCGCCCGGTTCCGCCCACGCCCCGACCGCCCGGTTTCGCATACACCCGCCCCCGGCCACTCAGCTTCGCGTACGCCCGCCCCCCGCCGCCCGGCTTCGCGTACGCCCGCCCCCGGCCGTCCCGTTCCACCCTGCGGGTGAATCTCGTGCTCGGCGCGAACACCCGCCACCCGTCATTCGTCAGACGGGGTGGGGGCCCCAGGGTGCGCACATACGGGCGCAGCCCCGAACTCGCCGCTCCTCAGGGGGAATTCCGCGCCCCAGGGGAATTCCCCGCCCCGCACGGACGTTGGCCCGGCAACAGCACCCGTCCGCGTCCTGCTCCGCTTCGCACCCGCGCTCCCGCTTCGCCCCGTGTACGACCGCTTCGACCGCGTCCCGCTCCGTACGCTCCGCAGGAAGGAACCGCCGTGGCAGCCGAACTCTCCGAGGCCCTCAAGAAGGTCCTCGACTCCCCGGTCCTGGTCACCGTGGCCACCATCCAGCCCGACGGCAGCCCGCAGCTCTCGCCGGTGTGGGTCAAGCGGGACGGCGACGACCTCCTGTTCTCCACGACCGAGGACCGCCGCAAGGCCGCGAACCTGCGGCGCGACCCCCGGGTGACCGTCATCGTCCAGCCCGCCGACGATCCGTACGCCTACGCGGAGATCCGCGGCAGTGCGGAGCTCACCGGCGAAGGCGCGCAGGAGCTGCTCGACGAGCTCTCGGTGAAGTACACGGGCAAGCGGTACGCGGAGTTCAACCCGAGGGCCGGCCGGGACGGCGCGCGCGTGGTCGTCCGCGTCAGCCCGCGGAAGGTCGTCGGGCGTCTCTGACCGGCCCGCTCGCACCCCGCCCGCCCCGCCTGGCATCCGCAGGCGTACAACCCGTATCCCCGTCCGCCCCACCCCCGTCCCCCCCCCTCATCCCCGGGCGTACCACCGCGAAGTGGTGCCGAAGGGGTGCCGAAGTGGTGTGGAACACCCGCGAATATCACGCTTCTGTGTCCCCGTGGGCCATCGGGTCGCGGGGCACTGCCTCGTTCCGTCTACCCTTGATGCGTGACCATTCGCCTGTACGACACCAGCGCCCGGCAGATCCGTGACTTCTCCCCGCTCACGCCGGGCTGCGTCTCGATCTACCTGTGTGGCGCGACCGTGCAGGCCGCCCCGCATATCGGGCACATTCGGTCGGGACTGAACTTCGACATCATGCGCCGCTGGTTCGAGTACCGCGGCTACGACGTGACGTTCATCCGGAACGTCACGGACATCGACGACAAGATCATCAGGAAGTCGGCCGAGCAGGGCCGCCCCTGGTGGGCGATCGGGTACGAGAACGAGGTCGCGTTCAACACCGCGTACGACACCCTCGGCTGCCTGCGGCCGACGTACGAGCCGCGTGCGACCGGCCACATCCCCGAGATGATCGAAATGATGCGCGGCCTGATCGAGCGTGGCCACGCCTACGCCGCCGATGGCAACGTCTATTTCGACGTGCGCTCCTTCCCCGGCTATCTGGAGCTGTCCGGCCAGGACCTGGACAAGCTGCTGCAGCCGTCCGGCGAGGGCGAGACCGGCAAGCGTGACCCGCGCGACTTCGCGATGTGGAAGGCGGCCAAGGAGGGGGAGCCCAGCTGGGAGACCCCCTGGGGCCGCGGCCGGCCCGGCTGGCACCTGGAGTGCTCGGCGATGGCCCACAAGTACCTGGGTGAGCAGTTCGACATCCACGGTGGCGGCGTCGACCTCGTCTTCCCGCACCACGAGAACGAGATCGCGCAGGCCAAGGCGTTCGGTGACGCGTTCGCGCGGTACTGGGCGCACAACGCCTGGGTGACGATGAGCGGCGAGAAGATGTCCAAGTCGCTGGGCAACTCCGTGCTCGTCTCCGAGATGGTCAAGCGCTGGCGTCCCATCGTGCTGCGCTACTACCTCGGTACTCCGCACTACCGTTCGATGATCGAGTACAGCGAGGAAGCGCTGCGCGAGGCCGAGTCCGCGTTCGCGCGCATCGAGGGTTTCGTTCAGCGCGTCGTGGAGAAGGCCGGTCCGGTCGAGCCCGCCGACGAGGTGCCGCTGGCCTTCGCCGAGGCGATGGACGACGACCTCGGGGTGCCGCAGGCGCTGGCGATCGTGCACACGACCGTCCGCCAGGGCAACTCCGCGCTGACCGCCGACGACAAGGAAGCCGCCGTCGCCCGGCTGGCCGAGGTCCGTGCCATGCTCGGCGTGCTGGGCCTGGACCCGCTGGACGAGCAGTGGTCCGGCGGCGGCTCGGAGCGCGGCGAGGACCTGCACGGCGTCGTCGACTCCCTGGTCCGCATGGTCCTGGACCAGCGGCAGGCGGCCCGCGCCCGTAAGGACTACGCCACCGCCGACGCGATCCGCGACCAGCTCCAGCAGTCCGGCCTCGCCATCGAGGACACCCCGTCGGGGCCGCGCTGGTCGCTGTCGTGACGGACGGCGAGCCGGCCCGGTCGTCCGCCCGGCCGCCCGCGCGGTCGCCCGCACGGGGGACGGCGGGGGACACTCGTACGTACACGTAGCAAACGCAGCGCATGTAGCAAACACAGTACGAGTAGCAAACACGGTACGAGTAGCAAACGCAGTACACGTAGCACGTGTATACGCATCAGACATCTACGCAGCAGACATCACATCCACGTCGCGAGACGTCGAGAGCAGTAAGAAACAGGTGACCCATGGCCGGCAACAGCCAGCGCAGGAACCGCCGCACGTCCAACAAGAAGGGCATGCAGGTCGGCAGCGGCGGCCAGCGCCGCCGGGGCCTGGAGGGCAAGGGCCCCACCCCGCCCGCGTCCGCCCGCAAGGGACATGTGAAGAACCGCGTCGCCAACGCGAAGGCCAAGCAGGCGGCGCACCATCGCCCGGCCCCGCGCCGCGGCGGCGCCAAGGGCACGGCCGAGCTCGTCGTCGGCCGTAACCCGATCGTGGAGGCGCTGCGCGAGGAAATCCCCGCGACGACCCTCTACGTCCAGCAGTTCATCGACAGCGACGAGCGGGTGCGCGAGGCGCTCCAGCTCGCCGCCGACCGCGGCATGAACATCCTGGAGGCGCCGCGCCCCGAGCTGGACCGGATGACCAACGGGCTCAACCACCAGGGTCTGGTCCTGCAGATCCCGCCGTACGAGTACGCGCACCCGGAGGACCTGGCCGCGGCCGCGTTCGACGTCGGCGAGGACCCGCTGATCGTCGCGCTCGACGGCGTCACCGACCCGCGCAACCTCGGTGCGGTGGTCCGTTCGGTCTCCGCTTTCGGCGGCCACGGCGTGGTCGTACCGGAGCGGCGCGCGGCCGGAATGACGGCGGGCGCGTGGAAGACCTCCGCCGGTACCGCGGCGCGCACGCCGGTCGCGCGCGCCACCAACCTCACCCGCACGCTGGAGTCGTACCAGAAGGCGGGCATGATCGTCGTGGGCCTGGCGGCCGACGGCGAGGTCGAGCTGCAGGACCTGGAGGCGCTGGACGGCCCGGTCGTCATCGTCGTCGGCAGCGAGGGCAAGGGCCTCTCGCGCCTGGTCGGCGAGACCTGTGACGTGCGCGTCCGCATCCCGATGCCGGGCGGCGCCGAGTCGCTGAACGCGGGCGTCGCCGCGGGCGTCGTCCTGTGGGAGGCGGCACGCCGCCGGGGCTGAGGGGCACAGCGCGGCCGCCGCCGGGGCTGATGCCCACGGCGCGGCGCGGTGCACGCGGGGCGGCGCACGCGGGGCGGGCCGAAGCCTGTCCCCGCGCGCGCAGCGCCACCGTCCGCCTCCCCTCTCGGGGCTGCCGAGGCCACGTCGACGTCAGCCCGGGGTCACACCCGGGCAAAACACCCCCACAACTCGGGGCAGAACGTAACCCTCCGTGCGGCAGGGGAAGTTTTGACGGGTCTCGGACAGATCGACGCGGTCAAGGCAGTGTCTTAAACGCTGGTCACTCGGTTAGATGAGCGTGGACACCAGAACACCCCGCACGCCTACGGGGGGACGCTCGCCGGGCTTCGATGACGAGCCGGTACTGAGCTCGGTCAAGGTGCCGTGCGACCCCGCGCAGGTCATCGTCAATCACGCCAGCTTCCGCGTGCAGCTCGCGGCCCCCGTGTCGGCGGGCGCCGCGCGGGGTGCCACGGCAGGCGCCGCGTCCGGGCCGGGTACCGCCGCCGGCCCCGGTGCTGCCGCGTCCGGGCCCGCCCGGCGGCGCGCGCCCGTCGTCTGGAGCGGCCGTACGACACCGGGCGACACCACCGCCCCCACCACCCAACTCCTGCACGCCGTGCGGAACAACGCGGGCCGCAGCGACGACGCCGGCGCGACCCAGGTGCTGCCCAGGGTCAGGTCCGAGGAGGCCACCTCCTTCGCGCCGCCCCCGTCGGCCGGCGTGATCGGGCCCCGCGGCGCCTCCGACGACACCGAGCTGCTGCCCCAACTCCCACAGGCCCGCCCCTCGGACGGCGCCTGGTCCGACGACACGTACGGCACGGGTGACGACACGTACGCCGTGCCGGGCGAGGGCGGCAACGCGTGGCGCGACGGTGCGCGCAGGGGCGCCCACGGCGGTGCGTACGCCGGCTCGTACACCGATTCGTACGCTGATTCGCCCGACGGCTCGTACGCGGGTCCGTACGACGGTTCCCCCGAAGGGCCCGCCTCCTCCGCTCCGTACGACGGCGCGGCTCCCGGCCCGTACGGCAGCACGGGCGACGCCTGGGCCGAAGGCCCGTACAGCGGCGAAGGCCCGTACAGCGACGCCGAATTCGAGCCCCGTCAGGAGGGCGGCCGCCGCTTCGCCGGCGACAAGCAGGCGTTCTACCCCGGCCGCCGGATGAACCTCGGCGTCGTCCTGCTCCCCCTGCGCATCTTCCTCGGTTTCATCACCATCTACGCGGGCATGGGCAAGCTCTGCGACCCCGTCTACTTCGACGGCGGCGAGCGCGGCTCCATGGTCAAGTGGCTGGAGTCGCTGGACCCGTGGGCGCTCGCCACGCCGCTGCGCGACTTCGCGCTCGCGCACCCGGTCGGCGCCGGCCTCACCGTCGCCTTCCTCCAGGTCGTCGTCGGCGTACTGACCGTCTGCGGCCTGTGGCAGCGGGTCGCCGCCTCCATGGGCGCGCTGCTCTCGGCCGCCCTCCTGATGACCGTCAGCTGGCGCAACGTCCCCGTGTACGACGCGCCGGACATCATCTACCTCGCCGCCTGGAGCCCCCTGATCATCGCGGGCGCCCCCGTCTACTCCCTCGACGCGCGGCTGGCCGGCGAGGCGTGGCGCAACCTCGGCCCCCGCGTCGAGGTCTGGGACCTGCGGCGCCGAGTACTGCGTCGCGGTGCGGTGATGACCGCGGTGGTCGCGGGCCTCACGCTGCTGATCGGCTCGCTCCTGGGCGGCGCCGTACGGTCCGCCTCCGGCCCGACCGTCCCGAAGCCGGGCGAGCCGCCGACCAACAGCCTGCCCGGCCGCCCGCTGCACACCCCGCGCGAAGCCCCCGGCCGTACGGACAGCGGCCGCACGGCGGGCGCCTCGCAGGGCAGCAGCGCCTCGCCCACCGCGGGCGCCTCCCGCGGTACGGACTCCTCGGCCTCCCCGTCGGCCTCGCAGCCGAGCATGGCCAGGGAGACGGCAGGCGCCACCCAGGGCGCCCAGCCCGGCCGGACCACGAGCGGCCCGCCGCAGCAGTCGGCCCCGGCCGACCCCCCGCCCGCCACCCAGGCCCCGACCTCCACGGCCGGCACGGGCGGCGGCACGACGGGCGGCGGCTCCTCGGGCGGCTCCTCCTCGGGCGGCTCCTCAGGAGGCTCCTCCGGCGGCGGCACGCTGGGCGGCCTGCTGGGCTGAGAGCCGGGCTGAGAGCCGGACTGAGGGCCGGACTGACGGCCGGGCTGGCGGTAGGCCTGTCCGCAGGTCCTCGGCACATACGACATCCCCTTCACGGTCCCGGATTGGGTCCGTGAAGGGGATGTCGTATGAGTGCGGCGACTGGACCGTTATGGGTACTGGCATTTGGTGGCGGTGGCGGTATCGGCACCGGTGGCGGTCGGCGGTGCCGGTGTTTGTGGCGGTGCGGTGCTGGCACATGGTGCTGGTACTGGAGCCGGCCCGCGGCTGTTCAGCGGCCCCGGCCCTACCCGCGCCCCTACCCGTGTCAGTGCCCGTGCCCGTGTCCGTACCTGGCGAGCTCGCTCGCCGCCTCGGTGAGATCCTTCGCCGTGTCGATCGCGCGCCAGTAGGCGCCGTGCGGCAGCGGGAAACCGGCCAGCCGGCGCTCGCGCGCGAGCCGCGGGAACGTCATCCGTTCGTGGTCGCCACGGTCCGGCAGCAGCCCTCTGAAGGCCGCCGAGAAGACGTACACGCCCGCGTTGATCAGGTACGGCGACGGCGGCGCCTCGATGAAGTCCAGTACGTGCCCGAAGGGATCCGTCTCGACGGCGCCCCAGGGGATCCGCGGCCGGGCCAGCGCCAGCGTGGCCTCCGCGCCCCGTTCGTGGTGGAAGTCCGCCATCTCGCGCAGGGAGAAGCGCGTCCAGATGTCGCCGTTGGTGGCGTACCAGGGCTGGTCGGGGCGGGGGAGTGAGGCGGCGGCGTACTTCAGTCCGCCGCCGCGGCCCAGCGGTTCGGTCTCCACGACGGTGGTGACCCGCAAGGGCAGTTCGGCCTGGTCGAGCCAGTCCTGGAGGACCTCGGCGAGGTGGCCGCAGGAGACGACCGCGTCGGTGACGCCCTCGGCGGCCAGCCAGACCAGCTGGTGGCCGATGATCGGGGTTCCGGTGCCCGGGATCTCGACCATCGGCTTGGGCCGGTCATCGGTGTACGGGCGGAGCCGCGAGCCCTGGCCGCCTGCCAGGACCACGGCCTGCGTGGGATGCGGATACGGGACACCTGTCATGATCCGCACCCTATGCCGTGATCGCGGTGGCCGACGGTGGCCACCGCGACCAGGGGGCCGACGGCCGGTTTCCGGGGCGCTCCGAGAGGGAACGCCGCGCGCCGCGTACGTACATCACCTGCTACTGCTGCAACTTCTACTGCCGTTGCTGCTTCTGCTGCTGTCACTGCGCAGCGGCGACCCCGCTCGCGAATGACGTGTCGCAGACCGGCCGCGAGTACGCCTGCGCGCGGTGCGCGGCGCCGTACTTCTCGACCGCGGCGCGGCCCAGGGCGCGGGCGATGGACGCGCAGTGCTTGGCCAGCGACGGACGCTTGGTGGTGGCTTCCTGGAGGTGGGTCAGGGCGGTCCCCGGGTTCTTCTCCTGGAGCTCGGCCAGGAGCTGGTCACGCAGAAGGTCCTGCGGGGCTCTGTTGCGGGGCTGCTGGTGGCCAGTGGCCGTGCCGGAGGACGCGGTGAGCATCTGCGACTCGGAGGTCGGCGAGGCCCACGGCACGCGGGTGACGGCGAGCGTCCCGGAGAGTACGAGGACGACGGGCAGGACGAGAGCGAGAGTTCGGCCGATACGCCGGGCTGCGGAGTTCACGTCCGTGATGGTAGCGAGCAGTGATGATTTGGCGACATTTAGTCACCCGGTCGAGGGATGAATTCGCCTGTCGTGCGTTAAATGATGTTGACGCACACTGCTCGAAATGGCGGAACTGCCGGGGTATTTGTCGACAACGGGGAAGCTCACGTACCTCCCCAACCCGCCCGCCGCCTCAAACCGCCCGTACCGCAAGCGAATCGCGTCCCCCGTAACCAGTGGGCCGGACTGCGAAAACGGCGGCCGAGGCGGCCCTCCCCAAGGAAGACCACCCCGCCCGCCGCCAAACTCACCCGTTCCGGGCACCTACAACATGCTCACGCGCGTGACGCGCCTGAGGCGCGGGGTATGCGACAGCTCCCGTTCGCGCAGTCGCGCAGTCGCGCAGTCGCGCAGTCGCGCAGTCGCGCAGTCGCGCAGTCACTCAGTTGCTCAGTCGCTGAGCCGCTCGCCCGTCGACGTCGAGAAGACGTGCGTCTCGCCGGGCCGCGGCACGACATGCAGCTGGGCGCCCTTCTCCGGCACCTGCCGCCCGTTCACGCGGACGACCAGGTCCTTGACCTCGCCGCCGACCTCGGCCGTGCCGTACACGTACCCGTCCGCGCCCAGCTCCTCGACGACGTTGACCGTCACGGCGAGGCCCGCCGGCGCGTCCGCGGCCTCCTTGGCCAGCGTCTTCGCCGCGCTGCCGTTCTGCTCCACGATCTCGAAGTGCTCGGGTCGCACGCCGACCGTGACCGTACGGTCGCCGTTGTCCGCCGCGGCGGTCAGCGCCTCCCGGCTCACCGGTACGACACTGTTCCCGAACTTCACCCCGCCATCGGTGATGGGAACCTCCACCAGGTTCATCGCGGGCGACCCGATGAACCCGGCCACGAAGAGATTCGCCGGCCGGTCGTACATGTTCCGCGGCGAGTCGACCTGCTGCAGCAGCCCGTCCTTGAGTACGGCCACCCGGTCGCCCATGGTCATGGCCTCGACCTGGTCGTGCGTGACGTACACGGTTGTGATCCCGAGACGGCGCTGCAGGCCCGCGATCTGCGTACGGGTCTGGACGCGCAGCTTCGCGTCCAGGTTGGACAGCGGCTCGTCCATGAGGAACACCTGCGGCTCACGCACGATCGCGCGCCCCATGGCCACACGCTGCCGCTGACCACCGGACAGGGCCTTCGGCTTGCGGCCCAGGTACTCGGTCAGGTCCAGGATCTTCGCCGCGTCCTCGACCTTCTGCCGAATCTCCGCCTTGTTCACGCCCGCGATCTTGAGCGCGAAGCCCATGTTGTCGGCGACGGTCATGTGCGGGTAGAGCGCGTAGTTCTGGAACACCATGGCGATGTCCCGGTCCTTGGGCGGAAGGTGCGTGACGTCGCGGTCGCCGATGCGGATCGCGCCGCCGTTGACGTCCTCCAGGCCCGCGAGCATCCGCAGGGAGGTGGACTTGCCGCACCCGGACGGCCCGACCAGGACGAGGAATTCCCCGTCCTCGATCTGGATGTCGAGCTGATCGACGGCGGGCTTGTCGGAACCCGGGTAGACGCGGGTTGCCTGGTCGTACGTGACCGTAGCCATGGTGATGTGTCCCTTCACCGGCAGGAACGTGCCGGACGATCCGAGTAAAGGAATGAATGGGGCAGCCCGGTGCGCGATGTGGTGTAGTCCACTGCGCACGAACTGCCAGGGACGGTACCGGCACCGACACCCGGTGTCAGTAGCCCGGACATCACAAAAATTCTCCACCCAGGTAACCTGCAGCCCTGGGTACACTTCACCAGGCACGCCTCCTTAGCTCAGCTGGCCAGAGCACCGCTCTTGTAAAGCGAAGGTCGTCGGTTCGAATCCGACAGGGGGCTCGGAGCGCTTCGGCGCGCTGAACTGCGTAAACGCCCCGGGCAGGCCCCTTCGAGGGTCCGGCCGGGGCGTTTTGACATCCACGATCGACATCAGCCGACCGGCGGAACGATCACCGCTCGCGCTCGACTCGCCTCTTCAGTAGCCGATCCATGTGACTGATCGCTTCTCGCTGGGTGTCCTGCGCAACGTGCGTGTAGACGTCCATGGTCATGCTGATCTGGCTGTGGCCGAGGATCTCCATCAGGACGCGGGGCGCGACTCCGGCGGCGGTGAGGAGAGTCGCGCACCCGTGCCGCGCATCGTGCAGCCGGATGGAGCGGAGGCCGGCGGACGCGGTGAGCCGGGAGAAGGACCGGTTGAGGTTCCGCGGCTCGATGGGACGGCCGTAGCGGGTCGTGAAGACGAGCGCGTCGTCCTGCACCAGCGCCGTGCCCCGCTTCTCCGCCTCGGCGGCCTGGCGGAGCCGATGCCAGCGGAGAGCGGCCAGGCAGATCAGCGGGAGAGGTACCGGCCGGCGCTTCCCCGTCTTCGTGGTGTCCTGGTACAGCTCGCCGCCGATGCGCTGCACCTGGTTGCTGATGCGGATGACGCGCCCGTCCAGGTCCACATCCGACCAGCGCAGCCCCAGCACCTCACCGCGCCGCAGTCCCATCGCGATGGCGAGCACAAAGGCCGCGTACAGCGGGTCACTCCGTGCCTCCTCCAGGAACCTCAGCGTCTCGTCCAGAGACCACGGCGTCGTCTCCCGGCTGACGACCTTCGGCGCCTCCACGAGCGAAGCGACGTTCCGCGTCACCAGCTCCTCCCGGACGGCCGCCGTGAGAGCTGTACGCAGCACGCGGTGGGCTTCCTTGGCCGTGGCGGCCGACGACTTCCGGGAGACCTCGGCGAGGAACACCCGGACGTCACGTGGACCAAGACTCTCCAGCCGCTTCTTACCGACCAGCGGCACGAGGTAGAGCCGCACGTGCATCGCGTACTTGCTGTACGTGCTTCGCTTTCGGTTCGGCTTGATGACGTTCTCCAGCCAGTACGGCAGCCACTCGGCGAGCTTGGCCGAACGGGTCGGTACGGCAATGCCGTTGCTGACCTTGTCGAGCAGGTCGCGGCGCTTCTCGTCGCACTCGGCCCACGTCTTGCCGTAGGCGAACTTCCGGGCGCGGGTGCCATCGGGCTGGAGGACGTAGACAGCGGCTTGGTAGCGGCCGTCCTTCCGCTTGGTGATGGTGCCGGCACCGTTGGGATTGCGCTTTCGCTGCTGGGCCATCAAGCGGCTTCCTTTACCTGGTGCTGGATGAAGCGGTGGAGTGCGTCGGCGGGGATACGGCGGGACCGGCCGACGGTGAAGCTTTCGAGCCGACGGGAGCGGATGAGGTCGTAGACCGTGCTCCGGCCCAGACCTAGTGCCTTCATGACCTCGGGAACGGTGAGTGCTTTGTGCGAGGTGGGCAGGGAGAAGTGCACGAATTTCCTCCTCAGAGGGCAGGCGGCTGCTGCCGCGATGCGGCGGCTAGCGAGCGCAACAGGTGTGCGTGGTGTCCCCGAGGGCGGCCAGGCCGCGGTCCATCGGTTCGTGGCAGACGGCGCAGAGGGGCTGTCGTCCAGAGATTGCGTGTTTTCCAGCGTCCGCAGTGTCCGTAGCGTCCGGCGACTGGTGTTCCTGCAGCTCAGACGCACGGGTGGCTGCGGACGCTGATGTGGACCCAGCGTCCGGTCCGCTGTCCGCAGCGTCCGCAAGTGCGCTTTGCGGACGCTGACCGGACACTTCGCGGACACTGCGAAGGCCGGCAGTGTCCGCGAGTCCACCCAGGTCAGAGACCGCTGCGGACACTGTGGACGCTGCGGACGCTGAAATCCGCTCATCTCTGGTGTTCGCGGGTGCGGTGAGCTTGTACAGGCGCTGCCGGTGGCGGTCGGGGGTGCGTGCGGTGTCGTCGAAGGTGATGCCGACCGAGCGCAGGATCGGGGCGAGGCGCTTGAGCTGGCCGCCAGCGCGGGTGGCGTCCTTGGGCCACTTCGGGTGCGGCACCTCGGGGTGCGGCAGGTGCTCCAGGAGCATCCCGGCCGTGCCCTCCCAGCCGCCGTTGGCTTCCACCAGGGAGACCACGGCGCTACCGAACGGGTCGCCCTCCAGAGCGTCGGCAGCGACGTTGGCGGACGAGGCGGTGTACGAGGCGAGTGTGCGCCAGCCCTTGATGCGGTCGACGGCCGCCAGGACGCGGGCGAAGTCCGCCATCCGCGGCATCCGCTCCAACTGCACGTTCGGCAGCTCCTTGAGCACCGCCGAGAGCAGGTCGAATAGGGAGGCCAGGATCGAGGGCCGGGCGTCGCGGAAGGCGCTGTCCAGTTCTTCCTCCGTGCGGCGCTTGTTCTCGTCGATGAGCTGTAGATCCAGCATCAGCAGCCGCTCGGCGAGGTCTCCGGCCAGGGCGCCAGCGTCGATGGTGGTCATCGCCAATACGCGCCGGAAGGTGAGGACCACGACGTCGTCGTCGGTGTACAGGGCACGGTCGACGATGCCGTCGCCGGTGACGGCCTTGCACAGGGTGTCCGAGAGCCACGGCGGGATGGTGCTGATGTTGTCCAGGCACAGCGCCCAGGAGTTGAACGCCTGCGTCGCCCAGGACTTCACGTCCCGCGGCTGCGAGCGCTTGGCCGCGGGTGAGGGATCCACCAGGTTCACGATCGTCTGCGCGGCCTTGGACTTCCCCGTGCCCTGCTCGCCCTTGAAGGTGAGGACCGGGTGCGGGATGTGCGGGATCCATGCGGCCACCAGCCAGGCGACGAGCTGGTGGAAGGCGTCGTCGTCCATGTTCACCAGCGAGCGGAGCGCGGCCAGGCCGTCGCCGTCGGGCTGAGGCTCGGGCATCGGCGCCATCGCACCGGAGCGGCGGAAGAGCACCGGGGACCGCTCCAGGACCGACCAGCCCGAGCGGTCCGCGACGACGCAGCGGCCGTCGGCGGTGCCGAGGTCGACGACGACCTGGTCCGCGTCCCCGGCCACGCGCAGCAGCACGGGTACGGGGTCGGTGGCGCCGGCGATGCCTTCCAGCACCGTCATGGCGTCGGCCAGGGCCGACTGAGAGGCCACCGCGCCGTCGTTGAGGTCGGTGTAGATGCGGGCGAGCTGCGAGCGCAGGCCGGCCTTTCCGCGCAGCGGCATCGCCAGGTTCGGCCCCTTCTTCTTCACGCCGTAAGGGCGGCCGTCCTCGGAGGTCACCAGCTCGTACCGGTCGCGGGCGATGGTGACGAGCTGGCTGGCCTGGGAGGGGCCCTTGCCTTCCTTCTCGCTCAACGGGTTGCCCTCCCTGCGATGCGCGTGCGGGCGCTGGCGATGGTGCGAGCCGCGCCGCGCTCCGGGTGGCCGGCCTCGATGGCAGCGGCGAGCAGCTGCTCGGCGGTGGTGTCGGGGTCGGCGGCCTGCTCATAGGCGCGGCAGGCGGCCCAGAACAGGCGGTTGTTCAGCTGGCCTCGCGGTGCGTCGCGAACGAAGCGCACCAGCGCGTCATCGTCTCCATGGCCGACCGGAGAGGTCTGCTGCCGAGGCTGTGTCGCGGAGGGAGCGGGAAGCATCAGCCGGAGCAGTGCCGGGGGCACGGGCGCGACGGTGGCGCCGGTGCCGGGGCACAGGCGGTACTCGCCGCGCGGGGTCCAGGAGCCAGGGCCGGCCAGGTAGCCGCCCTGGCCGCGGACATCGATGCCGGGGCCGATGCGGCTGGCCGAGTT
Source organism: Streptomyces sp. NPDC026301 (assembly GCF_055567935.1). NCBI lineage: Bacteria > Bacillati > Actinomycetota > Actinomycetes > Kitasatosporales > Streptomycetaceae > Streptomyces > Streptomyces sp. NPDC026301. Next base: position 343,747 of record NZ_JBVHPN010000005.1, on the reverse strand, counting down.
CGGCACGACCGTCCCGGCCGGGGCCAACAGCCACAGATGCAGGCCGCCGCTCGGAGTGCTCACGGTGACAGTGCTGCCGATGGCGAAGCCGTGCTCGTGGGCGAGACCGCGCAGGGCGGCCACACCGTCCACGCCGTTCTTGCGGTCGAGGTCCAGGCCGATCAGGTTAACCGGCGCCCGGTTGCAGGCAATGCCGTAACCCGTCGCGCGTCCGGCCGCGTGGAAGAGCGCACGGATGCGGTCCCGGTCGGTGGTGGCGTCATGGACGCCGTGGCCGGGACGCCCGCACTCGCCGAGGCACGCTTCGCCGCGCTGATGCGGGCTGCGGAGAGCCGGCAGCTTGTTGGAGGCGAGTGGGAAGACGGGAAGGCCACGGCCCGCGACAGTCAGCGCGTCGCGCAGTGCCTTGGGCCAGAACAGGGAACAGGTCATGCTGGACACCTCCTGTGTCGTGACTGGGATGGGAGGGCAGGGCGGCCCGAGGCTTTGGCGAGACGCGGGCCGCCCTTGTCGTGCGTGATGTGGAGGCCCTGCCTGGTTCGGCGGGGCCTTGTTCTTCATGTGGGTCAGTGGTGGGTTGTGATGACCACGCCGAGGCAGGCTGCGGGCAGGTCGGTGACCTTGTCCCAGTCGGCGAGGGTGATGCCGTGGGAGGTGGAGGCCCGCAGCAGGCTTCGTAGGAGCGTGATGGCGGCGGTTGCTGAGGTGTGATGGGGGTGCTGCCGAAGCGCTGGATGCGGCAGATGCGGTCAGCCGGGTTGTTCCTGTCCACGTCGACCCCTCAGCCGTTCTTTCCGCCGTTGGGGCCGGTGGACTGCCGGTTGGCCTCGGCGACCTTGCGCTCCAGCTCGGCGCGCTCTGCGTCCGTCATCGCCGGTCACCGCCCTTCGGCGTGCCGGGGACGGGACGGGGGCTGGGGTCGCGCGTCCAACCGCCGCTGGTCTGGCTGTACTCCCGTACGTCCTGCGGCCGTTCGCCGTCCCGGCCGGGGTCGCTGATCGGCATGTCGCGACGTAATGCCACGATGGGGCTCCTGTCTCTAGCGGGATAGGAGCCGGGTCGGTCGGTGTCTTGGCGGATGACGACCGGCCCGGCATTCATGCCTGGAGCGCGGACTGCTGTCCGGCTCCCCGCCCGCCCGGCGGTGGCCGCGGGGCGGACGGGCAGCTGTCAGTGGCCGTCGATCCAGTTCCAGGCGGCCATCGCGGTGCCGCCGATGCCGAGGCCGATGAGCATCCGGCGGGCCGGGCGGGAGAGGCCGGCGCCGTCGACGGGCCGGTCCTCCAGGAGCCAGATGTCGTCCCCGTCCGGGACGGCTCCGCCGTGGACGACTGCGCGGTGGCGGGCCCGCTGTTGGTCGGCTTCCTCTCGGGTCGTAACGGGCGGCCAGGTCCTCTTGCAGCGATCGCAGCGGTAGCGGTGGCGTGTCATCAAATGTCCGTTTCGTGGGTGGTAGGCGCGGTAGGTAGGCGGCCGGTAGGAAGGTGGTAGGCAGGCACTCTGACCTGCGGTTCCTACCTCCCTACCGGGACCCCAGGAGAGGGCCGGAGCGATAGGGGAGGGGAGCGGTCGGCGCGGCCCCCGGCGACCCCTCACGCGGCGGCCGCGGGCGGGTGCTCGGCGGCGACCGGGGCGGGGTTCTGAGCGGGCGTCGGTGGGGCCCCCTCCCCGGCCTCGGCGGGGGCCTCCCCGAGCCCGGCCGGGAGGTCCCGCAGCCGCACCCCCTGCCGGTTGCGCTGCTGGCCGTTGAAGCGGAGCTTCAGGCCCTCCTCGACCGGCACTTCCCAGGCGGTGAGCGCGGCCTTGAGATCGGCCTTCTCCCAGTCGCCCAGCTCGCCCGTGGCGATCAGGTCGTCCAGGTGGGCGCCCTGGTGCTCGGTCCCGGCCAGCTTCCGTACGAGCGCGGCCACCAACTCCAGGTCCGGGGCAGGGGAGAAGGCTTGGTCGTCCAGATCCTCGTCATGCTCCTGGTCCGCGTCCTCGGCGGCCGCTGGCCTCTTGGTGGCTGGGGTAGGGGAGGGGGTGTGCATCCAGGCGGCGACGCCCCAGCCGACCAGGCCGACCGGCATCACGACCGACGGATGGTTGTGAGCGAGGTAGGCGAGGACGTAGCCACCTCCGGCGACATAGCCGAGGCGGGCCAGCGCCTCCTTCCAGTCCTCCGCCGTGACCCAGGCCCAGCCGCGGGCGATCAGGGCGGAGGAGCCGGTGAACAGCGCACCGGCGGCCTCACGGTTGGGCAGGTAGGGCCGCACGTCGATGCGGGTCCGGCCGGGAGCGGCCTCCTCGGTGGGCCGCTCCCCCGTGGTCTCGTCGGTCATCAGGCCACTCCCAGGACCTGGTTGAGGCCGGAGGCGAGGACGGTGCTGAGGATGCTCCACAGGCCGCCGGCGGCCCCGAAGACGGAGGCGGCGGCGATGCCGAACAGGGCTGCCGTACGGGGCTTGAGCTTGGCGCCGTAGATGATCAGGCAGATGACCAGGGCGATGGCGCCGAGGCCGACGTTGCCGCCGATGCCTGACTGGACGGCGGCCGCGATGCCCTTGGTGATGCTGCCGGGTGTGCTCCATACGGATGCGGCGGTGGCGTAGAGGGTGCCGGCGATCAGGCCGACGATGGCGGCCTGATCGGCATCCAGCTTGATCTTGTGCTTGCCCTTGATGCCCAGGATGAGGAAGACGGTGACGGCGAGGGCGGCGCCGGAGGCGCCGAGGCTGCCGAAGATCTGCCCGGCCTGGATGCCGTCGGCGGCGAGAACAGCGGTGTACACGGGACTCTTTAGAAGTAGGCGAGGGCGAGGGCGAGAAGGGTGGTGGCGAGCGGGATGCGACAGATCCAGGCGAGTGGTGGCCACCAGTGGCGGGTCTTGTGGTCAATCAGCACGCCGACCGCGACGACCAGGGCGGCGCTGAGGATGAGAACGGCGGTGTCGGAGAACTCGCGGCCCACGTACGCGACCAGCTGCTGCACCGGGTCGTCCAGGTGCAAGCCCCAGCCCAGGGCGGCGGCCGAGGCGTTGTAGATCAGGCGGCGGCCGCGGCTGGGGTGGAGCAGCTGCATGCCCACCGCACCCGCCGGCGCCCAACCTCGCCAGAACGAGTCGGCGGCCGGAGCTTTCGGGGCCGGGACCGGAGCCGCGATGCCGTCGGAGCCGTCGGCGTCGTGCTCCTGGCCGTGGGTCTCCTCCAGTTCCTCCGGCTCTTCGTCCACCTCGTCGGGGTCGGTGTCCTCCGGCTCAGGCTCGGTGTCCTCCTCCGGGCCGAGGTGGACGGGCTTGTCCGCCCACCAGTCCGGGAGCCGGTCGGCCGGAACGGCAACCCGGAGCGGGGCCGGGTCTTCGGCGGGGACCTGGTCCTCGTCGGCGTACAGGCGGTCCCACCAGTCGTCAGCTCCGGTGTCCACCTGCTGCGGTAGGTGGACGGTCGGCGGTTCGGAGGGCATCGGCGGTGGTGTGGTCATCGGCCCTCCTCACAGGGCGGCGCAGGCCAGGGCGAGGCCCACGGCGACGGGCAGCAGTACGGCGGTGGCGCACAGGGCGGGGAGAATCCGCCGGGGCGATACGGCGGCCAGGCCGGCCAGAGCCAGGGCGGTAACCGCCCACCAGGCCAGGACGAGAGGCGTCATCGGGCGGCCTCCAGCGCCAGCCGGGCGGGGGCCGGCTGCGTTTCGGCGGCTTCCTTCTCCTTGGTCAGGCGCTGGTAGACCTTGTGGACGTATGAGGTGGACCGGGTGGACTTCCGGGCTGCCTCGGCGATGGTCTCGCCCATCACCCAGCACGTCCGGATGACGTTCAGCGCCTCAAAGGAGGACAGCTTTTCCGGCTCCGGCGCCTCCTGCGGCTCCGAGGTGGACGCCGCAGGGACGGTGAGGGGATACACCTGCCGGTCACCGCAGATGACCAGCGACGGCCGCCGCACCGGTGCCACGGCAGGCTCGGCGGCCACCGGGGTCGGACGGACGGTGGACGGCGCGGTGGATGCCGGGTGACCGGCCGGGCCGTCCACCTTCTCCACCACCGCGTCCCCCGCGGCCGTGACGGTGTCCACCTGAGCGCGGAGTTCGGCGATTTTCGCCAGGATCGCGCGCCGGTAGTGGGTGATCGCCTCGGCCAGGATGATCAGCAGGGCCGGGGGGATGGAGTGGAGAACCAGCCCCGCCGGATCCACCGCGCGGGGGACACCGAACGGCGTCCCCTCTGGCCACAGCGAACCCCAGCAGTTCATGACCCAGGTGCCAAGTCCTGCGAACCAGCGGAGCCCGGTGGCCCAGCCGGAGGGGTGGACGCCGTACTCCGACAGTCGCCCGTCGAAGATGAGTACCGCGCCCAGGGCGACGGCGACCATGGGGTCCAGCAGCCAGGCGATCCACGGCGAGACGTGGTGATCGGTGGCGAAGGTGGTCACGTTGGTGGCGGTGAAAACCAGCGCGATCACCGCGACCACCACCAGGACGCTCGTCAGGCCGGCCTGCAGCCGGTTGAGCGCTCTGATCTGTGCGGTGACGGTGGGGGTGGGCATCAGGCGGCCTCCGGCGAACCGGCCCGGCCGCGGCGCTCCTCCAGTGCGCGGCGGGCGGCGAGGACCTTGCGGCGGGTGCGGAGGAGGCGGCGGGTGTCCAGCTCGGATGCCGGCCGGTAGAGAGTGACGATGTACGCGTCCAGCAGCTCGACCTCCGCCTGGATGACGGGCATCTCGTGCTCGATCGCGTCTAGCTCCGCGGCCGTCGGCTCGCGGTCGGTAACAGGGCTGTGAACAGTGCCGATGCGCTTCATGGGGTCGGGCTCCTCTCGTTGTGGAACGGCCCAAAGAAGCGGCCCCGGTGTGCCAGCACCGGGGCCGCGCTCGTGTGGAGTCGAAGGGTTCCGGCTCCCCTCAACCCCGCCCGTACGGCCACGGCGGCCGGACGGACGGAGGAGGCAACCGGCCGCAGCACGCGAAGCGCTGCGGAACAGGTCGGGTTGCGCTGTACCTCACGCGGAAGACCGCGTGGCCGCCTACTTGGCCGAGGAGAGGCGGCGTAATCCCCATCCAGTTGTCAAAGAACGTGCGCTTCCTTCGAGCCCCGCAGAGCTCTCCGGGCGTGCTGAAGCAGCCCAAATAGGGCCACTTCCGCCTTGCAGTCCCAGGACTGCGAGGCCGTGAGCAAGACCATGCCGCACAGTCCCAGGACTGTCAACAGTCCTGGGACTGTGTTTGACTGGGCATGTCGAGAGGAGGGCTCCATGGCGCCCAAATGGCGAGAGCTGGCGGACAAGCTGGCCGAGCGCATCAGGAACGGCGAGTACGCGCCGGGCCAGCAGCTGCCGCACATCCGGGACCTCGTTGAGGCAGGGGAGGGCTCGAAGTCCACCGTCCATGCGGCCTACCGCGCGCTGGAGGCAGAAGGGCTGGTCACCTCGTCACGAGGCCACGGCACCGTTGTGCGCCAGCAGACTCCGCTCAAGCGACTCGGCACCGCCCGGTACGACAAGGCCAAGTGGCGCGACGCCGATGAGGTGGCCTTCATCGCTGACCGTGTGGCCACCGGACGCTCGTACCGGCGTGGAGAGCAGACGCAAAGCGTCAGCCGTATCGAGGCCCCGCCGGCCGTCGCTGCTGCCCATGGCCTGGAGCCGGGCGCGGAGGTATACGCACGGGCTCGCCTGGTGAAGGAAGGCGAGCAGCCGACGCACACCCTGACCAGCTACTACCGCCCCGAGCACGTTGAAGGCACGCGGATCGTCGACCCGACTCCGGGCCCCGCCGGGCGCGGCGGTGGCTTCCGGGTGCTGTACGACGCCGGTTACGAGATCGACCACATGACCGAGGAGCTGTTCGCCCGCATCCCCACCCCGGACGAGGTGAAGCTCCTGCAGCTGCCCGCCGGCGAACCCGTCGTGGAGCTGCACAGGACCACGTACACGGCAGATGGAACCGTGGTCGAGTACGCGATCGGCGTCCACGCCGCCTCGCGCTTCGCCTGGAAGTACGACTTCCAGGTCCCCGACTCCACCCGCGACGGAAAGGCCGCACAGTGATCTCCGAGCAGGCCCGGGCAGACGCGCGCCGCATCTGGGATTACCACCAGATGCACCACGAGCCGCGGCCGTGCTCGGTCGCCATCGGCCTGGGCAGCCACGACCTCGGTGTAGCGACCGCGACGGCGAACCTGTACCTGGCCGGCCTGGCGCCCCTGATCGTCTTCACCGGTTCCAACAGCCCCACGACGCGCGAGCGGATGCCCCGCGGCGAAGCGGTGCACTACAAGGAGCACGCCGTCGAGCTGGGCGTCCCTGAGTCAGCCATCATCGTGGAGCCGAAGGCCACGAACACCGGCGAGAACATCCGCTTCTCCCGCGCGGCCCTGGACGAAGCCGGCGTGGCGGTCGACTCGATCCTCCTCGTCACCAAGCCATACGAGGAACGCCGCGCCTACGCCACCGCCCGGCAGCTCTGGCCCGAGGTGGACGTAATCTGCGCCTCATCACCCATGACCTACGAGGAGTACGTCGACTCCATCGGAGACGAACACCTCGTCATCGACATGCTCGTGGGGGCCCTGCAACGGCTCATGATCTACCCGAAGCAAGGCTTCATGATCGAGCAAGTGGTGCCGGCCGACGTCGTCGAGTCGTTCCGTCGCCTCCGGAATGACGGCTTCACGAGCCGACTCGTGGGCGCCCCCTGATGCCAGTGAGTAGCCCTCTTGCTCGGCATCTGTCGGTGGCGTGGCCTTCCGTGACGACGGGCGCACTCTAGCAATCCACCGTACGGTAAACGACAGATGGGAACACTGCGCGGAGCCCTGAAATCGGATTGGTCTATTCAGATTGGTATCCGCCGCGCATTCGGGAAGGGCCTATTGCGCAGGAGGCTGATATTGCCAGCCTCGCTTTTCTGCCTTGTCGCGCAGTTTCACTGCGCGCTTCTTCCGCTGGTTGCTGTTGGGTACCGACCTGAAGTCGACGAAAGCGTGACCTGGAGGGCGGTTTGCTCCGTCGGCCCCCTCAGAGTCGTCCACAGCGCGTAGTCCGACCTCTTCGACCTCTGCCACGTCCACCGAGTAGACTCCGACAGAATCGAGCCCCATGGATGTCGTGTGATGGGCGAAAGATTCTTCTGCGCTCAGACGCGAGGATCTCGTCACGGAAAGTTGCCCAGTATCTTTGGGTGTTGGGCTAAAAACCTGGCTAGTGACTCGCCCTTCTTGTATCCAGACCGGGTGTACCTGGCGCCAAAGACGCTCAGCGTGATCCAATATCTCAGTTTCGCCAGGCTTCAGGTTCTCATTTTCAGTCTGCATACTCTCGAATCCCCCCGAGCGCGAACTCTCTGACTTCTTCCAGTTGCCTCCAGTGGAAGGTGCGTTCGGTTTCCCTGTCGTCCTCCTTGGAGAATGAGAAAGCTTCCACTTTCTCCTCTGGAGTGACAGTCACCATGACCTCGCCTGTCGAGAAAGGCCACTCGAACTGCACACCGCCGGCTTCGGTTGGGTAAATGTAAGGCCGCCGGACGCCTTCATCCAGGAATTCTAGAAGTAGCGATTCGGCTTCGCGTAGCACCGTGCGGCTCACCGGCGCGCCCACGCCGTCGAGCCACCCTTCTTCGAGTTGGAGCAACTCATAAAGACGCTCGGACCACTCTGGCGGCAAGCCTGGTTCGATCGCCAGGACGTCTTGGATCTCGATTGCCTCTTCATCTATCGACTGAATGGCTACCGCGCTAATGGTTACAGTTGGCGCCATCGTGGATCGATCAAGATACTGTCGAAGATCCCCAATGAGGTCATCTGATGAAAAGCGCCCTGAGATTACCCTGCCGCTTCGCGTGAGGCGGAAGTCGAAAGTGCTCTTCTCTGCGTTTACGCTAGTGACCTGACCGGAGAGCTTGGTTTCGATCTCAAATCGGTCCAAGCGGGCCTGTTCATGGATCAGGCGGCGGAGAGACTGTGAATAAGTCGCAGACGTAGGGGTGCCCTCGTCGAACTCGATAAACTCGTTGTCTTGGAGGCTTCGACCGAAGCGCGAAAATTCCCTCAGTGCGTTCGGAGGGAAGGAGCGGGGAATTCCTTTACCTGCCTCGATTGAGCGCAGAGCGTTTTGAATCACCATACGCGCTTCTTCGAAAATCCCTGCACCGACGTCATCAAACAATGACGTGGCGTCGGGTTGTGTCCTTTCGAGCACGGGGATTACGCTGCCGACACGGATGTCGGAAAGGCGTAGAGAAAAAGATGAGGCGAACCCTCTTGGTACGCGCTGCCGGGATGCGTGACGCTGCTTGTAGATGCCCCGAGCGACGTCTACCACCAATCGCTCATAGCGTGAGAACTCGGCTAGTACCTCAACGGGCAAACCGTGCTGCTCGTAACGGCCGCCGTGAAGGCGCCAAGATCCAAAAACTCGCGGCTCCATCCCCATGCCCCCACCCTACTGAGACTTGGCCAGGCTGCCTGTGAGCAACATCCCGGCACTGCTCTAGTGTCGCCTGATGTAGCAGCGAAATCAATTGGACTGACAGAACTGCCTACCTTGGCAAGGGGCTAAGGCGCTGGTCCGTGATGCGCAAGATCGAACTTAGATTGCTGTGCTCGTGGGTGCCGGGCTTCCAGTATTAGCCGGGTCGGGCAAAGCGACTGCCTGACTCAGCGCGTCATCACCATCAAAACGGCCTGTTCACGGGGTGGCGGCAGAGGCACTAGCCAGGGGTGTGAAACAGGGCAGCAAGCGTCCTGACCCCATCAACTGCCCCTGGGCGATGAGACCAGGTGTCTGCCAGCAGCACCCAGGCGACATGGCCGGCCTCTTCGCGGTCCGTCGGCCTCTATGGGGTCGAGTGCCCGCGCACGGCGCGGGCTGGCCCCCGGGACCGCAGCGAGCGACGGCCGGAGAGCAGGAGCCCGAACGAACACGGCCGCGGTCAAAGACGTGCGCCCCGTGGGGCCCTCCTGCTGCCGTGATGTATGGGGGCACCGTAGGCGAGTTCCGAGTGTGGCGTGCGCTGGATGGGAGCCGGGGTGAGTGGTGGGTAAGGGCGGGTGGCTATCGAACCCTCGCCAGCTGCAGCAAGGGTCACAGCCAGAGAATCAGGGCAACAATCACAGCGAGCACAAGGAAGGGACTGGCAACTGCCTTACGAAGCTCACGTTCACCTTTGCCGGGAAACATGGGATCGTCACCCTCGTCGGTGAACTGGGTTGGCGAGGCTGTCTTGCCAGTCAGGATGTCACTCGCATCCCGGACCAGTGCAGCGGCCGCCTTCACGTCGCCCGATTCCTTCAGCATCGCATCCACTTTGGCCAACATCTGGGGCGAGGAGACCGCCAGGCGTCGCACGTTTCGTTTGGTCTCCTCGTCAATCCCCTCGTTGTTAATAATGGTCTGAAATACGCTGCCGTTGTTGGTTTGAATGTACTGGTCAATCGCCGTCCCGGCCATTATCCCCTCCACCGCATTTCGTGTTGCTCACTAGTGAGGGCGCGTGTTCCAGACTTAGGCGAAAAGAAGAGGCGCATTCTCCTCCGCTCTTGGACTGGCCAAGTGGACCGGCCAGAATTATCGCGATCAAGACCGCGGCGATAGCCGAGACGGTGGCCACGCCGATCCGCGCAAATGGATTGAGCGCTTGGCCGATCGTCCTGACCAAGGTGGGCCACTTGTGTGTGACCCACAAGACGAAAGCCATGCCGATGACGGCAAACACGAGCACTCGATCTCGGACAAAAGCCCCGACGTACTCGTCAGAAGAAAGCTGGACTAGGCGCCCTATGAACCACTCGAGAGCTGGCCACGCATAGGGAAAGTATTTACTGATCAGTTCGATGCCGAGCAAGGTCGCCAGGATGGCCAAGATAGTGCCGATTACGTAATAAGCGATCCCAAGCCACCCTGCACCGTTAGTGGTAGGGAGCCTCACCGCTTGCCGTCGCGGTAGTTATTCTGGGACACGGTGCCATTGTTAGTTTCAATGAACTGTCCGTTGACGGTGAAGCCGCCCGACCGGGCGCTGCGAGGGGGGTGAGGGGTGCTGGTGACGCCATCGTCCGACTGCGTGTTGCTGGCGGGAGGCGGAGAGGTGGGGGCAGGACTACCGGCGGATCGTGAGCGTGTCCACCTCGCTGTGATCACGGCGCCGCCGAGTAGGGCCACTCCGCCGATCAAGGCGGCAACTATCTCGATCATGGAGTCCCCCTGAGCATCCGTGAAAGGTCAACAACATCCTACCTAACAGGGGTAGTTGCCGACTCGCACATCCGTCAGGGCTGGTGCCTCTTCCTGCGCGTGTCTCGTAGGCTTCTCTGGGCTGTGTGACGATGGCCGGGGCGCTGAGCGACGATCGGCACTGAGGGACGAGTCGCAGCCGTCCCAAATGAACCCGCAGGTTAGCCACTCTGGCCCGTGGGTTGACGCCCAGGGCTGGTGGTCAGGCTGGGGCTCTGCCTCCACTCGAATCTGATGGAAGGCTGACATCACCGGCTGACATCACCGGCTGACATCAACAGTGCCGGACGAGCCTGGTCACCAGTGCCTCTGCCCGGTCGTCGTGCCAGTCGATGACAGCAGCCGGTGTTGGCTCGGGTCGAACTTGTAAAGCGAAGGTCGTCGGTTCGAATCCGACAGGGGGCTCTGCGAAACGCCAGGTCAGGGGCCCTCCCGTCCAGAGGACGGGAGGGCCCCTGCGCTCGCGGCACACGTATGGCACACATGCGGTGCGCGCGGAAGGCGGGGGGCTGCCGACGGTGACCTTGGACGACGAGCTGTCCCGGCGCCGACACGAGAAGCTGATCGCCCGGTCGGAGTCGCTGATGAGGGCAGCCGCGGGTTGGCGGCGCCGCGCGCCGCTGCACGCTGGCCGGATGCCGATGACAGTGCCTGGGCGTTCATCGGGCGGACCTCGGTCAGCACGTCGATCACTGAGCAGGTGATCCATCCGGACGGCTGCAGGGTCTCGGTGATGGCGTGCGGCAGCAACATTCCCCTGTTCACGGTTGGCGGGGCCGTGCGTGCTTCGCGACGACGGGTCCTCTCGACCGGCACCTCGGCGCGTTGCGGACGGCCGGTGGTGGCTGTTGGGTCAGGGAGGGGGTGGTGCGGAGTCGGGGCTGAGGGCGTGGGCGATGCCGGTGTCCAGGTCGGTGGCGTAGCCGGCGTCGAAGGCACGCTGGTAGGCGTGGTCGCCGAGGGCGGCGCGGGTCTGCTTTTCGCAGGTTTGGCGGGCGGCCATCATTGTGGCGACGCCCGCCTGCGGCCGGCCGAGCGTGTCCCACAGCTGCGAGGCCAGGCCGAGCAACCAGGCGGCGTCCCGGCTCTGCACCATGGCGACGGCGGCCCGGGCCAGCGATTCGAGGGCCAGGCTGCTGCCCACGCCGTCGCGCAGCCGGTGCTTGACCAGCAGCGCGGCCCGGGCGTGCTCCCGCGCGGCCGGGAACCGGCCACGGGCCAGCTCGGCCCAGGAACGGACCAGGTCGCCCCAGGCGCGCATGCAGCGCTCGCCGTTGCGGTCGCAGGCGGCGCTCAGCTCGTCCAGCCAGGCGACGGCCTCCTCGAAGCGGCCCGCGGTGACGAGCGCGTGGGTGCCGAGAGTCAAGGCCGCCAGGGGGAGGTAGGTGAGTGGTTTCTCGCGCCAGTCCGTGGCGAGCTGCGCCTCGGCCAGGGACACCCCCTGCGTCAGGTCGCCGCGCAGCGACGCCACCCGCAGCTCGGTGGCCGTCGCGTACATCCGCTCCGAGTCGCCGAAGTGTGCGGCCAGGGCGGCGGATTCGGCGGCCCGTTCCTCAAGGGCGGGCAGATCGCCCAGGAAGCACAGTAGCTGGCCGCAGGCGTGCAGCGCCTTCGCGCGCGCCCTGGAGGGGGCGGGGTCGGCGGCCAGGGCCCGGTCCAGGTAGTGCCGGCCTTCCTTGAGGAACCCGCAGCCGTGCCAGAAGAACCACAGTGATCCGGTCAGCTCCAGCGCGGTGTGGCCCGGGGTGTGGCCCTCGGTGTGGCCCTCGGCTTCGGTCAGGCTGTACTCCAGGGCGGCGCGGATGTTGTCGTGCTCGGCGGTCATCCGGTCGAACCAGGCGAACTGGTCGGGTCCGATCCAGGCGGCGTCGCCCCGGCGGGCCAGCCGCAGATAGTGGTCGCGGTGGCGGCGGCGCAGCGTGTCGTCCTCGCCGAGGCCGCGCAGCCAGTGGGCGCCGTACTCGCGGATGGTGTCCAGCATGCGGTAGCGCTCGCCGCCCCCGGTGGGCTGCCAGATCAGGATCGACTTCTCCGTCAGCGTGCCCAGTACGGCGGGGATCTGCTGGGCCGGGAGGTGGTCGTCGGCGCAGACCTGCCGGGCGGTGTCGGCGTCGAAGCTGCCGGCGAAGGCCGACAGCCGTGCCCACAGGAGCCGTTCGGCGGGAGTGCACAGTTCGTGGCTCCAGCCGATGGCGGTGCGCAGGGCCTGGTGCCAGGGAGGTTCGGCGTCGCGCGCGGCGTCGTCGGTGTCGCCGAGGACGGCGAAACGGTCGTCCAGCCGGGCGGTCAGTTCCCGTACTGGCAGATCACGCAGGCGGGCCGCGGCCAGTTCGATCGCCAGGGGCAGTCCGTCCAGCCGTCGGGCCAGCCGGACCAGCTCCGCGCGGTCGGCGTCGGTGACGGTGAAACCGGGCACCGCCTCCGTGGCGCGCATGGTGAGCAGGAGCACCGCGTCCGCCCTGCCCGCCGACGCGTCGTCGGCCTCGGGCACGGGCAGCGGCTCGACGGTGAGGACCCGTTCGCCCGTCACGTTCAGGGTGCGGCGGCTGGTGGCCAGGATCCGCAGGCCGGGCGCGGCCCGCAGCAGGGCCTCGGCGGCGAGCGCGCAGGCGTCGGTCAGGTGCTCGCAGGTGTCCAGCACCAGCAGCAGTTCCCGGTCGGCCAGGTACTCCGTCAGCACGTCGATCATCGGCCGAGTGGTCTGATCGGCCAGCGGCAGGGCTTCGGCGATGGTGTGCGCCAGCAGTTCGCCCTGGCGGAGTGGTGAGAGTTCCACCAGCCAGGCGCCGTCACGGAAGCCGGGCTGGAGGGCGGCGGCGGCATTCAGCGCCACCCGGGTCTTGCCCACCCCGCCGACCCCGGTCAGCGTCACCAGCCGCGTCGGCCCTTCGCGCGACGACCCCTCGAACAGCCGTCGGATCTCCGCCACCTCCGCCCGGCGATCGACCGTCCCCGTCCGCGGCCGGGTCAGATTCCCCACCCTCCGCTCTTCGTGCGGCTCTTCGCGCTGCCACTTCGCCGCCACGACGATCGCCCTCCCCGGCCCGGCTCCACGCCCCGCTGCGTGTGCCGCGAACGGCAGCCTGCACCACCGCGCCACGCTCCGTGACCGTTAACGACAAAGTGCCCGCATGTGCCACATGGCGGATCACAACAGAACACATCGGACCAGATGGCGATCAACCTGCCGATCATCCTGTCGATCATCCTGCGATCCCCAGAGTCACACGCAACAGGCCAGGCCCGGCACGGGTCCGGCACACATAAGGCCGGAAAGCGCTGCGAACGCATGAGAACCCGGGAGAGGTGCTTTCCCGGGTCAGGTGCGCTATGGCCGGCGTTTGTGTACGTCACACCCTTGACCGGAGAAAACTTGACCGGAGAAAACTTGTAAGGCGAAGGTCGTCGGTTCGAAAGCGACAGAGGTCTCAAAGAAAAGAACGCGCTGATCTATGGCTTCCCCGCAAGGTGGGCGCTCTACTCGGCCTCGGACTCCTCGTCCGAGGCCGTTTGCGTGAGCGGACGTGCCGCCAGCCTCGGGCTTCGCTGCGGACTTTTCGGCACCGTCCCGCCATGCGGGCGCGCGGCACGAGCCGGGCTGCGCCCTCGGCGTTGGCGAGCTCGGCCGTGTCAGCGGCGATGCGGAATGGTCGAGTCACCCGCTGCAACGATCACGGGTGCGTTTGCCCACCGGCATCATGGGGGCGCTGAGGTGTTGCCGGGTCCGTTGCCACGTCCGGGGAGACAGCAACCGCTCGCCGCAATGAAGCTGCTGCTGAGCCTGATGCTGAGGGTGTTGCAGGGTTCAAAGACGACGCGGCGCAACACGTGACGGGTCCGTCAAGCTGTGTGGCCAGGCCATCCGTTCATGCCGTGGGAGGCATCATGGACCACCCCCTACTTTCAGCGAGGGCTGCGCTTGTGCTGCTGCTCGCAGTCCTGACCGGCCTCGCTGCCGGGGTGCTGACCGCTTTGTCGGGCGGCGGTCTTGCGTCGTGCGTTCTCTGCGGCGGCGGCAGCTTCGGAGTGGCAACGGGGTTCTTCAACCGGATCGTGGCGCCCGAGCGGGCCGATGCCTCCCACACCAGCGACCGGCAGCGTCACCGGAGCCCCGAGGCGGAAGCGGGAGGGGAGCGTACATGGGCGAACTGAAGCCTCTCGACCCGGACCTGACCGGCGAGTCCTACGCGCTCGCCGACGCCCTGCGCGGGATCTTCGGCGGACTGGAAATATCGGTACGGCGCTACGCGGCCCGTCGCAGGCGCGACCCCGGCGCCCTGTCCCGCTACCTGAACGGCACGCGGGTCCCTCCGTGGGAAGTGGTCACAGACCTTCTGACCGACCTTGGGGCACATCGAGGCGTGCCACCGAAGCCGGAGGCGATCGACCTGTTGCGTACGCTGTACCGTCATGCTGTCCGGGCGAACCCCTCGCCACGGCATGGCGTCGAGCTGCTGCAGAACCAGCTGGCGCAGGCGGACCGGGACTCACGCGTGTCGAAAGAGCACCGCGACGTGCTCGGGGAAGCCCTGCTGGACCGCCGACACCGCATCGCGGATCTGGAGATGCGGCTGCATCAGCTCGAAGCCGAATGGGTCGCGGAGCGGGCCCGGGCCGAAGCGTTGGCCCAAGCTGCCCCGGACATCGCCGAACTGATCCGGGACCGCGACCAACTCCAGGAGGAGATCAAACGGCTCGTCGGCGAAGCACACGAGGCGGAGCTGCGCCGGGTCCGGGCAGAAGAGCGCTGCGCTTTGCTGGAACGGCAGCTGCGGAGCCTGGAGGGGAATTCGGCGGAAGAGGGAGAAGCAGAAGAGGGCATGAATGACGCAGCGTCCCTGGACGATGCTCCGCCTCTGGCCGGGGCGCGGCAACTGCGTATGCCGAGGGTGCTGCTCGTGGACGATCAGGCCGACAACCGGTTCGCGATGACGGCCGTGTTGGAGACTCTCGATCAGGAGATCGTCACGGTTTCCTCCGGACGAGAAGCCCTCAAGGCCCTCCTGGACCACGACGACTTCGCCGTAATTCTCCTGGACGTGCAGATGCCCGGGATGGACGGGTACGAGACCGCCGCGCACATCAAACGCCGGCCCCGCACCCGCGACATCCCGATCATCTTTCTCACGGCCATGGGCGCCGACCCGGAGCACTCAGCCCGCGGGTATGCGGCCGGGGCCGTCGACTACATCGGCAAGCCCTGCGACCCCTGGGCCCTGCGCGCCAAGGTCGCTGTCTTCACCGGCATCCACCTCGAACGTATCCAGCGCACACGCTGAATGGGGCCGTACCCGGTTCAGACATTGCCGATCGCGGCCAGATCGGTCCGCCTGTTGCATCACGAGTGAGCCCGGCCTCGGAGCAACGGACACAGCGCCAGCATGTGCGGCATGACGACGATCGACGGTGGGGTCGCACCCAGATTCGAACCTGTACGCGAGACGTTCGCGGCGAACCTTGAACGGGGCCACCGCAGCTGCGGCGCACCTGTTGGCCCTGCGCGGCGAGCTGGACCTGGACGCTCAGGTGGCCGAGTACTGGCCGGGGTTCGCCGCGAACGGCAAGGCGGACGTCTCTGTGCGCTGGTTACTCACCCACCAGGTCGGCTTGGTCGCACTGGACCAGCCGGTGCCGTTGGCCGATGCGCTGGCCTGGCAGCCGATAGCGGATGCACTGGCCGCTCAACGTCCCCTGTGGGCCCCGGACACCGCGCACGGGTACCACCGTCGTACCTTCGGCTGGCTGATCGGTGAGGTGATCCGCCACGTGTCCAGCCGCCCCCCCCGGGCCGCTTCTTCGCCGACGAGATCGCCGCCCCGCTGGGGCTGGACTTCTTCATCGGGCTGCTGGCGGATGGTGGCTGTGCATGTCAGAAGTTGTCACACTGCCGGCAAGCGCAGGCGCGGCATCAGTCAAGAAGAGGCGCGACGGGCGCTGGCGGGGAACATTGAGGCCGCCAGCACTGCAGCCCCGACAATGCGTTGGGGGGGGCGTGCAGCGGAACCATCCAGTGCGGGCCGCCGAGAACTGTCAGCTCGGTTTCAGCGCTATGCGTGTCCCTAGGCGGGTGAAAACTCCATCAAAGCTTGCTCGATGCTGGCATCAGGCACCACTGAGATCCACTCCAGCGTCGCGAGGTTCACAATGGACTGAATGATGTCTTCGCGTCGCAATGGAGGCCTCCGGCGCACTTTCCAAGCCTCCACTGCATGGATCACCTGAGAGGCAGTAGGTGATGCGCCGTATTTACGGGTCAGGAAATCAGTAGTGTAGTGAATGGTGGCCGCAATCTCTGCCTGCGTGGTGTCGAACCTAGCCATGAGGTCGCATGTGGAATCAATTGCCTGTTCCCACTTTTCCAGATCGACGCGATACTCTTGGCGGGCGGATTCGAAAGTGCTGCCCACTCGAACCTCGATCGTTTTCCCGAGTTGACGCTCGTTGATGAGGCCGTTATTTTGGAGCTTCGCGACAGTGGGTTTCAGTTGTGGCGCGAAGGGGCCGTGGCTCGCACGCTCATACGCAAGGTCGGTCGGGACTCCAGCGGCATTCGCGAAATAGGCGATTTTCTGGAACATGACACGACCTACTGGCCATCGGTAAGGCTGCCGCTCAAGCCTACTTAGGATTTCAACCAGAGCGACTTGCCACGAGTCCACGAATTGGATTGGACGCTCGGTATTCTCTGCGGAATCCCAGAGATTTAGCTGTTCAGGTCCTCCGATATTGGTCCCGAAAGGGGCGTAAAGTTCGACTGGAATGTCGAACTTCGCTAGATGCTGCACCAGCGTGGGGCCTACGACAGACCATTCGAGTTGGCCATTTCCGCAGCCTAGCGGTGGCACCGCTAGGCTCTTGAGCCCCCAGCGCTGGTAGTTTGCGCGCATGTATTCCAGGCCGGCCACGATGTCGTCTAGCTTGCTAACGCTGCGCCAATGTCCCTTGGTGGGGAAATTGATTACGACATGATCCCCGACATCGAAGGGGTAGGGCTGGCCGAGATGCACTTCTCCGGCGTGGCACCGACGTACGTAGTCCTCGTACATCTCGGGATACCGCTTCTTGAAAGCGGCGGCGATGCCTTTTCCCATGGCGCCCGCAGTGTTCACGGTGTTAACCAAGCCATGCATGGAGGACTTAAGCAGGTCTCCCTGCGTGATCCGCACGTTCCTAGCGGAAGTAGACATGAGCATTTACCTCTACCTTCCATCGAGGTTGCGAATCAACGCAAGTTTTATAGTCGTCCCCAGTGAGAGTATAGCAACCAATGATGTATTGCGGCAAAACGCGCCCGGGGACTAGCACTTCGGCACACCGCTGACGCTTGCGCTCGTTATATTCAAATGGATTGTCGTTGGTCCAGTACTTTGCGTACACGCGAGTTGCATCGAGATGCTCTAGACCTTCGGGGGAAGGGTAAAAGCGAGTGGTTGCCGTGGCTGCGTTTCCGTCTGTAATGACGGTTTGTGGAATGTCAAGTACTTCGTTTGTCACTCGAATTACTGCCAGTCCAGTTCGACCGTCATGTATAAGGCGGAACATCATTGGATTTCTGGCGCTAAAGTAAAGGTTCGCGTAGGAGTGGAGCGGTTCGCCGTTCGGTACTCTTTTGCCTTTGCGTAAATCTTGAACGGTTTCCAACGCCACCGATCGGTGAGGCAGTGAGTCGGCCATGTTGTGGCTGACGAGTCCATGTTGGCCAATGGACGCTACATTTTCGATAGGCGCTATGTAGTGCAGTTCCGCTACTCTGCTTCTTTCCATTCGCACTCCCGTCTTATTCGAGCGTGCCAGTAGGCGTTTAGGCTCGGCGTGCCACGACTCTCGTGAGCCCAGCGCGCTCCAAGCGCGCTGATGACCGCTCCCCTGTCTACTATGAGCGTATGAGGTGTGTCTGACACTCGCCTGGATCAGTTCGAAGCGTCGACGCTGGTGGCGGGTACGCGACGGCAGCCGTTGACGGCAACAAGGGGGCGCGTCGCTGTACTGCGGGAACTCTCCGCGCACCTTGTAGCCCCGGCTTGATCTGCAAGAGTGCCCCCTCCAGTGCCGCAAGAAGATCTTCCAAAGCGAAGGTCATCGGTTCGAATCCGGCAGGGGGCTCAGGTGCTGAACTGCGCGAACGCCCCGAACCGTGATTGGTTCGGGGCGTTTGGCGTCTGTGGCTGGGGTCACGCGGGGCCGGTTGCGTTGATGATGGCGAAGGTGGCGCCTTGGGGGTCCTGGAGGATGGACATGCGGCCGGCCATCATGTCGAAGGGGGGCTTGAGGACGTTGCCGCCGGCGCGGGTCAGGGCGGCGACCGTGCTGTCGGTGTCGTCGACCGCGAAGTACGGCAGCCAGTGCGACGGTACGTCCGGGGGGAGGTCCTCGAGGGCGGAGAGGTCCTGCATGCCGCCGACCATGCGGTCGGCCGCCGAGAGCGAGTAGTAGCCCTGCGCGCCCTCCATCGGGGCGGCGGTGAGGCCCAGTGTCCTGGAGTAGAAGGACGCGGCGGTGTCGGGGTCGCTGGTGTTGAGCTCGTTCCAGATGATCGCGCCGGGCTCGTTGACGATTCCGGCGCCGGGGAAGTCGCGGGCCTGCCAGAGGCCGAAGACGGCGTTCGTGGGGTCGCTGACCAGCGCCATGCGGCCGAGCGAGAGCACGTCCATGCCCGGCATGATCACGTGGCCACCGTTGGCCGTGGCCGCGTTCTCGGTGGCGTCCAGGTCGGCGGTGGCGAGATAGGTGGTCCATACCGTCGGCGGCATCGGGTCGGGCACGCTGCCGTCCGGGTTCCTCGCCGCCATGATTCCGGCGACCGGCTTGCCGTTCAGTGAGCAGACCGCGTAGCCCCCGGTCTCGGGCGGCCCGACCTCTCCCTGCCAGCCGAACAGGTCACGGTAGAAGTCGAGAGCGGCCTGCTGGTCCGGGACCATGAGGTCGAGCCAACAGGGTGTGCCGGGTGCGTAGGGACCGGTGACATCGGGCATGAGTGGCCTCCATGGATGAGCGGGGCGTCCTCCGGTGTGCGGAGCGGTGCGCGCCGCGGTGAGCAGCCTGCCGACTTTCCGTCCCATCGGTGCAGCACCCACATCAGTAGGGCACTTCCTCGCGGTGGGTGCACTTCTGCCGTGGCCATTCGGGCCTGTGTGCCGGGTGGCGATGCCCCGGTACGTACCCGCCGCAGTCCATTGCGGCTTAATGCCTATGATGCGCAAGTGCGTAATTACGGCATCAGAACAGCTACCCGCGACGACGTCGGCGCTGCGCGTGCCGTCATGCTCGACACCGTCTATCGCGACTTCGGTACGGGATATGTGCCGCGGTGGCACGGCGACATCATCGATCTGGAAGGGGCTTACCTGCGGCCCGAGCGGCATACGTTGCTGGTCGCGGTGGATGAGGAGGACGGTGGCGTCGTTGCCACCGGCGCGCTCGACTCTCGGGGGCCCGCGCATCCGCCGAATCCGGCCTGGATCGCCGAGCGGTTTCCCTCGGGGGAGACGGCGCAGCTGCGACGGGTGTACGTACGGGCCGAGCACCGGCGCCGCGGGCTGGCCCGGCGGCTGGTCGGGGAGCTGCTCGACTTCGCTGCGGCGGCCGGCGGGTATCGGTCGGTCTATCTGCACACGGACCCGGCGGTGCCCGGTGCCGAGGATTTCTGGCACTCGATGGGTAAAGCGGTGCATGACGAGCGGGGGGAGCCCGGCGGGTCGCGGGTCGTGCACTTCGAGGTGGCCATGCGGATGTAGCGAGGCGGGCGAATGCGGTACGTGCGCGTCGCGCCGCATTCCGGCCGCGCGGATGTCGTGCGTGCGCGTCGCGCCGTATCGACGAACACCTCGTGGGCGGTGCATGCACGCATTTAATGAAAATGATTGTCGGGTAGCCTTTGGCTGCTGTACGCCCCTGAACCCCACCCGAGAACGAGGACCATGCGCTCCGTCCGCCGCCGTCAGCTCATAGCCGGCCTGCTGGTCGCCCCCCTGCTCTCCGGCCTGCTCTCCGGCTGTTTCGCCGCCGGGAGCGGCTCGTCCTCGAACGGGTCGGCGGACGGTGCCCGGCTCAAGGTCGCGCTCGCCTTCCCGCCCTCCGAGAACTTCTCGCCGTACGGCGCCGACGCCACCCTGCTCAGCCGGCTCGGCGTTACCGAGGGCCTGACCAAGCTCGACGCCAACGGCGCCGCGGCGCCCGCGCTCGCCGCGTCCTGGACCAAGGAGAACGACCGCAGCTGGCTGTTCACGTTGCGCGAGGCGAAGTTCCAGGACGGTACGCGGGTCACGCCGTCCGCCGTCGCCGATGCCCTCGGGCACGCCGCCAAGGCCAAGACCGTCACCGCCGCGCTGTCGGGCGTCACGCTCACCGCCGAGCCCGTCGGCGACGACCGGGTCCGGATCACCACCGAGGCCCCCGACCCGGCCCTTCCCCAGCGCCTGTCCAGCCCTGGACTGGCCGTACTCTCCGCGAAGGCGTACGAGAAGGGGGCCAAGGTCAGCCCGGTCGGCACCGCCACCGGGCCGTTCGAGCTCACGAAGACCAGCGGTGCCACGGCCGCCACCCTCGATCGCTTCGACGACTACTGGGGCGGCCGCGCCCAGGCGTCCGGTATCGACGCGAAGTTCATCGCCGACGGGACCGCCCGGACGAACGCGCTGCGCACACATGATGTGGACATCGCCGAGGCGGTTCCCGTCTCGCAGGCCGCTTCCCTCGACAAGGGCAGCGGGCGCGAGACCGCCACGGCCCGTACGACGAGTCTTCAGCTCAACACCGGGTCCGGCGCCTTCAAGGACCCGGGGCTGCGCGCCGCGGCCCGTAAGGCGATCGACACCTCCGCGCTCGCCAAGGACGTGTACGAGGGCCATGCCGACCCCGGTGAGGGCGTCTTCGGGCCCGCGCTGACCTGGGCGCACGGCAAGCGCGGCAAGCCTGCCGGGCGGGCCGCGGCGACGGACCCCGACGGCACGCCGATCACCATCGGCACGTACGACAACCGGCCCGAGCTGCCCGAGGTCGCCCAGGTGCTCAAGCAGCAGCTGCAGAAGGCCGGATTTAAGGTGAAGCTGGAGGTCCGCGAGTCCGCGCGGATCGAGGGGGACGCGCTGGCGGGGAAGTTCGACGCGTTCGTCGGCGCCCGTAACACCATGCTCGACACCGGTGACCCGGTCTCCATCCTCGCCAGCGACTACACCTGCGACGGCAGCTACAACCTTTCCCAGCTGTGCGACAAGAAGGTCGACGCGGCCGTACGGAAGGCCGAGGACACGGCCGACACCGGGAAGCGGCAGGACGCGGCGATGGCCGCCGAGGCCGCGATCCTCGGCACGGACGCCGTCGTCCCGCTCGTCCACCAGCGGATCATCACCGGCGTCGGCACCTCCGTGGAGGGCGTGCTCCTCGACCCGTACGAGCGCACGTTGGTCGGCACCGGCACCCGGCGCTGAGCGGTATACGAGGTATCGGGGTATACGGGGTATGCGGGGTATGCGGGGTATGCGGTCGGTGCCGAAGGGGCATGTGCGCGGCGGGGTACGGCACTTCGTACGCGGTGGAGGGCTCGCGCCCCTCTGGCGGCTCGTCCTCGCCGCCGCCCTCGTGTGCGGGATCGGGCTGCTGCCCTGGCTGTCGCGTACCGATCCGGCGCTGACCGTGCTCAAGGCGCGTGCGGCGGAGCGTACGCCCACTCCTGAGGTACTGGCGTCCGTCCGGGCCGACATCGGGCTCGACGCCGGGCCGTTGCATCTGCTCGGCCAGTGGGCGGGCGGTCTGCTGCACGGGGACGCGGGGCGGTCGTGGATCTCCGGGGACGCGGTGCTGCCGTCGGTGGTGCAGGCGCTGGGCGTCTCGCTGCTGCTGATGGGCGCGGCGATCGTGGTGGCCGTCGGTACGGCCGCCGCGGTGTGCGCCCGTACGCTGCGGCTCGGCGCGCGCCGCCGGCTCTCCGGGCGCCGTCCGGGCGGCAGTGGTGCGGCCGTGCTCGCCGCGCTGCCCGAGTTCCTGACCGCCTCCGTACTCGCGACCGTGGTCGGCGTGCACCTCGGCTGGCTGCCGGCGCTCGGCTGGTACGGGCCCCAGTGGATGGTGCTGCCCGCGCTCTCGCTCGGCCTGCCCGCCGGAGCGCTGCTCGGGCGGCTCCTCGACGACCAGCTGCCCGGCGCCTTCGCCGAACCGTGGGCGCGCGCCGCGGCCGCCCGCGGCATACCGGAGGGGCGCATCGCGCGGCAGGCGCTGCGTCGCTGCGTGCCCGGACTGCTGCCGAACCTCGGCCTGTTCCTCGTGGGCCTGACCGGCGGCGCGGTCGCCGTGGAGCAGGTCTTCGACATCCCCGGGCTCGGGCGGTCGACGCTGCAGGCCGCCGTGGCGCAGGATCTGCCCGTACTGCAGACCAGTACGCTCGCGCTCGTCCTGCTCGCCGCCGTGGCCGGCGGGCTGGTCCGCCTCGTGGCCCGGCTCGCGCTCGGCCCCGCCCTGCGCGACGGCGCGCTGCAGTCCCTGCGCGGCCCGAAGCAGCCCGCGTCCGGCCGGCTGCCGCTCCTGTACGGCGCGTTGCTCGTGTGCGTCGTCGCGGGCGGCCTGCCGCGCGATCCGCTCGCCCTGAATACGGCGGCGCGGCTGGAGGTTCCGTCGTGGGCGCACCCGTTCGGTACGGACTCCCTGGGCCGGGACGTGCTGGCCCGGGTCGGGCACGGCGCGCTCACCACCCTCGCCCTCGCCCTCGCGATCAGCGCCGCCGCCCTGGTCATCGGCGTACTGCTCGGCCTGCTGCCCCGGCTGTCCGGGCCGCTCGTCGACACGGTCAACGCCGTACCGCCCGTGCTCGCCGGTCTGCTCGTCGCGGGCGTGGCGGGCAGCGGACCCGCGACCCCCGCGCTCGCCGTGGCCGCCGTCACCTGGACACCGCTGGCCGCCCACGCCTCCGCGCTGCTGCAACAGGAGCGCGCCACGCTCCACCTGGCGGCGACCCGGAGCCTCGGCGCGAGCCGCTGGTATCTGCTCCGGCGTGAGCTGCTGCCCGCCGTCCTGCCGCCCGTCACCCGCCACGCGCTGCTGCGCCTCCCCTCCGTCGCGCTGGCCCTCGCCGCGCTGGGCTTCCTCGGGCTCGGCGCGCAGCCGCCGTCGCCCGAGTGGGGCCTGCTGCTCTCCGAGAACCAGCCGTACGCCGAGCGGGCCCCCTGGACGGTGCTCGCGCCGGCCGCCGTGCTCGCGCTGCTGGGGGCGCTGGCGGTGACCGCGGCGGGCGGGGTGCGGATGCCGCGGGTTCTTCGGCGTACGCGGCGCGCGGACGTGCCCGCGGGATCCGGCTCCGCGTCTGCGGCGGAACCGGAGCCCGAGGTGCGGGAGGCCGTGGCGGCCGGGACAGCGGCCGGAGCGGGTGCCGGGACGGTGGCCCGGTGACGGGGATCGCCGCCGCGCGGCGTTCCCGACGCCCCCGTCGCGAACGAACCTGGCGGCACCTCTCCCCGCTGCTGCGGCTGCTGATCGCGACCCAACTCGCCTTCAACATCGGCTTCTTCGCCGTCCTGCCCTTCCTGGCCGAGCACCTGGGCACGGCCATCGGCATGGCGGGCTGGCTGGTCGGCCTGGTGCTCGGCCTGCGGACGTTCAGCCAGCAGGGGCTCTTCGTACTGGGCGGGGCCCTGACCGACCGGTACGGCGTGCGGCCCGTCGTCCTCACCGGCTGCGTGCTGCGGATCGCCGGTTTCGGCTGGCTGGGGTACGCGCAGCAGCCGTGGGCGGTCATCGGCGCCGTCCTGCTGATCGGGTTCGCCGCCGCCCTGTTCTCGCCCGCCGTCGAGTCCGAGGTCGCCCGCCAGTCGGTGCTCTGGGAGGAGACCGGGCACGGTCCCCGTACTCGCGTTCTGGGCCTGCTCAGTGTGGCGGGTCAGGCCGGCGCGTTCCTCGGTCCGCTGCTGGGCGCCCTGCTGCTGGCCGTCGACTTCCGCACGGCGTGCCTGGCGGGGGCCGGGGTCTTCGTGCTCGTACTGGCCGGGCACCTGTGGCTGCTGCCGCAGCACATCCCTGGCCGGGAGCGGGTACGGGCGCCGGGCGCGGTGCGCGAGATGCTGCGCAACCGGCGTTTCCTCGCGGTGTGCGGCGCATACGCGGCCTACCTCCTGGCGTACAACCAGCTCTACCTCGCCCTCCCCGCCGAAGTGGAGCGCGCCGCCGGCTCGCAGTCCCCGCTGGCCTGGCTCTTCGCCCTCTCCTCGCTGCTGGTCGTGGTCGCGCAGCTGCGGGTCACCCGCTGGGCCGCCGACCGGCTCGACCTCCGCCGCTCCATGGCGGCCGGGCTGCTCCTCATCTCCGCCGGGTTCGCCGTCGTGGCCGCCGCCCGCCCGGCCGCCTGGACCGGCACCGCCGGGCTGCTGCCCGCCGCGGCCTTCGTGGTCCTCCTCACGCTGGGCCAGATGCTGGTCACGCCGGCCGCCCGGGCCTGGGTACCGGACCTGGCACCCACCGGCCGGCTCGGCCTCTATACGGGCGCGATGTCCTCGGTCTCCGGCCTGCTCGTCCTGGCGGGCAGCGCCGCGACCGGCTCGCTGCTCGACACCGGGCTGCCGGCCCCGGCCCCCTGGCTCGTCCTCGCCGCCGTCCCGCTCCTGGCGGTCGCACTGCTGCCGCGCCGTTCCCGTACGGACGACGCGGGCCCGGCCGGGGGCCGGCAGGCCCGGCGAGGCGCGTCATAAAGAGATCGGCAGTGCCGCACGGTCCGGGTACTCTCGGCGCTGCCCGCGTGCCTGGTGGGTGGAGGGGACCGCGGCGGGCCGTCGGCCGGCCGGCGGGGACCGGACGGTCGCTGTGCCTCGTGGCCCCGACGCGGACCGGCCGCGGTCACGGAGTACCGCACGCGACTTTGAGCAGGGATGACAGGTATGGATCTGACCACTCTCACGCACACCGAACTGTCCGACCGGCTCGAAGGGCTCCGTGACGAGCACGCCCGCCTCAAGGGCAGAGGGCTGCGCCTGGACCTGACCCGGGGCAAGCCGTCCGCCGAACAGTTGGACCTCGCGCAGCCGCTGCTGTCCCTGCCGGGCCCGGGCGACCACACCGCGCAGGACGGCACCGACGGCCGCAACTACGGCGGCCTCCAGGGGCTGGCCGAGCTGCGTACGACGTTCGCCGGGCTGCTCCAGGTGCCGGTGGAGCAGCTGGTCGCCTTCGGGAACTCCAGCCTGGAGCTGATGTACGAGTCGGTGGTGGACGCCGTGCTGTTCGGGCTGCCCGGGGCGCCCGGTCCCTGGCAGCGGGAGGGGCGGACGGCCGTACTGTGCCCCGTACCGGGTTACGACCGGCACTTCGCGCTGTGCGAGAAGCTCGGCATCGACATGATCCCGGTGCCGATGACGGAGAGCGGCCCGGACATGGACGAGGTCGAGCGCCTCGTCGCCGACAAACGCGTCAAGGGCATCTGGTGCGTACCGAAGTACAGCAACCCCACGGGCGCCTGCTACGCGCCGGAGACGGTGCGACGGCTGGCCGCCATGGAGACCGCAGCGCCGGACTTCCGCGTCTTCTGGGACAACGCCTACGCCGTGCACCAGCTGGAGGGCGAGCGCGAGCCGCTCGCCGACATCCTGGGTCTGTGCGAGGAGTACGGCAACGCCGACCGGGTGTTCGTCTTCGGCTCCACCTCGAAGATCACCGCGGCCGGCAGCGGCGTGGCCTTCTTCGGCTCCTCGCCCGCCAACGTGGGCTGGCTGCTCGGCCACCTCTCCAAGCGGACGATCGGCCCGGACAAGATCAACCAGCTCCGGCACGCCCGCTTCCTGCCCGACGCGGAGGCCGTGCACGCCCACATGGAGCGCCACGCCGAGCTGCTGCGGCCCAAGTTCGAGCTGGTGGATGCCGTACTGGAGAAGCGGCTCGGGGACACCGGCATCGCGACCTGGACCCGCCCGCGGGGCGGCTACTTCGTGAGCCTGGACATCCTGGACGGCTGCGCTGCCCGCGTCGTACAGCTCGCCAAGGAGGCGGGCGTCGCGCTGACCCCCGCCGGGGCGACGTTCCCGTACGGGAAGGACCCGCGGGACCGCAACATCCGCATCGCGCCCAGCTACCCCCGCCTGGAGGAGCTGGGCGACGCGCTGGAGGGGCTGGCGCTCTGCGCCGAACTGGCGGCGGTCGAGAAGCTGCTGGAGGGCTGAGCCCACGCGCGCCCCGGGCGGAGCGAACGCTGCGTCCGGGGCGCGGATGTCGGGCTCTCCGGCACGTTCGGTCCCCGGACGGCTTCTTTCCGCGTAAATTCCGGGGCATGGCGACTTCTGAGGGGACGACGGCGGCGACGGCGAGCACGGAGACTGCTGACACGGATGCGACTGCGCGTACGGGGGTGACCCGGGAGGATTACGAGCGGCGGATGGAGCGGGCCGGTCGGGCGGCCGCCGATGCCGGGCTGGCCGGGCTGATCGTCACGCCGGGGCCCGACCTGGTGTGGCTCACCGGCTACCAGCCGACCGCGATCACCGAGCGGCTGACCGCCCTGCTGCTCGCTGTGGGCAGCAAGCCGCGCCTGTTGGTGCCCGTACTGGAGCGGGCGGACACGCGGCACGCCGCGGGTGCCGGCGCGACGGAGGTCCTCGGGTGGCGCGACGGCGACGACCCGCATGCCGTGCTGGCGGAGCTGCTGGAACCGGAGCGGCGGTACGGCATCTCCGACGCGGCCTGGGCGATGCACCTCCTGGGGCTGCAGCGGACCCTGCCGGGCAGCGCGTACGCCTCGCTCACGGAGGCGCTGCCGATGCTGCGCGCCGTCAAGGACGCGTACGAGGTCGAGCGGCTGGCGGCGGCGGGCGCGGCCGCTGACGCTGCATACGAGGAGATCCTGGAGGTGCCCTTCGGGGGCCGGCGGGAGTGCGACGTGGCGGCGGACCTGGCGCGGCTGCTGCGCGAACACGGGCACAGCCAGGTGGACTTCACGGTGGTGGGCTCGGGGCCCAACGGGGCCGACCCGCACCACGAGGCGGGCGACCGGGTCATCGAGAACGGCGACATGGTCGTACTGGACTTCGGCGGCCTGAAGGACGGGTACGGCTCGGACACGACGCGGACCGTGCACGTGGGCGAGCCGACAGCGGAGGAGCGGAAGGTCCACGACATCGTCCGGGAGGCCCAGCAGGCGGCGTTCGAAGCGGTGCGGCCGGGGGCCGCCTGCCAGGACATCGACCGGGTGGCGCGCAAGGTGATCAAGGCGGCGGGGTACGGCGAGTACTTCATCCACCGGGTCGGGCACGGCATCGGTGTGACGACACACGAGCCGCCGTACATGGTCGAGGGCGAACACCTGCCCCTCGTACCGGGGATGTGCTTCTCGATCGAACCCGGGATCTATCTCCCGGGACGCTTCGGCGTACGGATCGAGGACATCGTGACGTGCACGGAGACGGGCGGACGACGGCTGAACAACACGGCCCGGGAGATGGGGATCGTGGGCTAGAGCGTGTCACCTCGTCACATCCGGCGCGCCGTCCGAGCGTGCGTCCCGCCGCCGCAGACGCGGTTGTTTCCGCTGGTCAGAGCGATTGTCAGTGGTGGGGTGCACGATGGATCAGGACGGGGCGGACGTGGGCGAGAGCGGACTGAGTGCGGATCGATCGTGATTGAGCGCGATCGGGCGCGATCGGGCGCGGAGAAGGGCGGTGGTCGTGTGACCGGCCGGGACGGGAACGCGGGGCGGACGATGCGGGCCGTACGACGACCGGAGGTGCGGCTGCCGGAGCTGGTGGCGTACGACGGAGGGGAGTGGGAGCCGGAGGGGGATTACGACGGACTGGAGTTCGCCGACGCGGACTTCGGGGGGCAGTCGGCGCGGGGCGCCCGGTTCATGGACTGCGCGGTGCGGCGGTGCGCGTGGGACGAGACGGTGCTGACCCGGGCGCGTTTCATCGACAGCGTGCTGGAGGGGGTGCGGGGCGTCGGCACGGACCTCTCGCAGGTGTCGCTGCGCGATGTGGAGGTGCGGGACGCCCGGCTGGGCGGGACGCAGCTGCACGGCGCGGTCCTGGAGCGGGTCGTGGTGCGCGGCGGGAAGATGGACTTCCTCAACCTGCGCAAGGCGAAGCTCCGCGACGTTGCGTTCGAGGACTGCGTGCTGCTGGAGGCGGACTTCGGCGGGGCCGAGCTGGAGCGCGTGACGTTCGACGGCTGCACGCTGGCGCGTACGGACTTCAGCCAGGCGCGGATGCGGGACGTCGATCTGCGGAGCGCGGCGGCGCTGGACATCGCGCGGGGCGTCGACCGGCTCGCGGGCGCGGTGATCAGCCCGGCCCAGCTCATGGACCTGGCCCCGGCCTTCGCGGCCGAGGTGGGCGTACTGGTGGAGTGACGAGCGGGAGCCCGGAAGAGGACGCGGAAGGGGACGCGGAAGCGGAGGAGACGGAGGGAGCGGGGGCGTGGTCAGACGCGGGGGAAGCGGGCCTGGAGGTCCCATACGAGCGGGTTGTCGGCCAGCCCGTCATGCATGTCCGTGAGGTCGGCGATCAGGTCGTGCAGGAAGTCGCGGGCCTCGCGGCGCAGCACGGCGTGGTTGAAGCTGAGCGGCGCCTCGTCGACCGGCACCCAGTCGGCGGTGACGTCGACCCAGCCGAAGCGGCGCTCGAACAGCAGCCGGTCGGCTGACTCGGTGAAGTCCAGTTCGGCGTGTTGCGGGCGGGCGGCGCGGCTGCCGTGCGGGTCGCGGTCGAGCCGCTCGACGATGTCGCACAGGGCCCAGGCGAAGTCCAGGACCGGCACCCAGCCCCAGGCCGTGGACAGTTCCCGGTCCGTCTCGGTGTCGGCGAGATAGACGTCCCCGCAGAACAGGTCGTGGCGCAGCGCGCGGGCGTCCGCGATGCGGTAGTCCGTCTGCGGGGGGTCAGGGAAGCGCCGGGAGAGCGAGTAGCCGAGGTCGATCACGTAGCTGATGGTCGCACGTCGGTCGGAGTGATCGCTCCGGGCCGGACGCGGCGGGGCCGGGCGCGGCAGGGGGCGGGCGTGGCCGGGGCCGGGCGTGGCCGGGGCCGGGCGCCGGGCGGCCGGCCCGGTTTACGGCACGGGCTCTCGCTCTCAGTGCTGGGTGAGGATGCGGGGGCCGTCGTCGGTGACGGCGATGGTGTGCTCGAAGTGGGCGGCGCGGCTGCCGTCCGTCGTGCGCAGGGTCCAGCCGTCGTCCGCCGCGTAGTACCCGTCGTCGCCGCCGGACAGGAACATCGGCTCGATGGCGATGACGAGGCCGTGGCGGAGCACGAAGCCGCGGCCGGGCCGGCCCTCGTTCGGCACCGCCGGATCCTCGTGCATGTGGCGGCCGATGCCATGCCCTCCGAAGTCCGCCGGAATGCCGTAGCCGGCGGCGCGGCCGATGCTGCC
Source organism: Streptomyces sp. NPDC026301 (assembly GCF_055567935.1). Taxonomy (NCBI): domain Bacteria; kingdom Bacillati; phylum Actinomycetota; class Actinomycetes; order Kitasatosporales; family Streptomycetaceae; genus Streptomyces; species Streptomyces sp. NPDC026301. The sequence continues at coordinate 314,223 of NZ_JBVHPN010000005.1, read as the reverse complement.
GATGGCGTGCGAGATGTCGCCGATGCGGGCGCCCACCACGGCCGCCGCGATGCCCGCCTCCAGCGCGCGCCGGGTGGTGTCCATGAGCCGCTGGTCCTCGGGGCTCGGCGTGCCGACGGCGACGGTGACCGCCGCGTCGCCCGTCCAGCCGTCCAGGGCCGCGCCGCAGTCGATGCTGAGCAGATCGCCGTCGCGCAGCCGGTACGGACCCGGGACGCCGTGCACGATCGCGTCGTTGACGGAGATGCAGAGGGTGGCGGGGAAGGGGACGGGGGCGAAGGACGGGCGGTAGTGGAGGAAGGGGGAGGTGGCTCCCGCCTCGGCCAGTACCGACCGGGCGACCTCGTCCAGTTCGCTCAGCCGCACGCCGGGCGCGGCTGCCGCGCGTACGGCCGTGAGGATGTCGGCGACGACGCGGCCCGCGGGGCGCATCGCTTCGAGAGCGGTGTCGGTCTTGATCTCGACCATGGGTGAACCTCCGTGATGCCGGCCGTGTGGCGCGGGAACGACTGACGATGCCGGTCGCCAATTCTTATACCGGTATTTCTTTACCGGTATTAGTATCACGGGTATGGTCCGTACACCTCTGACTCCATGGGAACGCGAGCGCGGCGAGCGGCTGGGTGCGCTGCTGCGGGCGGCGCGCGGCGATCGCAGCATGGTCGAGATCGCGGCGGCCGCGGGGCTCTCGGCGGAGACGCTGCGCAAGATCGAGACGGGGCGGGCGCCGACTCCGGCGTTCTTCACGGTCGCCGCGCTGGGCGCGACGCTCGGCATGTCCCTCGACGAACTGGCGACACTCGCCGCCCCCGCATCCGACCCCGCCACGTCCCCACCGGTCGAAGCCGCCTGACCCCCACCGGCGGGCCCGTGGCGACCCCCGCCGACCGAAGCCGCCCTGAGCGCCACCAACCGGCTTCAACGTCGCCTCGGGGTGGGCGGGAATGATGCCGGCGTCGCAGGCGCGGGCGGCCGTCGACCAGGTGCGTACGGGCCGGTCGGATGGCGGCGGGCCGCAGGTGGAGGAGGCGGCGTCATCATGACCGGCGTGTTGTCGAAGTCAGTACATCCGCGGGCCATATGCGGACAGCAAAGGCCGCCCGACCCGCTCAACGGCAGGTCGGACGGCCTTTCGTCAGCGTGATCAGACGTTGACGCCGAAGTCCTGGGCGATGCCGACCAGGCCCGAGGCGTAGCCCTGGCCGACGGCGCGGAACTTCCACTCCGCGCCGTTGCGGTAGAGCTCGCCGAAGACCATCGCGGTCTCGGTGGCCGCGTCCTCGCTGAGGTCGTAGCGGGCGATCTCGGCGCCGCCGGCCTGGTTGACGATGCGGATGAAGGCGTTGCGCACCTGGCCGAAGTTCTGGCTGCGGTTCTCGGCGTCGTAGATGGAGACCGGGAAGACGATCTTCTCGACGTCGGCGGGCAGCGCGGCGAGATTGACGTTGATCTGCTCGTCGTCGCCCTCGCCCTGGCCGGTGACGTTGTCACCGGTGTGCACGATGGACTGGTCCGGCGTGGCCTTGTTGTTGAAGAACACGAAGTGCTGGTCCGAGAAGACCTTGCCGCTCGGGTTGACCGCGATCGCGCTCGCGTCGAGGTCGAAGTCCGTGCCCGTGGTGGTGCGGACGTCCCAGCCGAGGCCGACCGTGACGGCGGTCAGGCCCGGAGCCTCCTTGGTGAGCGAGACGTTGCCGCCCTTGGACAGGCTTACAGCCATGGGAGTGCCCTTTCCTCGTCGAATCATCGGGCTCCGTACTCCGGACGAAGCTACCGTCACCCTGCACAACGTCAGCCGGGGACCAGGAGGTTCCAGCTTCCTTTACTTTCTTTGCCAAGCCCTGACGCCGTCCCCGTCGGCGCCGTTCGCGCGGCTGCCGAAATGCGGGTGACGGAACGGGGCCGGACGCGGGATCATGGGGGCATGTCCGGGCCCTATGTCATCCGCGGTTCGGTCGTCCTCCCGGAGTCGGAGCTCGTCTGGCGCTTCTCACGGTCTTCCGGGCCCGGCGGCCAGCACGTCAACACCTCCGACAGCCAGGTGGAGCTGCGCTTCGACCTGGCCGCGACCGATGCGCTGCCCGAGGTCTGGAAGGAGCGCGCGCTGCAGCGGCTGGAGGAGCGCGGGCGGCTGATCGACGGTGGCGTGGTGTCCGTACGGGCGTCCGAGCACCGCTCCCAGTGGCGCAACCGCGAGACGGCCGCGGTCCGGCTCGCGTCGTTGCTGGCGGAGGCGTCCGCGCCGCCGCCGAAGGCACGCCGCAAGACGCGGATCCCGCGCGGCATCAATGAGCGCAGGCTGCGCGAGAAGAAGCAGCGCGGCGACACCAAGCGCGGCCGCTCGGGCCGCGACTGGCACTGAGCCGCGACTGGCACTGACCGGGCCCAGGACAGGGCCGGACCCCGCCGGGCCCTGCCCCGGCCCGTGAGTACCGCAAGGACCTGGCCCTACCCCAGCTTCCGGTACCGCCCCCGGAAGTACGTCAGCGGGTTGCTCTCGATGTTCGGGGTGTGGGCGGTCAGTACGCGGCCGATGACGAGGGTGTGATCGCCGGCCACGACGCGCTGTTCCGTGCGGCACTCCATCGTGGCGAGGGCGCCCTTCACCAGTGCGGCGCCGGTCTTCTCGCCCCGTACGTGCGGGACGCCCGCAAAGAGCAGGCGGTCGCTGAGGCGGCCCTTCATGGAGAACTGGCCGGCGATGTTGCGCTGGCCCTCCGTCAGGACCGAGACGGCCCACAGGGGCTGCCGCTCCAGGATGTCGTCCATCCGTGAATCGTTGCGGACGCTCACCATCACCAGCGGCGGGTCGAGCGAGACGGACATGAACGCCGTGGCGGTCATCCCCGCGTCCTCACCGACCGGAAGGTCGTCCCCTGCCGGGTCGTCCTCGTCGGCAGGGTCGTCACCGTCGGCCGGATCGTCCTCCGGGTCGAGGGCGGTGATCAGTACGACCCCGGCGGCGAGCCGGGACAGGGCGGCACGGAACTCGTCGGCACTCACCCCACCAGCATGCGGGATCATCTCCGGATCAGGGCTGGTCTCCGGCGGCGGGCTCGGCTCCGGGCCCGTCCGCGGCCCGGCATCCCGGGCGGATCCGGTGTGCGGGTCGGTGACGGCGGCGGCAGGGTTGTTCGTGAACACGTCATGAACGCTAAACGGGACCGCGGGCGGCCCGCATCGGCCCCTGGGACCAGCCGCGTCCTAGGACCCGCGACGGAGTCCGCGGGGGCCAGGGGGCGGAATTTGCGTACAGGAAGTTTACGAATGCGTCGAAGAAGGTGACGAAGTGGACGTCGGGGAAGGGGGCGAAAAGGCCCGGAAGGGGCTTCGGACGGGCTCCGTAACTTCGCGGCGTGTTCTGTGACTTGAGTCACAGCAAGGGGTAATTGTTGACCCTGTGTACCGGGTGTACAGCTCACTGTGATTCAGTGGCCGTGGCAATCGGACGACTAGAGGACGACAAGAAGCCTGGAGTTGCTGTCGAGGTCTCAGGGAGAGCGAGCGATGGAGACCGAGTCGGAGCCGTACGTCCGTCTTGCGACCCTGCGGCAGCTGCACCAAGTGGTCGCCGACCTGAACACCGCACGCAGCCTTGCGGACACCCTGCAGGCCGTCGCCGACGGGGCGATCGGCGGGCTGGGCTATGAGCTCGCCGCGGTCAATCTCGTACGGCCCGACGGCGATCTCGTGGTGGCCGCGGTCGCCGGAAGCGCGGGCGCCGAGGCGCTGCTGTCCGGCCGCGTCGGCTCCAGGGAGTCCTGGGAGCGCCGGCTGGCCATGGGGGAGCGCTGGGGCGACCTCTGCTTCATCCCGTACACCCAGGGCTGGGTGCTGGACGACGACGATGTCCCCCAGTGGCACACCTCCGGGCCCGCGCCGCGCTTCCCGGACGAGTGGCATCCGATGGACCGCCTCTTCGCACCCATGTACGCGGCCTCCTCGGGTGGCGGCGACCTGCTCGGCGTGATCTCCGTCGACCGGCCGCGCAACGGCCGGCGTCCGGGTGCCTGGGGACGCGAGGCGTTGCAGATGTTCGCTTTCCAGGCCGCGATTGCGATCAGTAATGCCCGGCTGCGGGCAAACATGCAGCGTGCGCTGGTCCGGCTGGAGCGCGAGCAGCAGGCGCTGCGGGCCAGCGAGGAAAGCTTCCGGCAGGCATTCGAGTACGCGCCGAGCGGCATGGCCATCGCCGAGATGGGCGGCGACCAGCACGGCCGGCTGCTGCGGACGAACGACGCGCTGTGCCGGCTGCTGGGGCGGCCGGCGTCCGTGATGCGCCGGTACGCGTTCTCCGACCTGGTGCATCCGGAGGACATCGGGACGCTGCTGCGGACCTCGGCGGAGGGCGGCCGCGCCGAGCTGCGGCTGGCCCGCCGGGACGGCTCGTACGTCTGGGTGAGCCTGCGCAACAGCGTCGTGGCCGACACCGCCGACGGCCCGCGCTTCCTGCTCACGCACGTCGAGGACATCGAGGAGCGCAAGCGGCACGAGCTGCAGCTCGCCCACCGCGCCAGCCATGACGCGCTGACCGGCCTGCCCAACAGCGCCGAGCTGCGGACCCGGCTCAGCGCCCGGCTGTGCTCGCGGCCGCCGGGCACGGACGAGGCGGACGCGTTCGCCTCGGCGGTCGGCGGGGAGGACGACGGGCACGGCTTCCTGCCGGACGGCGGCGCCGAGACGTTCGAGGGCTTCCACCTCTCCCGTACGAGTGCCACGTACGACAGTCATGTCCACGCGGTCGCGCCGTCGGACGGGCCCGAGGACGACGGCGCCAAGGGGCTGGCCGTGCTCTTCTGCGACCTGGACGGCTTCAAATCGATCAACGACCGGTTCGGGCACCACACCGGTGACGCGGTGCTCATCGAGGTCGCCCGGCGGCTGACCAACGGCGTACGGGACGGGGACACGGTCGCCCGGCTCGGCGGTGACGAGTTCGTCGTGCTGGCGGACGGGCTGGGCAAGGCGGACGCCGAGGACCTGGCCGTACGCCTGCGGAACGCGATCATCCCGCCGATCCGGGTGGACGGCCGGGCCGTACGGGTCGGCGCCAGCTTCGGCATCGGCTGGGCCGGCTGCGGGATGTCGGCCGAGGAGGTCCTGCAATCCGCCGACCAGCGGATGTACGTCGAGAAGCGGTCCCGCTCGAAGGCGAACCGGCGGGTGAGCTGAGCGGCGGGTGAGCTGAGCGGCGGGCGCCCGGAGGAGCGGGCGCGCCTGCGTCCCCGGCAGCCCCTGCCCACCGCTTTGCGCCCCCGGCAGCCCCTTCGCGCCGTCCTTCGCCCCTCGGCAGGCCATGTGTCCGATGACACCTCCGGCCCGCCGGAGGCCGCCCGCACCGCGCTGACCGCCGCCGACCCCGCCGGGCGCCCGCTGTTCACCGTGCTGTAGTGATCTTGTGGCCGTACGGAACCGGCGTACGCGGCTCCGCACCGGGTAGGCTGCGCCGATGCGGCGCTGGCCGCCGGGGGCCTCACAATCACGTAGACATCAGTTTGCAAGACCGCTGGGGAGTGACGCGGAATGACGGCCGGTAGTAACGGCACGGACACGCCGGAGAACGACGATCCTTTCGGCTACCTCTACCGCTCGGAGGGCGGCGAGGCAGGCGCGCAGGGATCGGCGGGCGACGGCGCGGCGGTGCGGCAGCCGGGCGTTCCCAGGAGGTCGTACAACCAGGTGCGCGCGGTCGGCGAGCGCCAGTACGGCCAGCAGCAGTACGGCCAGCAGGCGCAGCAGCAGGCGTACGGCCGGCAGAACGCGCACTACGCGGCGCCCGAGACGCTGCCGAACGGTGGCCAGCGCCCGGCGGGCCCTGCGGGGCACGGTGCCGGCGCCGGTGACCAGGGCCCGCGCCGCAACCGCAACGGCCTGCTCATCGGCGCCATCGCCGTGGTCGCCGTGGTCTGCGTCGGCATCGGCGTCGCGATGATCTCCAACAGCGACGAGAAGAAGCCCGACGAGGCCGGCGGTGCCGGCACGTCCACCGGTCAGAGCCAGGAGCCGAGCGAGAAGCCGTCCGGCAAGCCCGCCGAGCTCGACCTGCCCAAGGCCGACGCGGGCAGCCTGCGGCTGGACGGCACGGCGACCACCGCCAAGGACATCCCGGGCGCCCGCTCGGCCGGCGGTCTGTACGTCACCGGCATGAACACGCCGGGTGCCGCCGCCACCTGGAACCTGGACGTGCCCAAGGACGGCCAGTACACCGTCTTCGTGGGGTACGGCGTGCCGGGCAAGGACGCCGACTCGACGCTGTCGATCAACGGCAAGGCCCGCGACTCGAAGCTCAACATGAAGAACTTCGCGGGGGCCAAGGAAGGCGACTGGGAGAAGGGCTGGACCCGGACCTTCGCCTGGGTCGACCTCACCAAGGGCACCAACACGATCAAGATCTCCTGCGAGCAGGGGAACCAGTGCGACTTCAACCTTGATCAGGTGTGGCTGAAGGCGGGTCAGGTCACCAAGCCGTAGCCGCGTGGCAGGCCGCTCACGCGGCCGCCGGGCCCTCCCTGACCTTGATCTGGTCCAGCAGTTCCCCGTACGTCGCGCGGTCGAATTCGCCCGCGGTCTGGGCGCGTACCGTCGCCGCCGACAGGGCCACCGCGCGGACCAGCCGGTCCGGCCAGGACAGCCCTTCCACCAGGCCGGACAGCAGTCCGGCCACCGCCGAGTCGCCCGCTCCCGTGGGGTTGCCCGCGATCCGCTGCGGCGGCGCGGCCTGCCAGGAGCCGTCCGCGGTCACCGCGAGCATGCCGTCCGCGCCGAGCGAGGCCGCGACCGTGTGCGCGCCCCGGCGGCGCGCGTCCCTGGCGGCCCGCAGCGGCTCGTTGTGCCCGGTCAGCGACGCCAGCTCGGCGGCGTTGGGCTTGGCGAGGTCGGGCCGCGCCGCGAGGCCGCGGCGCAGCGGCTCGCCGCTGGTGTCGAGGAGGACGGGGACGCCGGCCGCGCGGGCCGTACGGGTGAGCCGGGCGTACACGTCCACCGGCACGCCGGGCGGCAGGCTGCCGCACAGGGCCACCGCCTGCGCGTCGTCGAGGAGTTCGCGGTACGTGGTGAGGAAGGCGTCCCACTCGGCGGGGGAGACGGTGGGGCCCGGCTCGTTGAGCTGAGTGGTGTCGCCGCCCGCGGTGTCCACGACGGCGACGGTGCGCCGGGTGGCGCTGCCGATCGGTACCAGCGCGTCGGTGACGCCGGTCTCCTGGGCGAGCATGGCGCGCAGCGCGTCGCCGGTGCCGCCGCCGGCGAATCCGGTGGCGACGGTGTCATGGCCCAGGGCGGCGAGCACCCGGGCGACGTTCAGGCCCTTGCCGCCGGGGCGTTCGGACACCTCGGTCACCCGGTTGGTGCCGCGCGGGCGGAGCCGCGGTACCCGGTAGGTGATGTCGAGTGCGGCGTTCAGCGTGACCGTGAGGATCATGGTTCCCCCTCCCGCGCAGTGGTCGGACGGCCGTGGTGAGCGGCCGGTTACGGACGAGTGCGCGAGCGATCATGCCATCGCTGACGGCAGTTGGCACAGGGCGCGGGTGCCGCCCGGGCCGCGGATGCGGACCAATCGGCCCAGTGCGTGTCTTTCGGACCGGCCCGCCGGCAGACGCGCCCTGGTCCGGGCGGGGTGCCGCCCGGACCGTCCGCACCTGTTTCCTTACCCCGCCTGCGGTGGGCGTACCACCCACTCGCCCCTGCGCATGACGCCCACCAGGTCGTACGACGCGTCCAGTACGACCAGGTCGGCGTCCTTGCCGGGCTCGATGGAGCCGGTCCGGTCGTCGATGCCCAGCAGCCGGGCGGGGTTGGCGGACAGGGCCTGTACGGCCGCTTCGATGCCGAGCCCGTCGATCGTGACGGCCCGCTTGAACGCGCGGTCCAGGGTGAGCGTGGAGCCCGCGATCGAGCCGGCCGTGGGGCCGCCGTGGATGCGCGCGACACCGTCCTTGACCTCGACCTCCATGGGGCCGAGCGGGTACATGCCGTCGTTCATGCCGGCCGCGCCCATCGCGTCGGTGATGAACGCGACGCGTTCGGCGCCCGCGTGACGGAACGCCAGCTCCAGTACGGACGGGTGCAGATGGGTGCCGTCGTTGATCAGCTCGACGGTGATCCGTTCGTCCTCCAGGAGCGCGGCGATCGGGCCCGGGTCGCGGTGGTTCAGGCCCGGCATGGCGTTGAAGAGGTGCGTGGCGACGGTGGCGCCCGCGTCGATGGCCGCGCGCGTCGCGTCGTACGTGGAGTCGGTGTGGCCGATGGCCGCGATGACGCCGGAGTCGGCCAGCAGGCGTACGGAGTCCAGGCCGCCGGGCAGCTCGGGCGCGAGCGTCATCATCTTCGCCGTGCCGCGGGCCGCGTCGACCAGCTTGCGTACGGCCGATGGGTCCGGGTCGCGCAGCAGTTCGGGCTGGTGGGCGCCGCAGCGGTGCGCCGAGAGGAACGGGCCCTCGAAGTGGATGCCGGCCAGCTCGCCCTGCTCGACCAGCTCGGACAGCACGGCCGCCTGCCGGGCCAGGTCGGCCAGGTCGCCGGTGACGGTGGAGGCGGCCATGGAGGTGGTGCCGCGGCGGCGGTGGGTGTCGGCGACCTTCAGGCACTCCTCGGGGTCGGCGGAGGAGAAGGAGCCGCCGCCTCCGCCGTGTACGTGCATGTCCACGAAGCCGGGGACGATCAGATGCCCGGACAGGTCGACGGCGGTGCCGCCGGCCGCGGGGCCCACGGCGAGCCGGTGCCCGTCGACCGTGAGGGTGAGGCCGTCGACGACGCCCGCGGGCAGCGCCACCCGGGCGCCGCTGAGGATGGTTCGGTCCGCCATCAGGCAGTTACCTCCGTGGAGAGAAGATCCCAGGCCAGCAGTCCTGCGCCCAGGCAGCCGGCGGCGTCCCCGAGCGCCGCCGGAACGATCGGGGGGAGCGGCTGGAACGTAACCCGCCGCCGGACCGCCTCCCGCAGAGGCGCGAACAGCGTGTCGCCCGCCTCGGCGAGCCCGCCGCCGATGATCAGGACCCGCGGATCGAGCAGCGTGAGGCAGGTGACCAGGCCGTCCGCCAGCGCGTCGACGGCCTCCTGCCACACGGCCGCGGCCCGCGGGTCGCCGGACTCGACCGCTTTGGCGGCGTCCGCCGCCGTGGCGTCCGGGTCACCGCAGGCGGCGGCCCAGGCCCGGCCGACGGCGGCCGCGGAGGCCAGCGTCTCCAGGCAGCCGCGCTGCCCGCAGCGGCACGGCGCGCCCTGGGGGCGTACGACGATGTGCCCGATCTCGCCCGCGCTGCCGTGCGCCCCGGCTTCGATCCGGCCGCCGATGCCGATGGCGGCCGCGATGCCGGTGCCCAGCGGCAGGAAGACGAACCGGTCAGCGCCCTTGCCGGCGCCGATCCGGCCCTCGGCGAGCCCGCCGGTGCGCACGTCGTGGCCGAGCGCCACGGGGACGCCGCTGAGCCGCTCCGAGAGCAGGGCGCGCAGCGGGACGTCCCGCCAGCCGAGGTTGGCGGCGTACACAGCGGTGCCGGCGGCCTCGTCGATGATGCCGGGGACGGCGACGCCGGCCGCCGCCGCGGGGACGCCGTACCGCCGCGCACCCAGGTCGCGCAGCTCGGCGGCGAAGTCGAGGATCGTCTCGACCACCGCCTCGGGGCCGCGCTCGCGTCCGGTGGCGCGGCGTGCCTCGTGCAGCAGGACGGGGGGCCGGACCGGCGTGCCGTCGGAGGACGACGACTCCGTACCGACGAGTGCGGCCTTGATCCCGGTGCCGCCCACATCGAGCGCGATGACATGTCTCACGCGGCACAGTCTCCCGCGAGACGCCCCGAGAGGTCTAGTCCACTGCGGTGTCGGTGCCCGGGCGCCGGGGCGGAAGGCCGGTTCACGCGCTGTGTACGGGGAGTTGGGCGGCGGGCCGCGGGCGTGCCGCCGGCCGGTCGTCGGCGCGTCGCGGGCGCGGGACGGCCGGGTGGCGCTATGGAGGAGGCTCGCATTCCGGTTCGCTGATGCGAAATGGATACCTGGTTTGGTGTAGACCTTGTGACGGTGTGCGGGGCAGACTCGCAGCTCAGCGCCCGTCGGGGGGTGATCCCCACCGCCGCGGCGCGTCCCGGAACGTAGTGCACATCTGGACTCAAAGGGCGGAACAGGGCAGCAATGGCAGTACAGCGACGCTACAAGAGCCTGGCGGCGGCGGGTATCGCGACGGCCATGACACTGGCGCTGGCCTCCTGCTCCGGCGGCCCCGTCGGCGACGACGACGTCACCCTGAAGCTGGTCGCCGCCGACTACGGCGACAGCTCCGCCAACTCCAGCAAGCACTACTGGCACGACGTGGTCGAGGCCTTCGAGGCCAAGCACCCGCACATCAAGGTCGACGTCGACGTCTACAGCTGGAAGGACGTCGACAAGGAGGTCGAGAAGCGGGTCAAGGCCGGCAACGCCCCCGACATGGCCCAGATCGGCGCCTACGCCGACTACGCCGCCGAGGGCAAGCTCTACAGCGCCGACGACCTGCTCTCCATCAGCACCCAGGCGGACTTCACGCCCGGCCTCGCGGACGCGGGGGAGTACCACCGCGTCCAGTACGGCATGCCCTTCGGGGCCAGCACGCGCCGCCTCTTCTACAACAAGAAGCTCTTCGCGCAGGCCGGCATCGCGAGCCCGCCCAAGACCTGGTCCGACATCAAGCAGGACGCGCAGCTCCTGAAGGCCGCGGGCGTGAAGATCCCCTTCGCGCTGCCGCTCGGCCCCGAGGAGACCCAGGCCGAGACCATGATCTGGATGCTGAGCGGGGGCGGCGGCTACACCGACTCCATCGGCAAGTACACGATCGACTCGCGGCAGAACGTCCGCACGTTCAAGTGGGTCAAGGACAACCTCGTCGCCCCGGGCCTGACCGGCACCGACCCCGCGAAGCTCAACCGGCAGGACGGCTTCAACGCCTTCGCGAGCGGCCAGGCCGGCATGCTCAACGGCCACCCCACGCTGATGCAGCAGGCCAAGGCCAAGGGCATCGACTACGGCACCGTCGCGCTCCCCGGCATCACCGGCCCGGCCAAGTCCACCATGGGCGTCGCCGACTGGATGATGGGCTTCAAGCAGCACGGACACCGCGCCCAGATCGGCCAGTTCCTCGACTTCGTCTACAACCAGGACAACGTCATGCGGTTCTCCGGCGACTACGGCCTGCTGCCCGTCACCGTCTCCGCCTCCCAGAAGATGCTCGTGGACGACAAGTACAAGAAGCTGCACGGCTTCCTGAAGCAGCTGCCGGAAGCGGAGTTCTACCCCGCCGACAAGACCTCCTGGCCGCTGGTCAGCAAGACCATCAAGGCCAATATGGGCGGCGCGGTCGGGAAGAACGGCGACCCCGCGGCGGTGCTCACCGACATCCAGAACACCGCCAATGAGGCGGACAACGCGACGCAGTGACGCCCGTCGGGCCGCCCCCGCGGCCGCCCGGCCGGGTGATCAGTAGGGATGTCGTACCGCCGGGCTATCGTGGTCGTGTGGTCCCCGAATCGCCGTCCGAGCGGCTGTCAGCGCGCGACGAGGCCGTGCTCGCCGTGGAGCGCCGCTCCTGGGCGGGGCCCGGCGCCAAGGAGCGCGCGATACGCGAGCGGCTCGGCATCTCGCCGACCCGCTACTACCAGCTGCTCAACGCCCTCCTGGACGACCCGCGCGCGCTCGCCCACGACCCCGTGACGGTGAACCGGCTGCGGCGGGTGCGGGAGGAGCGCCGGGCCCGCCGCTGACGGCCCACGGATCGCGGTATGCGCCCCCCGTATGCCCCGCCCCACCGATAGGCTCGGCCCCATGGGCAGCCCCGAGAACCCCCTCGCGCAGCCGAAGACCGAAGCGGGCCGTGCGGGCCTGGCCGGCTTTCTCGCCCGGCCCGCCGACGCCGTCGTCGCGCTCGACTTCGACGGCACCCTCGCCGGCATCGTCCCCGACCCCGAGCAGGCCCGCGCCCACCCCGGCGTCGTCCGGGCGCTCACCCGCCTCGCCCCGCTGCTGCGCTCCGTCGTGGTGATCACCGGCCGCCCGGCGCAGACGGCCGTCCGGCTCGGCGGCTTCGCGGACGTGGCCGGCCTGGACCACCTCGTCGTCCTCGGGCACTACGGCGCGGAGCGCTGGGAGGCCGCCACCGGCCGGATCGAGGCGCCCGCGCCGCCGCCGGGGGTCGCCGCCGCGACCGCCGAGCTGCCCGGCCTCCTGGAGGGCTCCGGAGCCTGGCAGGGCGGGCCGGTCGACACCGCGATCGAGACCAAGGGTGGCCGGGCCGTCGCCGTGCACACCCGCCGCACCGCCGACCCGCAGGGCACCTTCGAGGCGCTGCGCGCGCCGCTGGCCGCGCTCGCCGAGCGGCACGGCCTGATCGTCGAGCCCGGCCGCTTCGTCCTGGAGCTGCGCCCGCCCGGCGTCGACAAGGGCGTCGCGCTCACGTCGTACGTCCGCGAGGTGGGCGCCGGCGCGGTCCTCTACGCGGGCGACGACCTCGGGGACCTGGCCGCCTACGCCGCCGTCGACGCGCTGCGCGCCGAGGGCCTGCCCGGAGTACTGGTGTGCAGCTCGGCAACGGTGGGCGAGGGCGCCGAGGAACTGGCGGCCCACGCCGACCTGGTCGTACCGGGCCCACCCGGGGTCGTGAAACTGCTGACGGGGCTGGCGGAGGCGCTGGCGACGCACGCCTGAGGGCGCGCCCCGCAGGGGCGCAGCCCCAGGGGCGCGGGGAACTGCGCGAGCAACCACAACGGCGGGCCAGCCGGCAACGGACCGCCCGGGGCAGCCCGGAACCGCCCGGCTTCAGCCCCGCAGGTCCCGCAGCTGGTCCAGGAACCACTGCGCCGGCGGCAGCGCCGTCGCCGCCGCCGCCAGCCGCTTCGTGCGCTCCGCGCGCTCGTCCCGCGGCATCGTCAGCCCCGCGTGCAGCGCCTCCGCCGTGCCCCCGATGTCGTACGGATTGATCACCAGCGCGTCCTCCGACAGCTCCGCGCAGGCCCCGGCCTCCCGGGAGAGGACCAGCGCGCAGCCCGCCTCGGACACCACCGGCACCTCCTTCGCGACGAGGTTCATGCCGTCGCGGATGGGGTTGACCAGCGCGACGTCGGCGAGCCGGTAGGCGGCCAGGGAGCGCGCGAAGTCGTCCTTGACGTGCAGCACGACCGGCAGCCAGCCGTCCGTGCCGAACTCGTGGTTGATCTCCTCCGCCAGCCGCCCCACCTCCTCGGTGTACTGCCGGTACACCGCCAGGTCCTGCCGCGAGGGATAGGCGAACGCTATGTGCACCACCCGGCCGCGCCACTCGGGGCGGTCGGTCAGCAGCCGCCGGTACGCCTGGAGGCCGCGCACGATGTTCTTCGACAGCTCCGTGCGGTCCACCCGCACGACCGTCTTCCGCGGCGCGCCGTCCTCCCCGGTACCGATCTGCTCGCGCAGGTCCGCCAACCGCTCGTCGACGTCCGGCTGCCGGGAGCGCTCGCGCAGGAAGTCCGCGTCGGCGCCCAGGCCGTGCACCCCGAGCCGGGTGGTCCGGCCCTCGTACGTGACGCGCAGGCCCGCCTCCCCGTCCCGGGCGACCTCGGCGCCCAGCACCGCGGCGCAGCACTCCGCGAACGCCGCGGCCCAGCGGTGGGTCAGGAACGCCGCCCGGTCGCCGCCCAGGATGCCGCGCAGCACCTCGGCCGCCACGTCGTCCGGCAGCAGCCGGAAGTAGTCCGGCGGCGCCCAAGGGGTGTGCGAGAAGTGGCCGATGCGCAGGTCGGGGCGGCGCTCGCGGAGCAGCCCCGGGACCAGCGTGAGGTGGTAGTCCTGCACGAGGACGGCGGCGCCGGGCGCGGCGGCCGCGGCGAGCGCGTCCGCGAAGGCGGCGTTGTACGCCTCGTACGACGCCCACTGGCCGCGGAAGTCCGCGTCGAACGCCGGCTCCAGCGGCGTCTGGTACAGCAGGTGGTGGATGAACCACAGCACGGAGTTGGCGACGCCGTTGTACGCGTCCGCGAAGACCTCGGGCGCGATGTCCAGCATCCGGACGGACTGCCCGCCGGTGTCGCCGGGGTCCAGCAGTCCGTCGCCGTCGGCGGCGGCCCGGCGCGCCGCCTCCCGGTCGCCGTCGCCGAGCGCGGCGCAGACCCACACGGCCCCGGCGTCCGGGCCGATGGCCGACAGGCCGGAGACCAGCCCGCCGCCGCCGCGTTTGGACGTCAGCGTGCCGTCCTCGCCCAAGGCGTAGGAGACCGGACCGCGGTTGGACGCGACGAGAACCTGGGCACCTGAGCTGGAGGAGACCATGCCGATGACCTAACCCGCCACAGATCCGCTCAAACGTACGGCCGGGAGCGCATCGAGGGCGCAGCCGCACGTCGGGCGCCGCGTCCCCTCATGCCGCGCGCCGTTCCGCGTACTCCGGTATGTCGCGCATCGGCGGCCGCTCCTCGGTGTCCACGTCGGTCGTCCGCGGGACGAAGCCGCCCTCCGCACCGCGGTCGAACTGGGTGAGCCGGGGCCGTACGAGGTGCCCGCGTGCCAGCCGCAGCTGGGCGGTGCGGTAGATGGCCGCTGCCATCCGGCCGAGCGCCTGCCCGTCCTGGTGCCGGTGCTTGCGCACGCCCACGTCGACCTGCGCCAGCGCGTCCAGGCCGACCGTGTGCAGCGCGTCGACCAGCAGGCCCAGTTCGACGCCGTACCCGACGGGGAAGGGCAGCCGCTCCAGCAGCGAACGGCGGGCCGCGTACTCGCCGCCCAGCGGCTGGACGAAACCGGCCAGCTGCGGCCAGTGCAGATTGAGCAGCGGGCGGGCCACCAGCTCGGTGACCCGTCCTCCCTGGCCCCCCTTGGGGCCGCCGGCGCCCTCGCCCAGCGGCCGGTCGTACATCGCCTTCACGAACTGCACCCGCGGCTCGGTCAGCAGCGGCCCGACGATCCCGGACACGAAGTCGGCGGAGAACTCGCGCAGGTCGGCGTCGACGAAGCAGACGATGTCGCCGCTGGTGGCCAGCAGCGAGCGCCACAGCACCTCGCCCTTGCCGGGCACCGTCGCCAGCCGGGGCAGGATCGCGTCGCGGTGCACGACCCGGGCGCCCGCGGCGGCCGCGACCTCGGCCGTGCGGTCGGTGGAGCCGGAGTCCACCACGACCAGCTCGTCGACCAGCGGCACCGCGGCGGACATCAGGTCGCGGCGGATGATCTCCACGATCGTGCCGACCGTGGCTTCCTCGTCGAGCGCCGGCAGCACTACGCTGACCGTCTGCCCCGTACGGCTCTTCGCTGCCAGCAGCTGGTCGAGCGATCGGTCGGCGGCTGACCATGAGCGGCCGGCCAGCCAGCGCTCCACCTCTTCCAGCACGAATCCGTCTCCTTCTGCTACGCGCGTGAGCCATCTTGCTACGCGGTGTGAGCCATCTCGCGGTTCGGACGGCTATCTCAACCGTCCACCCCTTCGGTTACAGTCTTGAACAACGCGGATGACCACCGCATGCCGGGGTCACCGCTGAACAAACGCCTGTGTTTCGTACACAGGCCATACCGCTCATCCAGAGGGGCAGAGGGATACGGCCCGTTGAAGCCCCGGCAACCCTCCAGCCGGTCTTGCCGCCAGGACGCTGATGTCCGCCGCGCGAGGCTCCCGGCTAGGGAAGGTGCCAAATCCGTCTCACGGCGAAGTGCGTCGTGAGGAAGATGAGGAGAAAGGGCCTCGCCTCCATGGCTGTGCAAGCTTCCGAAAGCACCACTTCCGCCGTCACCCTCGGTCCCGCCGCCGCGCTGTCCTGCCGCGAGTGCGGTACGCGCTTCCCGCTCGGTCCGATCTTCGCGTGCCAGGAATGTTTCGGGCCGCTCGAAGTGGCCTACGACCTGCCGAGCGGCGACCCCGAGGGCCTGAGGAAGCAGATCGAGGCCGGTCCGAACAACATCTGGCGGTACGCGCCGCTGCTGCCCGTCCCCGCCGACGTGGCCGACAAGCCCAACCTCAACCCGGGCTTCACCAAGCTGGTCAAGGCCGACCGCCTCGCCGCCGAGCTCGGCGTCACCGGCGGGCTGTACGTGAAGGACGACTCGGGCAACCCGACGCACTCCTTCAAGGACCGCGTCGTGGCGATCGCCGTCGAGGCGGCCCGCGCCTTCGGCTTCACCACCCTGTCCTGCTCCTCCACGGGCAACCTGGCCGGCGCGGTCGGCGCCGCGGCGCGCCGGGCGGGCTTCCGCTCCTGCGTGTTCATCCCGCACGACCTGGAGGCCGGCAAGGTCGTCATGGCCGCGGTCTACGGTGGCGACCTGGTCGGCATCGAGGGCAACTACGACGACGTCAACCGCTTCTGCTCCGAGCTCATCGGCGACCCGCTGGGCGAGGGCTGGGGCTTCGTGAACGTCAACCTCCGCCCGTACTACGGCGAGGGCTCCAAGACGCTCGCGTACGAGATCTGCGAGCAGCTCGGCTGGGAGCTCCCGGACCAGCTGGTCATCCCGATCGCCTCGGGCTCGCAGCTCACGAAGATCGACAAGGGTCTGAAGGAGCTCATCGCGCTGGGCCTGGTCGAGGACAAGCCGTACAAGATCTTCGGTGCCCAGGCCGAGGGCTGCTCGCCGGTCTCGACGGCCTTCAAGGCCGGCCACGACGTCGTACGCCCGCAGAAGCCGAACACCATCGCCAAGTCGCTGGCGATCGGCAACCCGGCGGACGGCCCGTACGTGCTCGACATCGCCCGCCGCACCGGCGGCGCGGTGGAGGACGTCAATGACGAGCAGGTCGTGGACGCGATCAAGCTGCTGGCCCGCACGGAGGGCATCTTCGCGGAGACCGCGGGCGGCGTGACCGTCGGCGTCACCAAGAAGCTCATCGAGAACGGGCAGATCGACCCGGCGAAGTCCCTCGTCGTCCTCAACACCGGCGACGGGCTCAAGACGCTGGACGCCGTGGCGCCGACCACCGGCCCGACCGCGACCATCCGCCCGAGCCTGGACGCGTTCCGCGAGGCCGGCCTCGACAAGTAGTGGGGTTCCGGCGGGCCCGTCGGCGGGCCCGCGCCGCCTCCCCGCTCCGCCGCGCCGCGGAGCCTTTGTACTCGTTTTCCCGGAACCTGGAAGGTAGAAGAACCCCATGAGCGTGAGCGTCCGCATCCCCACCATTCTCCGCACCTACACCGACGGCAAGGCCGAGGTCTCCGCCGAGGGCGCGAACCTCTCCGAGGTCATCGCGGACCTGGAGAAGAACCACACCGGCATCGCGGCCCGCGTCCTGGACGACACCGGCAAGCTGCGCCGCTTCGTGAACGTCTACGTCAACGACGACGACGTGCGCTTCGAGCAGGGGCTGGAGACGCCGACTCCGGACGGCGCCGGCGTTTCGATCATCCCCGCGGTGGCCGGCGGCTGCTGAAAAGCCTCTCGTCGCCCGGCGCACGCCCCTTTGTGCGCCCCGTGTGCGCCCCCTGTGCACCGTCTCGTGGGTGACGGCATACGACTCCTGGAATCGCCCCGTCCGCAGCGAAAGCGGACGGGGCGATTCCATGTCGTTAAAGGCGATACAGTTGAGGTGAATCCTCTTCGCGCGCGTGCCTGACGCATATGAGAACGCGACAAGATGTGCCCAAACTGTGTGCGCATTTTGTCGTGTTGATGAGCTATGCCCGGCCCGGCTTGCCCAGAATTATTGAGACTTCGCCGTAAATCGGCGAATGGTCGTGGGCAGAATTCTCGTCCGATTGACCTGTTGCGCTGGGCATCGGTGCAGAT
The DNA here is from genome assembly GCF_055567935.1 of Streptomyces sp. NPDC026301. Classification (NCBI taxonomy): domain Bacteria; kingdom Bacillati; phylum Actinomycetota; class Actinomycetes; order Kitasatosporales; family Streptomycetaceae; genus Streptomyces; species Streptomyces sp. NPDC026301. The sequence continues at coordinate 296,526 of NZ_JBVHPN010000005.1, read as the reverse complement.
ACATTCAGCGGCGGTCGACGCGTTCCGGCGCACACCCTCCTTGGGGGTGAGGTCTGACCCGGGTCCGCGGAGTGCGGTCCTGCGCAAGGGCCAGCAATAGGGGAGTTAGGAATGGCTCAGGGCACCGTCAAGTGGTTCAACGCGGAGAAGGGGTACGGCTTCATCGCGGTCGACGGTGGTGCGGATGTTTTCGTCCACTACAGCGCGATCCAGATGGACGGTTACCGCACCCTTGAGGAAGGTCAGCGGGTCGAGTTCGAGATCTCGCAGGGCCAGAAAGGGGCCGCAGGCGGACATGGTTCGCGTGGCCGGCTGAAGCGCCGACCGACTGCAGCGTACGGAGGCCCGTGTCCCCTGAGGGGGGCACGGGCCTCTCGTTGTGCGCGGGTGCGGAGGCGCTTCTCTGTTCCCAAGCTTGCACTCGGAGGGGTCGAGTGCTAATCATTGGGCTTAGCACTCTCCCAGTGAGAGTGACAGAACTTGGATCGGGTCAGCGAGGTCCGCAGGCCGGGTGGGGCAAGGAACCACACGGCACGCAGACCGTCCGTCGCGGGCGCGGGCGCGGTCCGGAGCAATCCACCCCTGTCCGGGAGGACCACTTCACATGGCCAAGATCATCGCGTTCGACGAGGAGGCACGGCGCGGTCTCGAGCGCGGGATGAACCAGCTCGCCGACGCCGTCAAGGTCACCCTTGGCCCCAAGGGCCGCAACGTCGTCCTTGAGAAGAAGTGGGGCGCCCCCACGATCACCAACGATGGTGTCTCCATCGCCAAGGAGATCGAGCTCGAGGACCCGTACGAGAAGATCGGCGCCGAGCTGGTCAAGGAGGTCGCGAAGAAGACGGACGACGTCGCCGGTGACGGCACGACGACCGCGACCGTCCTGGCCCAGGCCCTGGTCCGCGAAGGCCTGCGCAACGTCGCGGCCGGCGCCAACCCGATGGCTCTGAAGCGCGGCATCGAGCGCGCCGTCGAGGCCGTCTCCGCCGCTCTGCTGGAGCAGGCGAAGGACGTGGAGACCAAGGAGCAGATCGCCTCCACCGCCTCCATCTCCGCCGCCGACACCCAGATCGGCGAGCTCATCGCCGAGGCCATGGACAAGGTCGGCAAGGAAGGCGTCATCACCGTCGAGGAGTCCCAGACCTTCGGTCTGGAGCTCGAGCTCACCGAGGGTATGCGCTTCGACAAGGGCTACATCTCGGCGTACTTCGCCACCGACATGGAGCGTATGGAGGCGTCGCTCGACGACCCGTACATCCTGATCGTCAACTCCAAGATCTCCAACGTGAAGGACCTCCTTCCGCTGCTGGAGAAGGTCATGCAGTCGGGCAAGCCGCTGCTGATCATCGCGGAGGACGTCGAGGGCGAGGCCCTGTCGACCCTGGTCGTCAACAAGATCCGTGGCACCTTCAAGTCCGTCGCCGTGAAGGCCCCGGGCTTCGGTGACCGCCGCAAGGCCATGCTCGGCGACATCGCCATCCTCACCGGTGGCACCGTCATCTCCGAGGAGGTCGGCCTCAAGCTCGAGAACGCCGGTCTGGACCTCCTGGGCCGCGCCCGCAAGGTCGTCATCACCAAGGACGAGACCACCATCGTCGACGGTGCCGGTGACAGCGAGCAGGTTCAGGGCCGCGTCAACCAGATCCGCGCCGAGATCGAGAACTCGGACAGCGACTACGACCGCGAGAAGCTGCAGGAGCGCCTGGCGAAGCTCGCCGGCGGTGTTGCGGTCATCAAGGCCGGTGCCGCGACCGAGGTCGAGCTCAAGGAGCGCAAGCACCGCATCGAGGACGCCGTTCGCAACGCGAAGGCGGCCGTCGAGGAGGGCATCGTCGCCGGCGGTGGCGTCGCCCTGCTGCAGGCTTCCTCGGTCTTCGAGAAGCTCGAGCTCGAGGGTGACGAGGCCACCGGTGCCGCCGCTGTGAAGCTGGCCCTGGAGGCCCCGCTGAAGCAGATCTCCGTCAACGGCGGCCTCGAGGGCGGCGTCGTGGTGGAGAAGGTGCGCAACCTGGCCGTCGGCCACGGTCTGAACGCCGCGACCGGCGAGTACGTCGACATGATCGCCGAGGGCATCATCGACCCCGCCAAGGTCACCCGCTCCGCGCTGCAGAACGCCGCCTCCATCGCGGCGCTCTTCCTCACCACCGAGGCCGTCATCGCCGACAAGCCGGAGAAGGCCGCCGCCGGCGGCGCCCCGGGCGGCATGCCGGGCGGTGACATGGACTTCTGATCCACCCCTTCCGGGAACGGATCAGCTGTTCAGCGCTGTACGGACCAAGGGCGGCACCCCCATCGCGGGGGTGCCGCCCTCGGGCGTTTTCGGCGGTCGGTCGGACGGACGCCGGCTCAGACGGACGCCGGCTCCTTGGCCGGGCCGTGGGTGCCCGGCCGGCCCTCACCCGGGGGCGGGGCCTGCGCCTCCTCGGCGCCCGTGTTCAGGTCGGCGAGCAGCTGCTTGCTGAAGCCGAAGAAGTACGTGGCCAGGAAGCCGACGACATAGCCCGCGAGCAGGCCGACGGCGTAGATGAGGGCCGTGGCGCCCAGGTCGTGGTTGCCCTTGAGGAGGGGGAAGAGCGCCCAGCCGGAGGGGCCGATGGCGGTGGAGCCGACGGCCGTGCCGAGCTGGTTGAACAGGCCGACGAAGGCGCCGCCGAACGCGCCGCCGACGCAGGCGGTGATGAACGGCCGGCCGAGCGGGAGCGAGACGCCGTAGATCAGCGGCTCGCCGACGCCGAGGAAGCCGGCGGGGAGCGCCGACTTGATGGTCGTACGGATCGAGCCGTTGCGCGGCAGCCGGAGGTAGACCGCGATCGCCGCGCCGACCTGGCCCGCGCCCGCCATCGCCAGGATCGGCAGCAGGACGGTGTAGCCCTGCTGCTCGATGAGGGTGGTGTGGATGGGGATGAGGGCCTGGTGGAGGCCGAGCATCACCAGCGGGAGGAAGAGGCCGCCGAGCACGAAGCCGGCGAACGCGCCGCCGTGGGCGAGGAGCCAGTTGGCGGCCGTACCGATCGCGGCGGACACCTCGCCCGCCGCGTACATCAGGCCGAAGATCGTCACCAGGCCGGTGAACAGGACCGTGAGGGTCGGCGTGACGAGCACGTCCAGCGACTCCGGCACCCACTTCCGGCACCATCTCTCGATGTACACGGCCAGTACCGCGGCGCCCAGTGCGCCCAGTACGCCGCCCTGGCCGGGGGAGAGCTTCTGGCCGAAGGCGGTGATGTTCGCGACGCCGGGGAAGACGATGATCGCCGCGACGGCGCCGCCGAGGATCGGTGTGCCGCCGAACTCCTTCGCCGTGTTGAAGCCGACGAACACCGCGATCAGGGCCATGAAGCCGGAGGCGATGGCGGCCAGCGCGGGGACGAGCGTGGGCAGCCAGCCGAGGTTGGTGAGCAGGCCGTTGATGCCGGCGATGATGCCGCAGCCGATGAGGGCGGGGATCAGCGGGACGAAGATGTTCGCGATCCTGCGGAGGAACAGCTTGAAGGGGGTGGCGTTCGCCGCCTTCCGGCGTGCCTTGATGGCGGCGCCCTGAGCGGCCAGCTCGTCGGCGGTGGTGGGGGAGTCGGGGGAGCCGGGCGCCGCGCCGTCCGGGCCGGCGGCCGGGGCGGGCGACGGCCCGTCCGCGCCGGCCGCCCGCTCCTCCTCGACCAGCTCTTCGAAGACGGGCGTGACGCGGGCGACCGTGCCGGGCCCGAGCACGATCTGGTACGTGTCGTCCTCGACCACCCCCATGACGGCCGGCAGCGCCTTGAGCGCGTCGTCCTGGACCAGCGAACGGTCCTTGATGCCGAGGCGGAGCCGGGTCATGCAGTGGGCGATGGAGGTGAGGTTGGCAGCGCCGCCCACGAGGGGCAGGAGCGCGGCGGCGGTGGCGCGGTTCTTGTCCGGGGAGCCGGAGTTCCCCTGGGGAGATGCAGAGGTCATGTGCGAGGCGCTGTTCTGTCGGAGGATGCGCCGCGGGGGCGCGGGGCAGCGGCGCCTCCCCGGGGGAGGAGGGCGCCGGGTGGTCAGCTTTCCTGGGCGGCGGCTTGGAGGGCGGCGCGCAGGTGGCCGCGGGAGTCGGCGAGCAGGCGGGCCGCGGTGGGTCCGTCCACGGAGCCGAGAATGGTCAGGATGGCGTTCTTCACCTCGCCGTCGGTGGCGGCGAGGGCTTCCTCGATCTCCGTGTCGGACGCGCCCGTGGCGAGCGCGACGATGCGCCGCGAACGGGCCCGGAGCTTGTCGTTGGACGCGCGGACGTCGACCATCAGGTTTCCGTAGGTCTTGCCCAGCCGGATCATCGTGATGGTCGAGAGCATGTTGAGGACCAGCTTCTGGGCCGTGCCGGCCTTCAGGCGGGTCGAGCCGGTCAGCAGCTCGGGGCCGACGACGACCTCGATGCCGTGGTCGGCGGCGGCCGCGAGCGCGGAGCCGGCGTTGCACGACAGGCCGACGGTCAGCGCGCCCTGGGCGCGGGCGTGCTCGACGGCGCCGATGGCGTACGGCGTGCGGCCCGAGGCGGAGATGCCGACCACCGTGTCCTCGGCGGTCAGGCCGAGCGCGTCCAGCTCGGCGGCGGCCAGGTCCTTGCTGTCCTCGGCGCCCTCCACGGCGGTGATCATCGCGGGCGGGCCGCCCGCGATCAGCCCGATCACCTCTTCGGGGTCGGTGTTGAAGGTGGGCGGGCACTCGCTGGCGTCCAGGATGCCGAGCCGCCCGGCCGTGCCGGCCCCGGCGTAGATCAGCCGGCCGCCGCGGGCCATGCGGGCGGCGATGCCGTCGATGGCGGCGGCGATCCGCGGCAGCTGCTCCGCGACCGCGGTGGGGACGGTGGCGTCCTCGCCGTTCATCGTGCGGGCGATCTCCAGGGTGGTCAGCCGGTCGATCTCGGCGAGCTCCGGCCGGAACGCCTCGGTGGTGAGGGTGTCCAGCTGGGCCCGCAGGGCGGTGTGGTCAGCGGTGGAAGTCATGGCGTGGGGGCTCTCCGAGTACGGCTGCGGGTGGGGGTGCCGCCTCGCGGCGGGGGGGTGCCGCCTCGCGGCGGTCAGCGGGTGGGGCGGTGCCGCCTCGCGGCGGGGCGCGCGGCGGTCAGCGGGTGCGGGGGGAGTGGCGGTGCGCCAGGGCCTCGTACGAAGCGGAGAGGGCGGGCGCCGCCGTTTCGTACGTCCGCTGGGCGACGCCGACGAAGAGGCAGTCGACGACGAGCAGCTGGCTCGTGCGCGAGGACATGGCCGCCGGGCGCAGCTCGCTCTCGCGGGCCGTGGACGTGGTCAGTATGTGATCGGCGTACGCGGCGATCTCGCCGTCCGGGCGGCCGGTGACCGCGATGGTCGTCGCGCCGCGGTCGAAGGCGACCCGCAGCGGCTCTATGACGTCCGTGGTGCGTCCGGAGTGGGTGATCGCGACGGCGACGTCGCCGGTCCGCATCTGCACGGCGTTGGTCACCGCGAGGTGCGGGTCGGAGTGGGCGTGCGCGATCAGGCCGATGCGCAGCAGCTTCTGGGCCAGGTCCTGGCCGACGAGGCTGGAGGCGCCGATGCCGTACACATCGATCCTGCGGGCGCCGGCGAGCGCGCCCACGGCCGCCTCCAGCTGGGTGGTGTCCAGCGCGGCCGCGGTGTCGGCGAGGCACTGCTGCTCTTCTTGCGCGAGCTTGGTGACCACGTCCGTGAGCGAGTCGTCGACCGCTATGTCCGCCGTGACGGCGGGCGCGCGGCCCGCGGCCTGCTGGGCCGCGAGGGCGGCGAGCGCCAGCCGCAGGTCGCGGTAGCCCGGGTAACCGAGCAGGCGGGAGGTGCGGACGACGGTGGCCTCGCTGGTGCCCGTGCGCTCCGCGAGGGCGGTGACGGTGAGCGCGGCGCAGCCCGCCGGGTCGCCGGCGACGGTCTCCGCGACCCGCTGCATGGAGCGGGTCATGGACGGCGCCAGCGTCCGCACCTTCGCGGCCAGGGCCGCGGGCGCGGGCGGGGTCCGCTCCGGCTGCGGCCGCCGGGCGGCGCCGGAGGCCGCGCTGGAGGTCGCGCCGGACGTGGTCGGGGCGGCGGAACCCGCGCCGCTGAAAGTTTCCTTCAGTCTGGTGCTCACCTCTGAAAAGTAATTTCAGTCACCGGTGGCGTCAATACCTCTCTGTGGCCTGTGGACAACTCCGTGCCGCAGGGACGACGCCGGGACGACGGGAACGCGTGTGGGACTTCGGCGCGTACGCGCGACAATGGGCACATGGAGTTGGAACAGGCGCTGCACGCCGCACGGGCCCTGGTGATCGCGGATCTGATGGCGGGCGATGTCGCCGACGCGGACATCGTCTCGCTGGTGGAGGACGCGGTCGCGCACCGGCGGTGGTGGGTCGAGCAGTGGCCGGAGGGCGTCGAATTCGTCGCCGGGCTCGTCGCCCAGGACGTCCAGGATTCCCTGCTGGAGCGGTACGGCCGCTGGCCGCTGTGCCCGGTGTGCACCGAGGGCGGGGACCCGCACGCGCTGGACGTGGAGCCGGAGCTGGGGCCCGACCCGCACTGGGTCTGCCCGAAGACGGCCGTCTCGGTGGCCCGGGTCGGCTCGCTCGCCGGGCCCCTGGGGAGCTGAGGGAGCGGCGTGGCGATCTACATCGATCCGCCGACCTGGCCGGGGCACGGCCGGCTGTGGTCGCATCTGGTGAGCGACGCGTCGTTCGAGGAGCTGCACGCCTTCGCGGCCCGGATCGGCGCGCCGCGGCGGGCGTTCGAGCGCGATCACTACGACCTGCCGGCGGAACGGTACGCCGACGCCGTACGGGCGGGCGCGGTCGAGATCGGCAGCAAGGAGCTGGTGCGCCGCCTGACGGCCGCGGGTCTGCGTCGTCCGAAAAACCGCCGGATCTGACCGCTTTCGTATGGTCCGATCCAGCAAGGCGGGGCGGCACCGGCTGAACTGGGCCGCCCCGCCCGCTGCGCGGAGCCTTCGATCAGAGGCGCTTGCCGCCCGCCGCGGCGCTGCGGTCGTCCGCTGTGGCGCTACGGTCGTCCGCCGCGGCCTCGTCCGGGCGGCCGGCCTCGTGCAGGAGGTGCTCCTCCGAGGACGCGACCAGCCGGGAGGCCGCGCCCGTGGAGCGCTGGATCCGGAAGGCGAAGCCCGTCGCGACGACGGCGGCAGCCGCCAGCGCGGCACCGGTCCATGCCACGGCCGGGTAGCCCCAGTGCGCGCTGATGACCAGGCCGCCCAGCCACGGGCCGAGCGTGTTGCCGATGTTGAAGGCGGCCGTCGTGGTGGCGCCGGCCAGCGTCGGCGCGGCGTTGGCGACGTTGAACATCCGGGCGTTCAGGGCCGGGGCCGTGGTGAACGCCGTGACGCCCAGCATCAGGGACAGCGCGATCGCGGCAACGGAGTTGTGCGCGGTGAGCGCGAGCACCGCCAGTACGAGGGTGGAGGCGATGATGCCCCCGAAGAGGGTCGGGAAGAGGTGCGCGTCGGCGATCCGGCCGCCTATGTAGGTACCGATGAGCGCGCCCACGCCGAAGAGCGCCAGCACCGTGGGCACCCAGCTCTCGGCGAGCCCGGCGGTGTCGGTGAGCAGCGGGGAGAGGTACGAAAAGAGGGCGAAGACCGCGGCGCCGTTCAGCGCGGTGGCGGTGAGTGCGAGCCAGACCTGCTTGTCGCGGTAGATCGTCAGCTCCCGGCGGAGCTGCGGACGGTCCTCGCCCGTAGGCACCTCCGTACGCGGCACGAGGGCGACCACGCCGACGAGGCCGATCGCGGAGAGGACCGCCACGCCCCAGAACGCGGCGCGCCAGCCGGCGCTCTGCCCGAGCAGTGCGCCGGCCGGCACGCCCGCGATGTTGGCGATGCTCAGCCCGCCGACCATCACGGCCATGGCGCGGGCGCGCGCCGTGAACGGCACGAGCGAGACGGCCACGGCCGCGCCGACCGCCCAGAACCCGGCGCAGGCCAGCGCGCTCACCACTCGGGAGATGAAGAGCACCGTGTACGAGGGCGCGAGCGCGCCCGCGACCTGTCCGACGCCGAAGACGGCGAGCAGCGCGATCAGCGTCGTGCGCCGCGGGAGGCGGAGCGTGGCGGCGGCCAGCGTCGGAGCGCCGACCACCATGCCGATCGCGAACGCCGAGACGAGCAGCCCGGCCCGGGGGATCGAGACGTGCATGTCCCGGGCCAGTGGCTGGAGGATCCCGGAGAGCATGAACTCGGAGGTCCCCAGGGCGAATACGGACAGTCCGAGGATGTAGACGGCGATGGGCATACGGGCGCGTTCGGCGCGATCAGGAGGGACAGGCATGACACGCATGAACAGCGTGAACACGCCTGACATTCCCGGTGATCCGCGCCGCCGCGACCGCCGACCGCCGACAGCCCGGCTCAGGCGTCCGCGGCCCGCTCCAGGACGCCGTCCCGTACGGCCGTGACAAACGCCGACCAGGCAGCCGGGGGCAGGACGAGCGCCGGGCCCCAGGGGTTCTTGCTGTCGCGCACCGGGACCGCGCCCGGCGCGCCGTGCCCCATCTCCACGCAGTCGCCGCCGCTGCCGCCGCTGTAGCTGCTCTTGTGCCAGCTGACGGTGGAGAGGTCGAGCGCGCGGTGTGCCGGGCGGCGGGCCGCGGTGCTGTGCGCACCGTGGCCCGCCCCGTGAACGGCACCGTGCCGCGCGGGGTGGAACGTGTGTTGATCAATAACCATCTCGGTGATCCTTCGCCGCCGACTCGATCAGTACGAGGGACGCTTCGGGTGACAGTGCAGCGGCCCGGACGAGATCGTAAGCCAATCCATACCGTTCCACATGCGAAGGCTCGTCCAACATTTGCCCTGTTGCAAGGGCTTGTAGGTACACGACGGGCGGTGCATCTGCGAATGCCATCAGCTTGAGCGAACCTTCGAGGGCCGCGTGGGCGCCCTCCGCGTACGGCAGCACCTGCACGATGACGCGATTCCGACGCATGAGTGCCGCGATATGAGTGAGCTGGGTGTGCATGGCGGCCGGACTGCCCACGGGGCGGCGCAGCACGTTCTCGTCGAGCACCGCCCAGAACAAGGGGGTTGTTGGATCCTCGAGGACGCGGGCCCGGTCCAGCCGCGCGGACAGTAAATCGTCGATGACCCCCTCCGGGGCGACCGGGTGCACCGCCCGGAACACGGCCCGCGCGTACTCCTCCGTTTGCAGCAGCCCCGGGACGAGCAGCGGGGCGTATTCCCTGATCGAGATCGCCATCGCCTCGTACTCGGCGGCGTCCGCGAAGTGTTCCGGATAGCGGGACCGCTGGGCGGCCTCGACGTTCCGCTCGAAGAACCCGTCCGTGCCGAGGATCTCGTCTATCCGCCGTGCGTACTCCCCCTGTATCCGCCGTGCGCCCGACTCGAGTTGGCCGATGAACGACCCGCTCACGAACATCGGCGCCCCGAGCTCCGCCTGCGTCAGCCCTGCGCTTTCCCGCTTGAACCGCAGCTCAGCGCCGTACAGCGCCCTCGGTGAAAGCGACGGATCCAGTTGTTTCGGCTTCGGCATGGCCCACTCCCTGTTGTGCACCTGGTGTTGTTGGATGTCACCCTCTGTCAAGCCTAACCCCGGACCGTCACCATATAGACACAACCAGTAAGTCGACACGGAGCGCGATGAGGCGCAGTGAGGCGCGGTGAGGCGCAGTGAGGTCCGCGACCGGAGAGACGAGGTACCCGGTGACGCTCCCGGCGAAGGGTTCGTATGTGTTCGACACCCGGATCGGCAGGATCGGGGAGGTGATGGGGCACGAAGGGCCCTACGTACAGCTGCGTCCGCCGGGGGGCGGACGCGAGTGGGACTGCGCACCGGCCGACGCCCGAGCCGCCACCCCGCGCGAACGCCTGGCCGCCAGGACGGCGCTGGCCAACGCGCGCAGCCGGGGAGAGCGCCGCTGAACGCGGCGCGCGAGAACGGCACGTAAGGAACGCGAGTGAGGTGCGCCCCGGACCCCGGCGCCCCCGCTCCTGTCTCGTCCCTGCTCCTGCTCCTGCCCCTGTCCCGCCCCCGCCTCACGCCGTCAGAAGGTCGAGCTCCGTGCTCAGGTTCCGCCGGGCCAGCCGCTCCCATCTGTCGTGCCCCTCCGGCGTGCGGAACAGCCGCGGCAGCGCCAGCAGTTGACGCAGCACATCGGCCCGCCCCGCCCGGAACGCCTCGTCCGGCACGAAGGCGAACTCCTCGCGCACCGCGGCGGCGTACGCCGCGTACCGCTCCGGCGTCCCGGCCAGTACCGCCAGATCCGCGTCGCACAGCACCTCGCCGTTGCTGTCCCCCTCGGCCGGATCGTGGGTGACCGTGAGCCGCACGAGACGTGCCACCTCCGCCGTGCGCTCCGCGTCGATCCCCAGCTCGGGCAGTGCCCGCTCGGCGAGCGCCGCGCTGCGTTCCTCGTTCTCGGACCGGTCGGGGCGGTAGACGGCGTCGTGGAACCACGCGGCGAGCCGTACGACATCGGGTTCGGCGGCGTGTCCGGCCAGCTCGTCGATCCGGTCCAGCACGGCGGCCAGATGCGCGGTCGTGTGATAGCGGCGCTGCGGCTCGGCCCAGCGCGCGAGCAGGTTGTCGGCGTACGGAGCGGGGTCGGGCGGCAGGGCGAGAACCGTGCCGGGCTCGGTCGCCGCATCGGCGTTCCGGAGCGCCAGGACGGTGTCGTGCCAGCGGCGACGCAGCTGTTCGCCCGCGTCCGTGCGGTCCGTGCGGTCCGTCGAGGAGGAAGCCATACGCCCATTGTGCGCATCCGGACCGGCGGCCTCACCACAGGTGATCGCGCCGATCGCCGGAGGGTGCCGAGCGCTTTCGCGCCGGACGCCTTCGCACCGGATCGGTGTCGCTCCGTAGCGCCGGCCTGTCGGGTATGGCACCCTTGAGCACATGTCTAGACCAATTCTCGAGGTGATCGCGCTCGATGCCGCGGACGCCGCCGCGGCCGAGGCCGGAGGGGCGGACCGCCTCGAACTGGTCACGGACATGGCGTCCGACGGGCTCACCCCGCCCCGCGAGGTCTTCGCCGCCGTCCGGGCCGCCGTCTCCATCCCGCTGCGCGTCATGCTGCGCGCGTCGGACGGCTTCGCCGCGGGCGACGCCCGGACGTTCGACGCGCTGTGCGCCGACGCCGCCGCGCTCCGGGCCGCGGGCGCCGAGGAGTTCGTGCTGGGGTTCCTCGCCGAGGACGGCGGGCCCGACCTCGCCGCCGTGGACGCGCTGACCGAGGTGATCGACGGCTGCCGCTGGACCTTCCACCGCGCCATCGACCACGCCGCCGACCGCGACGGCCTGCGCAAACGCCTCGACGGCCGGCCCGGCCCCGACACCTACCTCACCGCGGGCTCGGCCGCCGGCGTCGACGACGGGCTGCCGGTGCTGCTCGCCGAGGCGGCGCGCGCGGCGGCCGGCGAGCCCGGGTACGGCCCGCAGATCATGGCCGGCGGCGGCCTCACCCTCACACATGTCCCGCCGCTGCGCGCCGCAGGGATCACCGCCTTCCACATCGGCGGCGCGGCGCGCCCCGCCGGCTGGTCGGCACCGGTCTCCCCGGCCGCCGTCGAGACCTGGCGCGCGGCGCTCGACGGCTGAGCGGGGCAAGGCCGCGGGCGCCGGGCCTCAGCCCGCCAGCTCCTCCGGCAGCGCCGCCGCGTGCACGACCGTCAGGCCGGACACCGCACGGGTGAGGCAGACGTACAGGCGGCGCAGCCCGGTCCGGTGGTCCGGCTCGGCGTCCACGAGCGCCGCCGGCTCGTCCAGTACCACGTAGTCGTACTCCAGGCCCTTCGCGAGCGTCGCGGGCACGAGCGTGAGCCGGGCGTCCGCCGAGGTCTCCTCACCGGGGGCGAGCGTGGCCAGGCCGGCGGCGGCCAGTGCCTCGCGCAGCGCCGGGAGGCGCGGCTCGGCGGCGATCAGGCCGATGGAGCCCTCCTTCGCCAGCGCGTCGCGGCAGGCGTCGATGACCGAGGCGTCGAGCGCGTCCGCCGCCGTCGGGCGGATCTCGAAGTCGCCCGGGGACTCGCGGATGGACGTCGCCTCGGAGAGGTCCGGCGCGATGGCCGGAAGCAGCCGTGAGGCGTACGCGATGACCTCGCGCGGCACGCGGAAGCCCTGGGTCAGCTCCTCGACCGCGGCGCCCGGCTTCCCCAGATGGGCCAGCGCCTCCTCCCAGGTGTCCGTCGACCACGGGGTCGTGCCCTGGGCGATGTCGCCCAGTACGGTCGCCGAGCCGGTCGAACAGCGGCGGCCCACGGCCCGATACTGCATGGGGGAGAGGTCCTGGGCCTCGTCCAGCACCACATGGCCGAGCGAGTGCGTGCGCTCCACCAGGTCGAGTGCCTCGTCGATGAGGACGGCGTCGGCGGGGGACCACTTGGCGGCGCGGACGCTGCGGGCCGGCCGGGTCCACAGGACGGTCTTCTGCTCCTCGTCGGTGAGGACGCCCTCGGCGTGCTCGGCCAGGAAGTCCGCGTCGGACAGCAGCCGCAGCACCAGCTTCGCCGGGTCGACCGGCGGCCAGACCGCCTTGACCGTGGCCTTCACCGCCGCGTTGCGCGCGACCGCGTCCTGCACGCGGTCGTCGGGCGCCTCGCCGGCCCGCTCCATCTGGACCAGCACGGCGTGCGCGATGCGCTGCGGCAGCGCCGCACGCGCCGCGCCGTAACGGATGCCGCGGTCCAGCAACTGCTGGACGATCTCCTCCAGTTCGTACGCGGGAACGCGCCAGCGACGGGAGCCGCGGACCACCACGCACCCCTCGGTGGGCAGCGTGACGTGCGAGCGCACGGCGCGCCGCAGCACCTCCGCCATCCGCGCGTCCCCCTTGATTGTCGCCGCGGCGGCGTCGTCCGTACCGCGCACCTCCACGTGCGCGACGAGGTCGTCGACCGTGGCCTGCTTGACCTCCAGCTCGCCCAGCGCGGGCAGCACCTGCTCGATGTAGTGCAGGAAGGACTTGTTGGGGCCGATGACCAGGGTGCCGGCGCGGGCCAGCTTCTCGCGGTGCGCGTAGAGGAGGTACGCGACACGGTGCAGGCCGACGGCGGTCTTGCCCGTACCGGGCGCCCCCTGGACGCAGACGGTGCCGCCGATCCCGGCCCGGACGATCTCGTCCTGCTCGGGCTGGATGGTGGCCACGATGTCGCGCATCGGGCCCACGCGCGGCCGCTCGATCTCCGTCTGGAGCAGCTTGCTGGCGTGCTCCGCCTCCGAGGGATCGGTGAGGTGCTCGTCCTCGTACGCGGTCAGTTCGCCGCCGGTGTACCCGAAGCGGCGGCGCAGCCGCAGGTCCATCGGGTCCTTCTTGGACGCCCGGTAGAAGGGCTGGGAGACGGGCGCGCGCCAGTCGATGACCATGGGGTCGCCGTCGGCGTCGTGGACGTGCCGCCGCCCGATGTAGAAGTCCTCGCCCTCGGCGCCCTCGGCCAGGTCGATGCCCGGCGCGTGGAGGTAGTCCAGACGCCCGAAGAACAGCGGGGTGTGGGAGAGGTCGGCGAGCGCCTTGATCCGGGCGTCGACCTCGCCCTGCAGGACCTGGGCGTTGACCCAGTTCGCCGCCACGTCCTTGATGTTCAGCGCCTCGGCGTCCGCGCGCATGGCGCGGAGCGCGGCGCGGGAGGCCGCGAGATGGGCCCGCTCCCGTTCCAGAGGGTCGTTCGTGTGGAGCTCGGCTTTCTCTTCTGCGGCGTGCGAGGGCACGGCGTCGCCTCCGGGGAGCTGCGTGGGTACAGGGGCCGGCCGGTTTCCGTCCGGCGGGCGGCACTCCGCGACGAGGGGCGGCGGGAGGCGGGCAGACGGGCGATTGTAGCCAGCACGCAGTGCGGGCGCGACCGAATTTAAAAGGGCCCCGATCCCTTAGGGGTGGGCCGCCGGGCGGTGCTTCCAGGGCCGTACTCCGGGCGACACGCGGATCGGTCGCTGGTCGGATGTGCGGCGACCGGGTGAATTCCATCATGGAGACATGAACAGTCGAGAGATGAACACCCACCTGAACCCGCCACCCGACCCCAAAACGGCGGCCCGCGCCCGGCAGGGCGCCAGCCCCATGGCCCACGGCGGAGAACACCGGCACCCGGTGGGCAGCGCCCTGCGAGCCGTAAAGGTCTTCGCGGGCACCGCTTTCAGCGTCGCCGTACTGGGCGAATACGCGGACGACAGATCCCCCACCACCGACCGGCCCGAGGAATGACATCCGGACGTCCGGAAAGCGTCACGAAACTTCGTGCGTGATCGATTAACGTCGCTGTAAAGGCTGTAAAGACTGTGCAAGCCGCATATGGCGACGAGGAGGGGTCACCCGCGTGTCTGCCGCCGACGGGAAGCCGATCCAGCGGACAACGCCCCTCGTGGGCAGGCCACGCACCACCCGGGAGCTGCCGGACGGACCGGCAGACCGCAGTACGGCCCCGCACCCCCGCCGTACTCTCCCCCGCCACACGCTCCCCGCGGCAGCACTGCTCGCGGTGTCCGTGGCCGCGCTCGGCGTCGTACACCTCTTCGTGCCGATGCCCACCTCCGACATCCTCGTCTACCGGGCGATGGGCGACTCCGTACTGACCGGCGGCGACCTCTACGGCTTCACGGTCACCAAATGGCACCTCCCGGCCACCTACCCGCCCTTCGCCGCCGTGCTGTTCGTCCCGCTGGCGCGGATCTCCCCCGGCGTACTGGAGTTCGCCTCGGTACTCGCCAACGTCGCGCTGCTCGCCCTGCTGATCCACTTCTCCGCCCGGCTCGCCGGGCTCCGCGCCACCCACCGCGTGCCCTCGCTGCTCGTCGCCACCGCGCTCGCCATCTGGCTGGAGCCGGTGTACCAGACGATCGTCTTCGGGCAGATCAACCTGGCCCTGACCTGCCTCGTCCTGTGGGACCTCACCCGCCCCGACGGCGCGCGCGGCAAGGGCCTGGCCATCGGCATCGCGGCCGGCATCAAGCTCACCCCCGCGCTCTTCGCCGTGTACCTGCTGCTCACCGGGCGGGTACGGGCCGCGCTGGTCTCGCTCGCCGGGTTCGCCGGCACGGTCCTGCTCGGCATCGTCGCGCTGCCCGGCGCCAGCGTCGAGTTCTGGACCCAGCGGCTCTACGAGACCGGGCGGGTCGGCGAGGCGTGGATCGTCGACAACCAGTCGCTCCAGGGACTCCTCGCGCGCCTGCTGCACACGACGCACCCGGGCGCCGCCTGGCTGGCCGGAGCCGTGCTGACGGCCGTGGTCGGGATGGCGGCGGCCCGCCGGACGGGCCTGGTCGCGGGCCGGGAGGCGTGGGGCGTGCTGTGCACGGCGCTCACCGCGCTGCTCGTCTCGCCGATCAGCTGGTCCCACCACTGGGTCTGGTGCGTGCCGCTGCTGGCCGTACTGGCCACCCACGTCCGGCGGGACGCGTGGCGGCGTGCCATATGGGGCGCGCTGGCCGTGGTCTTCACCGCCCGCACGATGTGGATCGTGCCGCACAAGGGCGACCTGGACCTGGCGCTCCCGTGGTGGCAGCAGCCGCTGGCCGCGCCGTACCCCCTGCTCGGCGCGGCCCTGCTGCTCGCCGCGGTGTGCTGGCGCGGGGGCGTGCTGACCGGGGTCGCGGCGGGCGCACTGACCCGCCCGACCCCGACCCGCCGGGAGTCCGTACCGGCCCCCAGATCACCCCGCTAGCGCCCCTGCGGGGTCACGCGCCCTCGTCCGCCAGGAGTTCGTGGGCGTCCACGATCCGGTACGCGTAGCCCTGCTCGGCCAGGAAGCGCTGGCGGTGGGCCGCGAAGTCCTGGTCGATGGTGTCCCGCGCGACGACCGAGTAGAAGCGCGCCTCGTGGCCGTCCGCCTTCGGGCGGAGCACCCGGCCGAGCCGCTGCGCCTCCTCCTGGCGCGACCCGAAGGTGCCGGACACCTGGATCGCGACCGTCGCCTCCGGCAGGTCGATCGAGAAGTTCGCGACCTTGGAGACGACCAGGACGGACAGCTCGCCCTCACGGAAGGCGTTGAAGAGCTTCTCGCGCTGCGCGTTGCTGGTGTCGCCCTTGATGACCGGCGCGTCCAGGTGCTCGCCCAGCTCGTCCAGCTGGTCGATGTACTGCCCGATCACCAGCGTCTGCTCGCCCGCGTGCCGGCGCACCAGCGCCTCGGTCACCTTCTGCTTGGACCCGGTGGTCGCGCAGAAGCGGTACTTCTCGTCGCTCTCCGCCGTGGCGTACGCCAGCCGCTCCGAGTCGGTCAGGCTGACCCGGACCTCGACGCAGTCGGCGGGCGCGATGTACCCCTGCGCCTCGATCTCCTTCCACGGCGCGTCGAACCGCTTCGGCCCGATGAGCGAGAAGACGTCGGACTCGCGCCCGTCCTCGCGTACGAGGGTGGCGGTCAGCCCGAGCCGCCGCCGCGCCTGCAGATCGGCGGTGAACTTGAAGACCGGGGCCGGCAGCAGATGCACCTCGTCGTAGACGACCAGGCCCCAGTCCCGCGAGTCGAAGAGCTCCAGGTGCGGGTAGACGCCCTTCCGCTTGGTCGTCAGCACCTGGTACGTCGCGATGGTGACCGGCCGGATCTCCTTCTTCGTACCGCTGTACTCGCCGATCTCGTCCTCGGTCAGCGAGGTGCGCTTGACCAGCTCGTGCTTCCACTGCCGCGCGGAGACCGTGTTCGTGACCAGGATCAGCGTGGTGGCCTTGGCCTCGGCCATCGCGCCCGCGCCGACCAGGGTCTTGCCCGCGCCACAGGGCAGGACCACGACGCCCGAGCCGCCGTGCCAGAAGTTCTCGACGGCCTGCTGCTGGTACGGCCGCAGCGACCAGCCGTCCTCCGCCAGCTCGATCGGATGCGCCTCGCCGTCCACGTAACCGGCCAGGTCCTCGGCCGGCCAGCCCAGCTTCAGCAGCGTCTGCTTGATCTGCCCGCGCTCGGAGGGGTGCACCGCGACCGTGTCCGGGTCGATCCGGGCGCCGACCAGCGGCTGCACCTTCTTCGACCGCAGGATCTCCTCCAGCACCGGGCGGTCGGTGGTGGTGAGCACCAGGCCGTGCGTGGGGTGCTTGCTGAGCGTGAGGCGGCCGTACCGGGACATCGTCTCGGCGATGTCGACGAGCAGCGCGTGCGGGACCGGGTAGCGCGAGTACGCCACCAGCGCGTCCACGACCTGCTCCGCGTCGTGCCCCGCGGCCCGCGCGTTCCACAGGCCGAGCGGCGTCACCCGGTAGGTGTGGATGTGCTCCGGGGCGCGCTCCAGCTCCGCGAAGGGGGCGATGACCTGGCGGCACGCGGCCGCCTGCTCGTGGTCCACCTCCAGCAGCAGCGTCTTGTCGCTCTGGACGATGAGAGGTCCGTTCACGCGCCTCGCCTTTCGCTTCGCCTGCGTCCGGCCGGCGTCGCCGCACGGCCCGGCCGTTCGTACGGCCAAACGTCCAGTGTGCCGCATCGCCGCGGAAGGGGGGCCTGCGTCCACCGAGCGCGCCCCCGGAGCGAGGTCGGAGCGAGGTCGGGGCGCGGTCAGGAAGTGGTCGGGAAGCCGTCAGGACGCGGCGTCGTCCGCGAGCTCCGAGACGCCCGTGATGCGGTGCAGGGGGTACGTGCGGACCTCGTCGGCGGTGTGGTCGTACGCCGTTACGAAGCCGCCCTCGACCCGGACCGGCGCGATGACGCGCTGGCTGGCGGCGCCGTCGGCGTTGACGTAGCCGATCCACAGCGCCGAGTTGGTCAGCGCGGCGGCCTGCACGGTGGCGAGCGTCTCGGCGGAGGTCGTACGCGGCAGCCGGCCCGGCGTGGGCGCCGCGGCCTCCGGGCCCGGCTTGCGCTCGGCGGTGGCCGCGAGGTCGCCCGCGCGGATGGCCCGTACGGCGGCCTCCAGCAGCGTCGTGTCGGGGGCCGGCGGGCCGTCGGGGACGGGGGCCGGTGCGGTGCGCGGCGGGGTGCGGTGGGCGTCGGTGCGGGCGATCACCACATCGCCCTCGGCGGACTCGGCGGCGGGCGCGTACCCCATCGCGCGCAGGCCTTCCAGCAGCGCGTCGGGTGCTGCCTGTGCGGCCAGTACGGTCGGGGCGAGGCGGCGCAGCCGGAGCCCGTCGGCGCGCCGGTCGGCCATGATCTCGTTCAGCAGCGCGTCGTCGTCGCAGCGGACGTACGCGGAGGCCGCCCCGATCCGCAGCACCCCGTGTCTGCGTGCCACGTCGTCGATCAGGTAGGCGAGCGGCTGCGGTACGGGTGTGCGGGAGTGCGCCGCGAGGAAGGACTGGATGTCCGCCGCCGACCGGCCGGCGTCCAGGCCGCGGCGCACCGAGCCGGGCGTGAAGCGGTACACCGTCGCGCCGCCCTTGGACTCCACGTCGGCCAGCACGTCGAGGGCGTCGGCGAGCGGGCGTTCCAGGGGGCCGGGGGCGACCGCGGTCAGGTCGGCCTGGAGGAGGACGTGGTCCAGCGGGGTGGGGAGCAGCGGGGCGAGGGCCGCGGCGGCGGCCCGGCGGGCCTGGGTGTCCTCACCATCCGGGCCCGTCTCCAGGAGCGCGCGGGTGTGGCCCGCGAGGGCGCCGCGGCCGGTGAGGCCGAGCAGCTCGGCCTCGTGGAGGGACCACAGAGCGATACGGGAGCGGAGGTCTTGGGGAGCGGCGTGCGCCGCATTCTGTGCGGCGTTGTGGTCGGGGGCCTGGCCGTTGTCCGGGGCGGCGCCGGGAGTGGCCTGAACTGCCGCGCGCAGCGGCCGTTCCCAGCGGAGCCGGGCCAGTACGGCGTCCTGGGGCACGGCCGTGCCCGGCGGGAGGCCGCCGAGCAGCGCGAGGACCCGCCGCCGTACCTCCGGGGCGGGGGAGCGGTCCAGGTGCGGGCCGAGCGCGGCCAGGGTGCGGCCCTTGGCGTCGGCGGTGCCGACCAGGCCGGCCGTACGGGTCGCGGTCAGCCAGGCGGTGGCCAGCCGCACCCAGCGCTCCTCGGCGGGCAGCTGCCGCCAGTCCTCGGCGGCGGGCGTGGGCGCGTACCGCTCGTCGGCCTCGCCGTCCGAGGCCACCAGCCCCGCCGCGTACGCCAGCTCCAGCCAGAACGCGGCGGTGTGCACTCCGGTGTCCAGGGCCGTCGCGGTCCGCTTGAGGTCGCGGACGCTCAGGCCGCCGGCGCGCAGGACGGGCGGGCCGCCGAGGTCCCATTCCTTGAGCAGTTCGTCGATCGTGGCGAGCGCGGTGAACGCCTGGCCGGCCGCCGTACGGTCCACCATCTCCGGGTCGCGCGCGGTGGCCGGCGCGAGGGCGGGCGGCTCCGGCTCCGGCGCTCGGTGCGCGCGCCCGGCGCGTAGATGCAGGGCGGCTTCCCGGGGGAGTACGACGTTGCGCGGGCCGACCGGGAGCAGCACGCCGCGGTCCAGGAGCCAGCGCAGGTGCGGCGCGGGCTGCGCGGTCACCGCGCCGTACGGCGGGCCCCAGACGAGTCTGTCCAGTACGGCGTGGGACTCGGCCGGCGCGCCGTCGAGCAGTGCCGCCATGGCAGCGCGGTCCTCGAAGAGCGAGGTCAGCGCGGTGACGGCGGTGACCGGGTCGGGCGTGGTGGGCAGCCCGGCGGCCGTCACGATCTCCTGGATGCGGCCGGGCGACATGCCGGCTGCGGCCTCGGCGACGGTGGGGCCGAGGCCGGTGGGGGAGGGGCGGGTGGCGCTGGGGGTGAGCAGTTCGCGGGCGGTGCGGACGAGCCGGAGGCGGTCGTCGGGGCCCCAGACCAGGGCCTGGGCGCGGAGCGCCGCGAGGGCGTCGGGGAGGCGCTCGCTGACGGCTGCCCGCAGCCCGGAGTCCGTACCGGATTCCTCCTCGTCGCCCGTCATCAGCCCGGCGAGCGTGTCGTACGGGCAGGGGTCCGGGGCGATGGCCAGCGCCTCGGCCGTCTGCAGCGCGAAGGCGTCCAGCCGTTCCACGGCGCGGACCACGGAGGCGCGGGTGCCGGCGCGGGTGGCGAGCTGGGTGAGATCACCGGGGACGGGGTTGAGCAGGTCGGGGCGGGACCGCAGCAGAGCGGACAGGTCGTCGTCCGGCCGGTTGCGCAACTCCTCGGCCAGCGTGCGGGGGGACGGATGGCTGCCGCTCATTCGCCCCACGTTACCGCCTGACGGCGGGCGGTCCGACGGTCACGGGCCCGGCACCGGCGTCCGGCGCCTGTGGAAAACCGGCATTCGCCGCCTGTGGAAAAGCGCGGTATCGGCGGCGCGCGGGGGTACCGTCGGAGCGGCGGGAATCGGCCTGGCGCAGGGGTGTTTCGGTGGGGATCGAGAGTGATCAGCTGGTCTTCGACTATCTGAGCCGGGTCGGGGACCTGGCGCAGGGGCGGGGGCTGACGGCCAGGGAGCGGATGCGGCTCGTCGCGCGGCTGCGGTCGGAGATAGACGCGAGACGCGCCGGGGGCGGCGACGACGTCAAGCGCATCCTCGCGCGGCTGGGCACGCCGGAGGCGGTGGTGACCGCGGCGGTGAACGGCGAGGAGCCGGTGCCCGAGGAGCCGCCCGGCGGCACGGCGGAGCGCAGGCCCGGCGCGCTGCCCTCGCTGCTGAAGCGGCCGGGTAAGGCGACCGCCCTGCCCGCGCCGCGGGACGGCGCGCAGCCGATGGTGCCGCAGCAGGGCGCGGCGCCGCCGCATCTGGCGGGCCTGGACGAGCTGGGCGACCGGGACGCGCTGGACGAGGAGGAGCCGGACTGGTGGCGGGTGGCGGCGGAGCCGTACGCCGCCGGGGAGACCGTGCCGGGGTTCGTCGGCGGGATCGAGATCGCGGAGATACGGCGGCCGCCGGAGACCGACGAGGAGGAGGAAGAGGACGCGGCCGGGACGGAGGACGCCGGGCGGCGCGGGCTGCCGGGGGTGCTGAAGAAGGCCACGGGGAAGGTCCTGCCGTGGCGGCGGGAGGCCGCGGCCGTGCCCGCCGCGGAGCCGGCGGCCGAGGAGGCCGGCGAGGCGGTCGTGGCGCCGCGGCCGAAGCCGAGCCCGGTGCTGCTGCTGGCGGTCGTGCTGCTGGTCGCGGGCGCGGTGATCGGCAGCTGGCTGGCGCTGGCCGCGGGCTGGCTCGTGGCGTACTCCTCGCGCACGCTCTCGCGCGCCGCGGCGAAGTTCGCGGCGCTGGGCGTGCCCGGGCTGGTGTGCGGTTCCGTACTGGTCTGGCTGTGGGGCCGGCTCGCCGGCAAGTGGGGCGAGCCGCTCGCCAAGGGGCAGTTGGGGCCGGAGTTGACCGATGTGCTGCCGATGGTGGTGCGCATCGCGGCCGTCGCCTCCGCGGTGTTCCTGGTGTGGCGGATGCGGCGACGGCCGCGCTGATCCCGTTACGATCCGTTACTTCGTCAGGTCCTTCTGCAGCTCGTCGAGGATCTTGTCGGCGGCGGTGTAGCCGATGCCCTGGAGCCAGAGCTGGTCGGAGACGCGGAAGGCGTGGCCGGTCTTGACGGCCTTCATGTTCTTCCACAGCGCGCCGCCGGTGACCTGGCTCTCCTTGGACTTCTCGGGGCTGCCGTACGCCGAGTAGAAGACCGCGTCCGCGTCGGCCCGGGTGATCTGCTCGGGCCCGACCTCGGTCATCAGGCCGTCCTCGGCGTTCTTCACCACGTCGGTGGGCGCGGTGCCGACGTCGTCCAGGATCGTTCCGAGGTAGCTCCGGCAGCCGTAGACGCGGGTGTCGGCGCCCTCGACGAAGCGGACGACGTTGGTGGTCTTCTCCGCCGCCGCCCTCGCGCCACCGAGCGCGTCGGTGACCTGCGCCGCGTGCTTCTCGTACGCGGCGGCCGCCTGCTTCCCCGCCGGAATCCGGCCCAGCGCGTCGGCGTGGGTGGCGAAGTTCTGCTTCCACGGGTAGCCGGTGGTCTCGGTCATGACCGTGGGGGCGATCTTCTTGAGCTGCTCGTAGCGCTGGCCGTCGCGGACCTTGCTCGTAAGGATGAGGTCCGGCTTCAGCGCCGCGACGGCCTCCATGTCGGGCGACCCGATCGTGCCGACGTCCTTGATGCCGGCGACCTTCTCCTTGGGCAGGTACGCGAGGAACCCGGAGGCCACGTCGGCGTGCGTGGCGCCGACCGGCCGCACGCCCAGGGTGAGCGCGGAGTCCAGCTCGGCGGTGTCCAGAACGACGACGCGCTTCGGATGCGCCGGCACCTTCACCTGGCCCATGGCGGTCGGCACGGTGTGCGCGCCGTCGGCCGGCTTCGCCCACTTCGTCTCGGGCTGGGCCGGGCAGGCGGCGGCCTCGAAGGAGCCGCCGTCGGAGCCGCGGGAGCCGTCGGAGCCGTTCTTGGAACCGACGGCACCGGTGGCGCCGCAGGCGGTCAGCGTGACGGCGGCCGCGGCGAGCACGGTGGCGGTGCGGACGGTGCGCAGGGTGCGGGAGGTGAAGACCATGGCGGCCCTTTCGAGGAAGGGAGCGGGACGGTCAGCCGCCGGCGGGGGACTGCCAGGGCCGGCCGGGTACGACCAGCGGGGAGCCGGTCACGGGGTCGGGGACGACGACCGAGTCGAGGCCGAAGACGTCGCGGACCAGGCCGGCGGTGACGGTCCCGGCGGGCGGGCCCTGGGCGACGATCCGCCCGGCCTTCATCGCCACCAGGTGGTCGGCGTAGCGCGCGGCCTGGTTGAGGTCGTGCAGGACGGCGACGACGGTCCGGCCGCGCTCGTGGTTCAACTGCCGTACGAGGTCGAGTACTTCGACCTGGTGCGCGATGTCGAGGTAGGTGGTGGGCTCGTCGAGCAGGAGCAGGTCGGTCTCCTGGGCGAGCGCCATGGCGATCCAGACGCGCTGCCGCTGGCCGCCGGAGAGCTCGTCCACGGCCCGGTCGGCGAGGTCGGCGATGTCGGTGCGGGCCATCGCCTCGGTGACCGCGCGCTCGTCCGCGTCCGACCACTGCTGCCACCAGTGCTGATGCGGCTGGCGGCCGCGCGCGACCAGGT
The DNA here is from genome assembly GCF_055567935.1 of Streptomyces sp. NPDC026301. Taxonomy (NCBI): domain Bacteria; kingdom Bacillati; phylum Actinomycetota; class Actinomycetes; order Kitasatosporales; family Streptomycetaceae; genus Streptomyces; species Streptomyces sp. NPDC026301. The sequence continues at coordinate 273,714 of NZ_JBVHPN010000005.1, read as the reverse complement.
CGGCGACGGTGATCGCCTCGGGCGCGGCCGGCGTCTGCGGCAGCAGGCCGACCGACCGGGCGATCTTCTTGGTGGGGAGGCGGGCGAGGTCCGTACCGTCCAGGAGCACCGCTCCCCGGCGCGGCTTCAGCAGCCGCCCCAGGGCCCGCAGCAGGGTGGACTTGCCGCAGGCGTTGGGGCCGACGATGACGGTGACGGCGCCGTGCGGCACGTCCAGGTCCAGGCCGTCGACGACGGTCCGGTCCTCGTAGGCGAGGGTCAGGCCGCGGGCGGTGAGTCTGCTCGCGGTGCGGTCGCCGGTCGTGGTCACGCGCTTCCTCCCGCGGCACGGCGGCGGACGCTGTGCCCTCGTACGAGCAGATGGATCAGGTACGGGGCGCCGATGGCCGCCGTCAGCACGCCGACCGGCAGCTCGGTCGGCGCGAAGAGCATGCGGGCCGGCAGGTCGCCGAGGACCACGACGCACGCGCCCAGCAGCGCCGAGCAGAGCAGGGGTATCTGGGCGGTGCGGGTCAGCCGGCGGGCGATCTGCGGCGCCAGCAGCGCGACGAAGTCGACCGGGCCCGCGGCGCCGGTGGCGAGCGCGGCCAGCAGGACGCCGAGGGTCGCGAGGCCGAGCCGGGTGCGGCCCAGTCGTACGCCGAGGGCTGTCGCGGTGTCGTCGTCCATCGAGACGGTGCGCTGCGCGCGGGCCGCCCACAGGACGCAGGGGAGCAGGACGAGCAGCGACCAGCCGAGCGGGACGGCCTCGGCCCAGCCCCGGCCGTTGAGCGAGCCGACCATCCAGACCTGGGCTTTTTGCGCCACGAGGTAGTCGCCCTTGGTCAGGAACAGTTGGGTGACCGAGCGCAGCGCGACGGCGATGCCGATGCCGATCAGGACGAAGCGGGTGGCGTGCAGGCCGCCGCGCCAGGCGAAGAGGTACACCAGCGCCGCGGCGAGCAGGCCGCCCGCGACGGACAGGTACGGCAGTACGGCGGAGGAGCCGACGCCGAAGGTCAGCGCGCCGACGGTCAGCGCGCTCGCGCCCTGGGTGATGCCGATGATGTCGGGGCCGGCGAGCGGGTTGCGGGCGACGGTCTGGAGGAGCGCGCCGGCCAGGCCGAAGGCGGCGCCTGCCGGCAGCCCGACGCACAGCCGCGGCAGTCGCAGCGTGCCGACCACCAGCTCGTGCGGCGAGGGCTGCCCGAGTAACACCTTCAGTACGTCGCCGGGCGCCACGGAGCGCTCGCCGAGCGAGAGGTACGCGACGCAGGCGGCGGCCAGTACGGCGGCGAGCACGGCGGCGACGGCCGTGGCCCGCCGGTGGACCAGGAAGGCGGCCGGGCCGGCCCGCAGCAGCGCGTATCCGGCCGGGCGTATCGGAGCCGGAACGGCTGAAGTGGAGGTCATGCGGCCACCGCCTTCCGCCGGACCAGGGCGACCAGGAACGGGACGCCGATCAGGGCGGTCATCACCCCGGCGGGCACTTCCGAGGGCGGGAAGAGGAGCCGGCCCGCGGTGTCGGCGACCAGCACCATCACCGGGCCGAGCAGCGCGGCCATCGGCAGTACCCAGCGGTGGTCGCCGCCGACGAGCGCGCGGGCCAGGTGCGGCACGGCGAGGCCGACGAAGGCGACGGGCCCGGCCGCCGCGACGCCCGCGCCGGTCAGCACGGCGGCGCCCAGCCCGCCCACGATCCGTACGGTGGCGACCTGCCGGCCGAGCCCGCGTGCGACGTCCTCGCCGAGCGCCAGGGCGTCCAGGCCGCGCGCGACGGCCAGTACCAGTACCGCGCCCACCAGCAGGAACGGCCAGATCTGCGCGGCCACTGCGGCGTCCCGGCCGGTCAGCGAGCCGACCTGCCAGAAGCGGAACTCGTCCAGCGCGGCGGCCTTCGTGGTCAGCACGGCCATGGTCACCGCGACGAGCAGCGCGTTGATCGCGGCGCCGGCCAGCGCGAGCTTGACGGGGGTGGCGCCGCCGCGGCCGCGCGCGGCGACGGCGTACACGAAGACGGCGGCGAGCGCGGCGCCGGCGAAGGCGATGCCGACGTAGCCGGAGAGCGAGTGGACGCCGGCGAAGGCGATGGCCAGCACCACGGCGGCCGAGGCGCCCTGGCTGATGCCGAGGATGCCGGGGTCGGCGATGGGGTTGCGGGTGATGCCCTGCATCGCCGTGCCGGCCAGCGCGAGCGCGGCGCCGACCAGCAGCCCGACGAGGGTGCGCGGCAGCCGCAGGAACAGCACGACCTGGGCCGCTTCGCTGTCGCCTCCGTACAGCAGCGCGTCGATCACCTCGCGCGGCGGGAAGGCGCGGCTGCCGACCGCGAGGGAGAGCAGCACCGCGAGCAGCAGGGCGAGCGCCGCCGCGGCGGTCCAGCGGATGCGGCGCCGCACCAGAGGGCTTCTGGGGCTGCCGGCCAGGGCGACTGACATCGGTTCCCTTTCGCGGGGAGCGCGGTGTTCAGACGGGTGCGTACGCAGACGTGCGGAGGCGTACGCCTGCAGAGGCTGAAGGTAAGGCTCCGCTAAGTGTACGGATCGTGGCCGTGTGTGCCAGAGGCACAATGGGTGCCATGGCCACGCATACCTTGACGGTCGGATTCGACCTCGACATGACCCTGATCGACTCCCGTCCGGGCATCAAGGACGCCTACGCCGCGCTCTCCGCGGCCACCGGTACGTACATCGACACCGACCTCGTGACCACCCGGCTCGGGCCGCCGCTGGAGCAGGAGATCCGCAACTGGTTCCCCGAGGATCAGGTCGCCGAGATCGCCGACCGTTACCGCGCGCTCTACCCCGAGCACGCCATCACCGGCACGCTCGCCATGGAAGGCGCGCGCGAGGCGATCGCAGGCGTCCAGCGCCTCGGCGGCCGCGCCATCGTGGTCACCGCCAAGTACGAGCCCAACGCCAAGCTGCACCTGAAGCACCTGGACATCCACGCGGACGCGGTCGTCGGCTCGCTGTGGGCCGAGGGCAAGGCCGAGGCGCTGCGCGAGTACGGCGCGAGCGTCTACGTCGGCGACCACACCGGCGACGTGCGCGGCGCCCGGGCCGCCGACGCGCTCTCGGTCGCGGTGGCCACGGGCCCGTGCTCCGAGGAGGAGCTGCGGGCGGCCGGCGCGGACGTCGTCCTGCCCGGCCTGGCCGCCTTCCCCGCCTGGCTGGAGAGCTACGTCGCGGCGGAGGCCTCGCGCGCCTGACGGCGCTGGGCCGCGACCGACCGCAGCACGCCTGCGGCGGCGATCAGGAAGCCCGCGCCCATGAGCATGCACACCCAGTAGAAGACCCAGGGCAGTGGGGCGGAACCGAGGAAAAGGGGCGTCATCGTCGCGAGAGTGGCGAAGGCGCCAATAAGGAACACGATCGCGCCGATCCGGACGAGCAGGTCCCCGGCGCGCGGACCTTCGGGGGTCGCCGGGGCCGCGCCCCGGACGGAAGGATTGTCAGACACACGACCAGGGTAAGTCCCCGGCCGGAAGCGCTGAGGAACCACCCGGCGACGTCTTGTCACCAGGCCCCGGACCATTAGCCTTGGGTAGCGGCGGGTCGCAGACCCGCTGCACTGCTATCCAGAGCTGTTGTGTGCGCAGCTACCCCATGTTTTCCCGACGAGTACGAGGACGAGGACAGACGTGCCTACCGGCAAGGTCAAGTGGTTCAACAGCGAGAAGGGCTTCGGCTTTCTCTCCCGCGACGACGGCGGTGACGTCTTCGTGCACTCTTCGGTGCTGCCCGCCGGCGTGGACGCACTCAAGCCGGGCCAGCGCGTCGAGTTCGGCGTGGTGGCGGGCCAGCGTGGTGACCAGGCGCTTTCGGTGACCCTCCTCGACCCCGCGCCCTCGATCGCGGCCGCCCAGCGGCGCAAGCCCGACGAACTGGCATCGATCGTGCAGGACCTCACCACGCTCCTGGAGGGCGTCGCGCAGCAGTTGGAGCGCGGGCGCTACCCGGACAAGGCACACGGCGGCAAGATCGCGGGCATGCTGCGCGCGGTCGCCGATCAACTGGACGTCTGAGCAGGGCCGCACCGCTTCGGACAGGCCCCCGCGGTCTCCCGCGGGGGCATCCGTCATACGAACTTCAGCGCATCCGGGGCGAGGGGCGGTACGAGCCCCTCGGCCGCGGCACGGGTGAGCAGTCCGCGCACCGCCGCGTAGCCGTCCTCGCCCAGGTCCGCGCTGAACTCGTTCACGTACAGGCCGATGTGCTGGTCCGCGACGGCCGGGTCCATCTCCTGCGCGTGCGCCAGGACGTAGTCGCGCGAAGCCTCGGGGTCGTCCCACGCCATGCGTACGGACGTGGTGATCGTGCGGGCCAGCTCGCGCAGCCGCTCCTCGCCCAGCGAGCGCTTGGCGATGATCGCGCCGAGCGGGATCGGCAGCCCGGTTGTGGTCTCCCAGTGCTCGCCCATGTCGGCAAGGCAGGTCAGGCCGAAGTTCTGGTACGTGAAGCGGGCCTCGTGGATGACCAGTCCGGCGTCGACGAGGCCGTCCCGCACGGCGGGCATGATCTCGTCGAACGGCATGACCTTGACCTCGCCCACGCCGCCGGGCACCTGGTCGGCGGCCCACAGCCGGAACAGCAGGTAGGCCGTGGAGCGCTCGCTGGGCACCGCGACCGTACGGCCCGCCAGGTCGGCGGGCGTCGCCGCGTCCCGGGTCAGCACGAGCGGGCCGCAGCCGCGGCCCAGCGCGCCGCCGCACGGCAGCAGCGCGTACTCGTCCAGGACCCAGGGCAGCTCGGCGTAGGACACCTTCAGCACGTCCAGCTCGCCGCGCTCGGCCATGCCGTTGGTGAGGTCGATGTCCGCGAAGGTGACCTCGGGCGCCGGGGCGCCGGGGACCTTGCCGTGCGTCCACGCGTGGAAGACGAACGTGTCGTTCGGGCAGGGCGAAAACGCGATCCTGAGCGCCTGGCTCATGGCGTGCTCCTTGAGGACAGGGCTCGCGGCAGATCGGCGAAGGCGGCGGTGAGGGCGGCGAGCGCCTCCCCGATCCGCCAGGCGGCGCGGTCCCGCGGGCCGACGGGGTTGGAGATCGTACGGAGTTCCAGCACCGGCACGCCGTGCGCGGCGGCGGCCTCGGCGACGCCGAAGCCCTCCATCGCCTCCGCGAGCGCGCGCGGGTGGCGGGCCAGCAGCTCCTTGGCGTGGGCCGCGCTGCCGGTGACGGTGGAGCCGGTGAGGACGGTGCCGGGCAGCGCGCCGGTGGCCGCGGCGACGGCCGCGACCAGGTCCTCGGGCGGGCGGTGCGCGTCGGTGCCGAAGCCCAGCGCGGTGACCGGCACGAAGCCGTCTGGGGTCTCGGCGCCGAGGTCGGCGGCGGCGATCTCCTCCGCGACGACGAGCGAGCCGACGGGCGCGCCGGGCGCGAAGCCGCCGCCGATGCCGGCCGAGACCACGAGGTCGTAAGCGCGGCCGCCGAGCGCGGCGGCGGTCAGCGCGGTGGCGGTGCCGGCCGCCGCGGCGGCCGGGCCCACGCCGGCGGCGAGGGCGTCGAGGGCGTACGGGCCCTCGGCGGAGTCGGGCTGCCCTGTGCGGTGCAGCGCGAAGCCGCCCGGTACGGGGATGCTCTCAGGCTGTCCCGCCGTCGCGGCGGTGACCGCGTCGCGTTCGGCGGGGACGGCGGTGACGACCAGGATGTGCATCAGGGGACCGGGCGGCTCGGGTGCGGCACTCAGGACGAGGCGCGGTTGAGCTTGATGTTCCAGATGCCGGTGTACTTGCCGCCCTTGGACGTCATGATCGAGATCGTCGTGGAGTCCGACATCTGGCGGGTCTGCTGGTTGTAGAAGACCTGGTCACCGTCGACCGAGGTGTAGGTCTGCTTGCTCAGGCTGGTCATCGGCATGCCGTTGGACATCGCGATCCACCCCTGCTCGGCCATGTCCGGCTCGACGCCGAGGCGCACCTTGTCGCCAGGGTGCACGGTGAGCGTCTGGTCCGGCTCGGAGGTCAGGCACTTCTCGAACTTCGCCTGCTCCGCCTTGTCCTTGGCGGTGAGGTCGCCGAGGGTCTTGCCGTCCTCGTAGCAGGAGGCTTCGGCGGTGACGCTGTCCTGGCCGGCGGTCACGGTGGCCCGCGGCGTGGGCTGGTCACAGGCGGAGAGGACGAGAAGTCCCAGGGACACGGCGCCCGCGGCGGCGGCGGCACGGCGGCCCTTGCCCCGGAGCGAGGAGGAGAACGCGGTCATGCGGGCAGGCTATCTGGCCGCCGGGCCCGCACGTCGCGCGGGTACGGTGCGTGCCGCGCCCGGTGGCCTCCGGTTACGCCACGCGGGCGCGCGCCGGACCGTGCCGACGGTCCGCCGTGAGCAGTGCCCGCACGGTCGTCGCCGCTGCCAGGGCCAGTACGGCCGAGGCCACCGCCAGGCCCAGTACGCCGTGCAGCGGCAGCGCGATGCCCAGCCCGCCGCCCACCACCCACGACAGCTGCAGCACCGTCTCGGACCGGGCGAACGCGGACGTACGGAAGGATTCCGGCACGTCCCGCTGGATCAGCGCGTCCAGCGACAGCTTCGCGAGCGCCTGGCACAGCCCGGCGGCCGCGGCGGTGGCGGTCACCATCACGCTCGCCAGCACGGCGTAGAAGGCCGCGGCGGTGACCGTGACGCCCAGGGCCAGCGCCAGCACCACCGCGATGATCACCTCCGGGCCGCGGGCCCGCAGCCAGGCGCCGATGGCCGTGCCCAGCGCGTTCCCGGTGCCCGCGGCCACCGCCACCAGCCCCAGCGACAGCGCCGGGCTCAGCCCGCCCAGCGGCTGCTCGCGCAGCAGGAACGCCAGGAAGAAGGTGAGAAAGCCGGACAGCGCACGAAGCGCGGAGTTGGCCCGGAGGCCGTGCAGGACGGAGCGGCCGACCGTCCGCAGCCCGGGCCGGGGGCGGCGCGCCCGCTGCCCCGCCGCCAGGGGCGCCGGCGCCTCGCCCCGCGCCGAGTCGACCTTGTGCGGCAGCGAGAAGGACAGGAACGTTCCGGCGGCGAACACCAGACACCCGCCGTACAGCGGCCAGGCCGGGCCGAGCAGGTGCAGCCCGGCGCCCAGCGGGGCCGCCACGCCGGTGGCCACCAGTCCCGCCAGGGTGACCCGGGAATTGGCCTTCACGAGCGAGAAGCGGCGGGGCAGCAGTCTGGGCACCACCGCCGAGCGCACCACGCCGTACGCCTTGGAGGACACCAGCACGCCGAGCGCGGCCGGATACAGCTCCAGGCCGCCGGTGGCCACCGCGCCCGACATGGTCAGGGCCAGTACCGCGCGGGCCAGCATCGCCCCGGCCATCGCGGCGCGCCGGCCGTGCGGCACCCGGTCCAGCAGCGGCCCGACGACGGGCGCGAGGAGGGCGAAGGGGGCCATGGTGACCGCGAGGTACAGGGCCACCCGGCCGCGCGCCTGGTCCGTGGGGACGGAGAAGAAGACGGTCGAGGCGAGTGCGACGGTGATCAGCATGTCGCCCGCGGAATTCACCGCGTGCAGTTCGATCAGCTTGCCGAGGCCCGACTCGCCCGCGCCGTGCGCGTGTGTCGCCCGGCGGACGCCGCGCCCGGCGGCGGCGAAGGGCCGGCGCACGGCGGTCCCGGCGGCCCGGCACGCGCGGCCCGCGCGCCCCGCGGCCCGGCCCGCGCCACGGGCCGGCCCGCCCCTGCCCTTGGTCGATGCCCTGACGGCGGCCACGTCGTCATACTGCCCCAAACGCTGCCTCAACTCGCCCAACTGATGGCAGTTTCCATGAGTTTCCACGGGTTCCTGCCCGGGTTCTGAGGGCCCGGCGGAGGGGCCAGTGGCGGCTGCCGGTGACATTTGCCGCTCCCGCCGGGGGGTCGTACACGATTGAAGGGGTAGCGTGTGTAGCGCGCCACCGGCGGTCGCTCTTGGCCGCGCGCCTTGCCACGATCCCGCAGAATGGTTCGTAGAGGTGCGCTGCTTTTGGAGGGCTGATCGGGCGCGGACGTCGACGCGGTCCCCAGGTCCGCTCCGCCCGCCCCGGCCCGTCGGTCGTCCGAACAGGTTCAGGACGGCTCCGGCCGGCGCGCTCGTGAGACGGCGTGGAAGAGAGAATCGATTCTTGTGAGTGCTGCGATGCGAAGCCGTACGCCCGACCGCCTCTGCGCCGAGGCCGTCGAACTCGCCCGTGCGGCGGCCGAGGAGGCCGCCCTGCCGGGCATGGTCGGTGAGCACGTCGACGCCGTGGCCGACGGGGACCGAGTCGTCACCCATTTGTTCGAATGCAAGGAGCCGGGCTACCGCGGCTGGCGCTGGGCCGTCACGGTCGCCCGCGCCTCCCGGGCCAAGGTCGTCACGCTCGACGAGTCGGTGCTGCTGCCCGGGCCCGACGCGCTGCTGGCCCCGGAGTGGGTGCCCTGGAGCGAGCGGCTGCGCCCCGGCGACATGGGCCCGGGCGACCTGCTGCCCACGGAGGCGGACGACCTGCGGCTGGAGCCCGGGTTCGCCGCCGACGAGACCTTCGGCGACAACGGCGGCGTGGGCGTGTCGCCGGTCGCGCCCGGCTCGCCGGACGCCGAGGCGGCGGGCCCGACAGCGGTGGACCTGGCGGACGCGGCGCGGCTCGCACGGGCCCCCGGGGCCGAGGACGCCACGCAGGCCGCCGAGGCCGCAGAAGCAGCCAGGGGCCCGCTCGCCGAGCTGGCCGAGGCCGAGGACGCGGACGTCATCGCCGGCACCCCCGCACAGCAGGCGACGGCGCCGGCCCGCGGCAGCATCGCCGCGGTCGCCGAGGAGCTGGGCCTGGGCCGCGCCCGGGTGCTCTCCCGGTACGGCCTGCACACCGCAGCCGACCGCTGGGAGGAGGCGTACGGCGCCAAGACCCCGATGGCGCAGGCCGCGCCCGCCGCCTGCATGAGCTGCGGCTTCTTCGTACCGCTCGCCGGCTCGCTGCGGCAGGCGTTCGGCGTCTGCGCGAATGAGTTCTCCCCGGCGGACGGCCGCGTCGTGTCGCTGGCGTACGGCTGCGGCGGGCACTCCGAGGCCGCCGTGATGCCCAAGCCGCCGCGCCCGGCGCCGCCGGTCATCGACGAGACGGTCGTCGAGCCGATGCCGCTGCGCCCGGACCGCACGAGCGGCTCGGTCTCCGAGGGCGAGCCGGCCGAGGAGCTCGGCCACAGCTGATACCGGCCGAGGAGCTGCTCGGCCACAGCTGAGCCCGCCGGGGCCCGCACACAGCCGGGGCCCCCGCACAGCCGGGGCCCGCACACTCCTGACGCACACCGGGGCGCCGGATTCCGGCCCCGTTCGTGCCACGCCGACGTGGCGTGTCGTACCCCGGCCGTACCCGGGGCACCCGAGGCGGAAGAATGACACGTGAAGCCGCCGCGGGGCGGGAAGCTGTGTGCGAGGGAGCAGTCGTGAGCCGTAGGGCGACCGTCCGGAATCCCGTCGATGGTGCGGACCCCTTCGGAGCCGCGCGGTTGCGGCGGGGTGTGCTGGACGCCTGGGCCGGCTCCCCGGCCAGGTTCCGGGAGGACGCCAACGCCGAGGAGGACCTCGCGCTCGGCGGCTACCGCGACCGGCTCGTGGTCGAACTGGCGCAGAACGCGGCGGACGCGGCGGCCCGCGCCGGCGTCCCCGGGCGGCTGCGGCTGACCCTCCATCCCGGCGAGGACGGCGAGCACGCCGTGCTCGTGGCGTCCAACACCGGTGCGCCGCTGGACGCCACGGGCGTCGAATCGCTCGCCACCCTGCGCGCCTCCGCCAAGCGGGACAGCGACGCGTCGAGCGGCGCGGTCGGCCGCTTCGGCGTCGGCTTCGCGGCCGTACTGGCGGTGAGCGACGAACCGGCGGTGATCGGACGGACCGGCGGCGTGCGCTGGTCGCTGACCGAGGCGCGGACGCTGGCCATGGACGTCGCGGCCCACAGTCCAGGACTGGGCAACGAGCTGCGGCGCCGGGACGGCCACGTGCCGCTGCTGCGGCTGCCGCTGCCCGCCGAGGGCAGCGCACCGGAGGGGTACGACACCGCGGTGGTGCTGCCGCTGCGGGACGGCGCCGCCGAGGATCTGACGCGCCGTCTGCTGACCGCCGTCGACGACGCGCTGCTGCTGACCCTGCCCGGGCTGGCCGAGGTGGTGATCGATACCCCGGAGGGCGTACGGGAGCTGCGGCGCGGCGAGGACGGCCCGTACGTCGTCGTCGAGGACAGCGCCCGCGGCACGGCGCGCTGGCGGGTGGCCACCGACGGCGGCCCGCTGGAGCCCGCGCTGCTGGCCGACCGCCCCGTCGAGGAGCGGCTGCGGCCCGCCTGGTCGGTGACCTGGGCGGTGCCGGTGGACGCCGAGGGCGAGCCGGTACGTCCGGCCACCGCGCCCGTCGTGCACGCGCCGACCCCCACGGACGAGCCGCTCGGCCTGCCCGCGCTGCTCATCGCCTCACTCCCGCTGGAACCGACCCGCCGCCACGTCGCGCCGGGCCCGCTCGCCGACTTCCTCGCCGAGCGCGCCGCCGACACCTACGCCACCCTCCTGCGCGACTGGGAGCCGGTCTCCGTCGGCACCATCGACCTGGTGCCGGGGCCGCTGGGCAAGGGCGGCCTGGACGGCGAGCTGCGCCGCCTGGTCCTGGAGCGGCTGCCCCGGGTGCCGTTCCTGCCCAGCGCCGGTACGGGCGCCGCGCTGCGCCGCGAGGCCGACCGCGCGCTCGGCACGTGGCCCGAGGCCGACGAGCCGTTGGGCACCGAGCCCGAGGGCCCGCACGTGCTGCGCCCCGTCGAGGCCGAGCTGGCCGAGGGCGCGGGCGCCGAGACCGTCGCCGTACTGGCCGAGCTCTTCCCCAGCCTGCTGCCCGCGGGCCTGGAGCGGCGGCCCGAGCTGCGCGCGCTGGGCGTGGCCCGGGTGCCGCTGGGCGAGATCATCGACCGGCTGGCCGGGGTGGAGCGCACGCCGTCCTGGTGGCGGCGGCTGTACGAGTCGCTGGCCGGGACCGACCCGGACCGCCTCAGCGGCCTGCCCGTACCCCTCGCGGACGGCCGCACGACGATCGGGCCCCGCCAGGTGCTGCTGCCGGTCCGCGAGGACCGGCCGGACACGGAGGCCCGGCACCGGACGCTGGCCCGCCTCGGCCTGAAGGTCGCGCACCCGGACGCGGTGCACCCGCTGCTGGAGAAGCTGGGCGCGGTGCCCGCCACGCCCCGCGCGGTACTGAAGACCCCTCAGGTGCGGGCGGCCGTCGCGCACTCCCTGGAGGCGGCCGAGGACGAGTACGACGTCTTCGACGAGGAGACGGCGGACGGTCCCGGCGGCGCCCTCAGCGGCGAGGAGCTGGCCGAGGCCGTGCTCGGACTGGTCCGGGACGCCGGTCTCGCGCCGGGCGACGAGCCGTGGCTGGGCGCGCTCGCGCTGCCCGACGAGGACGGCGAGCCGGCCCCGGCCGGGGAGCTGGTCTATCCGGACAGCGCGTTCGAGCGGGTCATCCGGTCCGGCGAACTGGCCCGCGTGGACGAGGAGCTGGCCGCGCGCTGGGGCGAGCAGCCGCTCACCGCCGTCGGCGTGCTCGCGGACTTCGCGCTCGTCCGCGCCCAGGACGTGGTGCTGGACCCGGACGAGCTGGAGCCCCGGGACGGCGACTTCGCCGAGCCGGACGACGTCGGCCTGCTGGACGCGGTGGACGTGTGGTGCGAGGACGTCCTCGACGGCCTGCCCGAGACACCCGTGCCGCCGGTCGCCACCGAGATCGTCGCCGTACGGGACCTGGACCTGGTCGACGACGACGCCTGGCCGCAGGTGCTGGCCATGCTGTCGCGCCCGCCACTGCGGGACGCGCTGACCGCTCCGGTGCGCGTACTGCTCCCGGACGGCACGACGGAGACCGTGCGTCCGTACGCCGCGTGGTGGCTGCGCGGGCAGCCCGTGCTCGACGGCCGGCGGCCCGCCGGGCTGCGGGCTGCGGGCGGCGACCCGCTGCTCGCGGGCCTGTACGAGGCGGCGGACGCCGGCGACGTGGACGCGCAGGTGCTGCGCGCGCTGGGCGTGCGGACCTCGGTCGCGGCGCTGCTGGACGAGCCGGGCGGCGCCGCCGAGCTGCTCGCCCGGCTGGCCGACGAGGACGCCGAGGTGAGCGCCGCTCAGCTGCACGCGCTGTACGGCGAGCTGGCCGGGCTGGACCCCGAACAGGTCACGCTGCCCGACGAGCTGCGGGCCGTGGTGGGGGACGCGGTACGGGTGGTGGACGCGGCCGACGCGGTCATCGCGGACGCGCCCGACCTGCTGCCGCTCGCCGGGGACCGGCCGCTGCTGCCGGTGCGCCCTGCGCAGGCCGCGGCGCTGGCCGAGCTGCTCCAGGTACGGCGGCTGAGCGAGGAGTTCCCCGCAGAAGTACGCACCGAGGGCACCGTGCGCGAGGTGCCGGACGCGGTACGCGCGCTGCTCGGCCCGGACACGCCCGGCACGTACGTCGAGCACGACGAACTGCTGGTGACCACCGACACCGGGGACGCCGAGCTGGACTGGCGGCGCGCCGCCGACGGCACGGTGCACGCGGCGACGTTCGAGGGCGTGGCGGCCGGGCTGGCCTGGGCCACCGGCCAGTGGCCGCGCCGCTTCGAGGTGGCGGCGCTGCTGGAGGACCCGACGCGCACGGAGGAGCTGGCGCGGGCCCGCTGGTTCGACTGACCGTCAGAGCCTGTGTCACAGGCTCTCAGCCCGGCGTCCGGCGGCCCAGCCACCGCCAGGTGATCTCCAGTGCCGCGGCGGCGGCCGCCGCCATCGCCACGGCCGCCCACGGCATCGTCGTACCGACCAGCCTGAGCTGGAAGAACGACTGGAGCCAGGGGACCGCGAGGACCACGAGGAAGCCCGCGCCCATCGCCAGGACCAGGCCGATCCGCCACCAGGTGTACGGCCGGGCGATGATCGCCAGGACCCAGAGCGCGGTGAGGAAGAGCGTCAGGGTCGCCACGCTGGTCTCGGACCGCAGCGCGTCCGGCCCGGAGTAGTGGCTCCGGGCCAGCAGGTACATCGTGAACGCCGCGGCGCCCGTGATCAGCCCGGAGGGGATCGCGTACCGCATGACGCGCCGTACGAAGTGCGGGCGCGCCCGTTCCTTGTTGGGCGCCAGGGCCAGGAAGAAGGCCGGTACGCCGATCGTCAGCGTGGAGAGCAGCGTCAGGTGGCGCGGCAGGTACGGGTACGGGATCTGCCAGCAGGCGACGAGCAGCGCGAGCAGGACGGAGTACACCGTCTTGGTGAGGAAGAGCGTCGCGACGCGGGTGATGTTGCCGATGACCCGGCGGCCCTCGGCGACGACCGCCGGGAGGGCAGCGAAGCTGTTGTCCAACAGCACGATCTGGGCGACAGCCCGAGTCGCTTCGCTCCCGGACCCCATCGCGACGCCGATGTCGGCGTCCTTCAGTGCCAGCACGTCGTTCACGCCGTCGCCGGTCATCGCGACGTGGTGGCCGCGCGACTGGAGGGCCGTGACCATGCCGCGCTTCTGCCGCGGGGTGACCCGGCCGAAGACCGTACCGTCCTCCAGCGCCCCGGCCAGCGCATCCGGCCCGTCGGGCAGCCGGCGGGCGTCCACGGGGCTCTCCGCCCCCGGCAGGCCGAGTTCGGCGGCGACCGCACCCACCGAAACCGCGTTGTCCCCGGAGAGCACCTTCGTGCGGACCCGCTGCTCGGCGAAGTACCGCAGGGTCTCGGGGGCGTCCGCGCGGAGCCGCTGGGCCAGGACGACCAGCGCGGTGGGGGTGAGGTGCTCGGTCACGGCGGGGTCGGCCGGCTCGCGTTCCGCACGGGCCAGCAGCAGGACGCGCAGACCCCGGGAGTTGAGGTCGTCGGTCTCGGCGAGCGTGCCGTCGCCCTCGGGGAGCAGCACGTCGGGGGCGCCGAGCAGCCAGTTCGTGCTCTCGCCGTCGGGCCCGTTGAGGGACGCGCCGCTGTACTTGCGGGCCGAGGAGAACGGCAGCGACTCCGTGCAGCGCCAGGCGTCGTCCGCCGGGTACGCGTCGATGACCGCCTGCAGCGAGGCGTTCGGCCGCGGGTCGCACTCGCCGAGCGCGCCGAGCACCTGCCGTACGTACTCCTCGTCGGCGCCGTGCAGCGGCCGCAGCTCGCTGACGTCCATGCCGCCCTCGGTGAGCGTCCCGGTCTTGTCCAGGCAGACCACGTCCACGCGGGCCAGGCCCTCGATCGCGGGCAGCTCCTGGACCAGGCACTGCCGGCGGCCGAGCCGGATGACGCCGATGGCGAAGGCGACCGAGGTGAGCAGCACCAGGCCCTCGGGGATCATCGGGACGATCCCGGCGACCATCCGCCGGACCGCGTCGTCACCGCCCATGTTCAGCGTGAAGAGGTGACTGAGGACGAGTCCGATCGCCGTCGGGACCATCATCCACGTGACGTACTTCAGGATCATGCTGATGCCGCTGCGCAGCTCGGAGTCGACGAGCGTGAAGCGGGAGGCTTCCTCGGCGAGCTGCGCAGCGTAGGCCGCGCGGCCGACCTTCGTGGCGGTGAAGGCGCCGCCGCCCGCGACCACGAAGCTGCCGGAGAGCACCGGGTCGCCGGGCCGTTTCAGTACCGGGTCGGCCTCGCCGGTCAGCAGCGACTCATCGATCTCCAGCCCGTCCGCCTCGGCCACCTCGCCGTCGACGATCACCTTGTCGCCGGGCCCCAGCTCGATGAGGTCGCCGAGGACGACCTCGGAGGAGGGGACCTCGGCGGCCGTGCCGTCGCGGCGTACGGTCGGCCGGGACTCGCCGACGACGGCGAGCCGGTCCAGCGTCCGTTTGGCGCGCAGCTCCTGGATGATGCCGATGCCGGTGTTGGCGACGATGACGAAGCCGAAGAGGCCGTCCTGGATCGGGCCGATGACCAGGATGACCGCGAAGAGGACGCCGATGATGGCGTTGAAGCGGGTGAGGACGTTCGCGCGGACGATCTCGGCGGCGGAGCGCGAGGACCGTACCGGAACGTCGTTGACCTCGCCGCGGGCCACCCGTTCCGCGACCTCGGCGGCGGTCAGCCCGCCGTGGGCGCGCGCGGGCGCCAGCGCGGAGTACCGGTCGGCGGACTGTGGGGGCTGTGGGGGCTGCGCCCGTTCCGTCATGCGTCCGACGCTACGGGCAGCGTGCCCGGATCACCCGCTGATCAGGCGTCCGGTGTGGTCGCGGCGGCGGTGCGCCGCTCCGCCGCGTCCCGCTTGATGGCCGCGTCGCGCTTGCGGACGTACCAGATGCCGAGCAGCCCGAGGAGGCCGCCGGCCAGGCAGGTCCATACCCACCACGTGTTCTTGTGGTCGGCGAACCAGTCGTAGAAGGGGAGCTGCGCCAGGAAGAGGACGAACCAGATGACGGTGCCGCCGGTGATGGTGGCGACGACGGGCCCCTCCAGGGGCGCGGGCGCCTCGCGCAGTTCGGACTTCTTCCACATACGGGCAAGCTTACGGCGACCGACCGCCCGGCTTCTCCAGGCACCTCCGCGGACCCCTCGCACCCCAGTCGCCCCAAAGGTCTACGCGCGGAGATAGCGATCATGCATTTGTTGTTTCATACTGAACCTTTCCGGATCTGACCGGTTTCTGTCGTCTGATAGAACAAACCTGATCCGATCGTTGCGTGGCCCGGCTCCCGGGCTGCCGCGCCTCCCAGGCCCGTCACAGGCCCGTACAACTGAGGTCTCACCGATGCCCACCCCGGCCACCACTCAGGCCGACGCCGATTCCCCGGCCGGCGCCACGCCCGAGCCCAAGAACGGTCTCGACCGGTTCTTCCAGATCTCCGCACGCCGCTCCACGGTCTCCCGTGAGGTACGCGGCGGACTGGCCACCTTCTTCGCGATGGCCTACATCGTGATCCTGAACCCGATCATCCTGGCCGGCGGCCAGGACATGCACGGGCACCACCTGGACAACGCCCAGCTGGTCACTGCCACCGCCCTGATGGCGGGCCTGACCACCGTCCTGATGGGCCTCATCGGCAACGTCCCGATCGCGCTCGCCGCCGGACTGGGCATCAACGCGCTGGTCTCGCTCCAGCTCGCGCCCAAGATGACCTGGCCGGACGCGATGGGCATGGTCGTCTGGGCCGGCATCGTGCTGATGATCCTGGTCGCCTCCGGCCTGCGGCAGCGCGTCATGGACGCCATCCCCAACGGGCTGCGGCGCGCGATCGCGATCGGCATCGGCCTGTTCATCACCATGATCGGCCTGGTCGACTCCGGCTTCGTCTCGCGCAACCCGGACTCGGCGCACACCACCGTGCCGCTCGGCCTCGGCACCGGTGGCCAGCTGCAGGGCTGGCCGGTGCTGGTCTTCGTGCTCGGCCTGGCGCTGATGTTCATCCTGACCGTGCGGAAGACCAAGGGCGCGATCCTCATCGGAATCGTCGCCATGACCGTCGTCGCGATCATCATCAACACCGTCGCGGGCCTTCCGGACAGCGCCTGGGGCCTGGCCGTCCCGAAGATCCCGGACGCGGTCGTCGGCACGCCGGACTTCTCCCTGGTCGGTCAGATCAGCCTCTTCGGCGGCTTCCAGAAGGTCGGCCTGCTGACCGGCTGCCTCTTCGTCTTCACCGTGCTGCTCTCCGGCTTCTTCGACGCGATGGGCACGATCATCGGCGTCGGCGAGGAGAGCGGGCTGGCCGACAAGAACGGCCAGCTGCCGCGCATGGGCCGCATCCTGATGATGGACGGCATCGGCGTCGCGGGCGGCGGCCTCGGCTCCTGCTCGGCCAACACCTGCTTTGTTGAATCCACGGCGGGTGTCGGCGAGGGCGCCCGTACGGGCCTGGCGAACGTGGTCACCGGCGGGCTCTTCCTGCTCACGCTGGTCTTCAACCCGCTCGCCACGGTCGTCCCGTCGCAGGCCGCCACCCCGGCCCTGGTCGTCGTCGGCTTCCTGATCATGGCGTCGAACGTCCGCGAGATCGACTGGAGTGACGCCACCGTCGGCATCCCGGCGTTCCTGACGATCGTCTCGATGCCCTTCACCTACAGCATCACCAACGGCATCGGCATCGGCGTCCTCGCCTTCATCCTGCTGCGGTCCGCGACCGGCCGCTTCAAGGAGATCCCCTGGCTGCTGGACGTCGTCGGCCTCTGCTTCCTGGTGTACTTCCTGCTCAACCCGATCGAGCAGGCACTGGGTCTGAAGTAGCGGTACGAGCACAAAGCGGGCCTCCCGCTATATCGGCGGCGCGGCGTAGAACCGCTCCGTCTCCTCGACCGACGTCGCGAAGCGTTCGTCGAAGTCCTCGCGCATGAGCGTCCGGATCACGTAATCCTGGACGCTCATGCCGCGTTTGGCCGCGTGCTGTCCGATGCGCTCCAGCAGCTCACCGTCGACGCGCAGGCTGAGCACTCTCGATCCCATGCGGTCAACGGTCCTCGCAGGAGTGGCCCCGGCGCGTCACTTTCCGGAAACAGCTCACCCGTATGGGTGATGAGTGGCTGATGCAGGAAGACCGGAAACTCTCGACTTTCTTTAGCGAGAGTAATGAGTTACGCTAACAAACATGCCGGAACTGTCCCTCGGTGACGACGCTGCCGCCGTGAACGCGCTGCGGTCCGCCGTCATGCGCCTCTCCCGCCGGATCAAGCACCAGCGGGTCGATGAATCGCTCAGCCCCACCGAGATGTCGGTGCTGGGCACCCTCGCGCGCTGCGGCACCGCCACCCCTGGTGAGCTGGCCCGCAAGGAGCACGTCCAGCCGCCGTCGATGACCCGCATCGTGGCGATGCTCGAAGCCAAGGGACTGGTCCGACTGGAGCCGCACCCCGACGACCGGCGCCAGAAGGTCGTCACGCAGACCGAGCAGGCGGAGGCGATGCTCGACGAGAGCCGCCGCCGGCGCAACGTCTGGCTGGCCGAGCTGGCCTCCGGCCTGGACGAGGACGAGTGGGCCACGCTCCGGGCCGCCGCGCCCGTACTGGAAAAGCTCGCGCACTTGTAGCGCGTACGTGAAGCGCGTACGTACCGCTGAAGCGCGTACGTACCGCGCGCGGCGAGCCGCCGACCCGGGGAGCGGGACCACCGATGCCGAAGCCACCGAAGCACAGCCACCGACCGCCGAGGAGGCGAACCCACTTTGAGTACGGGATCCGGAGCAGACTCCGCCCCCGCACCTGATCACGACGACCACGCGACCGGCGCGACCCACGCCGCCCCCGCGCCCCAGGCGCCTGCCGCCGCGCCTGCTGCTGCGGCGCCCGCTGCCGCTGCCGCCAAGCCGCGCGAGGGCACCGAGAGTGCCCAGCGCACCAAGGACGCCGAGAGTGCCCAGCGCACCAAGGACGCCGAGAGTGCCCAGCGCATCAAGGGCGCCAAGAGTGGCCAGCGCACCAAGGGCACCTTCAGCTCGCTGCGTATCCGCAACTACCGTCTCTTCGCCACCGGCCAGGTCGTCTCCAACACCGGCACCTGGATGCAGCGCATCGCCCAGGACTGGCTGGTACTGAGCCTCACCGGCTCCTCCGCCGCCGTCGGCATCACGACGGCCCTGCAGTTCCTGCCCATGCTGCTCTTCGGGCTGTACGGCGGTGTCATCGCCGACCGGCTGCCCAAGCGCAAGCTGCTCCTGCTCACCCAGGCCGCGATGGGCCTCACGGGACTCGCCCTCGCGGTGCTGACGCTGACCGGACAGGTGCAGGTCTGGCACGTCTACCTCGTCGCCTTCCTGCTCGGCCTGGTCACGGTCGTCGACAACCCGGCGCGGCAGTCGTTCGTCTCCGAGATGGTCGGCCCCGACGACATCCGCAACGCCGTCAGCCTGAACTCCGCGAACTTCCAGTCGGCGCGGCTGGTCGGCCCCGCCGTCGCCGGCGTGCTGATCACCGCCGTCGGCAGCGGCTGGGCCTTCATGCTCAACGGCCTGTCCTTCATCGCGCCGATCGTCGGCCTGCTCATGATGCGCTCCTCCGAGCTGCACCAGGGCAAGGTCGTGCCGCGCGGCAAGGGCCAGCTCCGCGAGGGCCTGCGTTACGTCGCGGGGCGCCCCGACCTGATCTGGCCCATCGTCCTGGTCGGCTTCATCGGCACCTTCGGCTTCAACTTCCCGATCTGGCTGACCGCCTTCGTCGACAAGGTCTACCACTCGGGCGCCGGCACGTACGGCCTGCTCAACACGTTGATGGCGGCCGGTTCGCTGGCCGGCGCGCTGCTCGCGGCCCGGCGCGGCACGTCCCGCCTCCGGCTGCTGGTCGGCGCGGCCCTCGCGTTCGGCGTCCTGGAGATCGCGGCCTCGCTCGCCCCGACGTTCTGGCTGTACGCGGTGCTCCTGGTCCCGATCGGGATGTGCGGCCTGACGATCAACGTCACCGCGAACTCCAGCGTCCAGCTGGCGACCGACCCCGCGATGCGCGGCCGCGTGATGAGCCTGTTCATGATGGTCTTCATGGGCGGCACCCCGCTGGGCGCCCCGCTGGTCGGCTGGATCACGGACGCGTACGGCGCCCGCATCGGCTTCCTGTCGGGCGGCGCGATTTCCGCGCTTGCGGCGGTGGGGGTGGGCCTGTTCCTGGCCCGCGCCGGGGGTCTGCGTCTGAAGATCGACCTCCGCCGGGGTCACCAGCACCTCGCGTTCGTACCGCGCGAAGGCGCGTCCCGGGAACGGGTCGCTGCCGCGGTGTGAGCGTCGCCGGCTGCGGACTCGTCGTGGTTGCTCGCGCAGTTCCCCGCGCCCCCGAAGGGGCGCGGGGAACTGCGCGAACGGCCCCAGCGGCGCCGCACACGCGAAAATAACCGCATGAGACTCTTCGCGGCGGTCCTCCCGCCCCAGGCGGCAATCGACGGGCTGGCCGCAGAGACGGCCGCCCTGCACCGGCTGCCCGGCGCGGAGCGCCTCCGGTGGACCGGCCGCGACGGCTGGCACTTCACGCTCGCCTTCTACGGCGAGGTCGCCGAGGACCTGCTCCCCGAGCTGCACACCCGGCTGGCCCGTGCGGCCCACCGCCACCCCCCGTTCCCACTGCGCATCAGCGGCAGCGGCCGGTTCGACCACAAGGTGCTGTGGGCGGGCGCGGCCGGCGGCCGCGAGCCGATGCGGCACCTCGCGGACTCCGCGGGGGCGGCGGCGCGCCGGGCCGGCGTAGACGTGGGCGAGCACCGCCGCTACACCCCGCACCTGACGCTGGCGCGCCACCGGGGCGGCGAGGCCCGGGTGGACCTCGCCCCCTTCGTCGACGCGCTCGCCGCGTACGAGAGCGCGGAGTGGCAGGTGGCCGAGCTGGCCCTGGTCCGCAGCAACCTCCCCGCCTCCGGCGTCCCCGGCGAACAGCCCCGGTACGAGACGGTGGCGACGTGGCCGCTGGGCCACTGAGCGGGGCCGGGCGGTACTGCCTGCGGGCTCGCCCCGCCGTCCGGTTACGCTCAAAGGGTGGATCCCAAGACCCGTAACCGGATCATGTCCGGCCTGCTCGCTGTGCTGCTGATCGTCGTCATCGTGGCGGCCGCCCTTCAGTGACGGCCGCGCCGTCGCCGTACGACATGTGCGGGGCGGCCTACCAGGCGAACGCCTCGGGAGACGGCCCCGGCCCCGGGAAGATCTCCTCCAGCGACCGCAGCAGCTCGTCCGGCAGCGTCAGCTCAACGGCGCGGAGCGCCGACGCGAGCTGGTCCGTCGTACGCGGCCCGACGATCGGCCCCGTCACGCCGGGCCGGGTGAGCAGCCACGCCAGCGCGACCTCGCCCGGCTCCAGCCCGTACTTGGCCACGACGTCCTCGTACGCCTGGATCTGCGCCCGCGCGGCCGGATCGGCGAGCGTGTCGGCGGCCCGTCCCGAGGTCGAACGCGCCGCGCCGCCCTCCCTCTCCTTCCGAATGGCGCCGCCCAGCAGCCCGCCGTGCAGCGGCGACCACGGGATCACCCCGAGCCCGTAGCCCTCGGCTGCCGGAATGACCTCCATCTCGGCCCGCCGCTCGGCGAGGTTGTACAGACACTGCTCGCTGACCAGCCCGTACGAACCGCGCCGCGCGGCGGTCTCGTTGGCCTGCGCGATGTGCCACCCGGCATGGTTGGACGATCCCGCGTACAGGATCTTCCCCTGCTGCACGAGCACGTCGATCGCCTGCCAGATCTCATCCCAAGGCGTCGCGCGGTCCACATGATGGAACTGGTACAGATCGATGTACTCGGTCCCCAGCCGCTTGAGGCTGGCGTCCACGGCCCGCCGGATGTTCACGGCGGACAGCTTGTCGTGGTTGGGCCACACGGTGTCGCCGTCCGGCGCCATGTTCCCGTAGACCTTGGTCGCCAGCACGACCTTGTCACGCCGGCCCCCGCCTTTGGCGAACCAGGACCCGACGATCTCTTCCGTACGGCCCTTGTTCTCGCCCCACCCGTAGACGTTGGCGGTGTCGAAGAAGTTGACGCCCGCGCCCAGCGCGGCGTCCATGATCGTGTGACTGTCGCCCTCGTCGGTCTGCGGCCCGAAGTTCATCGTCCCGAGAACGAGTCGACTGACCTTGAGCCCGGTACGTCCTAGCTGCGTGTACTCCATGACCCCTCAGCCAACGCCTTGGAGTCCACTCGAATCAAGTGAATGAACGCGGCCCAGGAGTCGGGGGAGGCGGTGAGGGAGGGACGCGCTATGTCTTTGGAGTCCCGGACGTGGATGGCGGAGGGGGCGACTGCGACTTCGATGCACTCGCCCTGGTCGCCGCTGTAGCTGCTCTTGAACCAGTTCATAGTCCTCGTGCCACCTGTTCGATGAGTTCCGCGGAGTCTTCGGGGCTGAGAGCCTGAGCTCGCAGAATGCCATACCGTGCGAACAGATCGCCCAGGTCGGGCTGTTCGTCTACGAAAAAGCCTCCGCTCTGTCCTTCGACGTAGGCGAGCTGCCGCCGCTTGGCCGTCTCCAAGAGGATCATCGGGCCGTTCAGTCCCGCGTGCGTCTGCCGAGTGGGCGGCATCACCTGGATCTCGACGTTGCGGAGGCGGGCGATGTCCAGGATGTGGTGCAGCGCCTCCTTGAGCACGGACGGACCTCCCAAGGGACGGGTGATGGCGATCTGCTCCAGTACGAAACTGATGACCGGCGCCGGTTCTCGGCGGATCAGCTTCTGGCGGTCCAGCCGCGTGGCGACCCGTGCGTTGACTTCGTCATCGTTGAGCGGAGGGCAGTGGCAGTTGAAGACCGCGTGCGCGTAGGCGCCGGTCTGGAGCTGTCCCGGGATGACGTGATTCTGGTACGTGTGCAGGGCGACAGCTTCGGCCTCCACCTCCGCGTATTCCTCGGTCCACGTCGGCAAATGACTGACGTGCAGTTGCTCAGCGGCCACCAGAAGCGCGCCTCGGGCGCCCACCGCGTCGTCCGCCAGTGGGGCGAAGTCCCCCTTCGGAGGCCGGTCTCCCCGTTCCACCATGGCGACTTGGGACTTGGAGAACCCCACCCGTCTGCCCAATGCCTCCTGCGTCAGCCCCGCCTGCTCGCGGAAAAAGCGCAGCATCGCTCCGAACATCCGCCTATTAGCGGAGCCGTTTCCACTGCTGTGCACAGCACCCTCCCCTTGATTCACTGCACTTCACCACTCCCGTGTGGCACTGGTCACAGTGAACTCGCGAGCGCAATCGTCTGACGCATGAACCGACGAATCTCACCCGATCTCGTACCTGACTGGCTGCCCGCCACCGGGCACGCGCTTCGTCACGTCGGCGTCCACTTCGACGCCATCCGGATCGCCGACTTCACCGGCGAGCAAGTCGCCTTCGAGATCATGCAGTTCACGGATTTCCGGGCCGGGCCGATCGTGCGGACCGCGACCGGGGGCCGGTATTCGTACTTCCTGCTGCCGCCGAAGAGCGCCGCCGCATACGTCTGGCCGCCCGGGGCGCGCGATCTCGGGAGGGGCGGCCGGGAGGCCGCATTCGTGGGGGTGCCGGCGTTGTACGGGAACACCTGGCCACTGGAGTGGCGCTCGCTGCCGTGCGCCGAAGCGCCCTTCGTGGAGGCGGGGTTGCTGCACGAGATGGTCGCGCGGGTGGGCGCGTCTTGACCTCAAGCGGAGTTGAGGTCGTAGCGTCGCCGTCATGACCAGCATCCGCATTCCCGGCCGTTACCGCTACGCCGCCGTCCCGCACATCATGATCGACGGCGCCGCCGAGGCAATGGCCTTCTACGCGACCGCGTTCGGAGCCGAGGAGGTCATGCGCATCGCCCGGCCCGACGGACGGATCCTGCACGCCGAGATCCGGATCGACGATTCGGTCCTCATGGTCGGCGACGGGGACGGCGGCGCATTTCTCGACCCGCGGAAGGCGGGCGGTACGACGGTGGGGCTGCACGTGTACGTCGAGGACGTCGACGCGCTGTACCGCCGGGCCGTGGCGGCCGGCGCGGAGTCGCTCCAGCCGCCCACCGACATGTTCTACGGCGACCGGACCGTCATGCTGAAGGACCCCTTCGGGCACGTCTGGGTCTTCCTGACGCAGGTCGAGGACCTTTCGCCGGAGGAGGTCGCCCGGCGGGGCAACGAACTGCTCCGGGGGTAGGCGGCTCAGGACGCCGGTTCGTACGGGGCGCCCACGTCCCACGCCTGGTGCATCGCGTCGGCGAAGGCCGCGGCCAGCAGGTGTTCGCCGGAGGGGGAGGGGTGCGTGCCGTCGTACGTGTCGCGGTCCAGGGAGTAGTCCTCCGGGGGCGACGCGAGGAGCAGCGGCGACATCGGGGTGGAGAGGTCGGCGACGGCCTTGGCCAGTAGTTCGTTGAAGCGGTCGCACTGCGCGGCGAAGTCGGGGTCCCCGGCCGCCCGGATGTTGGGGATGACAGGCAGGAGTACGGCCCGTACGCGCGGCCGCGCGGCCCGCGCCTCGGCGAGGAAGCGGCGGGCGTTCTCGGCGGTCTGGTCCGCGTCCGTGTAGAAGCCGAGGTCTATGAGGCCGAGCGAGACGAGGAGCGTGTCGGCCTTGTGCGCGCGGACGGCCTCGCCGATGAGCGGGGCCATGTGCAGCCAGCCCTCGCCCCATCCGGCGAGATGGCGGCGGGCGCGCTCGGGAAAGTCGGGGTCGCCGTAGTCGTACGAGACGGGCTCGGCCTTGGGGATGTCGTACAGCGCGTCACGCGGGCCGACGATGCGGTACGGGCCGCCGTACGTGCGGTTGAGGTGCTGCCACATGCGGTAACGCCAGGTGTAATCGCCGGCGCTCCCGACCGTCATCGAGTCGCCGACAAACATGATCCGCATTCGGCCATCTTCGCCGATCGCCGGGCGTGCCGGTAGGTGACGCTGGACACTCGCCGGGGATGGGAGGCTTGGGGCATGCGTTCGCTTCTGTGTGCGGCCGGTGCCGCGGGGGTCCTGCTGGTCGCGTCGGCCGCCACTGCCGTGGCCGCGCCCGCCGCCGAGCCGGAACCGTTCACGATCAAGGATCAGCGGATCACCGAGTCCAGCGGGCTGGCCGCCAGCCGCGCCCACCCGGGCATCTACTGGACGCACAACGACAGTGATGACGGGCCGTATGTCTATGCCGTGGACTCCGCGACCGGGCGGACGGTCGCCACTGTCACGATGCGGGGGGTCGGCGATCCGCGGGACGTGGAGGCGATCTCGATCGGGCCCGACGGCGACCTGTACGTCGGCGACATCGGGGACAACCTGGACGGGTCCTGGGACCACGTGTGGATTTATCGGTTCCCCGAGCCGAAGCAGCTGCGCGACCAGACCGTGACGGCGACCCAGTACGACGTGAAGTACGCGGACGGGGCGCGGAACGCCGAGGCGATGATGGTCGATCCGAAGACCGGCCGGGTCTACATCGCCGACAAGAAGGAGGACGGGGACGGCGCGCTCTACGCGGGCCCGGCCCGGCTGAGCACGTCCGGCCCGAACGTCTTCCGGCGCGTCGCGGGCGTCGATCTGTGGGTGACCGACGGCGCCTTCTCGCCGGACGGCACCCGGCTGATGCTGCGCGGGTACTTCGGGGGGCGGATGTACCGCTGGCACAACGGCCGTCCGACGGAGCTCGGCGCGGTCGGCGTACCGATACAGGGGCAGGGCGAGTCGGTCACGTTCACGGCGGACGGGCGGTCGCTGATGTTCGGCTCGGAGGGGGCGAACAGCGAGGTGCGGCCGGTCGGGCTGAGCGGCGAGCAGCTCCCGGAGAAGGCGCCCGGCGACGACCACTCCGGCACTCCGGGCGGCGGTGACAAGAACGGCTCGGGAAGTTCGAACGGTACGGACGGCTCCGGTGATTCCTCCGACTCCTCCGACTCCTCGGAGAAGGGCAGCCCGGTCGTCACCGGCGTCGTCGTCATCGGCCTCGCCGTGGCGGCCGTCCTCGCCCTCCGCAGGCGCGGCCGCCGCGACTGACCGACCGCCGGGCCGCCGCGGCTGAGGCAGTGCCTGCCTCAGCGGGCGCGGCGTGCCTCCTGGTCACTCCGGGGTGGCCGGGCCTTCGATGAACGACGTGAACCCGTCCAGTAGCCGGTCGAGTCCCAGCTCGAAGATGTCGCCACCGGCGTCGTCGAACGCGTCCGCCGGAAGCGTTGCCAGCTGGGGGTAGCGCCCGCTGTTCATCGCTCGGTTGAGCAGGGGCTCCTGCGCCTTCCAGAAGTCCGCGTCGCTGACGCCGCTGCGCTTCTCGGCCTGGGCGGAATTCACCTCGACGCGGGTGACGCCGGTGACGAAGCCGTCGAGGGCGACCAGGACGTGGATCTTCTCGCGGCCGCTCAGCCGGGTGCCGGCCAGGCCTTCCAGCGCGTACTCCAGGCCGTCCAAGGCGTTCGGGCCGAGGAGCGGGCGGGCCTGGTCGACCTGGAGCAGCCAGGGGTGTTGGTGGTAGAGCCGTCGGCTGCCGTGCGCAACGGCCGTCAGGGCGGCGCGCCAGCCCGCTTCCGGGGCGGGGTGCGAGGGCGCGTCGAATTCCACGACCTTGTCGAGCATCAGGTCGAGCAGTTCGGCCTTGCCGGGGATGTAGCGGTACAGGGACATCGCGCCGACGCCCAGTTCGGAGGCGACCCGGCGCATGGAGAGGGCGGCGAGCCCGTCGGTGTCGGCGACGGCCACCGCGGCGGTCACGATCGCGTCGAGGGTGAGGCCGGGCTTCGGGCCGCGGCTGCGGCGCTCGCCGGTTCCCCAGAGCAGCTCCATGCTGCGCGAGACATCACCGCTGCCGCTGTGTTCTGTCGTGGTCATGGTGCCGCCATCGTAGGCCGTCGAAGAAAAACTGGGTACGCCGTACGCGAAATAGAGTACGGTGTACGCGGAAGAGGGTGCGCCGCACTCGGTTCGCCGGGCGGCGTGCCCGTTTCGTGGAGTACGGAGGGGAGCCTGTGACAACAGCGGAAGCGGCCGTCCTCGCGGAGGGCCTGTCCAAGAAGTACGGCGGCAAGCGCGCGCTCGACGGCCTCGACCTCGCCGTCCGGCGCGGCACCGTCCACGGCCTCCTCGGCCCCAATGGCGCGGGCAAGACCACCGCCGTGCGCATCTTGTCCACGCTCGTGCGACTGGACGGCGGCCGGGCGCGGGTGGCGGGCCTGGATGTGGCGCGGCAGCCGCGTGCGGTGCGCGGGCGCATCGGGCTGACCGGGCAGTACGCGGCCGTGGACGAGGTGCTGACCGGCCGGCAGAACCTGGAGATGTTCGGCCGCCTCTTCCACCTGGGCGGCCGCCGGGCCCGGCGGCGCGCGGCGGAGCTGCTGGCACAGTTCGGCCTGACGGACGCCGCCGACAAGGGGGTCGGACAGTACAGCGGTGGCATGCGGCGACGGCTGGACCTCGCCGCGTCCATGATCCTCGCTCCGGCCGTGCTGTTCCTCGACGAGCCGACGACCGGCCTCGACCCCCGCAGCCGCGGCGAGGTCTGGGACTCCGTGCGGGCGCTGGTGGCCGGTGGCACCACCGTGCTGCTCACCACCCAGTACTTGGAGGAGGCCGACCGGCTCGCCTCGCACATCACCGTCATCGACCAGGGCCGGGCCATCGCCGACGACACCCCGGACGGGCTGAAGGACCGGATCGGCGGCGACCGCATCGAGGTCGTGGTCGCCGAGCGGGGCGACATCCCGCGGGCGGTGAAGGTGGTCGCCCGGGTCGCGGACGGCGAACCGGAGACGGACGGTACCGAGCTGCGCGTGCACGCACCGGTCACCGACCGCGTGGCCGCCCTCACCGACGTGGCGCGCACCCTCCAGGACGAAGGCGTACCGGTCGAGGACATCGGGCTGCGCAGGCCGAGCCTGGACGATGTGTTCCTGCGCCTGACCGGTCACCGCACCGAGACCGAGGAGGCGGCCGCATGAGCACCGTCGAGCTGCGGACCGGGCACGAGCCCGACGGCCAGGTCTCCCGCATCCGTTGGGCCCTCGCCGACTGCTGGAACGTCGTACGCCGCGGCCTCACCCACTACCAGCGCCAGCCGGTCGGCATCGCCTGGCAACTGGGTTTCCCGATCCTGTCCGTGCTGCTGTACGGATATGTCTTCGGCAGCGCCATGAGGGTGCCCGGCGGTGGGGACTACCAGGACTTCCTGATGCCGGGGATGTTCGTGATGACGATGGCCTTCGGGTTCATCAACACGGCGGCGACGGTGGTCCACGACTCCACCAAGGGCGTCATCGACCGGTTCCGCTCCATGCCGATGGCACCGTCCGCGGTCGTCGCCGGGCGTGGTGTCACCGACCTCGTCGTCGCCTGCGCCGAGCTGACGATCCTGATGCTCACCGCGTTCGCCATGGGCTGGCGGCCCGACGGCGGCCTTGCCTTCATCGGGGCCTTCGCACTGCTGCTGTGGCTGCGGTGCGCGCTGATCTGGCTGGGGGTGTGGCTCGGTCTGCTGGTACCCAACCCGGAGGCGGCGGGCGGCTTGTTCGCGGTCGCCTTCCCGCTGACCATGATCTCCAGCGTCTTCGTCGCGCCCCGGCTGATGCCGGACTGGCTGGGTTTCGTGGCGGCGTGGAACCCGATCTCGTCGACGGCCGCGGCCACTCGGGAGCTGTTCGGTACGCCGGTGGGCAGCGGCGATTCCTGGGTGGAGCAGCACGCCCTGCTGATGGCCGGACTCTGGCCGGTGGTCCTCACCGTCGTCTTCCTGCCGCTGGCGGTGCGCCGCTTCCAGCGGTTGAGCCGGTGAGCGCCCGCCGCGCCCCACTGCCATGATCCGGGGGCCGGCGCAGCGACGGACGGGCCCCGGCGATCGCGTCGCCGGGGCCCGTCCGTTGAGTCGTGTCGCCGACCCGCTTACAGCTTGTCGATCACGTAGTCGATGCAGGCGGTGAGGGACTCGACGTCGGACGGGTCGATCGCCGGGAACATCGCGACGCGCAGCTGGTTGCGGCCGAGCTTGCGGTACGGGTCGGTGTCGACGATGCCGTTGGCGCGCAGGACCTTGGCCACGGCCGCCGCGTCCACGTCCTCGTTGAAGTCGATCGTGCCGATGACCTGCGAGCGCTTCGCCGGGTCGGTGACGAACGGGGTGGCGTACTTGGAGTCCTCGGCCCAGCCGTACAGCGTGCGCGAGGAGGCCGCGGTGCGTCCGACCGCCCAGTCCAGGCCGCCCTGGCCGTTGATCCAGTCCAGCTGCTCGCCGAGCAGGAAGAGGGTGGAGAGGGCCGGGGTGTTGTACGTCTGGTTCTTCAGGCTGTTGTCGATCGCCGTGGGGAGCGAGAAGAACTCGGGGACGTGGCGGCCGGAGGCGTGGACCGCGCGGGCGCGCTCCAGGGCCGCGGGGGAGAAGACGCCGATCCACAGGCCGCCGTCGGAGGCGAAGGACTTCTGCGGGGCGAAGTAGTAGACGTCCGTCTCGGAGATGTCGACCGGGAGGCCGCCGGCGCCGGAGGTGGCGTCGACCAGGACGAGGGAGCCCTCGTCGGCGCCCGCGACCCGCTTGATCGGGGCCGCGACACCGGTGGAGGTCTCGTTGTGCGTGAAGGCGTAGACGTCCACGCCTGCCTCGGCCTGCGGCTCCGGGTGCGTGCCGGGGTCGGCGGAGATGACGGTGGGCTCGTCGAGCCACGGCGCCAGCTTCGCGGCCTTGGCGAACTTCGAGGAGAACTCGCCGAAGGAGAGGTGCTGGGACTTGCGCTCGATCAGGCCGTGCGTCGCGATGTCCCAGAAGGCGGTCGAGCCGCCGTTGCCCAGGATGACCTCGTAGCCCTCGGGGAGCTGGAAGAGGTCGCGAACGCCCTCGCGCACCTTGCCGACCAGGTTCTTCACCGGGGCCTGGCGGTGGGAGGTGCCGAGCAGGGACGTGCCGGTGGCGGCCAGGGCGTCGAGCGCCTCCGTACGCACCTTGGAGGGGCCAGCGCCGAAACGTCCGTCGGCGGGCTTGATGTCAGCGGGAATCTGGATCTCAGCCACGGACGAAGCCTAATCCGTCGGGCCGCCCGGATCTGACCGGAGTCCAGTCGTTGAGACGCATGTGTCCGGGATGGACGCGGTTCTGTGTTCGGGATGGACGCGCTTCGGAGGTCATCTACCGGCGCTCGGCGGGGCAGGCTGGGGGCATGGCTGAGCGTGCGCAGAAGGATGCAGAGGCGGGGACGGCGGACGGGACGGCGGAGGCGGAGCTGGCGCGGGCCCTGAGGGCGGCCGTGCGGGGCGAGGTGTCGGTCACCGCCGCCGACCGGGCGCTGGTGACCATGGACGCGTCGAACTACCGGCGGGTGCCGCGGGCGGTCGTCGCGCCCCGGGACGACGCGGACGTCGCGGCCGCGCTGCGGGTCTGCCGGGAGCACGGCGTGCCGGTGGTGCCGCGCGGCGGCGGCACGTCCATCGCGGGGCAGGCCACCGGCACGGGCGTGGTGCTGGACTTCACCCGCCACATGCGGCGGATCGTGTCGCTGGACCCGGAGGCGCGGACGGCCGTGGTCCAGCCCGGCGTGATCTGCGACGAGCTGCGCACCGCGGCCGCCGCGCACGGCCTGACCTTCGGCCCCGACCCCTCCACGCACAGCCGCTGCACGATCGGCGGCATGATCGGCAACAACTCCTGCGGCTCGCACTCGGTGGCCTGGGGGACGACGGCGGACAACGTGCACGCGCTGGACGTGCTGACGTACGGGGGCGAGCGGGTCCGCGCCGGTCAGGGGCTCGACGGCGTGCCGGGCGCCCTCGCGGACGGCGTGCGCGCCCTGGTCGACGGGGACCTCGCGCTGCTGCGCACCGGCTTTCCCGAGCTGCCGCGCCGGATCTCCGGGTACGCGCTGGACGCGCTGCTGCCGGAGAACGGCGTCGATCTCGCCCGGACGCTCACCGGGAGCGAGGGCACCCTCGGCGTGCTGACCGAGGCGACGGTGAAGCTGGTCGAGGCGCCGGCAGCCCGGGTCCTCGCCGTACTGGGGTACCCGGACGAGAGCGCCGCCGCAGAGGCCGCGCACACCCTGCTGCCGTACGGGCCGCTGACCGTGGAGGGCATGGCCTCCGACCTGGTGCCCGACGCGAGCGGGCTGCCGAAGGGCGGCGCGTGGCTCTTCGTGGAGCTGGGCGGCGGCTCCCCGGAGGAGGCGCGGGCGCGTGCCGAGGAGCTGTGCCGGGCGGCGGCCGCGGGCGCCACGGACCATCTGCTCGTGTCCGACCCGGCGGGGCAGCGCGCCCTGTGGCGGGTCCGCGAGGACGCGTCGGGGACGGCGACCCGGATGCCGGACGGGAGCGAGGCGTGGCCGGGGTGGGAGGACTGCGCGGTGCCCCCGGCGCGGCTCGGCGGCTATCTGCGCGACTTCCGGGGGCTGCTCGGGCAGCACGGCCTGCGCGGCACCCCGTACGGCCACTTCGGGGACGGCTGCATTCACGTACGCATCGACTTCGACCTGCTGAGCGAGGCGGGTATCCGCCGCTTCCGGGACTTCTCGTACGACCTGGGGGACCTGGTCGTCGCGCACGGCGGGTCGCTGTCCGGCGAGCACGGCGACGGGCAGGCGCGCGCCGAACTGCTGCCGAAGATGTACGGGCCGGAACTCGTCGGCCTCTTCGGGCGTTTCAAGGATGTGTGGGACCCGGCGGGCGGGCTCAACCCCGGCATGCTCGTCCGCCCGCACCGCATGGACGAGAATCTGCGCTTCGCCGTGCTGCCGAGGAAGCCGGTCGATGTGGAGTTCGGGTATCCGCACGACAAGGGTGACTTCTCCGCTGCCGTGCGGCGCTGCGTCGGCGTCGCCAAGTGCCGTAACACCTCCGTCTCCGGCGCGGGCGTGATGTGCCCCTCCTTCCGCGCGACCGGCGAGGAGCAGCACTCCACGCGCGGCCGCGCCCGGTTGCTGCACGAGATGCTGGCGGGCGAGGTGGTCACGGACGGCTGGCGCTCCACCGAAGTACGCGACGCGCTCGACCTGTGCCTGTCCTGCAAGGGGTGTCGCAGCGACTGCCCGGTGGGCGTGGACATGGCGACGTACAAGGCCGAGTTCCTGCACCACCACTACGAAGGGCGGCTGCGGCCCGCCGCGCACTACGCCATGGGGCGGCTGCCGCTGTGGCTGCGGGCCGCCGCGATCTCCCGGCTGGCGCCGGTGATCAATGCCGCGGCCCGGGTGGGACCGCTCGCGTCGCTGGCCAAGCGGGCCGGCGGCATCGCGCCGGAGCGCACGATCCCCGAGATCGCGCCGGAGCCGTTCACGCGCTGGCTGGCCCGCCGCTCCCGGGCGCGCCTCGGCGACGGTACGCACCTCTTCTCCAGCGACCGGGTCGCCTTCCTCTGGCCGGACACCTTCACCAACCACCTCGCCCCGTCCGCCGGGCAGGCCGCCGTCAAGGTTTTGGAGGCGGCCGGCAAGGAGGTTCTGCTCCCGGGCGGCCGACCTGGCAAGGCCGTCTGCTGCGGCCTGACCTATGTCTCCACCGGCCAGCTCGACCAGGCACGCAAGGTCATGCGGCGCACCCTGGACCGCGTCGAGCCGACGCTGGGCTCACCGGTCGTCGTCCTGGAGCCGAGCTGCGCCGCCACCCTCCGCACCGACCTGCCCGAACTGCTGCCGGACGATCCGCGCGCCGCCGAGCTGGCCCGCTCGGTCCGCACCTTCGCGCAGTACCTGGAGGAGTACGCGCCGGACTGGCGGCCGCCGCGCGTCGACCGCCCGGTGGCCGGGCAGACGCACTGCCACCAGCACGCCGTGCTCGGTGACGCGGCCGAGCGGCGGCTGCGCGAGCGCGCGGGGCTGACCGGCGAGCTGAGCGGCGGCTGCTGCGGCCTCGCGGGCAATTTCGGCTTCGAGCGCGGCCATTACGACGTGTCGGTGGCGTGCGCGGAGGAGCAGCTGCTGCCGGCCGTTCGGGACGCGGCCCCGGACGCGGAGATCATCGCCGACGGCTTCTCCTGCCGTACGCAGCTGGCGCAGCTGGGCGCGCGGCCCGGGCGCCACCTGGCGGAGGTGCTGGCCGAGCACCTGTGACGGCCGCGACCGGAAAGGCCTGTCAGTACCGAAACCAGCCATAGCGCATTTCATCCATCGCGGCATGGGCCTTAGCTTGGGATGCGTGAACCACTCGTCTCCCCAGTCCGGCCCGCAGCAGGCCGGCTCTCGCTCCAGCTCGTCCTCCGGCGCCCCGGCCGCCGCCGAGTCCCCGCAGCTCGCGCCGTCCGACGCGGGCGCGGTGCCGGTCGCGGTACCGGCGTCGGAGGAGGTGCGGCGGGCCGAGCGGGCGGGCCGGGCCGGCGGCTCCCGCGCGCGCATGACCTCCGTCGGGCTGGTCATCGGCGGCATCATCTCGCTGCAGTTCGGCTCGTCGGTTGCGGTACTGCTCTTCCCGCGGGCCGGTGCGCTCGGCGTGGTCACGCTGCGGCTGGTCGTCGCGGCGCTGGTGCTGCTCGTGGCCTGCCGCCCGAAGCTGCGCGGCTACTCGCGCGGCGACTGGGCCACCGTCGTCGGCTTCGGCATCGCGCTGGCCGGCATGAACTCGCTCTTCTACCAGGCGATCGACCGCATCCCGCTGGGCGCGGCGGTCACCCTGGAGTTCCTCGGCCCGCTGGTGCTGTCGATCGTGACCTCGCGGCGCGCGCTGAGCCTGGTGTGGGCGGCGCTCGCGCTGGGCGGTGTCGTACTGCTGGGCCGCGAGGGCTTCGACGGGCTGAACGCGGCCGGCGCCGGCTTCGCCCTGGCCGCCGGTGCGCTGTGGGCCGCGTACATCCTGCTCTCCGCACGCGCGGGACAGCGCTTCCCGCAGGCGGACGGGCTGGCGCTGGCGATGACCGTCGCGGCCGTCCTCAGCCTGCCGCTGGGCGTCGCGTCCGCCGGTTCGGCGCTGATCGACCCCGTGACGATCGGCCTCGGCGCGGCCGTCGCGCTGATGTCCTCGGTGCTGCCGTACACCCTGGAGCTGCTGGCCCTGCGCAGGCTCCCGGCGTCCGGGTTCGCCGTGATGATGAGCCTGGAGCCGGCCGCGGCGGCGACGGCGGGCTTCCTGGTCCTGCACCAGGCGCTCGGCTGGGCGGAGATCGCCGCCATCGCCATGGTCGTCCTCGCGAGCGTCGGCGCGGTCCGCTCGGCGGGCTCCGGCCACTGACTCCCGCCCGCCCCGGACCCCGGTCCTTGGGGCCGTTGGTGTGAGGAACCGGGGGCGGATGGATGAAGCCGCTCCCGGGCACGTGTGGCACCCGGCCCTCGCCGGTCATGAACGTTCTCACGAGCCGCGGATATGGACATGTCCGGACAGAAACGGTCCGGGACAGCCATGCTCCACGACGCGTACGAGTACGAGCACGGACGACGACGGAGGGGCGACGCGGTATGACGGGGATCGGGCGCAGGGAACTGCTCAGGTTCGGAGGCGCCGCGGTCCTCGGCGGCCCGGTGCTGCTCACCGGCCGGGCCGCGGCGGACCCGGGCCCGGACGTCCCGCACGGCGCGCCACTGCCCGGTGAGAATCCGGCGGCCGACCTGGTCACCAAGAAGCCGGTGGCCGACGTGCCCGTCAACAATCCGGCGGCCGACGTGCCCACCAAGAAGCCGGTGGCCGACGTGCCCACCGTGAAGCCCGTCCCCGCCTTCCCCGCGCGGGCCCCGGGCGACTGGATCGACCTGACCGGGCCGGCCGAGGCGCTGCTGGTGAAGAAGCGGCTCACGCACTTCTCCGTCCTGCAGTCCTTCGCGTTCGACGAGGCGGCCGGGTACATCTACGCCCTCCAGGTCATCCAGGGCGGCGTCCGCCTCAAGGGCGAGGCGCGGACGTACAGCCACGCGCAGCGGGTCACCCGCGGCGACCTGTGCCTGAACCGCCTCACCATGTCCGGGAAGCTGAAGGACCGGATGTTCCTCACCGGCTTCGGGCACGGCGGCTCCCTCGGCGTGCAGCACCGGCCCGGCAAGGGGCCGCTGCTCTGGACGGAGTGGGACGTCAACCCCGCCTCCGGCTACGGCCGCGGCATCGCCCGCTTCCCCTACACCCCGAACAGGGTGCTGCGGGCCGGCGACCGCGCGCTGCTCACGTACCGGCCGAAGCCGGGCACCACGAAGAACCAGCCGGCGGTCGACATGACCACCCGCCGCCTGCTGCTCCGCTACCGCCGCGCGAGCGGCGTCTACCGTTACGCGCTCTACGACCTGGACGACTTCGGCGCGGGCACCGCGAAGCCGCTCGCCGACGTCCCGCAGCCGCTCCTGCGCAAGGGCGTCTTCCACCAGGGGCTGGCGCTGTCGGGGAACTACGCGTACCAGCTCACCGGCAGCCCGTTCGGCCCCGGCAATCCGCCGTCCGGACCCGGCAACGCCCGCCTGACCTGCATCGACCTGCGCAGCGGCGCGATCGTGCAGGAGGTACGTACGAAGGCGGGGCTGAAGCTGAGCCCGCGCGAGCCGGAGGGCCTGGCCGTGCTGCACCGCGGCGGCGAACGGCTGGTCGCGGGCTTCACCTCGGGCAAGGTCAACCGCCGCCGCTTCTCGCTGTACGCACACGGCGGCTGAGCCACCGCGGGCCCCGCCGGGGCGGCCGGTGTGCTCGCTGCTCAAAAAAATCATGCACGCATGCTTGATTGATTCCCGGCGCGCTGCCACGCTCTGACACGCATCACCACCCACACACCAACTCCCCCTGCACGCACGCGTACAGGGGTGGACGAGGGGAGTGCAGCGTGTCCGACCCGAGCCCGGTGCTCGCCGACCTGCGCGCGGAGGGCCAGGCGCTGGACGCCCTCGTGGGGCCGCTCGCCGCGGACCGCTGGGCGACGCCGACCCCGGCCGCCGGCTGGACGATCGCCCACCAGATAGCCCATCTGGCCTGGACCGATCAGCAGGCGCTGCTTGCGGCCACCGACCCGGACGGCTTCCGGCGCGCCGCCGAGGCGGCGCTCGCCTCTCCGGACACCTTCGTCGACGAGGGCGCAGAGGAAGGGGCCCGCCGGCCACCCGCCGAACTGCTGGCCCACTGGCGGGCGGGCCGCGACGCGCTGCACGACGCGCTCGCCGCGTACACCGGCGGCCGGCTGCCCTGGTTCGGCCCGCCGATGAGCATCACCTCGATGGCGACCGCGCGGCTGATGGAGACCTGGGCGCACGGCCAGGACGTCGCCGACGCGCTGGGCGCCGTACGGGAGCCGACCGCCCGGCTGCGGCACGTCGCCCACATCGGCGTACGGGCACGGAATTTCGCCTACCTGGCGCACGGACTCACGCCCCCGGAGGAGGAGTTCCGCGTCGAGCTGCGGGCGCCGGGCCCGGAGGGCGGGGTGTGGACGTACGGCCCCGAGGACGCGGCGCAGCGGGTGACCGGTGACGCGCTCGGCTTCTGCCTGCTGGTCACGCAGCGGGCGCACCGCGACGACGTGGACGTACGGGCCGAGGGCGCGGAGGCCGGACGGTGGCTGGGCATCGCCCAGGCGTTCGCCGGACCCCCGGGGCCGGGCCGCGAGCCCCGGACCGCCGCCCCGAAGGAGCCCCAGGCGTGACCCACCCGGCACCCACCGCACCCCTGCGCATAGGCAACGCCTCCGGCTTCTACGGCGACCGCTTCGACGCGCTGGAGGAGATGCTCACCGGCGGCCCCCTCGACATCCTCACCGGCGACTACCTCGCCGAACTCACCATGCTCATCCTGGGCCGAGACCGCCTGAAGGACCCGGGGCGCGGCTACGCGAAGACCTTCCTGCGGCAGCTGGAGACCGGCCTCGGGCTGGCCGCCGAGCGCGGCGTACGGATCGTCACCAACGCGGGCGGCCTGAACCCGGCCGGACTCGCCGACGCGGTACGGGAGTTGGCGGACAAGGTCGGCGTACCCGTCCGCGTCGCCCACGTCGAGGGCGACGACTTGCTCGCCCGCCCGGGCTGGCCCGCGGGCACGCTGACCGCCAACGCCTACCTCGGCGGTGGCGGCATCGCGGAGTGCCTGCGTTCCGGCGCCGAGGTGGTCGTCACCGGCAGGGTCACCGACGCCGCGCTGGTCAGCGGGGCGGCGGCCGCGCACTTCGGGTGGCGGCCCGACGACTTCGACCGGCTGGCGGGCGCGGTGCTCGCCGGGCACGTCCTGGAGTGCGGCACCCAGGCCACCGGCGGCAACTACTCCTTCTTCGGCGCCCTCGACGTGCACCGCCCCGGCTTCCCGCTCGCCGAGATCGCCGAAGACGGCTCCTCGGTGATCACCAAGCACCCGGGCACCGGCGGCGCCGTCACCCTCGGCACGGTCACCGCCCAGCTGCTGTACGAGACGACGGGCGCGCGGTACGCCGGGCCCGACGTGACCGCCCGGCTGGACACCGCCCGGCTCACGGAGGACGGCCCCGACCGGGTGCGCCTGGACGGCGTGCGCGGCGAGGCGCCGCCGTCCACCCTCAAGACCGGTCTGACCCGGCTCGGCGGCTGGCGCAACGAGGTCACGTTCGTGCTCACCGGGCTGGACGTGGACCTCAAGGCCCAGCTCGTACGCGAGCAGATGGAGGCGGCCTTCGCGGCGGCCGGGCGCCGGCCCGCCGAGGTGGACTGGC
Source organism: Streptomyces sp. NPDC026301 (assembly GCF_055567935.1). Taxonomy (NCBI): domain Bacteria; kingdom Bacillati; phylum Actinomycetota; class Actinomycetes; order Kitasatosporales; family Streptomycetaceae; genus Streptomyces; species Streptomyces sp. NPDC026301. Next base: position 236,946 of record NZ_JBVHPN010000005.1, on the reverse strand, counting down.
GCCTCGCCCGCACCGACCACGAGGACGCGGCGGCCGAGGAGGAGGCCAGCGCGCTGCTGCGGCTGGTCGTCCGGGACCCGGACCAGGACACGGTCGGCCGGGTCATCAGCGGCGCCGCGGTCGAGCTGGCCCTCGGCAGCTACCCGGGCTTCCACGTCACGGCCCCGCCCGGCAAGGGCGCACCGTACGGCGTCTTCGAGGCCGCGTACGTACCGGCGGACGAGGTGGCACACGCGGCCGTACTGTCGGACGGCCGCCGCGTAACCATCGAACCGCCGTCGCTGACAAGGGAATTGGAGCGGGCACCCGATCCGCCGCTCCCCGAGCCGCTGCACCACGACGGCCCCACCCGCCGCGCCCCGCTCGGCCTCGTCGCCGGGGCCCGCAGCGGCGACAAGGGCGGCGCGGCCAACGTCGGGGTGTGGGCGCGCACGGAGGAGGCGTGGCGGTGGCTGGCACACGAGCTGACCACCGACCGGCTCCGCGCGCTCCTCCCGGAGGCCGCCGGGCTGCCCGTCGAGCGGCACGTGCTGCCGAACCTGCGGGCGCTGAACTTCGTGATCGACGGACTGCTGGGCGCGGGCGTGGCCTCGCAGGCCCGCTTCGACCCGCAGGCCAAGGCCGTGGGCGAGTGGCTGCGCGCCCGCCACCTGGACATACCGGAGGTACTGCTGTGACCGTGCTCGGCACAGGGCTGGACACCGCGAGCCCCGAGTACGCGGAGAACCGCGCGGCGCTGCTCGCCAAGCTGGACGAGCTGACCGCCGAGCAGGACAGGGCGGTCGCCGGGGGCGGCGAGAAGTACGTCGACCGGCACCGCAAGCGCGGCAAGCTGCTCGCCCGCGAACGCGTCGAGCTGCTGCTCGACCCCGACACCCCCTTCCTGGAGCTGTCGCCGCTCGCCGCGTGGGGCAGCGACTACCAGGTGGGCGCCTCGCTGGTCACCGGGATCGGCGTGATCGAAGGCGTGGAGTGCCTGATCACCGCCAACGACCCGACCGTACGCGGCGGCGCCTCCAACCCCTGGACGCTGAAGAAGGCGCTGCGCGCGAACGAGATCGCGTACGCCAACCGGCTGCCGGTCGTGTCACTGGTGGAGTCCGGGGGCGCGGACCTGCCCAGCCAGAAGGAGATCTTCATCCCGGGCGGGGCGCTCTTCAAGGACCTCACCCGGCTCTCCGCTGCCGGGATTCCCACCGTCGCCGTCGTCTTCGGGAATTCGACGGCCGGCGGCGCGTACGTCCCCGGCATGTCCGACCACGTGATCATGGTCAAGGAGCGGGCCAAGGTCTTCCTCGGCGGGCCGCCGCTGGTGAAGATGGCCACCGGCGAGGAGAGCGACGACGAGTCGCTCGGCGGCGCCGAGATGCACGCCCGGACCTCGGGCCTCGCGGACTACTTCGCGGTGGACGAGCCGGACGCGCTGCGCCAGGCCCGCCGGGTGGTCGCCCGCCTCAACTGGCGCAAGGCACACGCCGATCCGGCGTTCGCGGAGCCCCCCAAGTACGACGAGGACGAGCTGCTGGGCATCGTCCCCGGCGACCTCAAGATCCCCTTCGACCCGCGCGAGGTCATCGCCCGCCTCGTGGACGGCTCGGACTTCGACGAGTTCAAGCCGCTGTACGGGCCCAGCCTGACCACCGGGTGGGCGCGGCTGCACGGCTACCCGGTCGGCATCCTCGCCAACGCGCAGGGTGTCCTCTTCAGCGCGGAGTCGCAGAAGGCCGCCCAGTTCATCCAGTTGGCGAACCAGCGCGACATCCCGCTGCTCTTCCTGCACAACACCACCGGCTACATGGTCGGCAAGGAGTACGAGCAGGGCGGCATCATCAAGCACGGCGCGATGATGATCAACGCGGTGTCGAACTCGCGCGTACCGCATCTGTCCGTGCTGATGGGAGCCTCGTACGGGGCCGGGCACTACGGCATGTGCGGTCGCGCCTACGATCCGCGCTTCCTCTTCGCCTGGCCTTCTGCCAAGTCGGCCGTCATGGGGCCGCAGCAGCTCGCGGGCGTGCTGTCGATCGTGGCGCGCGCCTCCGCCGCCGCCAAGGGGCAGCCGTACGACGACGAGGCCGACGCCGGGCTGCGCGCGATGGTCGAGCAGCAGATCGAGTCCGAGTCGCTGCCGATGTTCCTGTCCGGGCGGCTCTACGACGACGGCGTCATCGATCCGCGCGACACCCGCACCGTCCTCGGCCTGTGCCTGTCCGCGATCCACTCGGCGCCCGTGGAGGGCGCGCGAGGTGGTTTCGGCGTCTTCCGGATGTGAGGAAAGCAGTGATCCACACCCTCCTTGTCGCCAACCGCGGCGAGATCGCCTGCCGCATCTTCCGTACCTGCCGTGACCTGGGCATATCCACGGTCGCCGTGCACTCGGACCCGGACGCGGACGCGTTGCACACCCGCAGCGCCGACGCCGCCGTCGCCCTTCCCGGCGCCGCACCCGCCGACACGTACCTGCGCGGCGACCTCATCGTGAAGGCCGCCCTGGACGCCGGAGCCGACGCGGTCCACCCCGGCTACGGCTTCCTGTCCGAGAACCCGGAGTTCGCGGCGGCCGTCACCGATGCCGGACTGACCTGGGTCGGGCCGCCGCCCGCCGCCATCGCGGCGATGGCGTCCAAGACCCGGGCCAAGGAGCTCATGGGCATCGCCCCGCTCACCGAGGTCACCGAGGACGATCTGCCGGTACTGGTGAAGGCGGCGGCGGGCGGCGGCGGCCGCGGCATGCGGGTCGTACGCGAACTGGACGAGCTGAAAGGGGAGTTGGAGGCCGCGCGGGCCGAGGCGCTGAGTGCCTTCGGCGACGGCGAGGTCTTCGTCGAGCCGTACGTCGAGGGCGGCCGCCACGTCGAGGTGCAGATCCTCGCCGACGCGCACGGCACGGTCTGGCCGCTGGGCACCCGCGACTGCTCACTCCAGCGCCGCCACCAGAAGGTCGTCGAGGAGGCCCCGGCCCCCGGCCTCACGCCCGAACTGACGGCGACGCTGTACGAGATGGCCGTACGGGCCGCCCGCGCGACCGAGTACCGCGGCGCCGGCACCGTCGAATTCCTCGTCGTCGACGGCACCGCGCACTTCCTGGAGATGAACACCCGCCTCCAGGTCGAACACCCCGTCACCGAGGAGATCTTCGGCATCGACCTGGTCGCGCTGCAGCTGAGCGTCGCCGAGGGCGAGGCGCTGCCCGCCGCGCCCCCGGAGCCGCGCGGCCACGCCGTCGAGGCCCGCCTCTACGCCGAGGACCCGGCACGCGGCTGGGCCCCGCAGACCGGCACCCTGCACGGCCTCTCCGTACCGGGCGTACGCCTGGACTCCGGGTATACCGACGGCGACACCATCGGCATCCACTACGACCCGATGCTCGCCAAGGCCGTCGCCTGGGCGCCCACCCGCGCCGCCGCCGTCCGCAAGCTGGCGGGCGCGCTGGAGCGGGCCCGCGCCCACGGCCCGGTCACCAACCGCGAGCTGCTGGTGCGCTCGCTGCGCCACGAGGAGTTCGTGGCGGGGCGAATGGACACCGGCTTCTACGACCGGCACCTGCCAGGCCTCACGGCCGCGGCCCCCGACCCGTACGCCCCGCTGGCCGCGGCCCTCGCCGACGCGCACGGCCGCTCGCGCTTCGGCGGCTGGCGCAACGTGCCGTCGCAGCCGCAGGTCAAGCGTTACCGCACCGAGCCGGACGGTACCGAACACGAGGTTCGGTACCGGCACACCAGGGACGGCCTGGCCGCCGACGGTGTACTGGTCGTGCACGCGGGCCCCGACCGGGTCGTGCTGGAGGCCGACGGCGTACGGCGTACGTACGAGGTCACCGCGCACGGCGACCGGGTGTACGTCGGCGCCACCACCCTCACCGCCCTGCCCCGCTTCCCCGACCCCACGGCCCAGCAGGCGCCGGGATCTCTCCTCGCGCCCATGCCCGGCACGGTCGTCCGCGTGGCGGACGGGCTCGCCGAGGGGGCCGCCGTCGAGGCCGGCCAGCCGATCCTCTGGCTGGAGGCGATGAAGATGGAACACAAGATCACCGCGCCGGTCACCGGCACGTTGTCGGCGCTGCACGCCGAGGCAGGCCGACAGGTCGAGGTCGGCGCCCTGCTCGCCGTAGTCACCAACTGATGTTGTCCTCAATCGCCGGACAGGCTTGATTTCTGGAGGATCTCCGTGATCGAAACCGAAGAACACCAGGCCCTGCGCGCAGCCGTCGCCGCCCTCGGCAAGCGCTACGGCCGCGAGTACTTCACCCGCGTCGTCGCCGACGGCAAGCACACCGACGACCTCTGGGCGGAGGCCGCCAAGCTCGGTTACCTCGGCGTCAACCTGCCGGAGGAGTACGGCGGCGGGGGCGGCGGCATCACCGAACTCGCCATCGTCCTGGAGGAGCTGGGCGCGGCCGGCTGCCCCCTCCTGATGCTCGTCGTCTCGCCCGCCATCTGCGGCACCGTCATCGCCCGCTTCGGTACCGACGAGCAGAAGCGGCAGTGGCTGCCCGGCCTCGCCGACGGCTCGCGCAAGATGGCGTTCGGCATCACCGAGCCCGACGCCGGGTCCAACTCGCACCGCATCACCACCACCGCGCGCCGCGACGCGGAGACCGGCGGCTGGATACTCAACGGCCGCAAGGTCTTCGTCTCCGGCGTCGACATCGCCGAGGCCACGCTGATCGTCGGCCGTACGGAGGCTGTGTCTGATAGAGGCGTGAGGACCGGCAAGCTCAAGCCCTGCCTCTTCATCGTCCCCCGTGACACTCCCGGCTTCTCCCGCAGTTCGATCCCCATGGAACTGGCCGCGCCCGAGAAGCAGTTCGAGCTGGTGCTGGACGATGTACGGCTGCCGGCCGACGCGCTGGTCGGCGACGAGGACGCCGGGCTCCTCCAGCTCTTCGCCGGGCTCAACCCCGAGCGCGTCATGACCGCCGCCTTCGCCCTCGGCATGGCCCGTTACGCGCTGGAGCGGGCCGTGGAGTACGCCCGCGAACGCCAGGTGTGGAAGGTGCCGGTCGGTGCCCACCAGGCCATCGCCCACCCGCTCGCCCAGTGCCACATCGACATCGAGCTGGCCCGGCTGATGATGCACAAGGCCGCCCATCTCTACGACATCGGCGACGACATGGGCGCGGGCGAGGCCGCCAACATGGCGAAGTACGCGGCGGGGGAGGCCGCGGTGAAGACCGTCGACCAGGCCGTGCACACGCTCGGCGGCAACGGCCTCACCACGGAGTACGGACTCGCCTCGATGATCACCGCGGCCCGGGTGGCCAGAATCGCCCCGGTCAGCCGCGAGATGATCCTCAACTTCGTGTCCCACCAGTCCCTGGGGCTCCCCAAGTCGTACTGATGCCGTCATGCTGCGGGACATCGTCCGCCCCCCACGCCGCAGCCGGCAGCCGACCGACCATCGAGCGAAGGGCCGTGAGTCCATGGTGTTCCGCAGCGAGTACCCCGACGTCGCACCGCTCGACCTGCCCATCCACGAAGCCGTACTGGGCCACTCGGCCGTCGCGCACGCCGACCGGCCGGCCCTGGTCGACGGCCTGAGCGGCGCCACCCTCAGCTACGCCGAGCTCGACGCCCGCACCCGCCGGCTCGCCGCGGCCCTCGCCGACGCGGGCGTGCGCAAGGGCGACGTGCTGGCCCTGCACAGCCCGAACTCCCTCGCGTACCCGGTCGTCTGCTACGCCGCCTCCCGCTGCGGCGCCGTCGTCACGCCCGTCCATCCGCTCGCCACCGCGGAGGAGGTGGCGAAGCAGCTGCGCGACTCCGGCGCCCGCTGGCTGGTGACGGTCTCCGTGCTGCTGGCCACCGCCCGTACCGCGGCCGAGAAGTGCGGCGGCGTGACGGAGATCTTCGTCTGCGACGGGGCCGAAGGACACCGGTCCCTCGCCGACCTGCTGGCCACGCAGGCGCCCGAGCCGCAGGTCACCATCGACCCGGCCGAGGACGTGGCCTGCCTGCCGTACTCCTCCGGCACCACCGGCGCGCCCAAGGGCGTAATGCTCACCCACCGCAACATCGCCACCAACCTCGTCCAGCTCGACGGCGTCCTCAGCGGCGGCCCCGGCGACCGCATCCTCGCTGTCCTGCCCTTTTTCCACATCTACGGCATGACCGCGCTGATGAACGCGCCGCTGCGGCAGGGCGCCACCGTCGTCGTCCTGCCCCGCTTCGACCTCGGCACCTTCCTGACCGCCATCGAGACCCACCGCGTCAACGCGGTCTATGTCGCCCCGCCCATCGTCCTGGCGCTCGCCAAGCACCCGGCCGTCGCGGACCGAGACCTCTCCTCGCTGGAGTACGTGCTCAGCGCGGCGGCGCCGCTGGACGCCGACCTGGCGGCCGCGTGCGCCGCCCGTCTGAAACTGCCGCCGCTCCTCCAGGCGTACGGCATGACCGAACTCTCGCCCGGCACCCACGTCGTGCCGCGGGACGCCCGCGACGTGCCGCCCGGCACGGTCGGCAAGCTGCTGCCCGGTACCGAGATGCGCATCCGCGCGCTGGAGGAGGACGCCGACCTCGGCCCGGGCGCCACCGGCGAGATCCTCATCCGCGGCCCGCAGGTCATGAAGGGCTACCTGGGCCGCCCCGAGGCCACCGACGCGATGATCGACGCGGCCGGCTGGCTGCACACCGGCGACATCGGTTACTGCGACGCGGACGGCTGGCTGCACGTCGTCGACCGGGTCAAGGAGCTGATCAAGTACAAGGGTTACCAGGTCGCCCCCGCCGACCTGGAGGCGCTGCTCCTCCAGCACGAGGACATCGCCGACGCGGCCGTCATCGGCGTGACCGACGCCGACGGCAACGAGATCCCCAAGGCGTACGTCGTACGGCAGCCGGGGGCCCTGCTCACCGAACGGGAGATCATCGCCTACGTCGCGGCGCGGGTGGCCCCCTACAAGAAGATCCGGCGGGTGGAGTTCACGGACGCCGTGCCGCGCGCCGCCACCGGCAAGATCCTGCGGCGCGAACTCCGCGCCGGGGAAAGGAGGACCGCATGACGCTCGTTCACCGCTCTCACGAGCGCGGCATCACCAGCCTCACCCTCGACTCGCCAGGCAACCGCAACGCCCTCTCCACCGCCCTGGTCGCCGAGCTCCACCAGGCACTCGCCGGCGCCGCCGAGGACCCCGGCACCCGCGCCGTGGTCCTCACCCACACCGGCACCACCTTCTGTGCCGGGGCCGACCTCTCCGAGGCGGCGTCGGGCTCGGCAGAGGACGGCCCGCTGGAGCTGGCCCGGCTGCTCCGCGCGATCGTCGAGCTGCCGGTGCCCGTCGTCGCCCGGGTCACCGGGCACGTCCGGGCCGGCGGCCTCGGCCTGCTCGCCGCCTGCGACATCTCCGTGGCAGGGCCCGCCGCGACCTTCGCCTTCACCGAGGCGCGGCTGGGCCTCGCCCCCGCGGTGATCTCCATGCCGGTACTGCCCCGCATGGACTCCCGGGCCGCCGCCCGCTACTACCTCACCGGCGAACGTTTCCACGCCGCGGAGGCGGCCCGTACGGGCCTGATCACCCTGGCCGCGGAGGACGTGGACGAGGCGCTCGTTCCCCTCCTCGCCGGGCTCCGCAAGGCGTCCCCCCAGGGACTGGCCGAATCCAAGGAACTCACCACGGCCGAAACGCTCCGCGCCTTCGACCGCGACACCGCCGCCCTGGCCCGCCGATCGGCCCGCCTATTCTCCTCGGACGAAGCACGGGAGGGCATGACGGCCTTCCTCGAACGCCGGGAGCCATCATGGTCACGATGACCTCAGCACGCCGAGAACCCCAGCAGGAGCGCAGCCGCGCCACCCGCCGCAAGCTCCTCGAGGCCGCCGTCTCCTGCCTGGCCGAACACGGCTGGGCGGGCTCCACGGTCTCCGTCGTGGCCGAACGCGCCGGCGTCTCCCGGGGCGCGGCGCAGCACCACTTCCCCACCCGCGAGGACCTCTTCACGGCGGCGGTCGAATACGTGGCCGAGGAACGCTCCCAGGCCCTCCGCACCCTCTTCCCGGACCACAGGGCCGACCGCACCTCCGTCGTCGCGGCCATCGTCGATCTCTACACGGGCCCCCTCTTCCGCGCCGCCCTGCACCTCTGGGTGGCTGCCTCCCACGAGGACCAGCTCCACGAGCGCGTCACCGAACTGGAGGCGCGGGTGGGCCGCGAGTCCCACCGCATCGCGGTCGAACTCCTGGCCGCGGACGAATCGGTCCCGGGCGTACGGGAGACCATCCAGGGCCTCCTCGACATGGCGCGCGGCCTGGGGCTGGCCACCCTCCTCAGCGACGACACCCCCCGCCGCGCACGCGTAGTGGCCCAGTGGTCCCGCCTCCTGGACGGGGCACTGGGCCACTGAGGGCGCCGGCCGTCAGCGGGCCGAGATGTCCTCGTAACCGGTGATGTCGCGCGGGCTGCGGGCCGCCGGGCCCACGTACTTGGCGGAGGGGCGCACCAGCCGGCCGGTCCGCTTCTGCTCCAGGATGTGCGCGCTCCACCCGGCCGTACGGGCACAGGTGAACATCGACGTGAACATGTGCGCCGGGACCTCGGCGAAGTCCAGCGTGATCGCCGCCCAGAACTCCACGTTGGTCGCGAGGATCCGGTCGGGCCGGCGGTTGTGCAGCTCCTCCAGCGCCGCCTTCTCCAGCGCCTCGGCGACCTCGTAGCGCGGCGCGCCCAGCTCCTTGGCCGTCCGGCGCAGCACGCGGGCGCGCGGGTCCTCCGCGCGGTAGACCCGGTGCCCGAAGCCCATCAGCCGCTCGCCGCGGTCCAGCGCCTGCTTCACGTATGCGGTCGCGTCACCGGTGCGCTCGATCTCCTCGATCATGCCCAGCACGCGGGACGGCGCGCCGCCGTGCAGCGGGCCTGACATCGCGCCCACGGCGCCCGAGAGCGCGGCGGCCACGTCGGCACCCGTGGAGGCGATGACGCGGGCGGTGAAAGTCGAGGCGTTCATGCCGTGCTCGGCGGCCGACGTCCAGTACGCGTCGACGGCCTTCACGTGCTTGGGGTCGGGCTCGCCGCGCCAGCGCTTCATGAACCGCTCGACGATCGTGTCCGCCTTGTCGATCTCCTTCTGCGGGACCATCGGCAGGCCCTGGCCGCGCGCCGACTGGGCGACGTAGGACAGGGCCATGACGGCGGCGCGCGCGAGATTGTCGCGCGCCTCGGCCTCGTCGATGTCCAGCAGCGGTTTCAGGCCCCATACCGGGGCGAGCATCGCCAGCGCGGACTGCACGTCGACGCGGATGTCGCCGGAGTGCACCGGGATCGGGAACGGCTCGGCCGGCGGCAGGCCGGGGTTGAACGCCCCGTCGACCAGCAGGCCCCACACGTTCCCGAACGACACCTGGCCGACCAGGTCTTCGATGTCGACGCCGCGGTAGCGCAGCGAGCCGCCTTCCTTATCCGGTTCGGCGATCTCCGTCTCGAACGCGACGACTCCTTCGAGCCCGGGTACGAAGTCGGACATCAGGCTGCTCCTCAAGCTAGGGACGGCGCGGCGGCTCGTGGCCACGCTGCCGTTCGGTCGGGGCCGTGCGGTCACGTGTGATGCGGTCGTCGGTGCTCCTTGCCTGGACTGCTCGCGCTCGCCCGGCGGTCCCCGCATTCCGTGTCGGACCGCGGGCGGTGACGGCACGTCACCGATTCGTTCCGGCGTTTCGGGGCGGACACCATATCTCCGGATGTCCGGAGTCCACAGCGTCCCAGCAGATGATTTTGGTGGGTTCCGCACGTGCGGGGAAGCGTGACATCCGGCACACTGTGCGATTTCCTGACGGGAGGGTTACCCGCCACCGAAGACGGGCAGACTGCCAGGCCACAAGTGGCTCATGAGCAGCCCGCCGACCGCCCGCGCGACCCGGCCGATGCTGCAAGATATGCCCGTGCACTCTGCCGACGCCGCATCCGCAGCCCACCCCGACCCCGCCTCGATGCGCGCCCAGTACCGCGCGCACGGCCTCGCCGAGGAAGACCTCGCCGGCACTCCGTACGAACAGTTCGCGCGCTGGTTCAAAGAAGCGGCCGCGAGCGGCATACACGAACCCAACGCCATGGTCGTCTCCACGGCGGACGCGGCCGGGCGGCCCAGCTCCCGCACCGTCCTGCTCAAGGCGTTCGACGACCGCGGCTTCGTCTTCTTCACCAACTACACCAGCAGGAAGGGCCGCGACCTCGCCGGGAACCCGGCGGTCTCCCTGCTCTTCCCCTGGCACCCGCTCGCCCGCCAGGTGATCGTCGGCGGCACCGCCGAACGCATCGGCCGCGACGAGACCGCCGCGTACTTCCGCACCCGCCCGCACGGCTCGCAGCTGGGCGCCTGGGCCAGCGAGCAGTCCTCGGTGGTCGGCTCCCGCGAGGAGCTGGAGCGGGCCTACGCCGACCTCACGGCCCGCTACCCCGAGGGCGAGCAGGTGCCGGCGCCGCCGCACTGGGGCGGCTACCGGGTCGCCGTCGAGTCCGTGGAGTTCTGGCAGGGGCGCGAGAACCGCCTGCACGACCGCCTGCGGTACGTGAGTACGGAGACGGGCTGGACGGTGGAGCGGCTGGCGCCCTGACGGGGCCCCGCGCGAGCCGGGAACGCAGACGACCCGCGGGCCATCTCCCCGGCGCCGTGAGGCGTCGGGGGCCGGTCGGACGAACCGGCGGCACCGCGGGTCGGGTGACTGCTGGGGATTGGCCGGCTGCGCACAGCTCTCGTGCGCTGGTCCGGCGCTGCACTGAGTGAAGCGACGGGCCGCTAGCCCGCAGCCACCTCACGCGTCCGGTAGGAAATCACTCCGGAACCACCTCCCTTCTCGTGTGCACCACACACTAGGAACCGCTCCGGCTCCCCACAACCGAATTTCCGGCGGGCACCGATTTTCCGGAATGGGGTGTGGGCTGTGTCACGTTCCAGTTGAATGATCCGACGTGCAGCACGTGCAGCCGCGTCCAGCAGGGGGTGCCAGTGACTGCTTCGTCCCGCCACTTCAATGCCGCGCTGCCCGGGGAACCGGGCCGCCCGGACCAGAGCCACGACCAGGGAGCGGACACGGACCCGCCGCCTCCGCCCGACAGCGAGGACTCCGGCCTGCTCGCGGCCCTCCTGGACGGCATGGACGCCGCCCTCTGCGCCCTCGACGCCGACGGCACCGTCACCCACTGGAACCGCGAGGCCGAGCGCATCCTCGGCTGGACCGCCGACGAGGCGGTCGGCCGCGACGGCCTGGCCGGCTGGGCGGTGCGCGCCGAGGACGCCGACGAGGTGCACGCGGCCCTGATGGCCGCGATGACCTCCCCGGGCCGCCAGGTACACGAGTTCGCGCTGCTCACCAAGGACGGCGGCCGGGTCCTCGTACGGACCCAGTCCTCCGCCGTCACCGGCGCCGACGGCGCGCCCGCCGGCGTGTACTGCGCCTTCAGCGAGGTCCACACCCAGATCGACCTCGAACGCTCCATCGCGCTCAGCGAAGCCCTCTTCGACGACGCGTCCTGGGGCGTGGTGCTCGTCGACGCCGACCTGCGCCCCGCCGTGGTCAACGCCCACGCCGCGCGCGCCCTCGGCCTGGGGCGCACGCAGGTCCTCGGGCGCCCGCTGGGGGACCTCCTCGCGCAGGGTGTCGAGGAGCTGGAGGCCGCGCTCCAGCACGTACTGGCGGAGGGCGCGCCCCCGACCGCCACCGAGCTGTGGGTGACGCTCCGCTCCGAGGAGGCCGAGGAGCCGCGCCGGTGCTGGCGCAGCGGCTTCCTGCGGCTGGCGTCCCCGCTCGCCGAGGAGCCCGTCCCCCTCGGCGTCGGCTGGCTCTTCCAGGACATCACCGACATCAAGCGCACCGAACAGGACAGTTCGCTGCAGCGTTTCCGCGCCAACCAGCTGCACCGCGCGGGCCGCGCGGCGGCCGAGTGCGAGGACCCCATGGAGTCGGCCGCCGTCCACCTCGACTTCGCGCTGGCCGGCTTCGCCGACCACGGCCTGGTCGACCTGGCCGCCACCCCGTCGCCCGCCGGCCCGCCGCTGTCCGACATGGACGCGACCACGCCCATCGAGGACGCGGACCTGGCGGCACCGCCCGACGACGCGGCCGAGCCCGCGCCCCGGCTGATCCGCGCCCTCGCCTCGCCCGGGGGCGCGCCCGGCCCGGCGCAGCCGGTCGCGGGGACCGGCATCCCGCTGACGTACGTACCGGGGCACCCGGCCGTCCAGGCGTACCGGCGCCGCGGCTCGGTGCGGGCCAGCGCGGGCCTGGCGGTCACGCCGGAGGGCTGGGCGGCGGCCCGCAAGTGGCCCGAGGGCACGGTGCACGGCCTGTGCGTGGTGCTGCGCAGCCGGGGCCGGACGGTGGGCGTGGCGACGTTCCTGCGCGGCGCCTCCCGCCGCCCCTTCGACCGCGCGGACGCCGCGTACGCCGAGGAGGTCGCCTCCCGCATCGCGGCGTGTCTGGACCTGGCGGAGGCGCTGGGGAAGAGATGAGGGCGCCGGGGCGGGGGCCGGTCGCGGGCTCAGTGCCGGTAGAAGATCCGGTCCGCGTACTCGCGCATGACCCGGCCGTTCCAGTCGTGACCGCCGTCGACGTTCCCCGAGCGCAGCAGCGGCGGGTCGATGCCGCGCTCGGCGAGCGCGCCCGCCGCCGTCGCCACGACCGCCTGCATGACCGCGCTGGTGACGACCGTGGACGCGGGCGCGAACGGCGCTTCGATGCCCGGCGCCGTCAGCTCCGCGTCGCCGACCGGGATGCGGCTGTCCAGGACGATGTCGCAGTGGTCCTTGAGGTACGTGCCGGACACGTGCCGCGACTTGGTGCCGTCCGCGTACGCGACCGAGGTCAGCCCGATGACCTTCAGGCCGAGCGCACGGGCGTTCAGCGCCATCTCCACGGGCAGCGGGTTCCGCCCGGACAGCGAGATGATCACGAGGACGTCGCCGGCCCGCGCCGGGCTGGTGTCCAGTACGGCGGCGGCCAGCCCGTCGACCCGCTCCAGTGCGCTGCCGAGCGTCGCGGGCATCACGTCCACGCCCACCACACCGGGCACGCACAGCAGGTTCATCACCGCCAGGCCGCCGGCGCGGTAGACCGTGTCCTGGGCGGGCAGCGAGGAGTGCCCGGCGCCGAAGCAGAAGATCCGGCCGCCGGCCTCCACGGTGTCGGCGAGCAGCGTCCCGGCCTCGGCGATCACCTCGCCCTGGGTGTCGCGCACCGTCCGCAGCAGGTCGATCGCGGCATCGAAGTACTGCCCGGCCAGCCCGTTGCTCCCGCTCTCGCCCATCGCGGAGTGCCCCTCTCCTCGTATGGTCCCGCCCGGTCCGGGCAGGTACCGCCCTCGTGGCGCGGCTCACGTTGCGGTCTGGACCAGTGCCCTGTCAATACGGCGCCCGCACCGTACGGCCGAAAGGTGCCGGCCCGGGCCGGGCTCCGCGCGCGGCCCCGGCCACCGGCCGGACCGGGGCCCGGCGGCGGCCTTCGGGCCGCGCGCGGTCCGGTTGTCAGTGGGATGCGTCAGAATTGAGTCCAGGGCCACCGCACGACACAGCCGAGGGGCACGCATGTCCGGACTGATCGACACCACGGAGATGTATCTCCGCACCATCCTTGAGCTCGAAGAGGAAGGTGTGGTCCCGATGCGCGCGCGCATCGCCGAGCGGCTCGATCAGAGCGGCCCGACGGTCAGCCAGACCGTGGCGCGGATGGAGCGGGACGGCCTGGTCCAGGTCGCCGGCGACCGCCACCTGGAGCTGACCGAGGAGGGCCGCCGCCTGGCGACACGCGTGATGCGCAAGCACCGGCTCGCCGAGTGCCTGCTCGTCGACGTGATCGGGCTGGAGTGGGAGCAGGTGCACGCTGAGGCCTGCCGCTGGGAGCACGTGATGAGCGAGGCGGTCGAGCGCCGCGTCCTGGAGCTGCTGCGGCACCCGACCGAGTCGCCGTACGGCAATCCCATCCCCGGCCTGGACGAGCTGGGCGAGAAGTCCGAGGCCGATGCCTTCCTGGACGAGGGCCTGCTGAGCCTGATGGACCTCGACCCCGGCGCCGACGGCAAGACCGTCGTCGTGCGGCGGATCGGCGAGCCCATCCAGACGGACGCCCAGCTGATGTACACACTGCGGCGGGCCGGGGTGCAGCCGGGGGCCGTGGTGAGCGTGACGGAGTCGCCGACCGGGGTGCTCGTCGGCAGCAGCGGCGAGGCCGCCGAGCTGGCCACCGACATCGCGCAGCACGTCTTCGTGGCGAAGCGCTGACCGTTCCGGCTCCTCGCCGGCCGCTCGTCGGTGCGCTTCCCGGCCCGGCGCCCCGCCGCTCCGCTTGACCGGCGTGGTGCCGCCTCCGCACGCCGTGCGCAGGCGCCCACCCGGTACGACGTCCTGTCCCGCGCTCCCTGCGGACATTCCGCTTTCCCCCTCCTCCCGGCGTTCCCCGGAGATTTTTTCCGCCGTCCCCTCCCGCCGGGCCGCCGCACTGACCTGGAGCGACGGCCCGGATCGAGCCGTGCCCCGATGTCCCGCCCAGTACGGACTTGGCGGAATGCGAGCGGTGGGCGCGACGCCGTGTCACCCTGGCGCTGTCGCATACGCGTAGGCGCATATGACGTGCTGCGTTGAGGACCTGGGGCCGGGCGGCGGGGCGGGTGCGGGGAACATCCGGCCGGTCGCCGTGACCTCTGGGGAGGGGGCTCGGATGAGTCACCGGACAACCGTTTCGCCCGGCCGGGGGGCCACTGACAGCGAGGGCCCCGGCGCTGCGAGCAGCCGGGGCCCCGCCTCCCCATGTCCCCCCACGAAGACCCGGAGCCCCGAGCTCTCAGGGTCTTCCCCCGCGGGCCCTCTTCCCGTCAGGGCCCGCCTCCCGCTCACACTCTCCCCGTGCCGAGGACGGCCAATCCTTGAGCATGGTCACTCGTACGAGGGGTGTTGGGGGCAAGGGCAATACATTCGAATACGGGTTCGATAGTGTGGGGCTGCTCAAGGGACGGATGGGGGTGCCAGGGCAATGGTGCGGCGCATCGACGTAACAGGTACTGGGGGTATACGGCTCGCGGCCTGGGAGTTCACCGACCCTCCCAAGGCCGGCGGCGAGGGGACGGAGCAGAAGCACAACGGACGCGGCCCCGGCGTGCTGCTCCTGCACGGCCTGATGGGGCGGGCCGCGCACTGGGCGGAGACCGCCCGCTGGCTCGGCGCGCGCTACCGCCCCGTCGGCCTCGACCAGCGCGGCCACGGCCGCAGTGAGAAGCCCACCGACGGGCCGTTCGACCGCATGACGTACGTGGACGACGCGATCGCCGCCATCGAGCAGCTGGATCTCGCCCCGGCCGCCGTCATCGGCCACTCCATGGGCGCGCTCACCGCCTGGCAGCTCGCCGCCCGCCGGCCCGACCTGGTCAGCGCCCTGGTCATCTGCGACATGCGGGCATCCGCCCTGGGCGCGGCCTCGCAGCGCGAATGGGAGGCGTGGTTCCGCTCCTGGCCGGTCCCCTTCGCCACGCTCGCCGACGTCCGCAAGTGGTTCGGCGAGGACGACCCCACGCTGGAGCGCCCGAAGCCGGTGCGCGGCGAGTACTTCGCCGAGGTGATGGCCGAGCGCGCCGACGGCTGGCGCCCGGTCTTCTCCCGCCGCCAGATGCTCGCCGTCCGCGAGGCGTGGGTGCACGACGCCCACTGGGAGGAGCTCGCCCAGATCGAGTGCCCCACGCTGGTCGTCCGCGGCCTGGACGGCGAACTGGGCCGCGCCGAGGCCCAGGAGATGGTCCGCGTCCTCCCCCGAGGCGCCTACGCCGAGATCCCCGACGCCGGCTACCTCCTCCCCTGGGAGCGCCCGGACGACTGGCGCCGCGCGCTGGAGCCGTTCCTGCACACGGCGATTCCGACCTGAGCGACCGGGCCGGCCGGGCCTTGACGCGCGGCAGCGGGCGCCCGCCCCCAGGGGGACGGACGCCCGCTGCCTCGTGAGGTCTTCTCTTCCTACCCCTTGCTCACCGCCACCAGGATCTCCGGCAGCCGGCGGAGGACGGCCGGCGCGACCAGGCGCAGCCCCAGGACGGCCACCACCACTCCGTACACCGCGCCCACCGGCAGCACCAGCCACAACAGGCCCTGCAAGCCCGCCACATGGAGACCGACCGTCAGGCCGATGATCGGCAGGCACAGCAGTCCGCCCACGCTCACGCCGACCAGCATGCTGATCCAGGCGATACCGGCCTGCCCCGGTGCGACGTTCTTGTTGCCGTCGGACGGGATCGAGTACGGGAAGCGCACCGAGGCGAACGCCCCCGTGGCCACCAGCGCGCCGAGCAGCGCCAGCGCCAGCCCGTACACCTCGGGGAAGGCCGCCCAGTCGTCGAGGATCGCCGCCGCGCCGAGCACCACCAGCGTCACGTACGGCACCGCGATCACGGCCAGTGCCAGCGCCCGCCCGGCCAGCTCCAGGAACGCGTCGCGGCGCGTGGAGAGCGTCGAGGCGATCATCCAGAACGCGGAGGTGTCCTGCCCGAACTGGTTGTACATCTGCAGCCCGAGCAGCCCCGCCGCCCAGCACGCCGCGTAGACGTTGCCGCCGCCCTGCACCGCCGTGACGACGGGCACGATCAGGCCGACGCCGAGCGCCGTCGCCCAGCCCATCTTCGTCTTCGGGTCGCGCCAGCCGTACAGCAGCGTGCGCCGCATGACCGTGCCGGTACGGCCGCCCGGCAGCAGCCGCTCCCAGCCGCCCGCCCGGTCGGCACGCTTGCGGCCGCTGTCCTTCTCGATGGCCTGGAGGGTGGAGGAGTCGGGCGCGGTCATGACAGTGGTGAGCGTGCGGCTCCACCACCACAGCAGCAGGACGAGCGCCAGCGCGGTCAGCGCGAGACCGAACACCGCGCGCCCGTAAGCGCCCCGGCCCGCCGCGTCGACCGCGTCCACCGCCGAGGCGGGCGGGATCCAGCGCAGCACCGCGGCGACCGGTTCCAGCGCCGCCAGCCCCTGCGACTGGGCGAGCTTCTGTGCGCCGAGGTTCACGCCCTGCGCGCCGAGCGCGACGAACAGGCCGCTGAGGACGGCGAGGTCACGGCCGCGGCGGCTGGTCAGCAGCCGTACGTTGGCGGTCGCGACGGCACGCGCGAGCGCCGCGCAGACCAGTACGACCAGTACGGCCGCGACGACCCCGACGAGCGCCGCCGCCAGGCCGTGCGCGACGGAGACCACGGAACCGGCCGCCAGCACGGCGGTGAAGACCGGGCCGACGCCGATGAGCGAGGCGACCAGCAGCGAGCCGATCAGCGGCCGGGGCCGCAGCGGCAGCATGACCAGCCGGGTCGGGTCCATCGTCTCGTCCGCCGAGGGAAAGAACAGCGGCATCGCCGCCCACCCGAGCGTGAGGAGCGCGGTCAGCAGCACGGCCAGCGCCGGCGCGCCGGACACGCCGCGCAGCAGGATCATGCCCAGCAGCAGGCCGGCCGCCAGCAGCAGCGTGACGGCCAGCGAGATGACGTACGCGGCGGTGCGCCCGGGCGACTGCCGCAGCCCGTTCTTCAGCAGCGTCAGCTTGAGCCGCACGAAGATGGGCGTGAGGGGCGGCGACGGCGGCGCCGCGGCCGGCGTGCTCACGGGGCGGGTGGCCGTATTCATCGGGCGCCGCCCCCGCCCAGCCAGTCCAGGTCCTGCCCGGCCCGCGCACGGCTGCCCGCGCCGACCAGTTCGAGGAACGCGTCCTGCAGCGTGGGCGCGTCACCGCGTACCTGGGCGATCGGCCCGTCGGCGCGGATCTTCCCGCCGGCCATCACGGCCACCCAGTCGCACAGCGACTCCACCAGCTCCATCACATGGCTGGAGAAGACGACAGTCGCGCCGGACCCGGTGTAGCGCTCCAGTACGCCGCGAATGGTCTGGGCCGATACCGGATCGACCCCCTCGAACGGCTCGTCCAGAAAGAGGATCTCCGGATTGTGCAGCAGCGCCGCCGCCAGCCCGATCTTCTTCCGCATACCGGTCGAGTAGTCGACGACCAGCTTGTGCTGCGCCCCGCTGAGATCCAGTACGTCCAGCAACTGCCCGGCCCGCTTGTCCACCTCGTCGCCGGGCAGCCCCCGCAGCCGCCCGATGTACGAGAGGAGCTCGGCACCGGACAGCCGCTCGAACAGCCGCAGCCCTTCGGGCAGTACGCCGATCCGCGACTTCACGGCCACCGGGTCGCGCCACACGTCGTGGCCGCCGATCTCGACCTGACCGGCGTCCGGCCGCAGCAGCCCGGTCACCATCGACAGCGTGGTGGTCTTCCCCGCCCCGTTCGGCCCCACGAGCCCGATGAACCGCCCGGCGGGCAACGTCAGATCGATCCCCGCGACCGCGGTGTGATCTCCATACTTCTTCCAGAGGCTGTGGATACGCACCGCCGCCGGCGCGCCCGCCGTGCCACCCTCTTCCACAGCACCCGAACTCTCGGTCGTCACTCGGTTCCCCTGTCCTCGGACGTCAAAGGCAGGAACCGGTCAAGCCCCCGCCACTCCCCACGATATGCGGCGGGCGGGGGAGGGGGCGGGTGAGCAGCGCGTTCAGCGTCCCCGGTTCGAGGGTGGCTCGAGGCCGCAGGCGTAGGTGAGGGGGTTGAGGAGGTCTTGCGTGTCGGGGAGCCAGCGGTTGGCGGGGGTGGGGTGGCGGGCCCATTGGACCGGGGCGTGGCGGCCGGTGCGGGTGGGGGGTGCGGCGATGTAGGTGCCCTCGCCGTGGGTGATCAGGTCGAGGCCGGAGGGGGCGGGGCGGCCCGGCTTCCGTGCCAGGTCCCGGATCTTGGCGGCGGCGCCGGGGAGGACGAGGAAGAGCATCCGGCGGGCCGGGGTGCAGATGACCGGGCCGAGCGGCAGGCCCTGCCGTTCCATGCGGGCCAGCGCCAGGCAGCCCGCGGTCTCCGGCACGTCCAGCGCGTCGAACGTGCGGCCTGTGGGGAGCAGGATCGCCGCGCGGGGGTGCTGCGTCCACAGGCTGTGGATGACTGATGTGCTGCCGGTGGCCGCCGTGGGCCAGTCGGCCGCCAGGGGGTGGGCGCCGGGGGCCCGGCAGTCACGGGCGCCGCACGAACAGTACGTCGCCGCACCGTCGTCTTCCAGCCATGCGCCGGGGAGTACGTCCCAATGGCGTTCCGCCGCGTAACGCACCGCAATGTCGAGCAGCCGCTCGCCGCGCTGCTGGGGGACGTGTGGGGCTCCTGTGACTCCGCTGCTCTGTTCCACGAACGTGACAACTTCCGCTGTCACCAAGGGTTACGGCCAACCCGTGGCACGGCACGGCGCAACGTTCTTGCACGTGGGGCGCATGGATGCACGGGCGGGGGCGCGTGCGGGGCTGTGCGGCGGAGGCTGGGTAACCACTTGCGTGAGCAGGCGGGCATCGCCCAGCCGAGCAGCTAAGGGGGCCGGTCGGGCAATTTGGTGAGTGTCGCTTATGTCGCGCGGTAGCGTCGGAAAAAGCGGATATCGCGGGTATGGGCGGGAAATGATGGACGGGGACGGCGTTCGACGGTGAACGCGCCGCAGTACACAGGGGGTACAGCATGGCCGCCAGGCCACTCGTCGCGCGGCAGCCGAACGAACGGCTGCAGGCGCTCATCCAGGAAGCTGCCTGTTCCAACGCCGGACTCGCCCGCCGCGTGAACGTCTGCGGTGCCGAGCACGGCCTGGACCTGCGCTACGACAAGACGTCCGTCGCCCGCTGGCTGCGCGGCCAGCAGCCCCGCGGCCGGGCGCCCGCGATCATCGCCGAGGCGCTCGGCCGCAAGCTGGGGCGCACGGTCACGATCGACGAGATCGGCATGGCCGACGGCAAGAACCTCGCCTCCGGCGTCGGCCTCCAGTTCTCGCCCACCGTCCTCGGCGCGATAGAGCAGGTCTGTGAGTTGTGGCGGAGTGACGTGGGCCGCCGGGACTTTCTCAGCGGCTCGACCGTCGCCGCCTCGGCACTCGTCGAGCCGAGCCGGGACTGGCTGATCACCGGCGCCGACACCCAGGTCGCGCGCAACGCCGGTGCGCGCGTGGGCCGTTCGGACGTCGAGGCGGTCCGCGCCATGACGACCGCGCTCAGCGAACTGGACCACCAGTACGGCAGCGGGCACGTCCGCCCGGTCGTCGTGCACTACCTCAACAGCGTGGTCTCCGGGCTGCTCGCGGGCACGTACCGGGAGTCCGTGGGGCGCGAACTGTTCGCCGCGGTGGCCCGGTTGACCGAGCTGGGCGGGTACATGGCGGTCGACACGGGTCAGCCGGGGCTGGCCCAGCGGTACTACATCCAGGCGCTGCGCCTCGCGCAGGCGGCCGGCGACCGCGGTTACGGCGGGTACGTGCTCGCCGCCAGCATGAGCCACCTCGCCGCCTCGCTCGGCAACCCCCGGGAGATCGCGCAGCTCGCGCGCGCGGCACAGGAAGGCACCCGCGGGCACGTGACGCCGCGCGCCGAGGCGATGTTCTGCGCGGCGGAGGCGCGCGGGCACGCGCTGATGGGGGACACCCGGGCGTTCCAGTCCGTGGCCGGGCGCGCGGTCAGCGCGATGGAGCGGGCCGAGTCCGGTACGGACGCGGGCGACGACCCGGTGTGGATCGGGCACTTCGACCCGGCCTATCTCGCCGACGAACTGGCCCACTGTCACCGGGACTTGGGACAGGCGGCCGCGGCGAAGCAGCAGGCCGAGCAGGCGCTCGCCGGTCACCCGGAGAGCCGGGCGCGGCGGCGCGCGATCGGGCTGGTGCTGCTGGCGAGCGCGCAGGTGCAGCAGCGCGAGATCGAGCAGGCGTGCCATACGGGCACGCAGGCGGCCGAGTTGCTGAGCGGGCTGCGCTCCTCGCGCGGCGCGGAGTATCTGGAGGACTTCCAGGCGCGCCTGGAGCCGTACCGGGAGGAGGCGGTGGTGCGGGAGTTCGCCGCGCGACTGGAGCTGCGGGCGGCGTGACGGACGGGCCGGGGGCGGCCCCGCCCCAAGCTCCGCCCCAGGCCCGGCCCCAGGCGGGGCTCCAGGCCCTGCCTCAGGCGGGACTCCAGGCCCCGCCCCGGAGCGGCATTCGGCCGGAGTCCTCTTTGTCCGTCGATCCTCCGTAATCGACGGGTGGTGCCGTTGTGCGTCAAGTGGCCGGTGACCAGGGGACGTGGTCGAACGCGACGGCTACCCGGTAGCGTGAGCCGACGATTCCGTAAGAAGCAGAAGTAGGAGTCCCGGTGACGCAGAGCGGACAGGGCGGCGACCCGCAGAACCCTGCGGGCGGGCCCGCGCGCGAGGGTGTGGTGCTGCCCGCGCACGGCGGCGAGCCGTACGTGCCCGACCAGCAGTCCGCGCCGGCCGCCGGTCAGCCGTGGGGCGAGCCCTGGGGCCCGTCCCAGGCGCCGCAGCAGCAGGGCTCCTACGCGCCGCAGCAGCCGGGCGCGTACCCGCCGCCGCCCCAGGGGCAGCCGCCGGTACCCCCGATGCCGCCGGAGCAGCCGCCGGCCGGGCCGGGGACGGGATACGCGAGCGGCCAGGACCCGTACGGCGCGCAGGGCACGTACGGCCAGCAGCCCTCCTACGGAGCCCAGCCTCAGCCCTCCTACGGCGCCCAGCCCTCGTACGGCGCTCAGCCTCAGCCCTCGTACGGTGACCCCCAGGGCACCTACGGCCAGCAGCCCTCGTACGGCGCGCAGCCCTCCTACGGCGACGCGCAGGCGCAGGCCACGTACGGACAGCACGACCCGTACGCCGGTCAGAACCCCTACAGCGGCCAGCCCGCCTACGGCTACCCGCAGGCTTCGCAGCCGCCGCAGTCCGCCGGGCCCCAGCCCGGTACGGACGGTGCCGGGAATGCCACCGGTGGCGCGCTCGTGCGGGCCGAGCGGCAGGCCGGGACGCCGCTGCCGCCCGCCGCCGACGACCGCGGCGCGGGTGCGGGCGCGCCGCTGCCGCCGCAGAGCGCCGGACAGGCCGGTGGGCAGCACACCGGACAGGGCGCCGGGCCGCTGCCGCCCGCCGCCGGGGACGCCGAGGCCACCCAGTTCATCCCGCCCGCCACCGGCGACAGCGAGGCCACCCAGCTCATCCCGCCGTTCGCCGGCGGGCAGGGCGGGCCCGGCGCGCAGCCGATGCCGGCGCCGCAGGGGGCGCCCGGCCCCATGCCCGGCTCGCTGCCGCCCGAGAACAAGCGGCCCGAGACGGACGCCGAGTCCACGACGATGCTGCGGCGGCCCGTCATGCCGCAGGCGCCCGCTTCCCCCGATGGCACGGAGGCGGCGACCCAGCTGATCCCGCCGGTCGGCGGTGGTGCGCCGCAGCCGCCTCCGGGTGCGCCGTTCGCCATCCGGCCGGGGATGCCGGGCGACCGGCCGACCCCGGCCGAGTTCGACGGCCTCTTCCGCGACGGGCCGGGCGGTGCCGGGGCCGGTACCGCCGGTGCCGAGTCCCCCGGCTCCACCCAGCAGATGCCGCGCTTCGAGCCGCCCGCGCAGCAGGGCCACGGTGGGCAGCCGGGATACGGCGCGCAGCCGGGCCCCGCGCCCCAGCAGCCCGGCCACGCGGCGCACCAGCCGGGCGGCCCCGCGCCGCAGCAGTCCGGATTCACGCCCCAGGGCCCCTACCCGCCCGAGGGCCGCTCCGGCGGCCACGGTCACGGCCACGGCGGCGGTGACGGGCGGCGCCGCAAGCTCGCGCCCGCCGCGATCATCGGCGCGGTCGTGGTGGTCTGCGTCGGCGCCGGGCTCGGCGTCGGCTACGCGCTCAGCGGCAGCGACGACGACGGCGCGAAGAAGGACGCCGGCAAGTCGTCGGCGGGCACGGTGAAGCGGGAGAAGCCCTCGCCGACCGCGGACCCCGCCGAGGCGCAGGCCAAGGAGCTGGACGCGCTGCTCAAGGACAGCAACAACAGCCGTTCCGCGGTGATCGGGGCGGTCGGCAGCATCAAGTCCTGCACCAAGCTCGGCGTGGCGGCCAAGGACCTGCGGGACGCGGCCGGGCAGCGGAACGACCTGGTCACCCGGCTCGGGAAGCTCTCCACCGACCAGCTGCCCGACCACGTGGAGCTGACCACCGCGCTGACCAACGCCTGGAAGTCCTCGGCTGCGGCCGACAACCACTACGCCACCTGGGCCGACCAGGTCGCGCACGCGGGCAAGAAGGGCTGCCACAAGGGCAAGGCGCGCGGCACGAAGGCGGCGGTGGAGGGCAACACCGCCAGCGAACAGGCCACCACGGCCAAGAAGCAGGCGGCGAAGTGGTGGAACCCGATCGCGAAGAAGTACGGCCTGACCGAGCACAGCCCCGAGCAGCTCTAGCCGCGCCGGGCTCCCGTCGGCGCCGGACCAGGGCCCCTCAGGCGTCCCCCCGCGGCTTCTCCAGCGTCTTCGCCAGGTTGGCGAAGCCGGAGTGCGTGGTGACCAGCCGGCCGTCCCGTACGACCTGGTAGGTCACCATCGCGTTGACGATCCGCGGGAAGGACTGCACGGCGAGCATGTCGTCGTAGCGCCAGCGCAGTTTCGGGGTCAGGCCGCCGGTGTCGACGGCCCGGTCGCCGCGGTCCAGTGCCTGCTGCAGCGAGCGCGCGGTGACGTCCTTGCCCTCCTCGGTGACCTGCTCGACCATCGCGCGCAGCACGGTGTAGGCGATCCACGTGGTCTGCACGCCGGCGTCGGCCGGGTCGATGCGGTTGTCGTTGAAGGCGTGCTCGGTGATCACATCGCGCATGGGGTTCCAGCGCGGGTCGCGCGCGTCCGGGTACCAGCCGGTGACCAGCGCGCCCTCCAGCGGGCTGGACTTGCCGCCCGTACGGTCCACCAGCGTCTGGTTCACGCTGCCGAGCACGGACGCCATCTGCACCTTCGGGTTGTCCTCCTGGAGGCGCCGGAAGGAGTCGAAGAACGTGTCGGTGTGCTCGCCGAGAGCAGCGGTCACGCAGGCGCCCTTGGCGCGCGCGCCGAACTCCGCCGTCCCGTAGAACGCCGGGTCGGCGCCGACCTGGTCCAGCGCGCTCTGCGCCGCTCCGGTGTAGTCGGTGGCGTTCTCGGGCGCCCGGATGTCGTGCGCGGGCGCGCGGCCTCCGGTGGCCAGCCCGGAGTTGAGGAGCGGCGGCATCTGGTCGCCCTGGATGGTGTCGGGGCGGACCAGCGAGACGCGCTTGCACTCGGCGGCCAGCTGCCGCCCGTTGCCGGCCAGCAGCGCCGCCTGGCCGCCGTTGACCGGGTAGGACAGCGGGCTGTCGAACTCCTCGCTGGAGACGCCGTAGCCCCCGATGTACGGGATGTTCGCGGCCTCCAGCGGGCCCATGAAGGAGCGGCCCTGGCGGCTGTACGAACCGACCACGGCGACGGCGTGTGCGGCGACCGCCTTCTGGGCGCAGCGCGCGGCGGCCACCGATGCGTTGCGTTCGTTGCAGGTGAGGACGTTCAGCCGGTGGCCGGCGATGCCGCCCTTGGCGTTGACCCAGCGCGCGTACGCCTCCGCCATGGCCGGCATTCCGGCCATGTTCGTGCCCTTCGTGCCGGAGGGCGCCCAGGTCATCACGGTGAGCGGGGCCTGGTCGTCGGCCCCGGCGGCGTTCCCGTCGGCCCCGGGGAGCGAGCCGCAGCCGGTCAGCAGGGCGGCCATGGCCGCCGCACCCGCCGTCGCTGAGCGGATCACGGTGGCGCGGTGGCAGGAGCGGGGAAAGGAACGTCGCCATCCGGTCATGTCCCCGCACCCTTCCGGCCGGTTCATAACGTCTGCGTGCTGCCCGGGTAACGGAAAGTGACGCGAAGGTGAACAGCGGGGGAGGGGCGTCCGAAGATCGCTTATGCGGCGGGTGCCGGCCCGCGGGTCTCCGCGGGCGACCCGGCCCCGGGCCCCCGGACGGTCGCCCCGTGGCCGAGAACGTACGATCGATTGCTGTGCAAGGTTCGGAGAAGTCTTCCCGTCGCGGCCGCCGCTCGACCACCATGGGCGCCATGCCGCTCAATGACATGCCGTGGTGGCGCTGGCGCGCCAATGTGCGCTCGGCGCTGCACATGCTTTCCGACCCCGTCTTCCAGCAGGAGACCTGGCTCGCCGGCCTCCCCGGCTACGGCGACGTGACCGACGCCGTGTACCGGCTGGTGGAGGACACCTGGCTGGACAACTGGTCCGCCGAGAAGTACGTCGGCACGATATTCCGGGACTCCCAGGAAGCCGCGCTGGTCGACGTCGCCGTACTGCGTGTGCTGCGCATCCTGCACCAGGTCGGCGCGGACGCCCCGGTGACCGCCTACCTGGAGCACCACGGCTGGCCGGAGGCCGTACGGGCCGCGCGCGACGCCCACGTCCGCATGGCGACCGCCGACGGCGAGGACCCCGACACGGCCCCGCGCTCCCTCGACGTGCTGGCCATCCACACCAGGGGACTGGAACCGCAGGAGTGAGCCCGGCCACGCCGGCGGTGCCCGCTGCCGGGTACCGGGGAGCGGACGGTGACCGGCGGGCCGGAATGTGCGACCCTTTGTCCTCATGAGCCAGTCGCAGCCCGCCCTCTCCGACCAGTACGTCCTGACGCTGTCCTGCCCGGACAAGCAGGGCATCGTGCACGCGGTGTCCAGCTACCTCTTCATGACCGGGTGCAACATCGTGGACAGCCAGCAGTTCGGGGACCGGGACACCGGACTCTTCTTCATGCGGGTCCACTTCCGCGCCGAGACCGCCGTCACGCTGGAGAAGCTGCGCGCCAGCTTCGCCGCGGTCGGCGACTCCTTCCAGATGGACTGGCAGATCCACCGGGGCGACGAGAAGATGCGCGTCCTGCTGATGGTGTCCAAGTTCGGGCACTGCCTGAACGACCTGCTCTTCCGCTCCCGCATCGGCGCGCTGCCGGTGGAGATCGCGGCCGTGGTCTCCAACCACACCGACTTCGCCGAGCTGGTCGCCTCCTACGACATCCCCTTCCACCACATCGCGGTGACGAAGGACAACAAGCCGCAGGCCGAGGCCCAGCTGCTGGAGCTGGTCCGCGCCGAGCAGGTCGAGCTGGTCGTACTGGCCCGGTACATGCAGGTGCTCTCCGACGACCTGTGCAAGGAGCTGTCGGGCCGGATCATCAACATCCACCACTCCTTCCTGCCGAGCTTCAAGGGCGCGAAGCCGTACCACCAGGCGCACGCCCGCGGCGTGAAGCTGATCGGCGCCACCGCGCACTACGTCACCGCCGACCTCGACGAGGGCCCGATCATCGAGCAGGAGGTCGCGCGGGTGGGCCACGACGTCACCCCGGACCAGCTCGTCGCCATCGGCCGGGACGTGGAGTGCCAGGCGCTGGCCCGCGCGGTGAAGTGGCACAGCGAGCGCCGCGTACTGCTCAACGGCAGCCGCACGGTCGTCTTCGCCTGACGGACCGCTGACCGCCGGGGCGCCGCTGCCCCGGCGCGCCCGGTGGTTCAGAGACGCGAGAGCGACGCCGTCGCGAAGAGCACCTCGCGGATCGCGTCCCGCTCGCCGTGCTGGCCCGCCGCCGCGTCCTCCGGCGAGACATGCCCCGCGGCCAGCTGGCAGAACTCCACGCTGTCCAGCGCGATGTGCGCGACCGTACGGTCCGGTGTGCCGAGCGCGCCGGGCGAGTCCAGCGCGATGTACCAGTGGCCGCCGCCGCTGCCCTCCACCTCCAGGTGCAGCGTGCGCCCCGGTGTGCCCGCCTCGACGAGCCGCCGGGGCGGCGCGGCCAGCCCCGCCCGGCGCCGTACCGCCAGCGCGGACGGCAGCAGCCGCGCCGCGAGGTCCACCATCCCGTGCATGTGGTGCGCGGCCGGGGCCTCGTACGGATAGTCCACGGCGTCGGCGATGTCGCCGGCGTGCACCCAGCACTCGAAGGCGCGCTCCAGCAGGGAGTCGCGCAGCGGCAGCCGGAAGTCGCCGTAGGGCACGGCCAGTTCGGCGACCCCGCGGCCCGCGAAGGCCACGGTCCGTATCAGCGCGTGGCTCTGCTCGCGCCAGGGCTCGCGGGTGGCGAGCGGGGCTTCCTCGTGCAGCGCCGTGCGCCAGTACGCGAGCGTACGGGCCGTCGGATCGCTGGGGGAGTCCTCCGGGACCTCGGCGCCCAGCGGGTCGGTGAGCCCGAGGGCCGTGGCGACCAGGCCGTCCACGGACATCAGATGGCCGATGACGCCCGCGACGGTCGTGGTGCGGCCGGCCGCGCGGTCGTTCTCGAACCACCGCAGCCGTACCGGGGCCCGCCACTCGGCCTCGCCCATGTCCCGCAGCAGCGCGTCCAGTCTGGCGGTCTCCGCGTCGTACGGGCCCGCCCACTCCGGCACCGGGATACGGGCGGGGCGGCGGCCCAGGCAGTTCTCCAGGACCCGGCTGCGCAGCAGCGGGTCCAGGTCCAGGCTGTCGGCGGGGTGCAGCAGGCCGACGGCGTCCCGCAGCCGCAGCGCCTCGTCCGCACAGGCGGCGCAGTCCGTGAGGTGCGCCTCGACGGCGGCGGTCTCCTCGGGCGAGCAGGCGGCCAGCGCCCAGGCGCCCAGCAGCGACTTGAGCACCGCGTGCGGCGGCTCGGGCCGGCCGGCGCCGGCGGGGTCCTGGTCCGTTGTCCCGTCCTTCTCCGTGGCGGCGTCCTCGGACGTCCTCCGTTGCTCGGGCGTCCGCGGCTCCTCGGGTACCTCTGGCGTCTCCCCTTCCTCCGGTACCTCCTGGTCCTTCGACGCGCGCCGCTCCTCCGGCGTGCGCGGCTCCTCCGGCGTGTGCGGCTCCTCCTCCGGCGGGTCCTCTGGTGGGCTCTCGCCAGGCCGGGGCGGGCGTACGTCCGGCAGCGGGCCCTGGTCCTCGGCCGGGCGGCGCGGGGACGGTATGCGCGGGCGCTCGCCGCGGCCGGGGCAGGGGCGGCCGGGCTCTTCCGGGCCCTGCGGGCCGTAGCGGTCCCAGTCCTCCGGGCCGTTCACAGCGCCCGCCCGTATCCGGAGCCCGGCGGCGGTGGCGTGCCGGGGCGGCCCGGAGCGGGCGGTCCCGCCTGGTGGTTGTGCGCGGTGGCGAGGAGCTGCAGGCCGAGCCGGAGCCGGCGGCGCGCCTCGTCCTCGGTGACGCCGAGATCGGCGGCGGTCTGGCGGTAGTCGCGCCGCTGGAAGTAGGCCAGTTCCAGCGCGGCGCGGAGCGGCGCCGGCATGGACGTGACGATGTAGTCGGCGCGGGCCGCGGTCGAGGCGGCGTTGATCTTCTGCTCGATCTCGGCCGGTGCGGGCGCGTCCGCACCGCAGTCCAGCGCGGAGGCGGCCTCGGCCTGGCGCAGCCGGTGCACGGCCTGCCGGTGGGTGAGCGTGGCGACCCACGAGCGCAGCGAACCCTGCTTGGGGTCGTACGCGTCGGGGTTCTCCTATATGTAGCCGAAGACCTCGCGGGTGATCCGGTCGGCCGCCGCCTCGTCCTCCAGGACGCGGTGCGCGAGGCTGTGCACGAGCGAAGCGAAACGGTCGTACAGCTCTCCGAGCGCGGCCGCTTCGCCGCGCGCGAGCCGCTGCTGCATCCGCCTGTCCCAGCGCGGTGGCGCTTCGTTCACCATCCACGGCCCCCCTTCTCCGCCGCCGCTGTGCCCGCCGGCACCGAAGTCCGTCGTCACAGAGTCCGTCGTGCGTCCACCGTGCCATCGAATGTAGTGCTCCGGTCCGTCGGCGCACCTTCCTTTACGGCAAAACGAGCCGTGCGGCGACTGCGGATGGTATAGGTCCCGTCACTTTCTGATTGACCTATCGGTCAGAACTCGACTGATTCAGACTGTTCATGCCCGTTTTTGCGCGCACGTTATTCGTGTGTGACCGGGTGCGGAGAGAAAAGCCGATGATCCAGGGCATAGCCTGGGTACTGGCAGCCTGTTGCGCGCGGAATTCTTACGAGTTTCAGGGGACCGAGGCCGGGCAGCCGAAGCTGGGAAGGGTGCGTTCCGGATGGCCTCCGGAGGCGTCCGGTCCGAAAGCGAGCGAAAGGCTTCGAGCGCGTGACGTTGAAGGTGGCAGAAGACGAGCAGGGGCCCTGGGCCGTACTGCAGGTTTCCGGTGAGATGGATCTGGTCACGTCTCCCTCGGTGCGCCAGCACGTGCACGACGCGGTCGCCGAGGGGCGCCGCAGTGTGGTGCTCGACCTGTCGGGCGTGCAGTTCTGCGATTCCAGCGGCGTCGGCGTACTGATCGCCGCGCGCCGGCTGATGCGCTCGTGCCAGGGACGGCTGCGGCTGATCCTGCCGGCGCAGGGCGCGGTGGACGGCTCGCACGTGAACCGTGTACTCGCGGCGCTCGGCGTGCGCCGGCTCTTCGAGGTGTACCCGGACGTGGCCACGGCCGTCGACGAGGCGGCGGCACCACTCTCCGCCTGATCGCTCGTTGCTTGCCCGCGCCTGACCGCTCGCCGCTTGACCGCTCGCTGCCTGTCGCCGCTCGCCCACGACCCGTTCGGCTGGCCCGCTCCGCCGTACCGTTTCCCCCGCCTTCTCCCCCATGGGGGGAGCACGAGGTCCCCTTCTCAACACAGTAGCGGCAGGGTCTGACAACTCCCCCCGCCCGCCCACCAAGCCCCGCCCCTCCCAGGCGCCCGCCAGCCCCGCACCCCGCAGCCCCAAGCCGCGTCACCCGCCCCCCTCAAGCCACCCGGCGCGGAAATTCCGCTCGTACGACGAAGCCGCCGTCCGGTGTGGGGCGGGCTTCCAGCGTGCCGCCCAGGCTCTGTGCGCGCTCCCGCAGGCCGACCAGGCCGTGGCCGCCGCCGGGCAGCCGGGGCGCGTCGGCGTCGTCGTCCGGTGGCCCGTTGCGCACCTCCACCAGCAGCCCCGCGTCCGCCGCGCGCGGCTGCGCGACCCGGACCCGCACCCGCGCGCCCGGCGCGTGCTTGCGGACGTTGGTCAGCGCCTCCTGCACCGTGCGGAACGCCGCCCGCTCCACCGTCCGGTCCGTGGGCGCGTCCCCGTCCACCCCGTTCTCGTACGTCACGTCCAGCGCCGACATCTCGATCAGCCGCGGCAGTTCGGCCAGGTCCGGCTGGGGCGCGAGGTCCGGCTGCGCCGCGTCGTCAGCCGCCTCGCGCGGGCCGCCGCCCGCGGCACGCAGGATGCCGACCATGTGCCGCAGCTCCTCCAGCGTGCGCACCGACAGCTGCCGGATGGTCCGCGCCCCGTCCCGCGCCGCGGCGTCCTCCGAGGCGACCTGCAGCGCCCCGGCCTGCAGGCTGATCAGGCTGACCTGGTGGGCGACCACGTCGTGCATCTCGCGGGCCAGCCGGGCCCGTTCCGTTGCCAGTACCCGGTCCGCGATCAGCCGGTCCTCCCGCTCCAGGCTGCGGGTGAGTTCCGCGACGCGCGCCGCCAGCTCGCGCCGGGTGCGGACCAGCAGGCCCAGGCCGATCGGCCCGGCCGAGGTGACCGACGCGTCGATCAGTACCAGGGTGTTCTCGCGGTACGCGGTGATCTCCAGGTCGGAGATGGGGTACGGGAAGAAGTGCGCGGCGATCAGCAGGAACGCGCAGTAGCCGAGGCGGGCGCGGCCCGGCCGGAGCGCGGCGACCGTGTAGAGGGCGATCATCGGGGCGAACCAGATGTAGCCGATGTACAGGCCCGGCAGTGTCGCCAGGAAGACGGTGAGCGGCAGCCGGCGGCGCAGCAGGAGGGCGAGCGCGGCGAGCAGGGAGACGCCCAGCTCCAGGGGCTGGTCGACGTCGTTGACGAGGAAGGAGTCGGCGATGCCGAGCAGGGCGGGGACGAGGAGGACGGCGCGGTGCCGCAGCCGGGCCGCGCGGGTGCCCGCCGGTGGACGGGTCGCCGGTGTCTCGGCTTCCGTCGCCGGGGTCGTTTCCGTGGGTGCGGTGGCCGGGGTCATCTGGGGCCTCCCGTGACCAGGCCCGCGCGGTCCGCGACGATCGCCGCCTGTACCCGGTTGATGCCGCCGAGCTTGCCCAGCAGGGCGCTCACGTGGTCCTTGACCGTACTGGGCGCGAGGCCCATCCGGGCGGCTATCTGCGCGTTGCCCAGGCCCTCGCCGAGCAGCGCCAGTACCTCCGACTCCCGGGGTGTCAGGGCGCGTACGGCCTCGGCGGCCGCCGCCTGGGTCCCGGCGTTCAGGTAGCCGCCGATGACGGCGCGGGTGACGCCCGGGTCCAGCACGCTGCCGCCCGCCGCGAGGGTGCGCACCGCGCGGATGAGCTGTTCCGGATCGGAGTCCTTCAGCAGGAAGCCGGCCGCGCCCTCGCGCAGCGCGGCGGTCAGGTACTCCTGCGCGTCGAAGGTGGTCAGCATGGCGATGGCGGGGGGCTCCGGGGCGGCGCGCAGGCCGCGGAGTACGGTCAGACCGTCGACGTCCGGCATGCGGATGTCGAGCAGCACGACCTCCGCCGCGCTGCGCCGGACCGTTTCCACGGCCGTCGCGCCGCTGCAGTCCGCGACCATCTGGACGTCCGGGGCGGTGCCCAGGATCATCCGCAGCCCGGACCGCACCAGCCGTTCGTCGTCCACCACAGCGACACGGATCACCGGTCGCCCCTTCCTGTCGTGCCGTACCGACTCCGCGCGGCGGGGGGTGCCACCCCCGCCGTCGGGCGGGGGTCGCACGCGACCTGCGGAGGATGCCGCGGGACGGCACCCGCGGGCAGAGTGCTCTTCATGCTGCACCACTGAAGAGGCCACAAGCCGTCCACGCGGTGCAGCTCACACCGGCGGCCGCCGCGACCCCCACACGCGACGGCCGCCTGTGGTGTTTCCGTACGGAATGCCTGCCACCGGGAGTGGAATCCTCATTCCGGGCGGGTGCGCGTCCAGGAGTGCGTGCTGCCCTGGCACGGGCTGAAGGCGCGCCCCGTGGTGAGTACCAGTACGGAGGTCATCGCGGCCAGTAAGTACGCGGTGGTGGCCAGGTCCAGCGTCCCCTCGGCGCTCCGCGTCCCGGCGCTGAAGGCGTCGGTGACCGCGTACCCCACCACCGTCCGCACCGTGAGGTAGAGCTGCATCGCGGCGAAGACGAGCAGCGCGCCGCGCACGTCCCGCCGCCCGCGCAGCGCCAGGGCGCCGACCACCAGCCAGCCGGCGATCCCGGCGAGTGCGGCGAAGCCGGGCCCGGTGACCGGCGCGTCCGCCGAAGGGAGCACGGCCGCGTCCACGGCGCCCGCCAGCCAGTCCCCGGCCCCCTTGGTGCCGACGGTGAGCAGCCGCACCGTCCAGGCCGCCTCGACCAGCCCGGCCAGCAGGAAGAGCACCCCGCAGACCCGCGAGAGCCGACCGGGCCACCAGGATCCGGCGGCCGGCCTGGGCTCCGCGCGGGCCGGCAGCAGGACGCACAGCGCGACCACCGCGGCCAGCAGTCCGAGCACATGTGTGGCCAGCGTCCAGCCGCCCATCGCCTCGAAGCTGTACGCGGAGCGGTAGCCGGGGTGCAGCAGTCCGATGCCCTCGCGCAGCGAGCGGGCCAGTACCAGGCAGGCGAGCAGCAGGGCGGCCGGGCGGGCGAGGGTGCGCTGCGCCAGCGCCGCGCCGGCCACTGCCGCCAGCGCCACCGCGAGCGCCCACTCCTGCGGTCCCAGGGCGCCCAGCGGGCCCGCCAGCGGGTTGAAGAGGCCCTCGACGAAGTCCAGCGGGCCCACCCGGGCGTCGGCCACGCCGGTCACCACCCAGGCGACGAGCGCGCCCGCGTACAGCCCGAGGGCCAGTCCGGCCGCGAGGTAGGCGCCGCTGTGCTCGGGCGCCGCCCGGCCGGGGTCGGCGCCCGGCCGCACATCGAGCAGCCCGCCGTCCTGCATCACCATGACCGACCCCCGATCGCCGTCCCTGTCATTGTTCAAGGACGGCGGGCGTACGCGCGGAGGTTCCACCCCTGTGTGTCGCGTGCCCCCGGGTCCCTCGGCCCCGCCGGGCATCGTTCGGCGCACCCGCCGCGGGGCCGTTCAGCGCACCCGTCGCGCGACCGCCGTGACGAAGTCGCGGATCTCCTGCCGGGTGCGGGCGCGCAGTTCGGTGAGCTCGTCCCGGCCGTCCACCCAGTGCAATTCCGTCACGTCCGCCAGCAGTCGCTCGGTCAGCTCCACCACCTCGGCGTCGTCGCTGACCAGTTGCGCGCGGAACATTGCCTCGTGCGCGGCGTACCGGGTCTTGTACTGCTCCTCGCGCAGTGCGGGGCTGTCCTCGTCGCAGCGGTCCTCGTCGTGCAGCACGAACCAGCGGTGGACCAGTACCCGGCGGTACTCCAGCAGCGTGCCCGCGTACGCGCAGTAGGCGTCGATGCGCTCCTGGCGCAGCTTCTCGTCGCGCGCGAGGGCGTGGCTGCGCTCGGTCTCCCGGCGCTGGAAGAAGTGGGTGATGCCGGCTCCGAGAAGCGTGCCGGCCACGGCCACCACGCTGGTAACGACTGCCTCCATATCGACAGTTGATCACTTCGGGGCCGTGCGGCGACAGGGGGCCAGGGCCTTCGGCCCGCTCCTTCCGCTTCGGTGACCGTGGGGCAAGATGGCCTCCATGGGGAGCTTCGGGGGACACGGCCGCCTGATCGCCGGCCGGTACCGGCTGGCGGGCCGGCTCGGCCGCGGCGGCATGGGCACGGTCTGGCGGGCCAGTGACGAACTGCTGGGCCGGCAGGTCGCGGTCAAGGAGCTGAACCTCGACGACGACCCGGACGACGCCGACGCCGGTGTGCAGCGCGAGCGGATGCTGCGTGAGGCCCGTACGGTCGCGCAGATCAAGCATCCGAACGTGATCGTCGTGCACGACGTGGTGATGCAGGACGAGCGCCCGTGGCTGGTCATGGAGCTGGTGGACGGCGGCTCGCTGGCCGACCGGCTGGCGAGCGGCGGGCCGCTCTCGCCGCGCGAGGCGGCCAGGATCGGCGTCGCGCTGCTCGGCGCGCTGCGCGTGGCGCACGCCAGCGGCGTACTGCACCGCGACATCAAGCCCGCCAACGTGCTGCTGGAGGCGGGCACCGGCCGGGTGGTCCTCACCGACTTCGGCATCGCGCAGGTGCCGGGTGCCACGACGCTGACCGAGACCGGGGCGTTCGTCGGCTCGCCCGAGTACACCGCGCCCGAGCGGATGGCGGGCCGCGGCACGGGGCCCGAGGGCGATCTGTGGTCCCTCGGGGTGCTGCTGTGCGCGGTGCTGAGCGGCGGCGAGACGCCCTTCCACCGCGATTCCATCGGCGGCGTGCTGCACGCCGTCGTCTCCGACGACATCCGTATCCCCGAGGCGGCCCGGCCGCTGTACACGGTCGTGGACGGGCTGCTGCAGCGGGACACGGAGCGCCGGCTGACCGTCGCGGCCACCGAGCGGCTGCTGCGCGGCTACCTCCAGACCGGCCGGATGCCGGAGCCGGGCGCCGCGCTCACCCCCGAGGAGCGGCCGCCCTTACTCACCGGGCCCGCCCGGCAGTCGGCGCCGCTCCGGGACGCGTTGGACGGCCGGGCGCTGGCCGCCGCCGCGCGCCCGCACACCGGACGCGCCCGGAACGTACGCAATGTCCTGCTCGCCGTGACGGCCGCCCTGGCGCTGGCCGCCGCGGGCGCCGGGATCGCGGCGCTGGTGCTGAACGGGCGGGGCGCGGACGACGGCAACGCGCCCGCCACGCACTCCCCGCGCCCGTCCCCGACGGCGTCCGGGAGCCCGGGGCCGAGCGCCACCGCCCCGGCCGGGTACGCCACCGTCCGCGACCCGCAGGGCTTCGCCCTCGCCGTGCCGGCCGGGTTCACGCGCTCCTACGAGAAGCCGCGGGTGTACTACTACTCCGCCGGCCGGCGGTTCCGGCTGGGCATTCATGTGCAGCCGCCGCAGCTGGGCGGACCGCTGGGCACGATGCGCGACGCGCACATCAACGGGCCGCAGAATTACCGGGGTTACCGGGACGGCGAGGTCACCGCCACCACCCACCGGGGCCACCGGGCCGCGCTGTGGCAGTTCACCTGGGACGGCGGGCCCGAGGACGGCGGCCCGCGCCGCACCTATGACCTCAGCTGGGACGAGGGGGGCCGGATGTACGACGTGTGGATCTCCGCGCCGGCCGGCGACCGGGCCGTGGCGAAACGACACTTCGACACCGCGCTGGCCACCTTCCGGGCGCTGCGCCCGCCGCTGACCGACTGAGCGTCCGCCGGTCGCCGGTGGACGAATCCGCTGTACAGCAGCGTCCTGGCCAGTGATCACTGGCGTAATTGTGGGCAGCCGGTGAAAACTCATTACTGCCGGGTACACAAAGCGTGTCCGGAGGCATACCCTCGGCGCCATGACGGACTCGCTGGACACCGCACAGACCGCCCCCGCCGACGGCAACCCGGTCGCCTCCGCCGCCGCGGGCAGCCGCACCGCCGCCGACGTGGTCACCAAGGACCTGGTCGCCCGCCTCACCCGTGGCGTGGTCGGCAGCGGCAGTACGGCGAACCACACGCCGTTCACCGGCGAGGTCCTCGCCGAGCTGCCCGAATCCACCCCCGAGGACGTCGCGGACGCCTTCGAGCGGGCCCGCGTGGCACAGCGCCAGTGGGCGGCCACCCCGGTACGCAAGCGCGCCGCGATCCTGCTCCGCTTCCACGACCTCGTACTGCAGCGCCAGGCCGAGGTGCTGGACCTCATCCAGCTGGAGACCGGCAAGGCCCGGCTGCACGCCCACGAGGAGATCCAGGCGGTCGCCGTCGCCGCCCGGCACTACGGCCGCAAGGCCCCCGCGTACCTCAAGCCCAAGGGCCACACCGGCGTCGTCCCCACCCTCACCAAGGTCACAGAACTCCGCAGGCCCAAGGGCGTGGTGGGCCAGATCGCGCCCTGGAACTACCCCTTCGAGCTCTCCGTCGGCGACGCCCTGCCGGCCTTCGTCGCGGGCAACGCCGTCGTCATGAAGCCCGACACCGAGACCGCGCTGACCGCCCTGTGGGCGCGCGAGCAGCTGATCGAGGCGGGCCTGCCGCCGGAGGTCTGGCAGGTCGTGATCGGTGAAGGGCCGGTCGTCGGCCCCGAGGTCGTCAAGCACGCCGACTACGTCTCCTTCACCGGCTCCACCCGCACCGGACGCGAGGTCGCCCAGGGCGCCGCGGCCCGCCTCGTCGGCTGCTCGCTCGAACTGGGCGGCAAGAACGCCATGTTGGTGCTGCACGACGCGGACATCGACAAGGCGGCGGCCGGCGCCGTCCGCGGCTGCTTCTCCTCCGCGGGCCAGCTGTGCATCTCCATCGAGCGGCTGTACGTCCACGAGTCGATCGCCGACGAGTTCGCCGAGCGCTTCGCCGCCCGTACGAAGGCCATGCGGCTGGGCAACGCCCTCGCGTACGGCGCCGAGATGGGCTCCCTCGTCGGCGAGCGCCAGCTGGAGACCGTCACCCGGCACGTCGAGGAGGCCGTCGCCAAGGGCGCCAAGCTGCTCGCGGGCGGCAAGCCGCGCCCCGACATCGGCCCGCTCTTCTACGAGCCCACCATCCTCGACGGCGTCCAGGCCCCGATGGCCGTCTGCAACGAGGAGACCTTCGGCCCGGTCGTCTCGCTCTACCGCTTCAGCGACGAGGAAGAGGCGATCTCGCTCGCCAACGCCACGCCGTACGGCCTGAATTCCAGCGTCTGGACCAAGGACGGCCGGCGCGGCCGCAAGGTCGCCGCCCGGCTGAACACCGGCACCGCCAACGTCAACGAGTCCTACGCCGCGGGCTACGGCAGCGTCCAGTCCCCGATGGGCGGCATGGGCGACTCCGGCCTCGGCCGCCGCCACGGCTCCGAGGGCATCCTCAAGTACACCGAGGCGCAGACCGTCGCACACCAGCGCGTCATGCCGCTGGCCCCGTCCTTCGGCATGGACGACGAAAAGTACGCCGCCTTCATGTCCCTGAGCCTGAAGGCCATGAAGGCCTTCCGCCTCCGCTGACACCCCAGCCCCGACCCGCACACTCCGAGGAGCGCCGATGCCAGGGGAGAACTCTGCCCAGAACCAGGCCCCGCAGGCCCGGACCAGCGAGCCGTCCTACGACTACGACGTCCTCGTCATAGGCTCCGGCTTCGGCGGCTCCGTATCCGCCCTCCGCCTCACCGAAAAGGGCTACCGCGTCGGCGTACTGGAAGCCGGCCGCCGCTTCACCCCCGAGACGCTGCCGAAGAACTCCTGGGACATCCGCAACTACCTCTGGGCACCGGCCCTCGGCTGCTACGGCATCCAGCGCGTCCACCTGCTCGGCAATGTCATGGTCCTGGCAGGCGCCGGGGTCGGCGGCGGCTCCCTCAACTACGCCAACACCCTCTACGTACCGCCCAAGCAGTTCTTCGACGACCAGCAGTGGGGCCACATCACCGACTGGCAGGACGAGCTCAAGCCGTACTACGACCAGGCCCAGCGGATGCTCGGCGTACGCCTGAACCCGACCCTGACCCCCTCCGACGTCCACCTCAAGGCCGCCGCCGAGAAGATGGGCGTGGGCGACACCTTCCACATGGCGCCGGTCGGCGTCTTCTTCGGCGACGGCAAGGACGCCGACGGCACGACGAAGGCGGCGCCCGGCGGCGAGGTGCCCGACCCGTACTTCGGCGGCGCGGGCCCCTCCCGCAAGGCGTGCTCCGAGTGCGGCGAGTGCATGACCGGCTGCCGGCACGGCGCGAAGAACACCCTCACCGAGAACTACCTCCACCTCGCCGAGCAGGCCGGCGCGGTCATCCACCCGATGACCTCCGTCGTCGCCCTCACCGAGGACTCCCGCGGCGGCTTCGCGGTCAAGACCCTGCCCACCGACGACAAGCGCAAGGGCAAGGGCCGCACCTTCACGGCGCGCCGGGTCGTGATCGCCGCAGGCACGTACGGCACTCAGACCCTCCTCCACAAAATGAAGGACACCGGCCTGCTGCCCCACCTCTCGCCCAAGCTGGGCGAGCTGACCCGGACCAACTCCGAGGCCCTGGTGGGCGCCCTCACCGACAACCGCCGCTACCGCAAGCGGACCGGCGAGAAGAAGGTCGACTTCACCCGCGGCGTGGCGATCACGTCCTCCATCCACCCGGACGCCGACACCCACATCGAACCGGTCCGCTACGGCAAGGGCTCCAACGCGATGGGCGGCCTGTCGCTCTTCCAGGTCCCGGTACGGGACGGCGCCGCGGCCCGCGTCCTCGGCTGGCTCGCCAAGTCGGCGCGCCACCCCGTGCTCTCGCTGCGCTCCCTCTCCAACCGCCGCTGGTCGGAGCGGACCATCATCGGCCTGGTCATGCAGTCCCTGGACAACTCCCTGACCACGTACCGGAAGCCGGGCGGCATCGGCAAGGGCCTGCTCACCGCGCGACAGGGCCACGGCGCGCCCAACCCGGCGCAGATACCGGCCGCCGCCGAGGCCGCCACGCTGATCGCCGAGGACATCAACGGCTTCCCCGGCAGCAACGTCGGCGAGCTGATGGGCACCCCGCTGACCGCGCACTTCCTCGGCGGCTGCCCGATCGGCGAGGACGCGGACCACGGCGTCATCGACCCGTACCACCGCCTCTACGGCCACCCGGGCATCTCCGTCGTCGACGGCTCGGCGGTCTCCGCGAACCTCGGCGTCAACCCGTCCCTGACCATCACGGCCCAGGCCGAACGCGCCATGTCCTTCTGGCCGAACAAGGGCGAGACCGACCCGCGCCCGGCCCCTGGCCGCCCGTACCAGCGCCTGACCCCGGTCGAGCCGCAGCACCCGACGGTCCCGGAAAAGGCATTCGCGGCACTGAAGCTGCCGTTCGTCCCGGTACCGAAGGTGCCAAAATCCAGCCCGTCCGGCGCTTGAGGACATCTTTGACCGGTACGAGGAGGGGCCGCACCCGGCGAACCAGGCGCGGCCCCTCATAGCTCAACCGGCATGACCGGCGTTACCGGTGTTACGCGGCAGCGCCATCCGTCCGACGACGACGCACGACGAAGATCGCCCCCGCACCCACGGCCATCGTGACCCCGGCGACCGCCGCGATCGTCGGCAGCGCCGAGGACGAACCGGTCTCGGCGAGCTTGCCGGTGACCGGGATCTCCTTCATGCCGCCCTGCGGAGCGGGCTTGTTCGGCTTCTTGTCACTCGGCTGCGGCTTGGCCGGCGGCACGGTGCCCGTGTCGCTGCCCGCGACCAGGATGTCGAACTCGTACTCCGACCCCTCGGAGTAACCGCAGTCGTTGTCCTCGTTCTGGTACGCGCCGATGGCGAAGGCGAAGCCGTAGCTGCCCGGGGTCTTCGCGTCGACCTTCAGACGCAGCTTGGCGTCGGCGTACTCACCGGGTGCCAGGTCGGCGACGGAGGCGAAGTAGCCGTACTCGTCGACGTTCTGCCAGGTGCCGGCGTCCTCGTCGTACCACTGCACGGTCAGCAGCTTCGAGACGTCGTCGAAGTCCTCGTTGTCGATGGCCGACAGCATGACGTAGGCGTCGGCGGACTTCATCGTCTGCTCGGAGACGTTGGTGGTGCGGAAGGTGAGGCTGTGCCAGCCCGAGCCGGCCACGATCTTGCTGGGCAGGCCGCGCAGGGTGGTGGTGATCGCCGCCTTTTCCGACTCCTCCTCATTGCAGGGCTCGTCGGTGGGGTCCTCGGAGGGAGTGGTGGGCGGGGTGGCGGAGGGCTCCTCGGTGGGAGCCTCGTCGTCCGGTGCCGAGGTGCTGGGCGCGGGCTCTTCCGTCGTCGGCCCGGTGGGCTCGGT
The DNA here is from genome assembly GCF_055567935.1 of Streptomyces sp. NPDC026301. Classification (NCBI taxonomy): domain Bacteria; kingdom Bacillati; phylum Actinomycetota; class Actinomycetes; order Kitasatosporales; family Streptomycetaceae; genus Streptomyces; species Streptomyces sp. NPDC026301. The sequence continues at coordinate 197,456 of NZ_JBVHPN010000005.1, read as the reverse complement.
GCCCTCCGAAGGCGTCTCGCTCGGCGTCTCGGTCGGCGTCTCGCTCGGCGGCGGCGTCTCGGAGGCGCTCTCGCTGGGCGCCGCCGACTCCGGGGCGGACGCGGTCGGGCTGGGGTTCTCGTCCGTCGCGTACGCGGCCGGCGCCGCGAGCAGCGCGGCAGGGGCGATGACGGCCGTCGCGGCGGCAGCCGTCAGTGCACGGCGAAGCTTCATCGTGTCAAGACCTCTTCGTGGGTCCAAAGTGCCGAGGGGGAGGCACGAATCGGTAGCGGGGCCGTCGCGGTGGGGCGCGGTATGGCCGTGCGTTTACGAGTAAATGACCAGCCACCTGGCGCAAAGGTTGCACGCGAGATTGCACATATCTGCGGAAGGGGAAGCGGGCGATGTCCGCCCGCGCAGAGCGAAGGGCCCCGAGGTGCCGTCCGCGAGGGGGTGCGGGCGACCGCGGGGCCCTTGCTGCTCGGCGCCGTCGTCAGGGCAGCGGCGGCGCCGAAGGAAGGCGCCCGGGGGGAGGGGCGCCTATGAGGCTCTGCTGGTGCTCTTGGTCCTCTGAAGCTCTGCTGGTGTAGACCAATGGCAGTGTCGGAAGCCGCCTCGATACGAGGTAATCGGCTCTTCATGCATCGTGCTGGATACGCCTCATCCGGCGCAACCGTTTCGACCGGATGCGGTCGGCCCCAGGCGTCCCCGGGGCCGACCGCCCCATCGGATGTGACCGGGCTGCTGTCCCCTGCCGACCGGCCACAGCACCGCAGCGAGGTCCCACGGCGCCGTCCGCTTCAACCCGGACGGCGTCTCATCGCTTCGGCGTTCCCGCCCACGGGGCGGCGTCTACGCGTAGTCCTGCAGGCCGCGCCTGGCTGGCGTGGCACCGGGAACAACGAAGCCCCGCGCCGCCCGGTCACGGTCCGTACGGGTGAGGCGCCGCCCGGACCTCGTACGGGTGAGGCGCCGCCCGAACTCAGATGCGCCCGCGGCACAGCTCCAGCAGCGTCATGGCCAGCGCGGTGCCGGGCCGGCCCAGCTGGTCCCGGAAGTGCTCCAGGACCTCCATCTCGCGGGAGAGGCTCACCCGGCGGCCGCCGGACGCGATCCGTTCCTTCTGGATGACCGCCGAGACGGCCATCCGTTCCTGTACGAGGCCGATGATCCGGCCGTCGAGGTCGTCGATCCGCCGGCGCGCGTCGCCGATCACGGCGGCGGCCTCCTCGGTCCGCGCGCCGGTCTCCGGGCGCGGCCGGGCCACCGCCCCGGTCGCCGTGGGCGTGGCCGTGGGCGTGTGCTCGGTCACGGTCGTGGTCGTGCTCACTGCCGCCTGTGCGTTGCTGCTCATGTCCGTCTCCTGGGGTCTGAAGGCCCCGGGGCCGCACCGCCCGGACGGGAAAACACCAGCGCCCCGGGCCTGTACGGCCCGGGGCGCCTGGGAAGTCGCTTGTCGCTTTTCAGCGGTTCATGCAGCGCGACCATGGCAGCCGGACGGGCCGGTGCCATAGGTAAAGACGAAGGTCAGCTGCGTGAACATGGGGCTCAGTATGTGCCCGGTAGAATCGAAAGTCCAACCCCTCCGCTCCACCACCGCCGGAAGGCCGCCGAAGTGTCAGCAGCGCCCCCCGCCGCCGCCCCGGATGTCGTCCTCGTTGTCGACTTCGGCGCGCAGTATGCCCAGCTCATCGCCCGCCGCGTCCGCGAGGCGCGGATCTACAGCGAGATCGTGCCCTCGACCATGCCGGTCGAGGAGATGCTCGCGAAGAACCCCGCGGCGATCATCCTCTCCGGCGGTCCGTCGTCGGTGTACGAGGAAGGTGCCCCCAGCCTCGACCGCGCCCTGTTCGAGGCCGGTGTCCCGGTCTTCGGCATGTGCTACGGCTTCCAGCTGATGTCCGTCAAGCTCGGCGGCACGGTCGACAACACCGGTGCCCGCGAGTACGGCCGCACGCCGCTGGCCGTCTCCAAGCCCGCCTCCACGCTCTTCGAGGGCACCCCGGTCGAGCAGTCGGTGTGGATGTCGCACGGCGACGCCTGCTCCGCCGCTCCCGAGGGCTTCACGGTCACGGCGTCCACGGACGTCGTCCCGGTCGCCGCGTTCGAGAACGACGAGAAGAAGCTGTACGGCGTGCAGTACCACCCCGAGGTGATGCACACCACGCACGGCCAGCAGGTACTGGAGCACTTCCTCTACCGCGGCGCGGGCATCGAGCCCAACTGGACGATGGGCAACATCATCGAGGAGCAGGTCTCCGCGATCCGCGAGCAGGTGGGCAACAAGCGCGCCATCTGCGGCCTGTCCGGTGGCGTGGACTCCGCGGTGGCCGCTGCCCTCGTCCAGAAGGCCATCGGTGACCAGCTGACCTGCGTGTACGTCGACCACGGCCTGATGCGCAAGGACGAGACCGAGCAGGTCGAGAAGGACTTCGTCGCGGCGACGGGCGTCCAGCTCAAGGTCGTCGACGCTTCCGAGCGCTTCCTGTCAGCGCTCGCCGGGGTCTCCGACCCCGAGGAGAAGCGGAAGATCATCGGCCGCGAGTTCATCCGGGTCTTCGAGCAGGCCCAGGCCGAGATCATCGCCGAGGCGGACCCGGGCGAGCCGGTCGAGTTCCTCGTCCAGGGCACGCTGTACCCGGACATCGTCGAGTCCGGCGGCGGCACGGGCACGGCCAACATCAAGTCCCACCACAACGTGGGCGGCCTGCCGGAAGACCTCGAATTCAAGCTGATCGAGCCCCTCCGTCAGCTCTTCAAGGACGAAGTCCGGATGGTCGGCTCCGAGCTGGGCCTGCCCGACGAGATCGTCCAGCGCCAGCCGTTCCCCGGCCCCGGTCTCGGCATCCGCATCGTCGGCGAGGTCACGCGCGAGCGCCTCGACCTCCTCCGCGAGGCCGACGCGATCGCCCGCGAGGAGCTCACCGCGGCGGGCCTGGACCGCGACATCTGGCAGTGCCCGGTCGTCCTCCTCGCGGACGTCCGCTCGGTCGGCGTCCAGGGCGACGGCCGCACGTACGGCCACCCCATCGTCCTGCGTCCGGTCTCCTCCGAGGACGCGATGACGGCGGACTGGACCCGCATGCCGTACGACGTACTGGGCCGCATCTCCACCCGCATCACCAACGAGGTCGCGGACGTCAACCGCGTAGTCCTCGACGTCACGAGCAAGCCCCCGGGCACGATCGAGTGGGAGTGACCTTGCTGTAGGCACACTCCCGGTCAACGCCGACGCCGTCGCTCATTCGTTTGAGTGGCGGCGTCGGCGTATGTGCTGGGTACGCTGACGGCACGGCCCAGAATCCCGTCCATGGGAGGACTCATGACCGCCGAGACCGAGCACCACTGGCCGGTGCCGCCGCAGGACGGTTACACCGTGGACGACCTGCTGACGCTGCCCGACCTCCCGCCGCACACCGAGCTGCTCGACGGGAGCCTGATTTTCGTGAGTCCGCAGCGCTACTTCCACAGCGTCGTGATCGACTTTCTTGTGAACGGGCTGCGCCGCACTGTGCCGCCTGAGCTCTTGGTCGTGCGTGAGATGGCCGTGGCCATCGACAAGCGAAACGGGCCGGAGCCGGACATCTCCGTCGTGCGAGCCGTGGCGCTACGGAACGACGACCAGGCCCACTTCCAGGCCCGGGACGTCATGCTCGCCGTCGAAGTGGTCTCCCCGGAATCCGAGGCGCGGGACCGCGACACCAAGCCGCACAAGTACGCGGGCGCCGGAATCCCGTACTTCTGGCGGGTCGAGAAGGCCGGTACGGACGGCCGCCCGGTCGTGCACACCTTCGAACTCGATCGCGAGGGCCGCACGTACTGTCCTTCGGGTGTGCACCGTGATCAGCTGAAGCTTGCCGCCCCCTTCGACATCGGTATCGACCTGTCGGGGATCGGCAACCTCTGACGGCTGAGATGCCTACCGACGACCCCTTTCCCAGTTGGCTTCCGGGATCCATCACGATCGACTGAAGTCGGCGCTCCCCTTCCCGGTCGGCATCGATCTCACTACGCTCCATGGCCGCCGGTAACGGTTGACGCCTCGCGTCCCGGAGCGGAAGATTAATTCCGTACTGCGGCAGCAATCATCCGCTATGCGGAAGTGAGTGGGGCGTAAGCAATGAGCACCATCGGTTTCATCGGTCTCGGGATCATGGGGAGCCCGATGGCGGTCAACCTGGCGAAGGCCGGGCACACCGTCCGCGGGTGGAACCGCAGCCCCGGGAAGGCCGGCGCGCTGGTCGAGGCCGGCGGTACGGAGGCCGGCAGCATCGCCGAGGCGGTCCGGGGAGCCGACGTGGTCATCACGATGGTGCCCGCGTCGCCGCAGGTCGAAGAGGTCGCGTATGGGGATGAGGGCATTCTTGCGCACGCCAAGGACGGTGCGTTGCTGATCGACATGTCTTCGATCACGCCGCAGACCTCGATCGACCTGGCCGGGCGGGCCAAGGAGCACGGCGTGCGGGTGCTGGACGCGCCCGTGTCCGGCGGTGAGGCCGGTGCCATCGAGGGCGTGCTCTCGATCATGGTCGGCGGCGAGCAGGCGGACTTCGACGCGGCGAAGCCGGTGCTCGAAGCGATGGGCAAAACGATCGTGCACTGCGGCCCGCACGGCGCCGGGCAGACCGTCAAGGCCGCCAACCAGCTGATCGTCGCCGTCAACCTGCAGGCGTGCGCGGAGGCCGTCGGCTTCCTGGAGAAGTCCGGCGTGGACCTGGAAGCCGCGCTGGAGGTGCTGAACGGCGGGCTCGCCGGCTCGGCCGTACTGACCCGGAAGAAGGCGAACTTCCTCGCGGGCGACTACCGCCCCGGCTTCAAGCTCGCGCTGCACCACAAGGACATGGGCATCGTCACGGACGCCGCCCGCACGGTCGGCGCGACGCTGCCCGTCGGCGCCACCGCGGCCCAGCTCATCGCCTCGGCGGTGGCCCGCGGCGACGGGGACCTGGACCACTCGGCGCTGCTCCGCGGCGTCCGCCTGATGAGCGGTCAGGACGAAGAGAAGTAACGAGCCGCTGTCCGGTCGGCAGGAGCGGGTGGGAGAGGTTCACACCACCTCCACGGCAACCGCCCGTACCGTGTCTGGTCTCTTCACCTGCCCCGGCGTAGCTTCCCGTGCGAGTCACACACGAGGGAGAACAGCCATGCCCGAACCGACGCCGATACCCACCGACCGGCTCCAGTTCGCGATGCCGCCGACGCACGCGACCGTCGAGGAGGAGCGCCGGTACCGCAAGGAGCGGCTCGCCGCGGCGCTGCGGCTCTTCGGCCGGTACGGCTTCGAGGAGGGCGTGGCGGGCCACCTCACCGCCCGGGACCCGGAGTTCACCGACTGCTTCTGGGTGAATCCCTTCGGGATGTCCTTCCGGCACATCACCGTGAGCGACCTGCTCCTCGTCAACCGCGAGGGGCAGGTCGTCGAGGGCCGCCACCACGTCAACCAGGCCGCGTTCGCGATCCACGCGCAGATCCACGCCGCCCGCCCCGACGTCGTCGCCGCGGCGCACAGCCACTCCACGTACGGCAGGGCGCTGGCCGCGCTCGGCGAGCTGCTGGAGCCGATCACGCAGGATGTCTGTGCGTTCTATGAGGATCACGCGGTGTTCGACGAGTACACGGGGGTCGTCGTGGACGAGGCGGAGGGTGCGCGGATCGCGGCAGCCCTCGGGCCGCGCAAGGCGGTGATCCTGCGCAACCACGGGCTGTTGACGGTCGGCGACTCCGTGGACGCCGCGGCCTGGTGGTTCCTCACCATGGAGCGCTCCTGCCAGGTGCAGCTCGCCGCGAAGGCCGCGGGCAAGCCCGTACTGATCGATCACGGCAGCGCGCTGCGCACCCGCGAGCAGCTCGGCAGCGATCTGGTGGCGTGGATCAACTACCAGCCGCTGTTCCAGCAGATCAGCCGCGACGAGCCGGATCTCTTCGGCTGACGGCCCGAGCCGGCGCCGAGCGGGGCCTCCCGCACGCCCCGGAACAGCGCGGTTGGCGCCCGACCCCGCCCCTCGGCACAATGCGCAGCCATCGCTGCCATCAGGGAGCGTGACGGCGACTACGGGTAGCGGGCGGTACGGAAGTGTCGGTGGACGCGGCGGCGGGAGCAGGGGCGGATACGCGTACGAGTACGAGTGGGAGCGCGAGTACGAGTACGGAGACGGGGGCCCGCATCGAGTGCGGCTGCGGGGACTGTCCGCAGGGCGCTCGGACGGGGCACCGGCAGGCGGTCGCCGCGTTCCTCGCGCTGCGCGAGGACTTCGCCGCGGGGCGCGGCGTACCGGCCGCGCTCGCCCACTCCGCAGGCGCCGCCCGCCAGTGGATCTCCGACGAGCTGGCCCAATCGGCCCGTACGGTCGCCGAACGCGCCGCCGCCGAAGGCCGCGCCCGGCGCGGGACGCTCTGGCGCCGCACCCCGCTCGTCCTGTGGGGCGCCGTCGCCGCGCTGCTCATCGGCCAGGCGCTCACCGCGATCGGCGCCGGCTGGACCGACGCCCGTACCGCGGCGCTGGCCGCCGCCGTCGTCCTCGCCGCGCTGCTCACCGCGCTCGCGTGGCGGCACCGCGCCCACGGCGGCCTCCTCGCGCCCGTCACCGGCGAGGACGGCCGCCTGTCCACCTCCCGCACGGTCGCCGCCGCCTGGCTGCTGCCCGTCGGCTGGGCGGTACTGATGTTCGCGACCAGGCTCGCGCTGGCCCCGGACGCCGCCGGGCGCCGCCGCCTGCTGGCCGGGCTCGACCTCGCGCGCGGTGCCGGGCTGCTCACCGTCGTGGCGCTGGCCTGCGCGGCGGCGGCCGTTGCCGCCCGGCTGGTGGCCGTACGCCTCGCCGCCGGGCGCCAGCAGAAGGTGCCCGCCGAGTACCCGCGCGCCGGGGACCTGCTGACTGACGACGCCGGCCGCGGCAGCTTCGCGGACGCGCAGTACGTCCTGCTCAACGCGGTCGCCGTGGTCTTCGCCGCGGTCCGCCTCGGCACCGCGCCGGACCGGCTCCCGGACCTCCCGTGGGGGCTGGTGGCGCTGGCCGCGGTCAGCGCGGCGATGTACCTGGCGGGCAAGTACGCGGAGGGCGCCCGCCCGGTCGTGCTGTCCGTCGTACGGGCCCGGGAGATCGGCGGCCTGGACGGGCCGGTCCGCACCGGCGACGACATCGAGATCCGCGGCAGCGGCTTCGTCCCGCCGGGCGCCCAGCCGCCGCACCGGCTGGCCCGTACGGTCGTCCGCATCGGGGACGTGGATGTGCACGTCCCGCTGGTGCCGGTCCCCGGCGGCTTCGCGAACCCGGCGGACGGCGCGCTGATCGTGCCGGTACCGGCCGACGTGGAGCCGGGCCGCGCCGAGGTACGCGTCATCACGGCGGCGGGCGTCGAATCCGCCGCGTATCCGCTGTTCATCCAGGAGTGAGCGGCGTCCCCGCTGATCATCCGGGAGTGATGTACGGGTGCGGCGCGCACCCTGGTGCCGCCCGCTGACGTTGAATGTTCTGTGACGCCCGGCCCGTATCAGTCTTCGAACGCCCGCCCGTGGGCAGAATCGTCCGCGCCGGGCGGCGACGCAGAGGCGGGAGGACATCATGGTGCACACGGGCAGATCGCTCGCGGTCGGCCACGGAGGAAACGGCGGCGGTGCGGGCCCCGGGGGCCTGCGCGGCTCGCTCGCGCGGTACGCGCTGCTGCCGCTGCGGATCTTCCTCGGCGTGACCTTCGTCTACGCGGGCCTGGACAAGCTCACCGAGCCGGGCTTCTTCGCGGCCTCCGGGACCGGTTCGATCGGCGAGTTGATGCGGCAGTCCCGGCCCTCCGCCGGCGTGCCGCAACTGGTCGACCTGGCGCTGCACAGCCCGGCGGTCTTCGGTTACGTCATCGCGGCGGGCGAGCTGGCGGTCGGCATCGGCATGCTGCTCGGCATCCTCGGCCGGCTCGCGGCGACCGGCGGCGCGCTGATCTCACTGAGTTTCTGGCTGACCGTCAGCTGGTCGACCACGCCGTACTACTTCGGCAACGACCTGGCGTACCTGATGGCGTGGCTGCCGCTGATCCTGGCCGGCACGCCGTACCTCTCCCTCGACGCGCTCTACGCCAAGCGCCGCCGCCGCTTCGGCCGCCGGCTCATCGGCTGACCGGCGGCTCATCGGCGACCGGCCGCTCCTCCGGCGGCGGCAGCTCCGCGCCCCGCCGGCGGCGCGCCAGCCCGTACAGCGCCGAGACGCCGCCCGAGAGGAAGAGACCGGCGGGGAGCGCGATCAGCGGCCAGGCGCCGGGCACGTCGATCCGGCCGGCGGCGTCCAGTGCGTAGACGCCGCCGATGCCGAGCGCGGTCAGGCCCGTGACGAGCCGGGCGGGCCGGAACTCATGCCGCAGCACGGTCGGCCACCTCCTCATGAGCCGGGGCCGCCGGCTTCGCCGGCGCCTCGGGTGCCTCCGGTGTCGCCCCCACGTAGTCCACCTCCGCCTGTCCGACCCCCACCTCCAGCCGCAGGTCGAGCGTGCCGTGCGGCCGCTCGCCCTTCTTCAGGCCGTGCGCGGGCAGCGTGACGGTCCGCGTCCGGTCGGGCGAGACGTCGATGTCGCCGGCCGCCTCGCCCGGCAGCTGGATGTCGCCGAGCCCGACGTCGACCCGTACGCGCGTCCTTACGCCCTCCGGCAGCGTCACCCGCAGCAGTCCGGCGCCCACCTCGGCGTGCGTCCGGACCGTCTGTCCCTCCTTCAGGCGCAGCCCGCTGAGGTCCAGGTGACCGCGGCCCGCGCCCAGTTCGTACGTGGGCCGGACGGCGGCCGCCGTCGACGGCGGCCAGGTGCGGGTGTCCCAGTCGGTCGTGATGTTGCGCGGCAGGACGGTGGTCGCGCCGAGCAGCAGGGCGGTGACCACCACCATGAAGACCGTGCCGCCACCGGTCCGGCCCAGCCACGCGCTGAGCACCATGCCGAGCCCGAAGACCACCAGCGCGGCCGCCAACCCCGCCTGCAGGCTCGCGGGCAGCGAGCCGCCGTGCCAGGACGGCGACGCGGCCACCGCGCCCGCCACCAGCGCCAGCAGGAACGTCAGCCCGCCGATCGACCGCGCCCGCGCCGGCCGCCGCCGCTTCCGCGTCTCCGGCACCGCCGAGGCCCCCGAATCCCCCGCGGCCGGACCGGCCTTGCTGTACGCACCTGTCCTGTCATACGCACCCGTCCTGTCGTACGCACCCGCCGCTGCCCCTTCGTATGCGTACGACGGCGTGTCAGCGGGCCCCCACAGATACCCGGTGCGGCCCGCCTGCCCACCCGCCGGGCCGTCCTTGGTGAGCGGGTCCCGCCACCACGAAGGGCTGCCGGGCGCGGGCGGCGCCTGCGTCTCGGGCGGCGCGTCCGCGACGGCCTGCGCGGTCGCCGCGTCCACCGGCCCGGCGCCGTGCGCCCCGGCCCGCCGCTGCTTCGACCAGTACGCCGAGCCGGCCACCGCGAGCGCCAGCATGAGCGTGAACGCCAGGCCGCCGCCCCGGCCCAGTACCGACAGGAAGAGCCCGCAGCCGACCAGCGCGACGAGGACCGCGGTCAGCGCCGCGCCCTCGACCCGCCCGGACAGCAGCCGCCGCCCCTCGTTCTCGTCCTCGCCCTCCAGCGGGATCAGCAGCCAGGCGAAGCCGTACACGATGAGGCCGATGCCGCTGCTGACGGCCAGTACGGCGAGCACGATGCGGAAGATCACCGGATCCAGGTCCCAGTGCCGCCCCATGCCGCCGCACACCCCGGCCACCACCTTCTGCCGCCGGCTGCGCCGCAGTGGTGGCGGGGGCGGGGGCCCGGTGGTCTCGGCGGTCGCGCCATGCGACGGCGAAGCATCGTTCATGCGCCCATGGTGACAAGCGGAGGCGTCACCGGGCATCAGTGACAACCCTGGCCGGACCCTGAGATCCCGGACTCGGTGGCGACCGGCCGGTAACGGGTGTGGCTCTGTTGACTATCGTTGCTCTCTGACGGGTTACGGGGGAGCCGGAGGGCGTGCGGTGTCGGAGGCTGCGGTGGACGAGGGTCGGCTGGTCGCCGGGCGGTACCGCCTGCTCGAACGCATCGGCCAGGGCGGCATGGGCACCGTCTGGCGGGCGCACGACGAACTGCTGGGCCGCCAGGTCGCGGTCAAGCGCCTGCACGCCTCCTCGCTGCAGCTGGAGCCGGACGAACTGGCCACCCGTAACGAACGCACCCGCCGCGAGGCCCGGGCCGCGGCCCGCATCAACCACTCCAACGTCGTCGGCGTCCACGACGTCGTCGACGACGCGGGCCTGCCCTGCATCGTCATGGAGTACGTCCCCTCCGTGACCCTCGGGGACATCATCAAGGAGGCCGCGCTCTCCGGTGGCGGCGTGCCGCCCGATGAGGTCGCGCGGATCGGCCGCGGCATGATCGTCGCACTGCGCGCCGCGCACGCGGCCGGCGTCCTGCACCGCGACGTCAAGCCCGGCAACGTCCTGCTCGGCGACGACGGCCGGGTGGTGCTCACCGACTTCGGGATCGCGGTGGCCAGCGGCACGTCCACCCTCACCAAGACCGGCGAACTGGTCGGCTCCATCGACTACTTGGCGCCCGAGCGCGTCAAGGGCGGCACCCCAGGCCCCGCCTCCGACCTGTGGGCGCTGGGCGCGACGCTGTACCAGGCGGTCGAGGGCCGGCCGCCGTTCCGCAAGACCACCGCGGTCGAGACGGCGTACGCGATCGCCATGGACCCGCTGCTCCCGCCCCGCAACGCCGGGCCGCTCACCGGCCTCATCGAGGCGCTGCTCGCCAAGGAGCCGTCGGAGCGTCCGACGGCCGAGACCGTCGAGCGCACCCTGCGCGCGCCCGCCTCCGAGGCCGCGACGGAACTGCTGACGCCGGGCGGCTGGCGGGACACCGGGGACACCGGTACGAGTACGGGAACGGGCACGGGGACGGGTACGGGGCCGTTCGCGAGCACGAGTACGGGCGCGGGCACGGGGCCGTTCGCGAGCACGGGCACGGGCACTGGAACCGGCGCCAACGGCCTCCCCGCCCCCACCCCCACCCCCGCTCCCGTCCCGGTTCACGTCCCCACTCAGCGCGACACCGCCGCCACCAGCCGCGTCCCCGTGGGCGTGCCGGCGGCGCCCGCCCGCCGCCGGCGCCTGGGCGCCGTCCTGTGGGGCGCGCTGGCCTTCGTGGCCATGGGCGCGGTGGTGGCGGGCGTGCTGTACCTGCTGCAGGACGGCAGCGGGGTGAAGGGGATCCCCGGGATCTCCGACGACCCGGCCACGCCGTCCGCCTCCGCCTCCGGGGGCGGCGACGGCGAGGACGAGCAGAAGCCGCCGAAGGTCCCGGCGGGCTATCACCTCGTCACCGAGAAGGAGTTCGGCGTCTCCTTCCCCGTGCCGAACGGCTGGACCCGCCAGTACATGCCGGAGCGCAACGAGGTCGACTACCTGGCCCCCTCCGGTCTCGTCGGCCTGAAGGTCAGTGTGCTGAACTTCGCCAGTTCGAATCACGTCCGCCACTTCGAGCAGGTTGAGCAGCAGCTTCGGAGCAAGGCGCCGGGGTATGAGCGGCTGCGGCTGCAGGACACCCTGTTCCGGGGGCAGCCGGCGGCGATCTGGGAGTTCACCTTCAAGGGCCGGGTGCGCGACTTCCGCGCCATCGACCTCGGCTTCGGCAAGGAGGGCGAGGACGAGTACGCGATCTACCTGTCGGCGCCGAAGGACCAGTGGCCGAAGTTCCAGGACGTCTTCGAGGTGGCCCGGGACGGCTTCCGCGACAAGCAGTCGGGCAGCTGACGGGCCGGGGCCCTCCCCGCCAGGCCGGTGCCCTCTCCGCGACCGATCAGGGGACGATCAGGGTCGACCCTGATGCCCGGACGCCCGCCCCCGTGTGACGATCGGGAGCATGACGACCGCGCCGCCCCGTGCCGAGGGCCCCTACGCCCCGGCGCCCGACCCCGTGGAGCCGGCTCCGCGCCGCCTCTACCGCAGCGCCGACGGCCGGCTCCTGGGCGGCGTCGCCCGCGGCCTGGCCGGGCACCTGGGGCTGCCCGTCTCCTGGGTACGGATCGTCTTCCTCGCCCTCTTCGTGGCGCAGGGGATGGGCGCGCTCCTGTATGCCGCGTTCTGGTTCTTCGTTCCCCTGGGGGTCGGCGGCGTCGACGCCCAGCGGCACGCCGGGCGCATCCCGTACTCCCCGTACGCTCCCGCCGGCACCGCCCCCGAAGGCTGGCGCCGCCGCTTCCGCCGCCTCGACAAGGGCCAGATCTTCGCCCTGATCGCGCTGGTCGTCGGCGCGTCGGTGCTCGCCTCGCAGTTCCAGCTGGGCCGCGCCAACGCCTACTTCTGGCCGGCCCTGCTGATCGGCGCGGGCGTCGCCCTGGTCTGGCGGCAGGCCGACAACGCCCGCCGCGCCCAGTGGCTGGAGATCAGCCGCCGCAAGGGCGTGCTGCCCGTCGTACGCGGCGCGGCGGGCGTCCTCCTGGTCGGCATCGGCGTCACCGCCATCGTGGTCCTCCAGGGCTCGGTCCGGAACCTCGGCTCGGTACTGCAGGCCGCGCTCGCCGTCGTCGTCGGCATCGCGCTGCTGGCGGGCCCGTACCTGGTCCGCATGGGGCAGGACCTCTCCGAGGAGCGCCTGATGCGCATCCGCGCGCAGGAGCGGGCCGAGGTCGCGGCTCATGTCCACGATTCCGTACTGCACACCCTCACCCTCATCCAGCGCAGCGCCGACGACCCCCGGGAGGTGGCCCGCCTCGCCCGCGCGCAGGAGCGCGAGCTGCGGGCCTGGCTGTACAAGCCGGAGGGGCGCGGCAAGGAGGAGAACGAGGAGCCGGACCGCCTCGCGGACGCCGTGCGCAAGGCGGCGGCGGAGGTCGAGGATGCGCACGGCGTGCCGATCGAGGTCGTGGTCGTCGGCGACTGCGCGCTGGACGAGCGGCTGGGCGCCCAGTTGCAGGCCGCGCGCGAGGCGATGGTGAACGCGGCCAAGTACGGTGGCAGCGGCGGCGCGGTGCAGGTTTTCGCCGAGGTGGAGGGCCGGTCGGTGTTCGTGTCGGTACGCGACCGGGGGCCGGGCTTCGACCTGGACGCGGTGCCGGGTGACCGGATGGGTGTACGGGAGTCCATCATCGGGCGGATGCAGCGCAACGGCGGTACGGCGCGGCTGCGCTCGGCCCCGGACGGGGGGACGGAAGTGGAACTGGAAATGGAGAGGGCGGCCGCGGAATGAGTGCGACGGAAGCAGCACAGGGGAGCGGCGAGGGGGAGACCCGGCGCGCGCGGGTGGTCCTGGTCGACGACCACCGGATGTTCCGTACCGGCGTCCAGGCCGAGATCGGGCAGACGGACTCGACCGGTGTCGAGGTGGTCGGCGAGGCCGCGGACGTCGACCAGGCGGTCACGGTCATCACGGCCACGCGCCCCGAGGTGGTCCTGCTGGACGTGCACCTCCCCGGGGGCGGCGGCGTGGAGGTACTGCGCCGGTGCGCGCCTCTCATGGCCGACCCGGACCGCCCCGTCCGCTTCCTCGCGCTCTCCGTCTCGGACGCGGCCGAGGACGTCATCGGCGTCATCCGAGGCGGCGCGCGCGGCTATGTCACGAAGACGATCACCGGCACGGACCTCGTCGACGCGATCTTCCGCGTCAAGGACGGCGACGCGGTGTTCTCGCCCCGCCTGGCCGGTTTCGTCCTCGACGCGTTCGCCAACACGGACGCGCCGCCGGTCGACGAGGACCTGGACCGCCTCACGCAGCGCGAACGCGAGGTGCTGCGTTTGATCGCGCGCGGCTATGCGTACAAGGAGATCGCCAAGCAGCTCTTCATCTCCGTCAAGACGGTCGAGTCCCACGTCTCGGCGGTCCTCCGCAAGCTCCAGCTCTCCAACCGTCACGAGCTCACCCGCTGGGCAACGGCCCGCCGCCTGATCTGACTTCGTCAGAGGGCAGCCGGAGTTCGCACCACACGGTCTTGCCGATGCGGTACGGGCGGGGCTCGGTGCCCCACGCGTCCGCGAGTGCCTCGACGAGGGCGAGGCCGCGGCCCGACTCGTCGCCGAGCCCGGCGGCCCGTGGCACGGGCGCGGCGCGGCTCGCGTCCGCGACCTCGATCCGGAGCCGGTTGCCGCGCACGAGCGCGCGGGCCCGCAACTCCCGCCCGGGCGAGACGCGCGCGTGCCGGCAGGCGTTGGTCATCAGCTCGCTGAGCAACAGCACGGCGGTGACGGCGATTTCATCGGGAACCTTCCACGACCGCGCCTGTGCGGCGAGCAGTGTACGCGCCCTCCCGACACTCCGCGCGGTACGCGGCAAACGCCACTCGATGTCTTGAGGTGTTCCGTCGGTCATGCACAGAGCGTGACCGCTCGGTAATAGCCTGAGAAGTGACGGATCGGGTACGGCCGCGATGGTCACCTGAGGTACCCGACCGGTACCCGGAGGATGAACGCGATGACGGATGCGTGGCGGTACTGCGGTAACCAGATCAAGCTATGGCGCGGCCATGCAGGCGTCACGCGCGAGCAGTTGTGCGAGGCGTCCGATTACGCCTACGAGTCGGTCAAGTCCATGGAGCAGGGCCGACGGCGACCGACGGTCAAGCTTCTCCAGGCTGCGGACGAAATGTGTGAGGCACACGGGCTACTGCTGGCGGCGCGGGACTACCTGAAACCGGAGCCCTACCCCACCCGCTCGCACGAGTACATGGCGCTGGAAGCCGAGGCGATCGCGCTGCACTGGTACGAACCGCTGCTCATTCCGGGGCTGTTGCAGACGGAAGAGTACGCCCGCGCGCTCATCGGCGGGCACTGTCCACCACTGGACGACGAAACAGTTGACGAGCGTGTCGCGGCTCGGCTGCGCCGCCAGGAGGCGTTGACGCGGCGTCCGAATGTCGTCTACGCGTTCGTCGTGTACGAGGCTGCGCTTCGTACTGGGGTGGGCGGGCGGGAGGGCATGCGACGGCAGCTGGAATCCCTGCTCAAGCTGGGCGAACTGCGGAACGTCTCGATCCAGGTGCTTCCCGCCGGAAGGTGCGCAGGGTTGTCGCTGGCCGGGAACTTGGTACTTCTCGAAACGGCTGGCCACGAGCACTATGCCTTTGCCGAAGGCCAGCAGACGAGCGTGCTCCACGGCGACGCCGACAAGGTGAGTGTGCTCCGGCAGGTGCATGGCATGATCCGCACGGAAGCCCTCGGCATCGAGGAGTCGGCTGCGTTCATCAGGAAGGTGGCGGAAGAGCTATGAGTGACCGTCTCACGTGGTTCAAGTCCAGTTACAGCGACAGCGAGGGTTCTGCTTGCGTCGAGGTCGCCGAACACGCGGCACGCGTATACGTGCGGGACAGCAAGGAGCCGGACGGGCCCCGTCTGGCGATAGCCCCATCGGCCTGGGCGGCGTTTGTCGGGTACGCCGCCGTGGGCGGATAGTCACCGCGTCCCCCGTCTGCGGAGCACTGCCGTGGTCACTGGGGAGTGGAGCTCCCAGCCCATCGCCCGGTACAGGGACAGGCCGTCGTCCCGGGCCACCAGGAGCCCCTGCGTGGCCCCCCGCTGCGCGGCGCGCGCTGCCAGGGCCGTCATCACGACGCGGCCCAGGCCCTGGCGGCGGTGCGCCGGGTCCGTACGCACGCGGTCGAAGACCGCCACCGTGCCGGCCAGAGCGACGCGGCCGCCCGCGGCGACCTCGCCCGTCGCGCTGAAGGCGCGCGCGTCGACGAGGTCGCCCTGGGCGACCGTCTCGACGACGTATCCGCCGGGCAGCACGGCCGGATCCGGCGGCGGCGCGGGCGCGGCCCCCGGCACGAGCCCGTCCCGCAGCCCGTCGGGCACCTCGCCGCGCTTCCCGATGCGCACCGCGCGCCCCAGGGGGGCGGTCATCAGGTATTCCGGGGCCTGGAAGTCCCAGGACGCCGGCAGCGCGGGCTCGACGACCGAGCGGGGTGCGCAGACCTTCAGCCACAGGCCCGGCGTGATGAGCGCGGCGGACAGCCGGCGCAGCACGCCGGGGTCGGCCGCGGGCAGGACGTACCGCGCGACCTGGTCCGTGCGGCCGACGGCTATCCGGAAGCCGCCCGGTACCGCGACCGCGCCGTCCGTGCCGCGCGAACGTACCCAGCCGTCCACCCAAGCGCGTACGACCTCCGGCCGTGCCACAGGCACGCGGTGGTGCTCGGTCATTGTGTCCACGGACCCGATCGTATTGCGAGAGCTTCGCAATAGTGACGATGGAATTCGGCCTCCTTGCATAACGCTGCGGGGGCCACCCGAATCCTTGGAAAATCAGGCTACTTGAGAGAGGTCAAGGGCCGTGCGGGTACATATCGGTGATGGTGTTCGGCTCTACTTCGATGTGGAGGGAGCCCAACTGGTGACGGACGGCCCGGACATGGCCGAACGGCCGACGATCGTGCTGCTCCACGGGGGGCCGGGAGCGGATCACACCCTGTTCAAGCCGGAGTTTTCCGCCGCGGCCGGTTTCGCTCAGGTCATCTACCTGGATCAGCGCGGAAGTGGTCGTTCCGTGCGCAGTGGGCCGCTGCAGTGGACGTGGGAGCGGTGGGCGGACGACGCGATCGACTTCTGCGACGCGCTGGAGATCGAACGGCCCGTTCTCGTCGGTACGTCCAGCGGCGGCTGGGTCGCGCTGCTGGCGGCCATCCGGCACCCCGACCGGTTCGCGGGGCTGGTGCTGGACAGCGTGATGCCCGGCGACACGTACGAACGGCTGGAGATGTTCGAACGGCTGGGAGGGGCCGAGGCCCGGGACGTCGCGCTGCGCTACTGGGCGGGCGACACGGGCGACGAGATGACCGACGCGTGGGAGCGGATCTGCCTGCCGCTGTACTCGCAGCAGCCGGGCGGGGACCCGGCCGGCCCGGACCGGCTGCGCCGGGTGCGCTGGAACGACGATGTGCTGGACCACTTCCGGATGGTGCTGGCGCGGGAGTTCGACCCTTGGCGCGGGCTGGACCGGCTCGCGTGCCGGACGATGATATTGGCGGGGGAGCAGGACCCGGTGGCGACCGCGTCGGCGGCCCGCCGCTTCGCGCACCGGCTGAGTCATACGGACGTACGGCTGCACGTACTGGCCAAGGCGGGGCACGGCGTCTTCCGGGAGGCGCCGCGGCGGGCGATGGACCTGCTGCGGGACTTCGTGGTGAGCGGCCATGTACCGCGGCTGCATTGAATTCCGACCGTACGGTCGGAATTCCGTGGCGGAATTGATTGATGACTGGATCGTTTTTCGTTACTGGTGTGGCGCCAGTTATCCCGTGTTTCTCCTCGCGACAGCAAAGCACAGGGGAGCGGTACGGGGGCGGTACGGCGGCGGTCCGTAACAAGGGGGAGCGGGCCGCCGCCGTACCTCGGCGGGGGCGGCCGACGGCCGTCGGGGCGGATCCGACGGCGATGGGGAGCCGACCGCCTGGGTGAGGACGCTAAACCTGCCGGCGGGCATGAGGCGGGGCAATGCCGGTATTTGTCCATTCCGCTGCCATGGATTGCTCGCTTTCGGCCACGGGGTGACGGATACCGGCAGGTGCCGACCGGTGGCGGGCCGGTGGTGGGCCGGGGCAGCGACGGCAGCCCTGCCCGAGGGCCGGGCCGGGGGCGGGGCTACGATCGACCACTATGGACGTAGTGATCAATGTGTTCGTCGCGCTGCACATCATCGGCATCGCTTCGCTGCTCGGCGGCTTCCTCACGCAGATGAAGGCGATGGGCGCGGGCACCGCCCGCTTCGTGCCCGCGATGCTGCACGGCGCGATCACGATGCTGGTGACCGGCGTCATCCTGGTCGGCCTGAACCAGATGCAGGACTACTCGGTCAACAACATCAAGATCGGCGTCAAGCTCGCCGTCCTGATCGTGATCCTGGGCCTGGTCTACGTGAAGCGTGACGAGGAGAAGGTGGAGAAGCCGCTCTTCGGGCTCGTCGGCCTGCTCACGGTCGTCAACATCTTCATCGCGCTGCTCTGGACCTGAGCCGCCCCACCTTCGGCGCGACGAACCGCGCGACTGCCTCGTTCTCCGGGGCGGTCGCGCGGTTCGTCGTTTCCGGGCATGTGCCGCTCAGGCCGGCCGTACGCTCCCGTAGATCGGCATGTAGTAGATCGACTCCACGCGGACGCTCGCGCCCGGCTTCGGCGCGTGGATCATCTTGCCGTCGCCGATGTACATCCCGACGTGGCTGATGTCGTCGTAGAAGAACACCAGGTCACCGGGGTGAAGGTCCTTCGTCGCGACCCGCGTGCCGGTCTTCACCTGGTCCCAGGTCGTCCGCGGCAGCGAGACGCCCGCCGCCTTCCACGCCGCCTGGGTCAGCCCTGAGCAGTCGTACGACGTGGGGCCGGTCGCGCCCCACACGTACGGCTTGCCCAGCTGCGCGCGGGCGAAGGTGAGCGCCTTCTCCGCCTTGGTTGCGTACGCACCATCGGGCACCCCGGAGCCCGACCCCGTACCGGACCCGGTATCACCCCCGGAGCCGGTCCCGGACCCGCCGTCCGTACCGCCCGATCCGTCGTCCTGGTGCTCCCGCTGCTCGCGCTCGGCCTGCTCCCGCGCCAGCCGCTCGGCCTTGCGCTGCGCCTCGGCCTTCTTCTTGCGGTCCAGCTCCGCCAGCCGCGCCTTCTCCTGCGCGGTCAGCCGGGACAGCAGCTGCCGGGCCTCGGTCAGCTTGTCCTGGACGTCCCGCTTGGACGTCTTCAGTGACTCCTGGGACTTCTGCAGCTCCTCCAGGCTCCGGGTCGCCTGCGCCCGCTTGCGCGCGGCCTGCGCCTGCTGGTCCTGGTAGTCGGCGACCGCCTCCTGCTGGCGGCCGGTGAGCCGCTCCATCAGGTGGTTGCGGTCCACGAACTGCTGCGGGTCCCGGGCCAGCATCAGCTGGGCGGTCGGGCTCAGCCCGCCGGAGCGGTACTGCGCGGAGGCGAAGGTGCCCAGCTCGCGCCGGGCCTCGTTCATCTTCTCGGTCCGCTGGGCCGCGGCCTCGCGCAGCCCGTCCACCTTCTCGCGCTGCGTGCCGGCGCGCTCCTTGGCGGCGTTGTACTTCTGGGTGGCGACCTCGGCCTGCCGGTACAGGCCGTCGACCTTCTTCTTGACCTCTTCTATGGAGGGCTTGGGGTTTCTGGGTGCCGCGTCCGCGCTCTGGGTGAGCAGCGTGACGGAGGCGAGCGCCGCGGTGGTGAGCCCGGCCGCCGTACGGCGGTGCGCGGGCACGGCGAGGATGCGGGTGCGCGGCTTGCGATGAGACGCCAAGGCCGGCGACTCCTTCCGTGGACCGCCTACCGGGTTAGCTGTCGGGTTCGGGCGCGTGCCGCATCGCTGCGGCCGTACTACGGAAGGTGCCCTACGGCCGTACGGATCGCTCCGTGCCGGCCGATTCACCCCGGTCGTGCGTGTGGGTCCCCGGCTCCGGCCCGCCCTGGGTGCGGCGGTACGGACTCGGCGGGGCGGCCCGTGCCGGCGCTTTCGCCGGGCGGTGGGGCGGGCTGCCCGGTCGGCACGGTAGCCAACTCGTGTGACTTCTGTGAAGGCTGATGTTCGATATGCCCGAAACCTTTTCGTGATCTCGTCGTGTCCGGGTCGATGCCGGACCGGTTCCGACCACGCACTGTCCGGTGCCGTTCTCTGCCCGTGACCGCCCGCCTCGTGCCGTATTCTCCGCACCCCCGTAATCCCCGGAATTTCGCGGCCGGGGCCGGGTTGTCGGTGGGGCGGCCTAGACTCGGTGGGCGATGAGCAGCCTCTTTGACGACAGCTTCCTGGCGGACCTCGATTCCAAGGACGAGGAGCCGCCGCCTCCCGAGGACGAGGACCGTCCGGCAGCGGAGGAGGTGCCGCACGACCTCTTCGGCGGCCGCTTCGACGCGCCCGTGCAGCGGGACGCGTACTACCGCGACGGCGCCGCCCGCCCCGCAGTGGACCCGGCCGCGCTGCTGGAGGGGCTGAACGACGAGCAGAAGGCCGCCGTCGTGCACACGGGCGCGCCGCTGCTCATCGTCGCGGGCGCCGGCTCCGGCAAGACCCGCGTCCTCACGCACCGCATCGCGCATCTGCTCGGCGCGCGCGGCGTCCACCCCGGCCAGGTCCTCGCGATCACGTTCACGAACAAGGCCGCGGGCGAGATGAAGGAGCGCGTGGAGGAGCTGGTCGGCCCGCGCGCCAACGCCATGTGGGTGTCCACCTTCCACAGCGCCTGCGTGCGCATCCTGCGCCGCGAGTCCAAGAAGCTGGGCTTCACGTCGTCGTTCTCGATCTACGACGCCGCCGACTCCAAGCGCCTGATGGCCCTGGTCTGCCGCGACCTGGACCTCGACCCCAAGCGCTTCCCGCCCAAGTCCTTCAGCGCCAAGGTCTCCAATCTCAAGAACGAGCTCATCGATCACGAGGACTTCGCCGGGACGGCCGCCGACGGCTTCGAGAAGACCCTCGCCGAGGCGTATGCGATGTACCAGGCGCGGCTGCGCGAGGCCAACGCCCTGGACTTCGACGACATCATCATGACGACGGTGAATCTGCTGCAGGCGTTCCCGGACGTCGCGGACCACTACCGCCGCCGCTTCCGGCACGTGCTGGTCGACGAGTACCAGGACACGAACCACGCCCAGTACACCCTCGTGCGCGAGCTGGTAGGCCCCGGGACGCCCGAGGTGCCCGCCGCCGAGCTGTGCGTCGTGGGCGACGCCGACCAGTCGATCTACGCCTTCCGCGGCGCCACGATCAGGAACATCCTCCAGTTCGAGGAGGACTACCCGAACGCGACCACGATCCTGCTGGAGCAGAACTACCGCTCCACGCAGACGATCCTCTCGGCCGCCAACGCCGTCATCGAGCGCAACGAGAACCGCCGCCCGAAGAACCTCTGGACGGACGCCGGCACGGGCCCGAAGATCACCGGCTATGTCGCCGACACCGAGCACGACGAGGCGCAGTTCGTCGCCGACGAGATCGACCGGCTGACGGACGCGGGCGAGACCAGGGCCGGCGACGTCGCGATCTTCTATCGTACGAACGCCCAGTCCCGTGTCTTCGAGGAAGTCTTCATCCGGGTCGGGCTGCCGTACAAGGTCGTCGGCGGCGTGCGCTTCTACGAGCGCAAGGAGGTCCGGGACGTCCTCGCGTACCTGCGCGTGCTGTCCAACCCCGAGGACACCGTCCCGCTCCGCCGCATCCTGAACGTGCCGAAGCGTGGCATCGGCGACCGCGCCGAAGCGATGATCGACGCCCTCTCGGCCCGCGAGAAGATCACCTTCCCGCAGGCGCTGCGCCGCGTCGACGAGGCGTACGGCATGGCCGCGCGCTCTGCGAACGCCGTCAAGCGCTTCAACACGCTCATGGAGGAGCTGCGGACCATCGTCGAGTCCGGCGCAGGGCCCGCGACCGTCCTGGAGGCCGTCCTGGAGCGCACGGGCTATCTGGCCGAGCTCCAGACGTCCACGGACCCGCAGGACGAGACCCGCATCGAGAACCTCCAGGAGCTGGCCGCGGTCGCCCTCGAATTCGAGCAGGACCGCGACGAGGCCAACCCTGGCACCCTCTCCGACTTCCTGGAGCAGGTCGCCCTGGTCGCCGACTCCGACCAGATCCCCGACGAGGACGAGGAGGGCACGGGCGTCATCACGCTCATGACCCTGCACACCGCGAAGGGTCTGGAGTTCCCGACCGTCTTCCTGACCGGCATGGAGGACGGCGTCTTCCCGCACATGCGCGCGCTCGGCCAGACCAAGGAGCTGGAGGAGGAGCGGCGGCTGGCGTACGTCGGCATCACGCGCGCCCAGGAGCGCCTGTACCTCACCCGCTCCACGATGCGCAGCGCCTGGGGCCAGCCCCAGTACAACCCGCAGTCCCGCTTCCTGGAGGAGATCCCGGACGAGTACGTCGAGTGGAAGCGGACCGGGCCCGCGACGCCCTCCGCCTCCATGGGCGGGCTGTCCTCCGGCTCCTCCGGCCTGTCCGGCGGCTTCGGGGCCTCGTCCTCGGTGTCCTCCTCGCGGAGCAAGGCGGGCCCGAGCGGCTTCGCGACCCGGCGGGCGAAGGACCGCCCGGTGGTCGCGCTGACGATCGGCGACCGCGTCACGCACGACAGCTTCGGGCTGGGCACGGTCGTCGGGGTCAAGGGCAGCGGCGACAACGCCGAGGCCACGATCGACTTCGGCGGCGAGAAGCCGAAGCGGCTGCTGCTGCGGTATGCGCCGGTGGAGAAGCTGTAACCGGTGGGGAAGCTGTAGTCGTACGCCGACGGCCCGGAACCCTCAGCAGGGTTCCGGGCCGTCGGCGTACTCGCGGCTCAGTTCGGGTTGATGCCCTTGGAGCGCAGCCAGGGCAGCGGGTCTATCGCGTCGCCGCCGTTGGGGTGCACCTCGAAGTGCAGGTGCGGGCCGGTGGAGTTGCCGGAGTTGCCGGAGTACGCGATGACGTCGCCGGCCTTGACCGTGCCCGAGCGGATCTTCGCGCTGCTCAGGTGGCAGTACCAGGTCTCGGTGCCGTCCGGCGCGGTGATCTCCACCATGTTGCCGTAGGCGGGGTTCCACTTGGTGACGACGGTGCCGTCGGTCGCGGCCATCACGGGCGTGCCGTAACTGACCGGGAAGTCGATGCCGGAGTGCAGCGACATCCAGTTGACGCCGGCCTGCCCGAAGAGCGCGCTCAGCCCGTGCTGCTTGACCGGCAGCGCGAACTTCGGCCGCAGTGCCTCCTTGCGCGCCGCCTCCTCCGCCCGCTTCTTCTTCTCGGCGGCCTCGCGGGCCTGCAGGTCGAGACGTTCCTGCGTACGACTGGCACGGTCGGCGAAGTCGTTCGCGTCCGCGCTCAGGCTGGAGAGCTGGGAGTCCAGCTTGTTGTTCGCGGCCGACGGCTTCACCGCCGAGGCGTCCGAAGCGGCCTGTACGGCGGTGTCCTCGTCCTTGTCGGTCGCACCGGAGACGGAGGCGGCGGCCACGGCGCACACGCCCATGGCGGCCACGGACGGCACGGCGACGGTGAGCAGCGCGGACTTCTTCGGCGTACGCCGCCGGCCCCGGCCGCCGCCACTCCCGTGCCCGTCCCGCCGGGCGGCCCGACGGCCACCGGGAGCGGCTGCGGGAGCGCCTTCGGGCGCGGCTTCGGGGGAGAGGGTGGGGGTGGGGATGATCGCGGTGACGGCGGAGTGGAGATCGCCGTCGGCGGCGTCGGTCCCGGCGCCCGCCTCGGCCAGGTCGTCGGCGGAGAAGACGGCGGTGGACTCGGCAGCGGCTTCGTAGTGGCCGGTGTCGAACTGACCGGTGTCGAATTGACCGGTGTCGTACTGACCGGTGTCGTACTGGCCGCTGTCGAAGGAGCCGGTCCCGAACTGCGTCGCTTCGAACTGACCTGTCTGGAACTGACCCGTCTCGAATTGGCCCGTCTCGAACTGCGCGCCCTGGTAGGCGGTGTCGTACGCGCCGGTCTCGTACGTCCCGGTGTCGTACGCACCGCTCACGTCGTACGTTCCGGTGTCGTACGTGCCCACGGTGTTGTACGTCCCCGTGGTGTCGTACGTGCCGGTGGTGTCGTGCGAAGGGTAGGCATACGGGTCGTGCGCACCGCTCACGTCATACGTACCGGTGTTATACGTGCCAGTGGTGTCATACGTGCCGGTGTCGTACGTCCCGCCGCCGTAGGTCACCGTGCCATAGGCACCGGTGTCGTACGCGGTCGCTCCGTAGGCGTCGTACGCACCGCTCACGTCGTACGTTCCGGTGTCATACGTACCGGTGTCGTAGGTACCGGCGGCGTACGCGCCGGTGTCGTACGTGCCGGTGGTGTACCCGTCGTACGTGGCGTAACCGAGCTGGGCGTCCTGCTGCCCGTGCGGCTCGTAACCGGGCTGGGACCCGTACGAGGCGTCAGGAGCGGAGCCGGTCGGGTCTGGGTTCCCCGACGGGTGACGGTCGTTCACC
Organism: Streptomyces sp. NPDC026301; assembly: GCF_055567935.1. NCBI lineage: Bacteria > Bacillati > Actinomycetota > Actinomycetes > Kitasatosporales > Streptomycetaceae > Streptomyces > Streptomyces sp. NPDC026301. Next base: position 173,611 of record NZ_JBVHPN010000005.1, on the reverse strand, counting down.
ACCAACTTCTCTTTCGCCTCGGCAGCAGGAGAATTAGCGGCGACTGTACCCGGCGGTATGCGACGGCGACAATCTTCCGTAGGTTTCGGGCCCTTCCAGACCGGGCATTTGGCCGTCTTTCGGAGGACGCCCGGCATGTTCTTGGCGCCACGTTCGATGAATGTTCGAGATCGATTGGCGTAGCCGTCGTGCTCGGTCAGGCGACGGACGCCTGGTCGGACGCGGCCTCGTCCGCCACGTCGCCGGGATTCTCCGACTGCGCCGGATTCGTCGGATCAGCCGAGGCCAGCGCCTCGCGGATGCCGGCCGCGACCGTGCCGTTGACCGGAAAGGCCAGATGTCCGACACCGGAGACATGGATGTTCCGGCTCCGCAGATCGGCATGATTGATCTGTGCCGTCTCGGTCGGAACCATCATCTGATCGAGATCGCTCCAGAAACAGACGAAAGACGTCCGGCAATTCGGCGCGGGCCGGGCCAACTCCTTGATCACGTCGGAATCCGGCCGCATCTGCCGCACGAGCGGATGCGCGGGCAGCAGCGAGGCGAGCCGGGTGCCGCCGTGCGGGGTGCCGAGCGTGACCAGCGTCCGGATCCGCGCGTCCCCTCCCAGCCGCTGCACGTAGTACCGCGCGATCAGCCCGCCGAGGCTGTGCCCCACCAGGTCGATGCGCCGGTGCCCGGTGCGTTCGCAGACGTCTTCCACGTGCCGGCCGAGCAGCTCGGCGGCCTTGCGTATGTCGCAGGTGAGAGGGGAGTAGTTGAGCGCCTCGAGGTGGCACCAGCCGTGCCGGCGCAGCGAGCGGCGCAGCAGTACGAAGACGGAACGGTTGTCGATGAAGCCGTGCAGCAGGAGCACCGGCGGATGCGACCGGCCCTCGGTCGGCAGCATGGCGGGCGCGGGCAGCGTCTCCGCCTCGGTGTCCGCCGTGGCCTGCGACCACGCATTCGATCTTGTGCCGCTCGCCCCGGCGTGCGCCCCTGCTTTCGGCTCAGCCTTCACGCCGGCATTGGCCGTGGCGGTCTTCGCCCCGGCGGTCTTCGTCCCGGAGTTCGTTGTTGTGGCTTTCGCCGTGGTGGCTGTCGGCCCGGTCTTCGTACGTGCGGACGGCGGCCGTCCGGCATCGCGTACCGCCTCGACGGCCGAGTCTCCGGCCGAGTCGGCGGGCGAGCCTGGGGCCGAGTCGGCGGGCGAGCCTCCGGTCGCGTCGGCGGGCGAGCCTGCGGTCGAGTTCTCGGCCGAGTTCGCGGCCGCACGCGCGCGGGCTGCCGCTGCCGCGGCCTGCTCCTGCGAGACGCCCATGGGGTACAGCAGCAGGTGCCCGGCGAGCACCGCCAGTTCCCAGGCCGTGACGCGCAGCATGGCGGCGGAGGGGCGGATCAGACAGCAGAGAAAGGGCAGGGCCTTCATCGGCCGACCTCCCGAACGGCACGCGAAGGACGCCTCTGTCCCCCGTCATGCCCTCATGGGGAGCCGTTGGGTGCGTACACGGCCCCCGTACACCGTGCTCGCCGATGACGTTGCGGTACCGGCGCGGACCGCCGACGGTGTCACCCGACGCGGATCCCGCGGCTGCTGCGCCTGCCGTACGTGCCGGCCATGCTGTCCGTTCCGTCTCTCCCGGCCGGCCTGTCCGTACGTGACGCGGTACCTCTTCCCCGCACACCGTGCGTGTGCATGGGGGCCTGTACGTACCCGGAATGCGCACTGCCGTGTCGCGCGGCTACGACGCGGCGGTGCGGCAATCTGCTGCGGCTCCCTGCGCCGCCCCGCAGACGCCCCCGCCGCCTTGCGGCGGCGGAGGTGATGCGGCGTACGACGCGTAGCGAACGTGTCCCACGTGTGATTTCCCCCTCCCTCCATGTCGCGAAACGGCTCCGTACGCGATGCTGGGGATAACGTTCGTTCACGCTGGCGGCCGCCCAGGCGGCCGCATATTCGGTTGTCGGCTCGACGGCGCTGGTCAAGGCCGGTGCCGCGCTTGGCTTGGAGGCAGTGATGGGTGTGACCGGTCCGATCCGTGTGGTGGTGGCCAAGCCGGGACTCGACGGCCACGACCGTGGTGCCAAGGTCATCGCGCGGGCCCTGCGGGACGCGGGCATGGAGGTCATCTACACCGGGCTCCATCAGACCCCGGAGCAGATCGTCGACACCGCGATCCAGGAGGACGCCGACGCGATCGGCCTCTCGATCCTCTCGGGGGCGCACAACACCCTCTTCGCGCGGGTGATCGAGCTGCTCAAGGAGCGCGACGCGGAGGACATCAAGGTCTTCGGCGGCGGCATCATCCCGGAGGCCGACATCGCGCCGCTCAAGAAGCAGGGTGTCGCCGAGATCTTCACCCCGGGCGCCACGACGGCCTCCATCGTCGAGTGGGTGAACGCCAACGTCCGCCAGCTGACGGCCTGAGCGAGCCGCCTCTCGTCCCGGCACTGGCCCCGGCACTGGCCCTGGCACTGGCCCCGGGCTGCGGGTCGGCCCCGCCCCTGGCCCCGGGCTCGGCCCCGTACCTGGCCCCGGGCCCGGCCCTGGCCTCGTCCCGGGCGCGGGGCACCCCCGCGCCCGAGGACCCGCCCGAGCCCCCGTCCGGCGGCCTGCCCGGGGGCTCACGGCCCCGCTCCGGCGTGCCCGGAACCCGCCCCGGCGCGCGGGGTGTCCCTCCCGGCGAGCTCCGTGAGCTCGGTCAGTTCGGCGTGCATCGTGGCGCGGAGCCGGAGGGTGCCGACCAGGCGCTGGAAGGCTTCGGACCAGTAGCCGTCCGCGCCGGGCGAGCCGTCCTCCGGTTCGCCGCCCTGGGCCGTGAGCATGTCGAGCCGGTCCGCCGCTGCCGGGTCCAGACACCGCTCGGCCAGCCCCATCACCCCGCTGAAGCTCCACGGATAGCTGCCGGCGTCCCGCGCGATGTCCAGCGCGTCGACCACCGCCCGGCCGAGCGGCTCGGTCCACGGCACGGCGCACACCCCCAGCAGCCGGAACGCGTCCGACAGCCCGTGCGACGCGACGAACTGCGCCACCCACGCCGCGCGTTCCCCCGCGGGCAGTACTCCCAGCAGCTTCGCCGCATCCCGCGACGACCCGGCCTCCCCACCGGATGCGGCGCTGCCAGAACCCCCACTGCCCAAAGCCCCACTCCCCGAAGCACCACTGCCGGCAGCGCCACTGCCGGAAGCGCCACTGCCCGGGGGGCCCAGGAGGGCCCGTGCCCAGGCGGCGTCGCGCTGGCGCACCGCCGCCCGGCACCAGGCGTCGTGCACCTCCGTACGCCGCCCGTCCGCCACCGGCAGCGCGACGATCTCCTCCGGGCCGCGGCCCTCCAGTAGCCCCGACCACACCCCGAGCGGCGTCGCCTCGAGCAACTGGCTCATCCACCACGCCCGTTCGCCCCGGCCGGCCGGGGCCTTCGCCACCACCCCGTCCCGCTCCATCCCCGCATCGCACGCCCGCGGCGGCGTTACGAGGATGACCGGCCCCGGTCCCGCAGCCGGCCGATCTCCGTCCGTGCCCTCGTACTCGACACCCTCGCCGAGCCGGACGCAGGCCGTGGCGCGTTCGGCCATGCGGGATGCGAGGGCGGACTCCGGCAGGGCGGAGAGCAGTTCGGCCGCTGTCGCCCGGACGTTACGGCTGCGGTCGGACAGCGCCTTTTCCAGGAACGGCTCGTCGGCCGGCGACAGTCCTTCGCGGAGCGAGTCCAGGAACATCAGCCGGTCCTCGGCCCGTTCGGTGGACCACGTGCCCGCGAGCAGCGTCAGGCCCGCCGCCGGATCGAGCCGGCGGGTCGCCGACAGCAGCGCGACCCGCTCCGCGAACAGTCCCTCCTCCCAAAGGCGTTGGCTCGCCGCGTGGTCCTGTCGCGCCGGCAGTGCCGCCGCGCCACCGATCCCGCGCAGCGCGAACTTCCAGTCGTCGTTCAGCCGCGCCAGCCACAGCGCCCGGGGCCCGGCCAGCGCGAGCGCGGCGGGCCGCAGGTCCGTACGGGCCCGTGCCGCGTCCAGCAGGGCCGGCAGCAGTGCGGCGGGCGCGCGGTACCCCCGCTCCCCGGCCGTCGCGAGCCACTGCGGCAGCAGCTCCGTCAGGTCGGGTGCCGCGCCGCGTCGGTTGCCGGGGTGTCCGCCCCGGTCGGCCAGCAGCAGCGCGAGCCTGCGCCGCGCCGCGTCCGGCAGCTCGGGACGCGGGTCCGGCGGGGCGACGGCCGGCCGCTCCGCGGCGGGCGCGGGGCGCAGGCCCGCCCGCCGTCGTACCGTGCTCACCGCGGCCGCGTCCAGCAGCGCGGCGGCGGGCTCCCGCCCCGCACGCACCGGCACCGGAGCGGCCCGCCGCTCCGTCCCGAGCAGCGCGGCACTCACCAACTCCCCCCAGGAAGTCACCCTTCGCGTACTTCCGCTCGTCCCTCTCGCCTCATTCACGGCTTCCATCCCCTCCGTCGGCCGTTCGGATCGTTCTCACCGCGTCACCGTTCTCACCGCGTCACTGGTCTCACCGCGTCACCGGTCTCTCAGCGTCGCCGTTCTCACAGGGCCACCGGTGCCGGATCCCACGTCGTCAGCGGGACGAAGCCCCGGTGGCCGCACTCACCGAAGACGGTGAGGGGGCCGCCGCCGGATATCGCGGCCAGCTGCCACAGGCCCGTACCGCCCTCGCAGCGCGGGTCCACGGGCAGCGCCGACTCGCCGTCGACGTCGGCCAGTTGCCATCCCGTGCCCGGCCGCCCCGGCGTGGGCGGCCGGCCCGGTATCGGTACGACGTCGGCCAGCACCACCGGCCAGGAGTCCAGCCAAGGGTCGTCGCGCAGCGCGTCACCGTACGCGGCGAGCGCGGCGTCCGCGCCGCACCCGGTCGGCACGCCTCCCGGGGCGGCCGGTGCGTACCGCTCGCCCACGGTGACGCGCAGCGGGCGGGCGCCCGGGTAGTACGTCAGGTCGGCGTCCAGGACGAGCCCCGGCGGCAGGGCGAGATCGTGCGCCCGCCCGGGGCCCGCGAAGGAGAGGTGCAGCGCCATCCGGCCCGTCCGCTCGCCCCGCATCCATATGCGCCGCGCGGTCAGCTTGCCCCGCGGGCCTTCCTCGCGGTCCTGCTGTGCCAGCACCAGCCACCGGTCCCGCACCGTCCGCTCCGCGGATCTCCCGGCGGAACTCTCCGCGGTCCTCCCGGCGGAACTCTCGGCCGGGCTCTCCGCCGAGGCATCCCCGGCGGCGTCCGTGTCCGCCGGCAGGCCCACTCGTGAGCGGACCGTGGCCGCCAGCGGCTCCGGAAGCCGCTCGATACCAAGGAGCCCCTCGTCGAGGAGGTGGAGCAGCGCGCACTCCTCCAGCAACCGGGACGGCCAGTCGGCGCCCGACCCCGGGATGGAGCCCAACTCCCGCACCCGGGACGCCAGTCCGGGCGCCTGCGCGTCCACCATGCGGGCCGCCGTCTCGTCCCAACTGCCGTACCCCGCGCGGTCCGCCGCGGCCAGCCCGGAGCGCAGCAGGTCGGCGAGGCGGCGCTCCAGCTCCTCGGCCCCCGCGCCGACCCGCTGCGCCCGGCGCTCCGCCCGCCGACGCGCGGCCGCCGGATCGGCGAGGCCCTTGCTGCCCTTGTCGCCCTTGCCGCCGTCCTTGTCCCCCTTGCCCGGCCGGTCCTCGCGGTGCTCGCGCCGGCCGGACAACCACTCGGCGACCCACCGCGGCGGCTCGCCGGCCCTCACCACACGCCCGTCCTCCCCGTCCGTACCGACATCCCCCTCCGTGCCGTCATCCCCCTCCGCGCCGTTCTCCGCCGCCCACAGCAACAGCAGTCCCAGCGCGTGCTTGCACGGGAACTTGCGGCTCGGGCAGCCGCACTTGAAGGCAGGCCCCGTCGTGTCCACCATCGCGCGGTACGGAGTGCTCCCGCTCCCTTTGCACACACCCCACACCGCTCCGTCGCCCGCGCCCAACTCCGACCACGGGCCGGGCGTCGCGAGCTTGCCGCCGGCCTTGCGCGACGCCGCGTCGGGCGCCACCGCCAGTACCTGGTCGGTCGTCCAGCATTCCCCCTGCGCTCGGGGGTTCGGGGTCTTCTCCCCGTCCATTCCCAGCATGTCGAAAACGCTAGACCCAGCCACTGACAATCGCTCTGACCAGCACGTTTGTCACGGCGAGGCCGATTGTCAGTGGCATGGTGCAGTCTGGAATCCGCAAGCGGCCCGCGGGTTGCGGGGTGCGGGTCGTACGGCTTGGGGCAAGGGGGAGTCATGTCTTACGCGATGGCGGAGAACGGCGCGGGGAGCGGCCGGGGGACGGCGGCGGAAGCCGGGCGGCGGGACGGCGAGGCGGTGGCACTGCGGCCGCACGCGGAAGATGCATTCGCAAAGGAGCTGGCCGCGCTGGCGGCCGCGGACGACCGGCCGCGGCCCGAGCGCTGGTGCCTCTCGCCGTGGGCGGTGGCGACATATCTGCTCGGCGGCACGCTCGCCGACGGCACGGTGATCACGCCCAAGTACGTCGGCCCGCGCCGCATCGTCGAGGTCGCGGTCACCACCCTCGCGACCGACCGCGCGCTGCTGCTTCTGGGCGTTCCCGGCACGGCCAAGACATGGGTGTCGGAGCACCTCGCGGCGGCGGTCAGCGGCGACTCCACGCTCCTGGTCCAGGGCACGGCCGGCACGCCGGAGGAGGCGATCCGGTACGGCTGGAACTACGCGCGGCTGCTCGCGCACGGCCCCAGCCGGGACGCGCTGGTGCCCAGCCCGGTGATGCGCGCGATGGCGGAGGGCATGACCGCGCGGGTCGAGGAGCTGACGCGTATCCCGGCGGACGTCCAGGACACGCTCATCACGGTCCTGTCGGAGAAGACGCTGCCGATACCGGAGTTGGGGCAGGAGGTGCAGGCCGTCCGCGGCTTCAACCTCATCGCCACCGCCAACGACCGCGACCGCGGGGTCAACGAGCTCTCCAGCGCGCTGCGCCGCCGCTTCAACACGGTGGTGCTGCCACTGCCGGCCACGCCGGAGGAGGAGGTCGACATCGTGACGCGCCGCGTCGAGCAGATCGGCCGCTCGCTGGACCTGCCGCCGGCCCCGGACGGCATGGACGAGATCCGCCGGGTCGTCACGGTCTTCCGCGAGCTGCGGGGCGGTCTGACCGCGGACGGGCGTACGAAGCTCAAGTCGCCCTCCGGGACGCTGTCCACGGCCGAGGCGATCTCCGTGATCACCAACGGACTGGCGTTGGCGACCCACTTCGGAGACGGCGTGCTGCGCCCGGCGGACGTGGCGGCGGGCATCCTGGGCGCGGTGGTCCGGGACCCGGCGGCCGACCGCGTCGTCTGGCAGGAGTACCTGGAGTCGGTCGTCCGCGAGCGCGACGGCTGGAAGGACTTCTACCGCGCCTGCCGGGAGGTGAGCGCATGACGGAGCGGACGGAGCACGGCACGGGGGAGCGGCGGGCGCCCGGGCCGTGGCTGCTCGGGGTGCGGCACCACGGGCCCGGGTCGGCCCGTGCGGTCGGTGCGGCCCTGGCGCAGTGCGAGCCGAAGGCGCTGCTCATCGAGGGGCCGCCGGAGGCGGACGCGCTGGTGGCGCTGGCCGCGGACGAGGGGATGCGGCCCCCGGTCGCGTTGCTCGCGCATGTGACCGACGATCCGGGGCGCGCCGCGTTCTGGCCGCTGGCGGAGTTCTCCCCGGAGTGGGTGGCGCTCCAGTGGGCGCTGCGCCGCGGCGTCCCGGTGCGCTTCATCGACCTTCCGGCGGCGCACTCTCTGGCCGAGCCGGAGGGACCTTCGGGCGCGGGCCCGGAGACGGAGGCGCCTTCAGCCGCGCATTCAGCCGCGGAGGCGCCGTCCGCCGCGGAGGCGCCGTCCGCCGCGGAGACGGTGCCGACTGGGCCGGCGGAGCCGGCCGGCCCGCTGGTGGACGAGGCGCGCCTCGATCCCATCGGGGTGCTCGCCGCAGCCGCCGGTTACGACGACGCGGAGCGCTGGTGGGAGGACGTCGTCGAGCACCGCGGTACGGGGAGTGGCGCGGGGAGTGGTGCGGGAGGGGAGCCCGGTGACGCGCTGGCGCCGTTCGAGGCGCTGGCCGAGGCCATGGGGGCGCTGCGGGAGGAGTACGGCGACGGCGGGGACCCCCGTGACGCCGTACGCGAAGCGCACATGCGGCTGCGACTGCGCGAGGCGCGGCGGGAGTTCGGGGACGACCTCGCGGTCGTCTGCGGCGCGTGGCACGTACCGGCGCTCGCCCGCCGTACGACCGTCACCGCCGACCGCGCCCTCCTCAAGGGCCTCCCGAAGGCGAAGGTGTCGCTCACCTGGGTCCCGTGGACGCACCGCAGGCTGTCCCGGACCAGCGGTTACGGAGCGGGCATCGCCTCGCCCGGCTGGTACGGCCACCTCTTCAGCAGCCCCGACCGCCCCATAGAGCGCTGGCTGACCAAGGTCGCGGGGCTGCTCCGGGCGGAGGACTACGCCATCTCCACCGCCCATGTCATCGAGGCGGTGCGGCTCGCCGAGTCGCTGGCGGCGATGCGCGGCCGCCCGCTCGCCGGCCTCACCGAGACCGAGGACGCGGTGCGCGCCGTGCTGAGCGACGGCTCCGACGTGCCCGCCTCGCTGATCCACGACCGGCTGGTGGTCGGCGATGTGCTCGGCGAGGTGCCGCAGACCGCGCCCGCCGTGCCGCTCCAGCGGGACATCGCGCGGCTCCAGCGCACCCTCCGCCTCAAGCCGGCGGCGAAGGAACGCGAGCTGGAGCTGGACCTGCGCAAGGAGACCGACGCCGCGCGCAGCCGGCTGCTGCACCGGCTGCGGCTGCTGGACATCCCGTGGGGCGCGCCGGCCCATTCCCGTACGAGCACGGGCACGTTCCGGGAGACATGGCGGCTGCGCTGGGAGCCGGAGCTGTCGGTGCGGGTCGCGGAGGCGGGCATCTGGGGGACGACCGTGCTCGCCGCCGCCACGGCGCGGGCGGCGTCGGACGCGGCGGACGCGAGCGCGCTCGCCGAGGTCACGGCGCTGGCCGAGCGCTGCCTGCTGGCCGAACTGCCGGACGCGCTGCCGGTGGTGATGCGCGTACTGGCCGACCGGGCGGCGCTCGACGCCGACGTCGGCCACCTCGCCCAGGCGCTGCCCGCGCTGGTGCGGTCGGTGCGGTACGGCGACGTGCGCGGCACGGACGCGGCGGCGCTGCGCGAGGTCGCGGTCGGCCTGGCCGAGCGAGTCTTCGTGGGCCTGCCGCCGGCCTGCGCCTCCCTGGACGCGGAGGGTGCGGCGGAGATGCGGACGCATCTCGACGCGACGCAGCAGGCCGTGGGACTGCTGTCCGCCACGGCGGGGGACGGCGCGCCCGAGTCCGCGGCCGGGCCGTCCGGTGAGGTGCCGTCCGGTGAGGTGCCGTCAGGACTCCGGGAGCGCTGGACCGCTGTACTGCGCGTGCTGGCGGAGCGGGAGGGCATACCGGGGCTGATACGGGGCCGCGCGGCACGGATCCTCGTCGACGACGGCCGGCTGGGGGACGGCGGGGCCGCTCGGCTCATGGGGCTCGCGCTTTCGCCGGGCGTGCCGCCCGCCGACGCCGCGGCCTGGATCGAGGGGTTCGTCGGGGGCGGGGCCGGCGGGGGAATGCTGCTGGTCCACGACGAACGGCTGCTGGCGCTGCTCGACGGCTGGCTGACGGGGGTGCCGGGGGAGGCGTTCACGGACGTACTGCCGCTGTTGCGGCGGACGTTCTCGCAGTACGAGCCGGGGGTGCGGCGCACGCTCGGCGAGCTGGTACGGCGCGGGCCGGTGGCCGCGGGGCCGCCTGGCGGCGGTACGGCGGTCGGCCACGGTGCCGCGGGCGGCGGCGGCGAGGAGGCGGCGGCCCCCGGCTTCGGCCCGGGCCTGGACCGCGACCGCGCCGCGGCCGTCCTGCCGACCCTGCATGCCCTGCTGGGCGGTGGGCCCGACGACGAAGCCCGCGCGCTCATCACCACATGTACGGGCACGGCTACGGGCACAGCTACGGACACATCCACGGGGGAGATGCGATGACTGCGGAGCCGCTGGCGACAGGACCGGAAACCGGCACCCATCCCGAAGAGCGCATGCGGCGTTGGCGGTTGGTGCTGGGCGGGGGAGACGGGGACGGGACCGGGTGCGAGCTGCGGGGGCGGGACGCGGCGATGGACGGTGCGCTCGGGGCGCTGTACGGCGGCGGGCCCGGCGAGGGGGCCGGCGCCGGAGGGCCCGGCGGGCGTGGCGGCCGGAAGGAGGGCGCGTCCCGCTCCGGGGGGCTCGGCGGCTCCGCGCCCGTCGTGGCCAGGTGGCTCGGCGACATCCGCCGGTACTTCCCCACCCCCGTCGTCCAGGTGATGCAGCGGGACGCGATCGACCGGCTGGGCCTGTCAGCGCTGCTGCTGGAGCCGGAGATGCTGGAGGCCGTCGAGGCCGACGTCCACCTGGTCGGCACGCTGCTCTCGCTGCACAAGGCCATGCCCGAGACGACGAAGGAGACCGCACGGGCGGTCGTGCGCAAGGTCGTCGAGCAGTTGGAGAAGCGGCTGGCGAGCCGGACGCGGGCCACGTTGACCGGCGCGCTGGACCGCTCGGCGCGGATCAGCCGGCCCCGCCACCGCGACATCGACTGGGACCGCACGATCCGCGCGAACCTCAAGAACTACCTCCCCGAGTACCGCACGGTCGTGCCGGAGCGGCTGATCGGCTACGGGCGGGCGGCGCAGGCCGTCAAGAAGGAGGTCATTCTCTGCATCGACCAGTCCGGGTCGATGGCGGCGTCCGTCGTGTACGCCTCGGTGTTCGGCGCCGTGCTCGCCTCCATGCGCTCCCTCGACACCCGGCTGGTCGTCTTCGACACCTCGGTCGTCGACCTCACCGACCGGATCGACGACCCGGTGGACGTGCTCTTCGGTACGCAGCTGGGCGGTGGCACGGACATCAACCGGGCGCTGGCGTACTGCCAGTCGCGGATCACCCGGCCCGCCGAGACGGTCGTCGTGCTCATCAGTGATCTGTACGAGGGCGGGATACGCGACGAGATGCTGAAGCGGGTGGCGGCGATGCAGGCGTCCGGCGTGCGGTTCGTGACGCTGCTGGCGCTGTCGGACGAGGGGGCGCCCGCGTACGACCGGGAGCACGCGGCGGCCCTGGGGGCGCTGGGGGCACCGGCGTTCGCCTGTACGCCGGAGCTGTTCCCGGAGGTGATGGCGGCCGCGCTGGAGAAGCGGCCGCTGCCGATACCGGACCCGACGGGCTGACGGGGCGACGGATCGACGGTCGCTGCTGCCTCAGCCGGCCCGTCTCGGCGGAGTGTTCGCAGGTCGTACACCCTGCCGCCACCTGCCGTCACGTGCCGATACCGGACATGGCGGAGTAACAGTGACAGGTGGCACAGGGGACTTGCGCGGCACCTGGCTGCTCGTGCAAGTATCTGGGCATCGCCCGATCACCCGCGACGTGCTGTGTGATGCGGGGTGCCCTGAGCGCCTCGCTCCCGGTCGCCGTCCTACGGGAAGGTCCCCCTTGCCTGCTGTGCTCGCCCTGCCTGCCGCCGTGCGCCTGCCGCGCACCGTGGCCGTGCGGCGTGCGCTGCTGAGCGGGCTCTTCCTGATCGGCTTCGTCGTCCTCGCCGTCGCCTTCGGCGGCGGTACGGCACACGCGGCGGACACGACGCAGATGGCCGAGACGCGGACGGAGGCGCAGGGCGCCTTCTCCGACGACTCGACCGGTACCGCCGGCTCGACCGGCTCCACCGGTACCTCCGGCTCCGCCACGACGCGCGACACTTCCGCCACCTCCGCCGCTTCGGCCCCCACCACCACCGACGAGCGTTCGCCGCTCGCCGGCTCCGGTGCGGCGCTGCAGCGGGAGGCCGCGGACCGTCAGGCGCGGGCCAAGGAGGCCGGCGCCCGGCTGTCCGCCGGCGCGCAGGCGTCCGGGGAGCGGCTGGGCGAGGCCGTACGCCCCCTGACGGACCGCCTGCGGCCCGTCACCGACCCGGTCACCGCTCCGGTGCACGAGGTCGTTCAGGGCGTGGGGCACGCGACCGGGCTGCCGGTCCGGCTGCCCGGCGACGGCGTGGGCCAGGGCCGGGGCGGCGAGCAGCCGCAGTTCGGTGACGTGCGGGACAGCGGCCGACAGCACGTGGCCGTGGCCGAACGGTGCGGCGACCGCACCGGCGGCGACCGGTCGACGGCTCCGGTGGACACCACCGGCGGCCCGGACCGTACGGCTGCGCGGGCCGCGGCCGACGGCGCCGGCGACGCACCCGGCCAGGGCGGACTGCCCGGCCACCTTCCGCAGGGCCCGGTCGCACCGGCCCCGCACACCACCGGCGACGGCAACGGCCCCCGAGGCGGGGACCAGCACGCCGTACTGCCGGGCGGACACCCGGGCTTCGGGCTGGTGCCCGGTGGCGTACGGGCGGCGAGCGGCGCGCCGACGCGCGAGTTCAGCGCCGATATCCTCGAATTCCCGGGCTAGGGCAGACCTCCCGCCGGATCTCCGACACACGCGCCTCCACCGACACACGGTGAGTGAGCGCACGGATCCGACGGCCGTCAGCACCTCTGGACCTGCCGCGCGGGGGCGGGACAGGTCTGCCCACACACCTCCCGGAATCCGAAGGACTCATCACCACCATGCGCAACAACATCCGTCGTTCCATCGTCGTCGCCGCTGCCGCCACCGGTCTGTTCGCCCTGGGCACCGCGGGCGCCAACGCCGCCGAGCTGCCCGTCGACGCCCCTGACACCGGTGCGGTCACCGGTACCGTCCAGCAGAAGCTGCCGGCCGGCGAGCTGACCGGCGCGGTCAAGGACACCGCGGGCCAGGCGACCGGCACCGTCGAGAACACCGTGGGCGACGCGGCCGGCAAGGTGACCGGCGCGCTCCGCGGCGGCGACGTGCACACCACGGACGGCCTGCCGTCCGCCGGTGCCCTGACCGGTGGCCTGACCGGCACCGACGCGCTGCCCACCGGCCGCGTCGGCGACGCGACCGGCACGCTGAAGGACGTGCAGAAGAAGGCCGACCTGAAGAAGGTCGCCAAGGCCGCGAAGACCGCGGGCAAGGCGACGAAGGCCGCGGGCAAGGCGGCCAAGACCGTCAAGGGCGCCGTCAAGCAGGTCCAGCAGGCCGGCAACCTCCGTCTGCCGGCCGTCCCGTCCCTGCCCGTCCAGGGCGTCCCCGCCCTCGACCTCCGCAGCCTGCCGGTCGAGGCCCCCGCCGCCCAGCTCCCCACCGAGCTCCCGGTCCAGGTCCCCAACGCCGAGCTGCCCACCCAGCTCCCCGCCGACCTGCCGGTCGAGGCCCCCGCCGCCCAGCTCCCCGCCGAGCTGCCGGTCCAGGTCCCCAACGCCGAGCTGCCGGCCGAGCTGCCCACCCAGCTCCCCGCCGAGCTGCCCAACACCCCCGAGCTGCCCGACGCCTCCGGTGTCGCTGACGGTCTCGTCACCTCGCTGGCCGGTACGGACCTGCGTCCCGGCACGCTGACCAACCCGGCCCAGGGTGCCCTGGCCACCGCTCGCCCGGTCGTCGACGCGACCGCCGCCGACGTGCTGCCGCCCGTCGCGCAGCGCGCGGTCGGCAAGGTCGTGCCGGTCGCCCAGGACGCGGTGGGCGGCGTGGGCCTGCTCGCCGGTGACGCGGCCGGCCAGGCCACCCCGTTCGCGCAGGGCGTCGCCGCCGACACCCAGGTGTTCGCCGAGGGCGCGGCCGCCGACGCCGTGCCGTTCGCGCAGGGCACGGTCGCCGACGCGCAGGGCTTCGCCCAGGGCGCGGTCGCCAACACGGTGCCGTTCGCGCAGGGTGTGGCCGCCGACGCCCAGCCGTTCGCGCAGGGTGTCGCCACCGACGCCGTGCCGTTCGCGCAGGGCCTGGGCACCACCGTGGCCGCCGACGGCCAGGAGACCGCGGGCAACGCCGTCGCCGGTGTGCAGCGCATCATCCCCGTCGACATCGCGCAGGCCGACCTGACCAGCCCCGCCAACATCCCGGCGCTGCCGGTCCTGGCGGGCTGAATGCCGTACCCCGGGTCCGGCGCCCGGGAGCCCCTCGGCCGGCGTTGTGGGGACGCCGCCCGTACGGGCACCGGTAACCGGAAGCAGCCATAAGCAGTACAAGCCGCTGGACGGCCCTCTTTGGGGAGGGGGCCGTCCAGCGGCTTTTGTGCTGCGGGGAGGAGCCGGGTGCCGCTCCTCAAAACTCAGAACCCAAGACTCAGGACTTCGGCACCTTCAGCCGCTCCCAGGTCACCTTCCCCGGTATCCCGTCCGCGTCCTTGCCGGAGAAGCCGAGCTTGCGCTGCCACGCCGCGTAGGACCTGCGGTCGGCCTCCGTCCAGTACGGGCCGGGGCCGTCCTCGTAGTGCGAGCAGTCCTCGGCGACCAGCCGCTTGCCCATCGCCGTGATGATCGGGCTGTGCGCGCCGGCCTGGAAGAAGCCGCCGCCGGGAAAGCGTTCGTACCGGGCCGGGCGCGGCCTGCCGCCCTCGGGCTTCTCGGGCGCCGGCCGCTCCGGAGCCGGCTTCTCGGGCGTCGGCCGCTCCGGAGCGCCGCCGCCACTCGGCTTGCCCGCGAGCCGTTTCTTGATGCGGTCCCGCATCCCGTCCATCGTGAAGCCGCGCGGGTCCGTCTTGCCCGGCTGCCACTCCTTGTGGCCGATGACGGACTTCTCGGTCCAGCCGTGCGCCCGGCAGATCGCCGCGGACACCTTCTCGATCGCGGCCTTCTGCTCCTCGGGCCAGGGGTCGTCGCCGTCGCCGAGGTTGATGCACTCGAAGCCGTAGAAGTGGCGGTTGCCGTCGGTGTTGGCCGCGTTGTCGTGCGGCAGCTTCGACTCGTTGACCACCGCGCGCAGGACGTCGGAGTCGCCGAGCCCGGCGTGGTTGGCGCGGCCGTTGCCGACCAGCCAGACCTCGCCCTTCTTGTCGATGACGCCGTGGCACAGCGGTCCGGGCAGCCCGGAGCGGCCCTCGTAGCAGAGCTCGACGGAGCTGTCGGTGCCCTTGGTGACGGTGTGGTGGATCATCACGCCGTTCAGCGGGCCCCACAGCCCCTTGGTGTTCCTGTTGTGCCGACGCCAGTTGCGGACTTCGTGGACGGTCAGGCCCTCCTTGCGCAGGACCTCCACCAGGCGCGACGCGCTCAGCGGCTCGGCCATCGTTGTGCTCCTTCCTCGGCCCGCCCGGGCGGGCCGGTCCCCCGGTCGACGGCGCGCGGAATCACTCCGCGCGCCGCCCGTACGTACTGGGTGGCGCGGTCCCCGTGGCGCCACCCGCCGGTGTCACTCCTCCGTCAGCGACTCCGCCTCCGCCGTCGTCTGCGAGCGCAGCGCCGCGCCGTGCGCCGGGCCGGCGGAGGCCACGTCGGCGGGCTCGCTCTCGGCGTCCGCCGCGGCGTCGGCGGCCCGCGCCTCCTCCTCGGCCGCCAGTTCCTCGTCGCTGGCCGCGGCGATCTCCCCGGCCAGCGGTTTGAAGGCCAGCCGCAGGTCGGAGACGGTCTTCTCGCCCATCACCCAGCCCAGCGGCGCGTAGTGGACCTGCGGCCCGAGCGGCCCCTGGAGCAGCGGGCGGCGCGCGGCGTCCGTCGGCCACTCCACGTTGCCGGTGGCCGTGCGGGCCGGTACCAGCCAGAAGTCGCCGCTGCGGTAGGTGCCGCCGGCCGCGAAGTACACCTCGACGCCGTCCTCCAGCGGCAGCCAGGCGCCTTCCTCGATGCGCACCGCGCCGTTCCGCAGCTGCCCCGAGGCGCCCTTCTTCGTCTGCCGCTCCTGCGCCCGGCCGCCCTCGCGGTGGTCCCAGCGGCGCAGGTACGGGTGGAGCTCGGGCCGCCGCCCGACGCCCTGCGCCGGCTCGTCGGAGAGGCGCACCCGGCGCCCCGGCAGGTCCAGTTCCTCGACCCGCAGCAGCGGATGGGCCTCGAGCCGCGAGGCGACGGCGGAGTCCACGAACTCCACCCGGTCGCCGACGTCCAGGTCCAGCTTGTCGTCGCCGCCGAGCGAGGCCAGCTCGACCCAGGTGCCGTCCAGGCCGTCGACCGGGAAGGTCACCGAGCCGTTCTCGCGGGACCACTTGAAGGTGGCGTCCTTGGCGGCGCCGCCGTCGTGGATCTCCACCCGGTACAGCTGGTTCTCCGGGCCGCGGTACCGGGCGTCCGGCTTGACCAGGCACGGGTCGTCGTCGGCGTGGTCGGGGCGCTCGCTGCGCACGGCGAGCCGCGCGGTCGCCTTCCGCTGCTCGGCGACCCACTTGCGGAAGGCCTCGCGGACCGGGCCCTTCTTCGTCTCGTCGCCGTCGACGTCCAGCTCGCCGCCGGGCAGCGGCAGCACCTGCCAGACGACCTTGAGCCGGGCCGCGGTGTCCGGCAGCGCCGCGCCGAGCGCGACCTCGCGCAGCGCCGGGTCCTCGGCCGCGGTGACCGAGCGCTCCCACACCTTCAGGTAGGCGAGGTACGGGAACTGTGTGGGCAGCCGGTCGCCGGGGCGTTCCGCGTCGCGGTAGGCGTCGGGCTGGTCCCAGTACGTCCAGGTGGCCGGCGGCTCGGCGGCCGCCCCCTCGCCGTCCTTGGCGTCGTCGTCGGCGTCGTCCTTGGCACCGGCAGCGGCCGGGTCCGGCACCGGCTCGCCCGGCTGCGGCCGGTACGCCTCGACCAGGATGCCGTCGACGTAGTACCGGCCGGGGCTGATCGACAGGTCGTCCAGCTCGCGGCTGCCGCCGGTCATGTCGATCTTGAATCCGGCGTCGCCGGCCGGGCCGCCGTGCTGGCCTATCAGGTCGGTGGCGGTCATCCGGGCCTGGTAGAGCTGGATCGCGGTCTGCTCGTTGGCGTCTGCGTCCAGCTGGACGCGGCCCTGCTGGGCGAGGACGGCGGAGTAGTGGGCCTGCGGCCGGAAGGTGATGCGGGAGAGATCAGCGTGCATCGGAAGGGTTCCCCCTCGGAAAGAAGCTCGTCGTTGTCGGCTGGCGGGTGGGGTGGATCGGTTCAGGTCACGAAGAAGATCCCCGCATCCGTTCCGGCCGGTGTGTACTCCGCGAGCCGCGCCCGCAGGCTGTCCTCGCGCTGCGGCTGGTACAGGTCGTGGAAGGCGCCGAGTTCGGCACCGTCCTCGGCGGCGCGCCGGCACCCCTCGCCGGCCGGGCCGTCCGCGCCCGGCGCGGTCAGCTGTCCGTACGCGGGCGTGCCGTACCGCTCGCTGCGCAGCACCGGCCGTACGGAACCGGCCTGTTCGGCGCCCACCAGGTCCGGCAGGCAGCGGTACCGGCGCGGCGTCCGGGAGCCCGGCGTGACGTAGGAGTAGCGGAGGCAGCCGATTTGCCGGCGGGCGACGTGCAGCCGCCCGGTGAACAGCGAGTTCTCGGCGATCTGCACGGCGTGCACGTGGACTTCACCGATGACCGTGGTGCGATGCGCGTGGAGCACGGCGTGCGCGTGGCGGCAGTCGGGCGCGGACAGCGCCTCGCGGTCGTGGCCCGTCGCGTCCAGGATGCTGTCCCGGATGTGGATCGGCAGCGGGTCGGTGGACACCTCGTCCCCGATGACCTCGATCGTGCCGAGGATCGTCCGGTCGATCTCCACGCAGGCGCTCGTCCGGTCCAGTACGAGACTGGGCTCCTCGGGGGAGTGCGGGTGGCACTCCGGCTCCAGCGACCAGCCGGGGACGAGCGTGCAGTGCCGCAGCGCGAGCGCGCCGACCGGGCCCTGGACGTTGATCCCGCGCCCGGTGATCAGCAGTCCGTCCAGCACCATCCGCGGCCGGTCGCCCGCGGCGCACTCCTCGTCCCGCGCCCGGATGTTCAGCGCGTCGGGCCGGTTGCTGTACCAGTCCAGCAGCCGGATCACCGGCCGCGTGCCCTCGGCGGCGCGTACCTCCAGGCGGTCGCCCGGGTCCAGGTCGAAGTCCAGCTGCTCCTGGTAGGCGCCGCTGTGGGTGATCTCGATGATGCCGTCGGGGCCGCAGCGCCCGGCCCGCCGGTCGTGCTGCCACTGCCCGTACGCGTCCATGATCCGCTGGTACGTCTGGCCGGGCCCGACCCGGTACACCGCCGCGTCCGCCGGGGTCTCCCGCTCGCGGAGGTACTCGCCGCCGCCCAGGTCGTCCCCGAAGGCGTAGTGGTACGTGACCCACACACCCTGCCGGGGCGCCGAGCGGGAGCCGAACGCGATGCGGCCCAGCTCAGGATCGACCGCGACCTGGCCGCGCTTGGGCCGGTAGCGCCAGTCGCTGAGGTCGGCCACCACGATGTCGGACGGGTCGACCGGCTCGTGCTGCCCGTCCCGCCAGATCGTGAAGGACTTGCCGGGCCCGTAGTAGTCGGCGAGCCGGTCGTGCAGCTGGCGCCGCCGGACGTACGCCGGGACGTTGTCGATGGTGGCGATGTGGGTGGCCGACGGCTCCGGCTCGGGCTTGGTGACCAGCGGGGTGTCGTTACCGAGGATGGAGAACGTGTAGAGGTTGCGGGCCCGGTCGATGCAGTACGCGGGCGCCCGCGTCACCGAGTACGGCTTCAGCCGCCACACGTACAGGCCCACCCCGGCGGGGGACAGGCCGCCCTGGCGGCGCCGCGAGTCGGCCCGGCGGACGTCCGCCGAGCGGGCCGTCGCGCCGAACGGGCCGCCCGCGAGGTCCAGCCCCGCGCCGTCCCGCACGTCCACCAGCCGGCCGCGCGCGGCCCGCCGCTCGTTGCCGGCCGCGGTCCCCGAGCCGTACAGCTTGACCGGCTGGTCCTGGGAGACCAGCCGGGAGAACTCCACGGCCCGCGCGGGCCACCCGGCCACCTCGGCGGACAGCTCCTCCAGCAGCGAGAGGGTGCCCTTGCGGCGGCGGTTGGCGACCGTGGACGCCACGTCGCGGCGCGGGGCCAGCGCCTCGGCCAGCCGCCGCCGCGAGGAGTCCGGCAGCCCGCCGTCCTTGAGCCCGGTGGCCAGCACCCGTTCGTAGCCGGGCAGCGGCTTGTACCCGACGAGGTCGCCGAGGTAGGGCAGCACCCACTCCGCGGCGGTCTCCACGAACCAGTCGTCGTACTGCTGCTCGACCCCGTCGCGTACGAGATCGACCTGCTCGGCGATGACGGCGAGCAGCGCGCGCAGTGGCTCGCCCTGTTCGGCGTCCCGCAGCCGGTGCCACTGCGGGAGCAGCTCCGCGAGCCCGTCCGGCTCCCTGGACATCACTTGACCTCCGTCAGAATCATGGTGTCCGCGACCTGCGGCGAGAACAGCGCGAGCTGGGCAGGCCGTATACCGCGGAAGACACACACCGAGCGGCCCTTTGCCAGCGGCTGGGTATCGGTGATGTCGGGGTTGAGACGCAGCAGTTCGGCGAGCGAGATGCCGTTGCGGCCCGCGACCGAGCTGATCGGCTCGCCCTTCTCGTCGGTGACCCGGTAGGTCTGCTCGTCGTACGTGGCCCGCCGGGCCGGCACGGTCGTGCGCGGCCCGGCCAACTCACCGGCGAGCCCCGCGAGATCGGCGGGCGTGGCGGAGGCCGGTACGCCCGTGAAGGCGTCCACGTCCACGTAGTCCACGCCGGGCACGGACTGGGCGGTGGCCAGCACCTCCGACAGCCGCGCGGGCTGCCCCAGTTCGCGTCCTTCATAGCCCAGGCGGCGCAACAGGGCGGCCCGCACCCGTGGTTCGACCGCGGCCCACGAGTAGTCGGGCGCGACCTTGACCTTGGCGACCAGCAGGAGCAGTACCAGCTCCCGCACGTCGACGCGCACCGGCAGCGCGGCGTCGCCGTACTCCGCCAGCGAGGACCGCAGCGCCCGCAGCACCTCGGCGTCGGCCGCGACCGGATTGTCGTCCACCCCGGCCACCGTCAGGTGCAGCACCTGCCGCCGCCCGTCGTACAGTTCGGCCGCAGCCGCCCGGCCGATGCCGGCCCGGGAGCGCGCGAAGTCCTCGTAGTCGGGGAGCGAGACCAGCCGGTCCAGCGCTGAGACGGCGAGCGGGACGGTACGGCGGGTGAGGCCGGGGCCGTCGGCGTCCGCGCCGCCGGTGGCGGGCTGCGGGTTGGTGACGCCGGTGACGCCCAGCGGGCGGGTGATCGCCTGGGTGATGCGGCCCGCCTTGACGTTGGCGGCACGCCCTGTGCCGAAGCGGTAGCGGGCCCGGACGTTCTCGTGGCCGGTGGGCAGCCGCGCGCCGTGCACGCCGTCGCCGAAGGTCACCGTCGTCCGGCCGTCCCCGGCCGCGCCCAGGACGTACACCCGCTCGCGCGGTCCGCGCCCGGCCAGGCTGTCGACCCGGTGCCACAGCAGCCCGTCGACCCGGACCTCCAGCTCGGGCACCGCGCCCAGCGGGTTGTCGTCGGGCAGCCAGGTGAGCGGGGACTGCCACAGCGCGAACGCCTGGTTCGCCTGCTCGGCGTTCCCGCTGCCCAGCGGCTCGTCCCGGCTCTCGCCGTGGGTGGCGGGCACGACGTTGCCCTGGATGCGGACGGTGTCGCGGCGGTACCGGTAGGAGAGGTCGGCGGTGAGCGTGAGGACCGTGTGGACGTGGTCGCCGGGCAGCTCCTCGTCCAGCCGCTGGTCGACCGCGGCGATCACCGCCAGCTCCGTGCCGCGCACCCCGGCCGAGCCGGGGATGTCGGTCCGCTCGCCGGAGACGACGATGTACCGGCCGGGGCGCAGCCCCTCGTACAGCTCGGCCAGCTCCAGCTCGTTGCCGTGCACGTCCTCGCCCAGCGGCTCGTCCGCCATCCGCAG
This sequence comes from Streptomyces sp. NPDC026301, assembly GCF_055567935.1. Lineage (NCBI taxonomy): Bacteria > Bacillati > Actinomycetota > Actinomycetes > Kitasatosporales > Streptomycetaceae > Streptomyces > Streptomyces sp. NPDC026301. The sequence goes on along the minus strand of NZ_JBVHPN010000005.1, from coordinate 152,954 downwards.
CGGCTCGCCGCCCGCGTGCACGGTCGTGTCCCGGATCGCCGACAGCACGACGTCGTGCTCGTCCAGCCACGGGTCGGCGAGGGTCAGCTCCGTGCCGCGCCCGGTGATGCCGAAGTTGGTGTACGCGGCGGTGCGGACGGCCGTCACGCGGGTGGTGACGAACGCCAGCTTCTTGTCGCCGGGGATGCCGTCCGGGCCTTCGGCGCCCTTGCGGGGCCGCTGGACCGCGACCCAGCTGCCGACGGTGATGCCGTCCTGCACGGACTCCAGCGGCAGGACGTAGCGGTTGGCGGGCGCGGGCACGGTCGCGATGCCGATCTCCACGGCGGGCGGCTCGCTGCCCGGCGTGCGCCGCACCGTCACCTCGTACTCGCCGTGCCGGACCTGGTGCTTCTCGCCCGGCGCGAGGTCCCAGGTCTTCGTGTCGCCGTTGTTGACCGCGACCTCGATCTTGCCGTCCTCGTCCGGGCGGGCCACGAACAGGGAACGCTCGGGCAGCCCGGCCAGCAGCCGGACGGTGACCCCGGGCTCCTGGGACTCGGTCGGGCGGCGGCCCAGCCAGCTCAGGTCGCGGTCCTGCCCGGTGCGGGTGGACACCTGGACCCGGCCGGGGCCCAGGTCGAAGGAGCTCTCCGACGGCAGGTTCTCGGTGTACTGCACCGAGCTGCCGGTCTCGGCGTGCTGGAACTCCGCCTTCACCGGCACCTTGCCGGCCGTGTCGAAGACGATCCGCACGCTGGTCAGCACGCCGCCGCTGAGCGGCCAGTCCGCGGTGCGGATCACCCGGCCCGCCTCGTCCTGCACGGGCTTGAGCGGCGCGGTGGCCCCGAAGGGCGCGGCCGTCACCCGCATCGCCAGCAGCGCCCGCAGCGCGGCGGGCGTCGCGGGCGCGGCCTGCCGCCACGCCGTGTACATCCCGTCGGACAGCCGCGGGTCCAGCGCGGACAGCAGCCGCGCGGTGAGGTCCGAGCCGGGCGCGAAGAGGCGTCCGGGGTCGCGCGAGACGGCCCGCGCGCCGGACGGGGGCCGCACGACGCTGGTACGGAGGGCGGGCAGTACGGCATCGAGGGCGCGGAGGGCGGGGGTGGGCTCCGGTGCCCCGCTGCTTTTGAGTTTCGGCGCCGACGGCGGCACGGTACGGGCGGGCTCCAAGTCCCCGGCCCGCTCCCGCACCTCCCCGACCACGGCTTCCAGCTGCTCGAACCAGGCCGCGACCGCCTCGTACGGCGCGGCCAGCACCTGTGCCTCGGCCAGCCGCTCGTGCGGTCCGGCCAGCCGTGCCGCGAACGCAGCGGGCGTCTTGGCAGCCTCGCCTTCCAGGTCCTTGCGCAGCGGCGCCAGCACCTGCGTGTCGAAGGTCTCGATCAGCTTGCTGACCGGCCGCGGGTTGGGCGTCTCGGCGGTGGGCGGCCCGGGCTCGTCCGGATCGTCGGGGTCGCCGCCGTCCTCCGGCTCGGTGATCCACTGCTTCAGCTCGTCCACCAGCTCCTTGAGCGTGGCCGGTGCGGACTGCTGCAGCCCGATCGCGGTGACGTCCTCCTCCCGGTCGATGCGGACCCTGGCGACCGGCAGCAGCCGCTGCTCCTTGCCGCCGAAGTCGAACAGCAGCTGGTCACCGGTCTGCAGGGAGGTGGCCGTCCCCGACACGTACAGCTCGGACCGTTTGCGGAGATCCTCGGCGACCAGCAGCGCGGGCCGCCGGCGCCGGACCTTCAGCTCGTTCCACGCCCAGCGCGCGGTGAGGTCCTCGCTGGTCTCGAAGGTCTGCGACTCCTCGCCGGTGGCCGCCGGCACGCTGTGGCTGCGCGCGCCGCGCGGGATGACGACCGGCAGGTCCTCGGCGCGCGGGTCCTTGTCGAGGGTGTACGCGAGGTGGGTGTCGGCCGCGACGCCGGGGCGCGGCCGGTGCCCGACCAGCCGTCCGAGCAGCGCGAGGGACCGGTGCTCATTGGCGGTGCGCAGATAGCCCTCGTCCGCGATCCGCTCGCTGTGGAAGGTCAGTACGTCGCCGAGGACCGCCCAGGCGTCCAGCAGCCCGATCGCCGGGTCGTCGGTGGTGCGGACGGTCAGGCCGCGCAGCGCCGGGTAGGCGGGCGAGGCGAGCCGGTCCAGCATCCCGGCCAGGAACGTGCCGTACGTACCGACGCGGTAGTCCAGGGCCGTCCGGGCCGGCGGGTTGTACAGGGCGTCCGGGGCGCGCCGCTCGTCGCTGCCGCCCCCGCAGCCGCAGCCGCACGTGGCGCTCATCGCGCACCTCCGAGCGCTCCGAGATCGATGACGAGGCGGCCGTTCTCCGGGCGCTCGGGGTCGTTGTCGCACACGGCGATCTCCAGCGGGCCGAGCCGCAGCACACCGTCCTCCAGTGCTCTGTTGTCGAGGTGTTCCTGAGACGAGAAGCGCTGCAGGCGGGTCACCCGCACGCTCTCCACGCCCGGTACGGCCGCGGCGACCGCGGTGAGACGGCTCAGCCGCACCGGCTCGCCGAACGTCAGCGCGTCCGGGTGGAAAAAGCCCAGCCGGCCGCCCGGGAGCCGGCGGTTGCCGAGCACCCGGGTCAACTCGGCCAGGATCCGCCCGTGTTGATGCCCCGGCGCCGCGCACACCTCGATCTCGATGTCGAGCGGCACCGTGCGGGCCGGCTCCACGACCAGGTCGTGCCCGATCCGCCGGTAGCTCTCCAGCGCGTACGCGACGGAGTCCAGCAGCTGGGGCGTGGGCTCGCCCGTGCGCGCCGCGTCGATCGCGACGTGCGCCTCCTGCACGCTGCCGGTCCAGCGGATCTCGGCCGCTGCCCGCTGCACACCGGGCAGCGCGGACGCCAGCTCCGCGTAGTCGGCGGCGGTGACGGCCCTCTGGCGGGTGCGCTTGAGGTCGAGCGGCGCGAGCTGCCGTACCTGATCGACAGATTCGGGCGCGACGCCGCCGATCGCGGGCAGCGGGTTCCGCACGCCCGCCACCGGCATCGGGTCACCCCCGTCCGACTCCTCCGCCGGACGGCTCAGTACGAGGTGGTTGATGGCCTCGGCGCCCACGTTGCCCGCCGTGCCGCCGCCCAGCCGGTAGTGCAGCGTGAGCCGGCTGCCGGGCTCCGGGCGCGCGCCGTACCGGCCGTCCCCGAAGCGCAGCGCGATCCGCCCGTCGTCCTCCAGCTCGCCCACGAAGTGCCGCTCGCGCGGCCCGCTGTCCAGCAGGTCGCGGCGCGGCACCCAGGTGTGCTCGCCGTCCTCGATCCGTACGGCGGGCAGCGCGGCCCGGGGGTCGGGCGCCAGGCTCGCCGCCGGGCCGTGCAGCACCGGCTCGTCCGGGTGCAGCCCCGCCGCGTACGCCGGGCCCCAGCTGTGCGCGATCTCCCAGGCGATCCGTCCGTCCAGCACCGCGCCGGCCCGCGCCCGCGCGCTCAGCACGTCCAGGCGGCGCAGCTTGGCCGCCAGCAGCCGGTCGCCGCGGTGCAGCAGCTCGCGCAGCGCCCGTACGGGGTGCCGGTGCAGTTCGAGGCGTTCGAGGATGTGCAGCCCGAAGACCACCGTCAGTTCGGCGATCTCCGCCTCCGACAGCCCGTCGTGGTCCCGGGCGCTGCGCCACAGCTCCACCAGCCGCGCCCGCACCCGCACCCGGATACCGGCGAGCCGCTCCGCCTGCCCCGCGGCCACCAGCTCAGGGCGCGGGAACGGCACGGTCTGCGCGACGGGGGAGCGGTGCAGTACGGGCCGGAAGCGCGCCTCGATGCCCGGGTACACGGACTGCGCGAGCAGCGTGCGCAACGCGTCGGCCTGCGCGTACACCGTCCCCGGCACCACCTTCTCGCGCCGCTGCCCGGCGAGCTCCAGGCCGAGCCCGGCCCGTACGGTCGCCTCCTCGCCGACCACCTCGAACAGCTCACGGATGTCGTCGGCGGTCAGCGCCTGATGGCACTCCGTCTTGCTGATGAGGTGCTCGATGGTGCGGGCAGTGGCGTTTCCGTCGCCCTTGTGGTCCGCGCACCCGAAGGCGGGCGGCTCGCAGGACCCGGTCACGGCCGGCAGGGGCGGCACGGTCACCGTCTCCGGTACGCCCTCCGGGCACTCCCCGAAGGTCAGCGACCGCCCGTGGTCGACGAGCACCACATTGCCGCGCGCCACGCTCACGTCGTCCACCGGCGCGCAATCCGTCCCGCCCCGTGTGGACAGGCACAGCGGGAACGTCAGCGCGTCCTCCTGCGCCCAGGTGATCTCCAGTACCGGCTGCCCGTCGAGCTGGTCGACGGCGGGGGTGACGGACGTCAGCCGGACGGCCTGCCGGTGGCTCGGGTCCTGGTCGCCGGGCGTGCCCGTACGCGGACCCTTGACCTCCTCGAAGAGCAGCAGGTCACCGGGGCTGAGGCGCAGGGAGCGGACCTCGTGGGTGTCGTCCGCCCACTCGTCCCGCAGCGTCGCCGAGGTGGCGCCCTTCGGCAGCGCGCAGACCTCATCGCCCCAGGTCCACAGGCGGATCGCGTTGTGCTCCGGGCGCAGCCGCAACGGCGCGTCGCCGACCGGCTCGAAGACCTCCACGGACCCGCGCTCGTCCAGTACGGCCAGGTCCCGGTCGTCGATGACGGTCCCGATCTCCGGCCGGTCGCGCGGCCCGTACGTACGGAAGTCCACCGCCGCGAAGCGGAAGGTGCCCGGGAGGAGAACGAGGTCGGTGGCCGCCTCCACGGACACGAAAGCGCGCGCGCTGCACCCGTCGTGCATCGGGTAGTCGATCAGCCGCACGTGCCGGCGCACCGACACCCGGCGCCGCGCCGTGTCGAGGTACGCCTCGGTGGCCACGGCGTCCTGCTGGTAACTGATCTGATCAGCGGTGTACGCCAGCAGCTCGACCAGCGTCATGCCCAGGTCGGCCGGGTTGCGCTCGACCCAGTCCGGTGTGGTCAGCCGCAGCCGGTCGAGAACGAGCTGCCGCAGCGTGTCGTAGTCCCGCGCGGTGTAGTCGATGACGGGCGCGGGCTTGAAGGTGTCCGGGCAGTCCGCCTCCTCTTCCACACAGTCGAAGGGGCTCGGGCAGTCCGTGCGAAACCGGAACTCGGCGGCGAAGTACCGCTGATCGAACCCTTCGTACGGCTCCGTCCCCGGTCGCCCGTAAGGATCGGTGTCCACGATCGACAGCCGGTACCGCGACGTATCCCCGGTCCGGTCCAGCACCACATGCAGCCGGTCGTCGAGCTCGGGATCCTCCTCCCGCTCGACCGACACCTCCAGCGCCTCGAGCCCGGTGATCCGCCGGCCGCCGTCGATCCGGATGTTCTCCGGGCACAGTCCGTGCGGCGCCTTCCCGAGGAAGGTGACGGTCAGCGTCACCCCGTCGTCCGCGACCTCCACGCCGTCGATGCCGTTCAGCCGCGCGGCTCTGATCCGCCCGCGCCGCTGGTCGGTACGGCACACCAGCTCACCGCTGATGAGCTGCTGGTCACTCATATCTCGCCCCGCCCCTCGAACACTTCGTCGCGCCTGCTCGCGGTGGAGCGCACCACATAGCGCAGATACACCCGTACGACGTTCTCCTCGCTCACCACGTCGAGCGCCTCGACCTCGATCAGATCGCCGAGCCAGCGTTGCAGCGACGCCTGCACCGACAGCTCCACGGCCGACGCCAGCTCCGGACTGTTCGGCGTGAAGACGAGGTCGAGCAGCCCGCACCCGAAGTCCGGCCGCATGACCCGCTCACCGGGACTGGTGAACAGCAACTGCTCGATCAGATCCCGCACATGCTCGTCGTGGTCCGCGTGCGCGGTCCGCCCCCGCCGGTCCGTCCGGAACGGAAAAGCGATCTCACTCCGCACTTTCTTCACAGCCCTCATCGGCTGGACACCCCCTGGTGGACGGGCGCCACGACCGGCGGGCCCTGCGGCACCAGCCCGGCGCTGAAACACATCGCCGCCGAGGTGTCCAGCAGTACCGGCACCCCGTCGATCCGTACCTCGTCGCCGCCGCCGGCCGGCATCCAGCGGACGCTGGTGCACGGCTGCGGACGGCCGCCGACGGAGTGCGGGCAGCTGCTGATCGTGAAGAGGTCGGCCGCGGTGGCCACGGGCGCACCGTCGACGCGTACGCCCGTGCCGGCGGCCGCGGTGGACACCGCGCGCCCGCCGTGCGGACAGCTGACCACGGCTCCGCCGTGGACGAGATTCCCGGTCACCACGTCTTCTCGCTCCCCCGTCTTCGCTATCGCTTCTTGGGCACGGTCAGCCGGCCCTCGTTGATGTCGACCTGGTCGCCCTGGAGCAGGATCGACGCGCCCTGCCCGTTGTTGATCTGCACACCCGCCGCGTTGATCCGTACGTACGCGCCGCCGGGCGCCTGCAGCAGAATCCCTTCCTCCGGCACATCGGACAGCACGATCTTGTGATGCCCCTGCGTCTCGATGACCACCGGCTCGGCACCCGCCCGCGCCCCGGCCTGCGCGTCCACCGGCAGTTCGGCCTCGGCGCCGTACCAACACCCCGTCCACACCGGGAAACTGGGGTCCCCCTGCTCGAACTCGATCCACACACCGGCGCCCTCGCTCGGGATCACGTACTGACCCGCTTGCGCGCCCGTGAACGGGAAGCAGGGCATGGCCCAGGTGGACGCCTCGTCACCGAGTACGTCCGGCACATGGGCCGTGATCCGGCCGATCCGCAACGGATCGTTGTTGCTCGCCACCCGGCCCCGGAACTTGCCGAGGAAGCGATTGTTCGATGCTGGCGCCATGCTGCCTGCTCCTGGTCGGTGTCACTGTGGTGGTTCGCTGCGGATTGCTGCGGATTGCTGCGGACTTACGGTCGTACGCGGTCGCTGCGGGCAATCAGTCCCTCGCGCGACAGGGTGAAGTTCTGCTGGTACGACCCCGGCCGGAGGTTATGGGTGACGCTCTTCACGTAGTAATCCCCGTCGTACGTGACACCCGCCCCCCGGACTCCGACCAACTCCCGTGGCCGCAACACATATCCATGCCGGTTCACGTCCAACTGCCCCGACCCGGAAATGGCATCAGCACTCGTCGCGGCGCGTCCCAACGCCTCCGCCTTCGCCAGCGCCTCGTCCTTCTTCGCTGTGCCGCTGAGGGTCTTTCGTTTGAGAGCCGGCGAGGCCCGCCGTCCGAGCGGCGGCCTGAGGGGACTGATGTCCGGCTGCGCGAGGAGCGGCGCCCGCCGCGTCACGGGGTCCTGCACGCGCGCTTGCGGTTCTTCTCTCGCGGTCCCGTCATAGGCGAACGTCAACTGATCCACAGTCGAGTTCACATCCATATTCACATTCAAGGCGTGCTGCCGCTGGCCGAGCCGCTGTTCCGGGCCCCAAAAGGCGGTCGACCGCCCTGGCACCGGCCCGGGGTCGAGGTAGAACGTGTAACCGTTCGCCCTCGCCAACTCATTCACATACTGCAGATCCGTCCCCGTCTGGTAATCGATGCGCAACTGCTCCCTCGGGGGCTGCGGCACCTGCTCCCGAATGATCCGGCCATCGATCCCGTAATCCGCGTACTTGCCGAGAATCCGCTCCACCCGCTGCGAAGGCGCGAGGTTGGGGTACCGATCCGTCCGCTCCTCGAGGTCCATGAGCAGCGTGAGGTCCTCACCCGTCACCGTCAGCGTGGTCTGCCCGGGCTGATTACTGGCCCCCACCTCCTGCCGCACGATGAGCCCGTCCAGCAGCACCACCGGCGTCCCCTTGACCGCAACGGTCAGAATGACCCGCGTCTTGGGATCGAAGAACCCCTCGGGAAGGAGCCGCTGAATGATCGCCCCCTTCTTCGTCAGGTCAAAGGCAAGCTGAAAACCACTCCTCTCACCCGCCGTACTGGTGATCTGCGCGGACAGCAGCGCCTCCGTCACCTCCTGCGGAACCAGCCGCGCCAACTTCGGCCCCATGTACAACGAGACATGAATGGGGCCGCCCCCCACGGGCAGATCATCAGCCATTCCGCACCCCCGGCCCGCCCATCCCGCCGGCGAACCCACCGGGCAACGGCACGGCTATCTCCTCACCCGGCTCATCGGTCAGCTCACCCGGCGCCAGCACGGGATTGGCATCGGCAATCCGCCACCACTGCCCCGAATCCCCGAAGTACCGCTGCCCGAGCTGATCGGCCCGCTCCCCGGCACTGACGGTGTGCGGCAGTGTGTCGTCCGCGTCCTGCTCAAGCGGGGGCAACAGCCTCCGCTGGGCATACTTCACCTCAGTGCCATCGCTGTTCCTGTGCACCCCGATCCGCACATCGTGATACCGGCTGCTCCGCGGATACGGATGAGCCCCCGGCACATCGTCCAACGCACTCTCATACGGCTCGATCACGCTCAGATCCCTCCCCCGAGCCCCAACTGCGCCAAGCTCCCGGCCCGCGCCCGCCGCGCCAACTGCTCCTTCTGCGCGAGGTGCGCGAGGTAAAGCTCAGCCCCTCGATGCCCCGCCGGCAGATCACTCACGGTCAGCACCTTCATCCCGATACTGAGCGAAGCCCGGATCGGATTGAGGTTCACATCAAACGCGGACTCATTGATCGACAACTCGGTGAGCCTGACGGGCATGACCCGCTTGCTGCCCCAAGTGAACAGCGTCAGCGGCGTCTCAATGGGACTGATCTCGATGGTCCCCTTCTTGCTGAGCTTGCTGGCCGCCCGCAACTGCGCGGTGGTCGGCTGCACCAACATCTCCAACACAGCCAACTGCGGATGAATCCCATCCGGCGCCGCCACATCCAGCTGATCCGTAGCGTCGATCTCCGCGGTGAACTTCCACGTCTCCTGCGCGGGCCCCTTGAGGCGCAGGGCTTCGTTCCGGTCGCCACCGCTGCCCCCTCCACCGCCATCCCCTTCCCCACCAGCGGCTTGCGGCGCCACAGACCGCTCCAACGTGTCGGGATTGAACTGCAACACGATGATCCGCTGCGGGGTACCGCGCTCGGGGTCGACGATGACGAGCCCGGAGCGGATGGGCTTGGGTATGTCGGCGTAGGTGGTCACAGCCGGGCCTCCAGACGTGCCCGCAGAGGCGCGTAGTCGTGCTGCGGGAAGAGTTCGGGGAAGACGTCGAGCATTTCGGTGAGGAACTCCGCAGTGACCTCGTGGTGCTCGTCCGCCAAGGAGACGTCAGTGAACAGGTACTGCCAGCCGAACGTGCCCTTGGTGACGCGCAGTGCATCGAGATATCCGCAGAGATCGATATCCATACGGTGGAATCCGAGCGGGTTGTCACTGAACCAGATTTCTGGAGTGTGGACACCGCCCTGCTTGATCCTCAGAGAAGTGATGTGCCCGGCCCCCGCCATGGGCGTTCCGTCGAAATCCCGAAGTTCGGAGACAATTTCCAGCTGTGCGGGCGACGCGTACGGGTAGCGGTCGATGGGGGGCTGCTGACGGATCGCCTGGACGAGGGGCAGCAGATTGAACTCGCCGGCGAACAGCGGGTCCGACTCTTCTTCCCCGAAGCCCCAGCAGGCCCCCAGGCCACTAAAGCGCAGGTAGCACGCCTGCAGAGCCGGGTCGAGCACGACGCCGTCCTGCTCCGCGAGCGTCCCGAAGACGCTGCGCGCATCCGGGGCGTCCGTGTCCGGCCCTTCTTGATGGTCCCTGGTCACATGGAGATCGGCGCAGTTGCGCAGCTCGTCGAGCGCCGCGATCCAGCGCTGCTCGTGAGGAGTTGGGTTCGTCATGTCCTGTGTCTCCGGATCAGAATCGGATCTTGTTGCGGGCGGCTATCAACTTGGCGACATCCTTGCGCAACCGGTTCGACGCCGCTCCGGTGCTTCCCCCCTGGCCGTTCAGCAGGGCCGCGGCGAGATCGTCGACGCTGTTGTACTGACCTGGCGTGCCGAGCAGGCGTGCGATTTCCGACGCGGTGGCCTCGGAAACCCGTGTCACCATCCTGATGCTTGCGGCATTCGCCTTGCGTATGTCGAAGCCGATGGGGATGTTCGGCGGCTGGAAGGGTTTCGCCCAGGTCATGGAAGCGCTCTGCTCTTTCCACTGGCCACCGACCGGCTTGTAGCCGCCCCAATTCACGCTGATTCGCCGAGGGAATCCGGGGTATTGCCCTCGATAGTTGATCGCTACCTGATACCAAATCATTTTCTCCGGCACCGGCGGGATGGTCCCCCAGAGGACGTTGTGGCCAAGGGCCGCCTGCGCCGGGTGTTCGATGTCCACCGCGGCCCTGGTGTTGATGCTGCCCAGCGCGGGAACCAGGTTGGACGTGGATGCCTGACCACCGATCAGCGTCGGGAGCATGTGCATGCGCACCCAGTGGCTCTGCCGTTCCGCAAGACCACCCGGAAGTCCCGCCAGTTCCTTCCACCCCACCGGTTGGGCACCCGTGCGTTGATGGGCCTCCGTGCCCTTCGGCGTGCTCTTCTTGATGAACTTGGCCTTGAAATTGAACGCCATGGGACCGTCCGAGAACGGCGGCAGGATGGTCGCGGGCAGCGGAGGCTCCTTGTCTCCGGCATTCCGTTGCTCCAGCAGCTCCGCCAGGTATTCCATCGCGTCCCTGAGCCGCTCGATCCGGCGTTGGAAGGTGACGTCGCCCAGGGGCCCCCGGGTGATGCCGCGCCGGTTGCGCGGCTTGGGCAGGGCTCCCTGCATGTTCTCGACCTTCTGGGCCTGCTGTTCTGCGGCGCCGAGAAGCTGCGTCGACTGGTCCGCGAGATCGTGCCGATCGTTCTGCCTGAGCTCTTCGATCTCCTTTCGCCAGCCGTCGAAGTATCCCGACATGGTCTGAAGGATGCTGCGGACCGCGAGGTCGGCGCTCCTGCCACGCCCGTTGAACAAGAGCGTGTGCGCTTCGCCGTCGTTCGTCCGGAACCGCACCTTCGGAAGGTCGAAGTCCGTGACGCCGTTGGGCTCCTGCTCCTTGTTCCTGTCCCGTGCCCGGTCCCTGCTGTGGTGCCTTTCCCGGTTCCTGTCACGGTCGTGCCGGCGCCTCCACTGGTCGCGCATGTGGCGGGAGCGGTCGTTGAGGCGGCGGCCGAGTTTGCGGCCCTTGCCGTGGAGCTTGCGGGCGGCGCGGCGGGCGCGGTTCAGGGCCGACTTGATGGTCTGGCGGGCGCGGCGGAGCTTGCGGCGGGTGCGGGACTCGGGGCGGCGGCGCGGCTGCTTCTTGTCGAGGTCGGGCTTGCGCCGGTCGGTGCCGTCCTTGTCCCTGTCGTTGTACTTGTCCTTGTCGCGGTCGCGGTTCTTGTCCGGGTGCTTGTCGTCGGGGTGGCGCTTGTCCGGCCGGCCGGCGTCGGGCTTGCGCAGGTCGGGACGGTCTTCGTCGCGGCGGCGGTCGTCCGGGCGGCGCTTCTTGAGCGTGTCGCGGCCAGGGCCGCGGCGCTTGTCGAGGGTGGGCCTGTCGTCCTCGTCACGAAGCCTGCGCTTGGCGTCCTGCATCCGGCGCCGTGCCGCGTTGACCTCGCGGCCCTCCTCGCGGCGCTCGTGCTCGTCGCGCTTCTTCTTCGGCTTCGACTGGGCCGGGCGCGGCTTCTTCTCGGGTGACGGGCGCTTCGCGGGGCGGGGGCCCGGCTTCGGGCGGGAGGTCTTGTCCGGGGAGGGCTTGTGCGGGGCCGGGTGGTCGGCGGGCTTGTCGGTCCGGCCGGGCTGGTGGGTCGGGCCCGGCTCATCGGTCCGGTCGGGTCGGCCCGCCGGCGCCTGCTGGTTGTTGCCCGCCGGCCTGTTGTCACCGGGCTGACCGGGGGCGTCCGGCCGGTTCTTCTTTCTGCGGATGCCCTTGAGCATGTCGCCCAGCTTGCGGGTGACCCCGCCCATGAACCGGCTGACGCCTTCGATCAGCGCCTGGTAGATCAGTTCCAGCAGGGCGACGACGCCGGCCGCGACCGCCTTGGCGAAGGGGCGGGCGCCGTTTCCGCTCTTGACCGACTTCAGGAAGTCCATGAAGAGGCCGAAGGCGCGAAGGATTTCGCTGAGCGCGCCCCAGGCGGTCTGCAGCGCGTCGATGATGGTCATGACCCAGCCGGCACCCGGAATGAGCTTGGCGACGACCTTCTCCATGACCATCACACCGATGATCACCGGGAGTTGCGGGAGCGCCTCGTCCCACGCCATCCGGCCCATCTCCTCGGCGGTGACGCCGCCCGAGATCAGCTCCTGGAAATCCTCCATGGGGATGCCGATGATTTCCTGGACCTTCTGGTTGAACCACTCCTTGACGGCCGCCTTGATCTCGTCGAAGAGGTATTCCTTGGCGCCGGTCTCCGCCGCGGCTCCGGCCTTGCTGATCCAGCCGCCGGGGTCGGAGACGATGTCGTTGAAGATGGCGGCCCATTCGCCGAGCCCGGCCACCACCTGCTTGCCGAATTCCAGCGCGCCGACGGTGGCGCTCTTGACGACGTCGACCGCCGACAGAAGCCCGCTCTCCAGGACGTCGAGACCGGCGATCAGAGCGCTGCACAGGCCGTCGAGCAGCTTGCCGGCGACTTCCTTGAGCGCGTCCGCCGCCTCATTGACCTTCTGTACGGCGTAGTCGCGGACTCCGTCGATGGTGTTGCGCCACTTGTCGCGCATCGCCGGGTAATCGGCGAGCAGCTCGTCGCCGAGGGCGATCAGGGCGTCGGCGAAGTCGTTGATCTGCTGGATGACCCAGTTGCGGGCGTCATCGATGAGCTTGAAGACTTGCTCTTTGAAGCGGTCGATGAGGTCGGTGACGGCCTTGCGGGCCCGCTTGAAGATGTCCTTGATCTCATTGACGAGCTTCTCGAACATCTCCTTGAGCTTGTTGATGGCCTCGTCGAGCCAGTTGTCGGCATTGCTCTTGCCGTCGTCCTGCTTCTTCTCCGCTTCCTTCTGCGCGCCGTCCTGCTCGTCGTCGATCTTTTTGTTGTCGTCCTCGGTCCGCTTGTCGACGTCCTCGTCGGTCTTCTTTTCCTTGTCGTCGATGTCCCTGCGGATCTTTTCGTGCTTCTTGCTCTTCTTGCCGTCGATCTCCTCGACTTTGTCATCCTGTTCCTTCCGCCACTTCTCGCGGGAGGAGGAGATCTCGGACTGGCCCTTTTCGCGTTCGTTCTCCTGCGTCTTGCTGCTGGAGTCGACCTCGCGCTTCAGGTCCCGGTCGTGCTTCTGCTTGTCGTCCTTGGCCTTCTCGTCCTTGTTCTTCCGCTCGTCGCCCATCTTCTGGCGGCCATCGTTGAAGCCGGCCTGGATCTGCGGGCCACGGTCGCGCTCGGCGACGGCGGAGGCGGACTCGATGGGAACGGCGCCGCCCCCCGGAGCCTTGGGGCCGCCGCCCTTCTTGGCGCCCTTCTTGCCTCCGGGGACCTTGCCGGTCAGCGTCTCCTTGGGGACGTCCGGGTAGATCTGATCCTCGCCCATGGGACGGGCGGCGTCCTCACGGCCGGACTGGTGCAGTTCGGACTTGCGCTCGTCGAGCTTCTGGCCCTGTTCGTCCGTGCGCTGCGGATCTGAATCGTCCTGGAGGGGCAGACCGGGAGCGTCACCGACCTTGCTGCCCTTCATTCCCTCGTCGACCGTGGGAATGCCGAGGATGGAGTCGATCAGGTCGTCGAGCGGCAGGATCTCCTTGAGGACCTTGCCCAGGAGCTTGGCGCCGATGGTCACGCCGATGTCCCACCAGCTCGGCTCCTCCATCTCGGCGCCGGGTACCTCGCCCTTCGGCCTTTCCTCGCCGTTGATCTCCGGCGTCTTGCCCTTGGCGGCGTCGGTGCGGGAGACCTTGGCGTTGGTGTACGTACCGGGAGCGGCCGGGGTCGGGCCGCCGGCGACGGTCTTGGGCGAGCCGACCGGGCGCTGGGTCTTGGGCGGACCCTTGCGCAGGGCCGTGCGCTCCTTGTCCACGGAGGTGCCCACGGCGCTGTCGACGCCCTTGAGGGTCTCCACCATCTGGTACGGCTTGAGTTTCGACGCCGTGGCGAGGCCCGCCTCAGGCGTGCTCTTGGAGACGTCGGGGGCGGGGGCGTCCTTCTTGGGCTTGGCGGGGGCGGAGGCGGCGCGGCCGCCGCCGCGGCCGGCGCGCGCGGGGGCCGGAGCCGATGCGGTGCGGCCGCCGCCGCCTCCGCCGCCACCACGGCGGACGTTCTTGGCGGCCTGCCGGGCCGCCTGCCGCTTGGGCGCGGCGACCTTCGGCCGGGCGCCGGGCTTGGGCGAACCCTCGGACTTGGGGGCGTTGTCCTTGGCCTCGGGGCCGGGCGACTTGGGGGAGGGGCCGCTGCCCGGAGCGAGCTTGGGAGTGTCGGAGGGACCGGCCGTGGAGACCTTTTCCGGGCCCGTCTGCGGACCCGCCGCCGTGGCGGGGCCCTTCCCACCCGTGACGTCCTGCTCCTTGGCGGTGCCCTGTTCTCCGGCCCCGTCCTTCGAGTCGGGGGTGCCCGACGGCGCGGAGGAGTCCTCCTTCGACTTCGCGCCGTCCTCGGATGCCGGGGCGTCCTGGGCCTTGCCCGTGTCCTTGCCGCCGGCCGGGGCCGAATCCGTACCGGTTTCTTTCCTGGAGTCTGCGGAGTCCTGCTTACCCTTCGCACTGACGGACGCGTCGGGTGATTTGGCGTCCTTGTCTCCGGTGTCCTTGCCGCCTCCGGCGCTGCTGCCACTGCCGGACTTGGAGGCCGAGCTGTCCGAGGACGAACCGTTCGTCTGGCGGCGCGCGTCCTCGTCGGCCTTCGCCAACTGACCGGGCGGGGCCGTCTCCCCTGCGCCGGGAGTCTGCTTGATGCCGGTCCCGTCGGCGTTGCGTGCTTCCTCGTCCCGCCGCTTCGCCTCGGAGTCTTCTTTGTGCTCTTCGGCCTGAGCGTTCTCGCGGTCGGTTTCGCCGGGTGCCGTCGGGCCCGAGCCCTGCGAGCCGGGTGTCCCGAACGTCACCCCGTCCGCAGTGGGCTGCGCCGCCGGGTCCGGTCCGACCTCCTGCTCGGCGGCATCATCGGTACGGCCGTCCTGGGCGAATTCTTCGTCGGCCTCGGCGTCCGCAGAGACGGAGGAAGCGCCGGATTCCTGTGCTTCGGCCGCAGGCGCGGCGTCCGCTGACGCCGGACGCCCGGTCACTCGGTGATTGCCGTCCTGCCGGGCCTTGACCAGGGAAGAGTCCTTTGCCGCCGGGGTCGCCTCTTCGAGGCCGACATCGGGCACCGGAGCTTCGCCGCTCGCCGCGTCCTCGTCCTCCTCCGCGCCCAGGTCGTCGTCCGCGTCCAGCTCCGCCGACTCGTCTTCGAGGCCCAGCGGTTCGTCGTCCGCGTCCTCTTCGTTCTCCGGGTCGCCGAGGGTGCGCTGGACGGTGTGGCCGCTGCCGGTGCGGTCCTTCTCGCCCGGTTCCGCCGTGCTCTTGTCGACGGCCCCGGGGGTCGCGGCTCCGTCCAAGTGTCCGGCCTCGTCCGTACGCTCTTCCCCGGCAGGCTGCTGTTCCTGCTGTTCCGCGGCTCGTTCCTGGGCGTCCTCCTCCGCGCCCTTGTCCTTCTCCTTGTCGTCCTTGTCCTGCTCGGCCTTCTGCTGCTCGCCCTGCTTCTTGTCGTCCTTCTTGTCCCGGTCAGCAGACTTCCTGTCCTGCTCCTTGGCCTCGGCCCCTTCCTTCTGCCGCGCGGAACCGTCTTCCTTGTCCTTGCCCTCGCCCCCGGACTTGTCCTTGGGCTTGGCGGACGACTGCCCGGGCGCCTTCCCGGGAGGCCGGCCCGACGCCTCTTCGGCGGGGGAAGCCTTGCCCGCGTCGCCCGGAACGGTCCGGGATGCGTCATCGCGCCCCGGTACGCCCCCGTCACCCGCCGGGTCCGCGTCCTTGCGTTGCTGTTCGTGCTTGCGCCGGTCGTCGTCGGCCTTGTCCGCGCCGCGGCGCTCGTCGTTGGCGGCGGCGGTCTCCTGGGCACGTTCCTGCCGGATGGCTTCGGCCTCGTCCGGTACGGCTTCGGGAGCAGCGGCCGCGTCCAGCGGCAGCGGGCCGTGTTCCGTCTCCTCCACAAGATCCAGCAGGCGGTCGATCTCGGGTGTGAGGAGGCGTACCTCCAGCCGGTCCAGTACCGATTCCTGCACGTCCGGTGACATCTGTGCCAGTTGCAGGCGTACCCGGCCCGAGAGGTCCTGCGGGTCGCCCCGGAGGGAGCGGAGGACGCCGTTGGCGAGGCGGTCGACGAGCGTGGCCGGGTCCAGCTGCTCCATGCGGCGCCGGTCGGCGTCGACCGTCGCGTACCGCAGCCACCCCGGCGTACCCCGCCCCTCCTCGACCTCGGCCGCAGGCGTTTCCTCCGGGCGTACGGAATCCTGCAGCGCGCCCAGTACGGACGACTGGGCCGCCGACTCCGCCTCGCGTTCGATTGTTTCCTGGGGGAGGCTCACCGCGCCCAGGTCGCGGCCCGCTCGCAATGCGCCCAGGCCGTGTGGGTTCTGGACCGTGTGCAGCAGTTCGTGGGCCAGCAGGCGTTGGCCGTCGGCCGTGCCGGGGCGGTAGGTGCCCTCGCGGAAGAAGATGTCCTGGCCGACGGCGAAGGCGTCGGCGCCCATCAGCTCCGCCAGTTCGCCGGACTCGCGGTCTGTGTGCAGGCGGACCTGGCTGAAGTCGTGGCCGAGCTGTTCCTCCAGGTCGCGGCGGACGCTCAGGTCGAGGGGCTGGCCCGCGCCGCTGACGATGTCCTTTGGCTCGGGGGTACGGGACTTGGCGTTCCGTTCCCTGCGCTTGCGGCGCTTTTCGGCGGCGGTGGACTGGCTGTTGTCCCGGGAAGAGGAGGTCGAGGTGCTCATCGGGCCTCACCTCGTCCCGTGAGGCCCGCGTGGACCGAGCGGGCCAGGGCCTCGCCCAGGCGGGTGGAGGATGTTGTACGTGGCAGGGGCGGCAGACCTGTGAGCCCGTCCAGGGATACCGGGGAGCCGTCGGCGGCAAGGGGGATGCCTCGCTCGTGGACCAGGCGGGCGAGTTCGCGTTCAAAGGACGCCGACACGCGGTCCGGGTCGAGGCGGTCGTCGAAACCGTCCAGGACCAGTTCACCGATGTCGATACGGAAGGAGCGCGCGGGCGCTGCCGTCTTCGCGGCCGCGTCTCTCCGGACGCCGCCCTCGTGACCGGGCTCGTTCAGACCCATCCGTGGACCTCCGACGGGGTCAGGGAGCGTTCCAGCTTCAGGTATTCGGTGCGTGCCGCGGCCAGCATGTGGCGCATCTGGAGGTGGTCGCCCTCGTCGGCGGCGAGGAAGGCCCCGGACAGGGCGATGTTGCGGATCGAGCCGCCGGCAACTGTGAGCTGTGCCAGCAGGGACGGGTCGATGCCCTTCGTGGGGGCCTGGGAGGGGAGGACGCGGCGCCAGATTTCGGCGCGCTCGCTCTCGGCCGGGAAGGGGAAGTCGACGACGAAGCGGATGCGGCGCATGAAGGCCGAGTCGAGGGCCTTTTTCATGTTGGTGGTGAGGACGGCGAGGCCGCGGTAGGCCTCCATGCGCATGAGGAGGTAGCTGACTTCGAGATTTGCGTAGCGGTCGTGGCTGTCTTTGACCTCGCTGCGCTTGCCGAAGAGGGCATCCGCCTCGTCGAACAGGAGCAGGGCTCCGCCGCGTTCAGCCGCGTCGAAGACGCGGCTGAGGTTCTTCTCGGTCTCGCCGATGTATTTGCTGACCACCTGGGAGAGGTCGATGATGAAGAGGTCGAGGCCCAGTTCCTTGGCCATCACCTCGGCGGCCAGGGTCTTGCCCGTGCCCGAGCCGCCCGCGAAGAGGGCCGTGACGCCGAGGCCGCTGCGGAGCGCCTTCGCGAAGCCCCAGTCCTGGTAGACCGTGCTGCGCCGGCGTACGTGCGCGACGATCTCCTGGAGGACGCGCAGCTGGCGGTCGGCGAGTACCAGGTCGTCCCAGCCGGCGCGCGGTTCGATGCGGCGGCCCAGTTCGTCCAGGCCCATGCGGGCCTCGGTGAGACCGGCCTGCCAGGCGAGTTCCGCGCCGTCCAGCACGTCGGAGTGCGGCAGGTCGCGGCGGACGGTGGCGGCGGCCTGGCGCACGACGTGCGGGGGGAGCTGGAACTGCGCGACGAGGGACTGGAGATGGCGGTCGGTGACCTCGGGGACGTCGGCGAAGGCGTCCGTCCAGAGGCCGAGGTGTTCCTCGTCGGAGAGCTTGGGGACGGTGACGCGTTCGCCGCGGGGGCGCCCGGTCCGGCGGGGGTCCGGGCTGGAGACGACCAGCGGTACGGCGGCGCCCGCGATGAACGCGTCGGCGGCGGCGTGCTGTTCGCGGTCCAGCTCGCCGACCTCGATCAGCAGGGCGGCGGGGAGCAGGATCGCCTCGCGCTGCCAGAGGCGGGCCAGCCGGTCGCGTTCGGCGGCGTCGGTGGGGACGTCGTCGGCGGCCATGGAGTACAGGCCGAGGCCGGAGCGGCGGGCCGCGGTGGCCGCGATGTCGGCGCGGGTGCGCAGGTCGGCGCCGACCAGCTCGACGCGCAGGGGTGCCTCGGTCCCCGCGCCGGACCAGCCCGCGGCGACGCGGTCGGCGGCCGCGTCGTACGAGGGCGGGAGGGACGGGGGCGCGGTGGTGCGGCTGAGCAGACCGTGCAGCCTGGCGTCCAGGTAGGGCGTGCCGACCAGGAAGTGCAGGATGCGCTCGTCGAGGCGGAGGCGGGTGGTGGTCAGCCGGGTCTCGTCGTCCAGCTCGAGCAGGCGCCAGCGGCGGAGCGGCGCCACGGGCGTGAGGGCGCTCCAGTGCGGGTCGCCGAGGACGGCCAGGGCGAGGGAGAACGTCGGGTACGTACGCGTGGGGTCGCCGCTCGCCGCGGCGCAGCGGGCGTCGGTGGTGGGGTCGAGTTCGGCCGCCGCGGCCAGCAGGACCAGCTCCTGCTCGAAGCGGCTGAGGCCGAAGCAGGCGGCGAGCGCTTCGAGGGCGCGCGGGGTGGCGGGGGAGCGCGGCTCAGCGGCGGCGGCGGTGGAGGCGGGTGCGGGTGCGGGCGCGACGGCGGAACCGGCCGGTTCGGCTGTCGGGTCCGCCGCGTCCCCGGTGGGCGAGGTGTCCGTACGGCCTGTACGTGCCCGCGCGGCATGGGCGTCCAGGCGTGTCAGTACGGAACGGATGGCAGCGGCGAGCACGGCGCCGTCGTCCGTGCCGTGGTCCGCCGTGCCCGGTCCCTTGCCGCTGCCCATGTTCTGTTCCGCCCCCGTCTCGCGCACCCTGCCTCAGCTCTCCTTGCCGTCGTCCGTACGGGCGGCGCCCTTCGCGCCGCCGGTCGCCTTGCGGGTACGGGTACGGGAACGCGCGGGCGTGGCAACGGACTTCGCGTCGGCCTGAACGTCGGCCTGGGCGTCGCCCTGCTTGGCCGGTGCGGGAGCCGCCGCCTTCTTCGCGGGCCGCTTCGCCGCCTCAGAAGGCGCCTCGGGACGAGCCTCCGCGGGCGCGGCGCCCCCGGCCGGCGCACCCGGCAGAGCCTGCACATCCCCCAGTACCGGCGGCACCGACGCCCCCGGCCGCTCCGGCCGCTCCGGGCGCTCCGGCGCCCCCGGCGCCCCGAACGGCGCCACCCGTACCTCCGGCCGCCTGACCGGCTTGGCCGCCGCCGGCTTCTCGTGTCCGTCCAGCAGGACCAGCGACGCCTGGTACACCACCGACAGGGAGTAGGGCGTGTTGTGCAGCATTCCCCACAGCTTCGACGTCTCGTCGACGTCCATCTGGGTCGGCGTGAAGCGGACCTTCTGCACGGACTCCGCCAGGTCGCTGCCGTCCAGGTACGGCCGCTGCGCCGCCTCCGCGATCAGTTCCTTGGGCAGTACGGGGATTTCGTGCAGCGTGCGCACGACGCTGCCGATCAGGCGCTGCCCGACCAGCTCGGTCTCCTCGCCGTACGCGCTGATCACGTAGTGCAGGTCCAGCGCCGCCGCGGAACGCTTCAGCAGCGTGCCGTCGGGGGCGCGGGTGACCAGGTCGTTGTTGCGCATGGAGGGGTTGTGCGTGACCTGGTAGCAGAAGACGGTGACCGTCGGGTCCGTCGGCGGGTCGGCCGGCGGCTTGCGGGTCTCCACCGAGACGGCCATGTCGATCTCGGGGTGCAGATTGTGTTCGATCAGCAGCGCAAGGGCCTGGGTGACCGTCGCGACGGCGAGTGCGTTGCTCATGAATCCATTCCCCGTGAAGTCCGTGGAGACCGTGAGGTCCGTGAAGTCCGTGCGGTCGTCGTGGCCATGACCGTCAGCTCGTCCTCTCCCCGCGTGCCAGGTAGTCGGCGAGGCTCAGGGCGGGGCCCCGGCGGTCGGCGCGGCCCGCCCGCGCGCCCGTCGCCGGCCGGTCCGGGCCGGCCGCGCTGACCTCCAGCCGCCCGATCTGTACGTGCACGACGCGCTCGGCCGGCCGCTGTCCGCGCCGCCCGGCGGCCGCGGCGCGTGCCGTGTCGCGGGCCTTGGGCACCTCCGTGCGGGGGCGCAGCGCGGGCGTCACGGCGCGCGGGGCGGCGTCCGTTTCCGGGCGGGCGGGCGCGGCTGCCGGCCGGGGCGCTCCCGGCTCCTCCGGACGGCCGGCCGTACGCCGTGCTCCGGAGCGCTGCCCCTCGGGTGCGGCCGGTCGCGGCCCCGGCTCCGGCCGTGTGGCGGGCCGCAGCAGCGGTGCCGCCGGCCGGACGGGCCGCTCGGCGGCGTCCGCGGCGTCCGGGCGCGCGGTCTCGGGCCGCAGTACGGTCGTCTCCCGTTCGATGGTTCTGATCTCCCGCTGGAGGGCGGCCTGTTCGCCCTCGGGCGCGGCGGTCAGGGGTGCGTGCGGGTACCGCGCTGCCGGAGCGTGCGGCTCGGCGGGCGCGCCGCCCAGTGCCTCGATGCGCTCGAAGGGGCCGGGCAGACGCGGCTGTACGAGTGTGCGCGGGGCCGCCGTCACCGTGCGGCCGACGGGCGCGCCCGGCAGTGCGTGCCGCGCCAGCAGCCGGCCGAAGTAGTCGTCAGACATCTGCGCACAGCTCCAGGTAGTAGCGGCGCCGCAGCGGGCTGAGCGCCAGGATCTCGGGCTCGCTCCAGCCGTAGGCCGAGGCGAGCAGGTGGACGTCCAGGAGCACGTCGCGCGCCCAGGCGTCCAGTTCGGTCCACAGGTAGCCGGCGATGTCCAGCTCGGCCGGGGTGGCCGCGCCGCACTCGGGGCAGGTGATGCTGAGCGTCACCTCGGCGCCGGGGTCGGCCTGCTCGACCGCCTCGGCGAACCGTTTCAGTACCGCCTCCGGCAGCCGGGCGCGCTCCTCCTCCGTCGCCGTACGGCCGTCCCGTACCGCGGTGAGCACGCAGCGGGCACCCAGCAGCCGCCGGGCGTCCGCCGCGTCCGTGGCGGCGGCCGCGGCCTCGGTGAGGTCGGCGACGGCGGGCAGCCGGAACGTCACCGACCAGCCGCCCTCGGCGACCCGCAGGCCGTCCTCCGGTGGCGCCGGCCGGATCGCGCCCAGCTCGGCCGCGTCCAGCTCGAACTCCATCGCCGCGCCGCACTCCGGGTCCGCGCACGCCAGCTTGACCTGCATGCGCGCGCCGAAGAGCGCGCGGCGCAGCGCGAACAGGTCGGCGGCCCGCTCCCCGGCCGGCACCGACAGCAGTGCGTCGGTGCCGGCCTCGGGGCGGGCGGCGCGGTGCAGCAGCAGGGCACGGCCGCTGTCCTGCAGGGCCAGCCCGGCCTCCCAGGTGGCCAGCAGCTCAGCGGGCCCGGTGACCGCCATTCCTCACCTCGTCCGGTGGTGCTCGGGTGTCTCTCGTACGGGGTGACTCAGGCGGGGTGCGTGAACGAGGGCTCCTGCGGCTCCTCGACCTCGTAGTCCCGCTCCCAGCCCTCGCACTCCAGCTTCAGGCTCTGGATCGCCACCGCGTTGGCGTTGGCGTCCAGCTCGCCGAGCACCTGGTACTCGCTCGGCCAGGCCCGGTAGATCTT
The DNA here is from genome assembly GCF_055567935.1 of Streptomyces sp. NPDC026301. Lineage (NCBI taxonomy): Bacteria > Bacillati > Actinomycetota > Actinomycetes > Kitasatosporales > Streptomycetaceae > Streptomyces > Streptomyces sp. NPDC026301. The sequence goes on along the minus strand of NZ_JBVHPN010000005.1, from coordinate 131,183 downwards.
GTGCGAGACGGCGACCTGACCGGCCTCGTTGAGGACCTGGATGACGATGTCCTTGCGGAAGTCCGCGAGCGACACCTCCGAGCCCAGCCCCGCGCCGACCTGCCAGACCTTGTTGGCCCAGCGGTCGAACTCCGGGTCGTGGGTGACCCCGCGCTCCAGGGTGATGCCCTCGAACTCCGAGCGCCCGGGCGACTTGCGCGGCGAGCTGGGGTCGCCGCCGTGCCGGTGCTTGACGACCTCGGTGGTGCGCTTGAGCGGGGATATCTTGCTGATGCCCGCGACCGTCCGACCGTCCCACAGGACCAGGAACTTGAAGTTCTTGTACGGGTCGAAGCGATGGGCGTTGATGGTGAACTCAGCCATCGGATTCCTTCGTTGCCTAGTTCCTTCGCTGACGGATGCGTGGCTAGAGCTCGAACTGTCCGGCCATCTGCTGGATCTTGACGATCACGAACTCCGCGGGCTTGACCGGCGCGATGCCGACGACGACGTTGACGATGCCGTTGTCGATGTCCTCGGCGGTCGTGGTGTCCTTGTCGCACTTGACGAAGTACGCCTCGCGCGGCGTGCCGCCCTTGAAGGCGCCCTGCTGGAAGAGGCCGTGCAGGTACGACGAGGCGTTCAGCCGGATCTGCTGCCACAGCTGCTCGTTGTTGGGCTCGAAGACCACCCACTGCAGGCCGCGCAGCAGGGACTCCTCGACGTGCAGCGCGAGCCGGCGGACCGGTACGTACTTCCACTCGCTGTCCAGCGCGTCGGCGCCCTGCAGCGTGCGGGCGCCCCAGACCACCGGGCCGACCATCGGGAAGGTGCGCAGGCAGTTGACGCCCAGCGGGTTGAGCAGGCCGTTCTCCCGGTCGGTCAGCTTGACCGAGAGGGAGTGCACGCCCGCCAGGCGCGCCTCGGTGCCCGCCGGCGCCTTCCACACGCCGCGCTCGCCGTCGGTACGGGCGATGACGCCCGCGATGGCGCCGGACGGCGGGAAGGTGCGCAGCCGGCCGGTGAGCGGGTCGGTGAGCTGGAGGTGCGGGAAGTACAGCCCGGAGTGGTTGCCGCGGACGGACTCGAAGGCGCCGATGCCGGCCCGCGCGGAGTCCACGGAGACCCAGGTCGAGGGCGCGTCCACGAGGTGGAAGATCCGCCGCTCCTGGCAGAGCCGCTCGGCGGCCGAGAGCACCGTGACCATGTCCTCGGTGTTCTCGTACGCGGACAGCTCCGGCAGCGACAGCAGGTTGACGTCGTCGACGTCGCGCAGCGCCTGCAGGCCGGTCTTGCGTGCCTCGCTGCCGATGATGTCGCGCGGGCCCGGCGCGTCGCCGTCCACGCCGCCGGAGAGCGGGAAGACCGGCGGATTGACCGAGGCCTCCAGGCCCAGGTCGTTGGCGCACTCGCCGACGAACCGCACCACGTCCTCGGGGTCGGCCGACCCGGCGACCACCTGGAGGCGGCGGCCGAAGGCGGTGACCTGGGCGCCCGCGAAGGCGTGCTTGCCGGGGGCGTCCGGCAGCGCGCGCAGCTTGCGCTCCAGGAGGAGGGCGAGCTCGGTGACGGTGCAGGGGGCCTCGCCGTCCTGGTCCGGGTCGTAGAGCGTGAACTCGCGCTCCACCTCGCCGATCTTGACGGTGAGGTCCACGGCCAGGTCGGGCAGCTCGTGCGCGAACGGCTTGGAGACCGTGCCGGAGGGGTCGGGGCGCCCCTCGTCGAGGACCTTGACGCGGATCAGCTGGGAGCCGGCGTTGATCACGGTCTCGGCGTACCGGCCGCTCTCGGGGTCCATGGACAGGTTGCCGTAGGACTCGCGGGCGGTGCCCTTGGCGTCGAGGACCTGGAGGTTGAACGTCTCCTCGCAGGCCGTGGTGTCGTGGTCCACGGCCACGCGCAGGCCGTCGCCCCAGATGCCGGGCTCCTTGGCGTGCACCTCCAGCACCGGGCACTCGCTGTGCCCCTCGGTGGACTCCAGGGTGACGCATGCCTCTTCGCCGGTGCCCGCCTTGACGGCCCGGACGATCACGGCGACGGTGCCGCCGTTGCCGAAGAACTGGTGCACGGCGTAGCTGAGCGGGCTCTTCGAGGTCAGCCCGCCGAAGCGGCGCTCGAAGTCGGCGAAGCTGGTGACGCGCACCGGGTGGTTGAGCGGACCGCGGCGAGTGTGTCCCACGAAGGCGGTCACCGAGGTGGTGACGGTGGCGATGGTACGGACGCTGCTGGGAAGCTCTTCGACGTAGACGCCGGGATAGGTCGCGTTTGTCGGCATTCCCCCTCCAATCCCTTCAGGCACCGAGTAAGAGGCACCAAGAGGGAGGTGGGGAGGAGGTGGCCAAGCCGACGCCACCGCGCCCCTACGCGGCCGCGCACTGCTCATCAGTTCTCCCCCGTCCGCCCCGGTGAGTTTCGGTCTTCCGGGACCAGGCCGCCGCTTGTGGCGCCGGCCTGTGACTCCTGATGCGTAAGTGCACAACGCAGTCTCCAAGGCCGCCAGTTGGAGGGTCAAGGACGCGTTCCGGTCAGCTTTTGCGAAGGAGTTGTGAGGGCGATCGCGGCCCGGTGAGCGGGCGGCTGCGGTGGGTGGCGGGGGCGTACCGCCCGTGAGCGGGTCGCCCCGGTGCATACCGGGCGCCGGTTGCCCGCCGTGCGGGGAGGTCCGGCAGCGGAGGGGTGTACTCCGTGTGAGGAGGTGGTGCGGGCCACCGTCGAGATCCGGCCGAGTGCGGCCGGCCGGTGTGACGCGCACCTCCGTCCGCGTGATCTGTGACAGTAATCACCGCCGCAGTGTGATCTGTGATTTAGGAGGGCCGCTGCCGCGGGGATAACCTGCGAGACGGACCTGCCGCGTACTGGCTGACGATGTACGCCCTTGCTGTGACTGCGTTGTCACCCTGCCTTCGCGGCACGCCCGCGCAGACAACGAATCCGCGATCACCACGACTCGCGGGCTACTTGATTAGCAAAGGGACGGACGCGCGTGGACCTGTTCGAGTACCAGGCGAGGGACCTCTTCGCCAAGCACGGTGTACCGGTGCTGGCCGGTGAAGTCATTGACACGCCTGAGGCGGCCCGCGAGGCGACCGAGCGGCTGGGCGGCAAGTCTGTCGTCAAGGCCCAGGTGAAGGTCGGCGGCCGCGGCAAGGCCGGTGGCGTGAAGCTGGCCGCCACCCCGGATGAGGCCGTCGCCCGGGCGACGGACATCCTCGGGATGGACATCAAGGGCCACACGGTCCACAAGGTGATGATCGCGGAGACCGCTCCGGAAATCCTCGAGGAGTACTACGTCTCGTACCTCCTCGACCGCACCAACCGCACCTTCCTGGCCATGGCCTCGGTGCAGGGCGGCATGGACATCGAGGAGGTCGCGGAGAAGACCCCCGAGGCCCTCGCGAAGGTCCCGGTCGACTCCATCGAGGGTGTGACCATCGAGAAGGCCCGCGCGATCGTCGCCCAGGCGAAGTTCCCGGCCGAGGTCGCCGAGAAGGTCGCCGAGGTCATGGTGACCCTGTGGGACACCTTCGTGGCCGAGGACGCGCTCCTCGTCGAGGTCAACCCGCTGGCCAAGGTCGCCTCCGGCGACATCCTGGCGCTGGACGGCAAGGTGTCCCTGGACGCCAACGCCGAGTTCCGCCAGCCGGAGCACGAGGCCCTGGAGGACAAGGCCGCAGCCAACCCGCTCGAGGCTGCCGCCAAGGCCAAGGGTCTGAACTACGTCAAGCTCGACGGCCAGGTCGGCATCATCGGCAACGGCGCGGGTCTCGTCATGAGCACCCTGGACGTCGTCGCGTACGCCGGTGAGAAGCACTCCGGCGTCAAGCCCGCCAACTTCCTCGACATCGGTGGCGGCGCCTCCGCCGAGGTCATGGCGAACGGCCTGGAGATCATCCTCGGCGACCCGGACGTCAAGTCCGTGTTCGTCAACGTCTTCGGTGGCATCACCGCCTGCGACGAGGTCGCCAACGGCATCGTGCAGGCCCTGGAGCTGCTGAAGTCCAAGGGCGAGGACGTCAACAAGCCGCTGGTCGTGCGCCTCGACGGCAACAACGCGGAGCTGGGTCGCAAGATCCTGTCCGACGCCAACCACCCGCTCGTGCAGCGCGTGGACACCATGGACGGCGCGGCCGACAAGGCCGCCGAGCTCGCGGCCGCGAAGTAAGGGAAGAGGGACTCCAGAACAATGGCTATCTTCCTCAACAAGGACAGCAAGGTCATCGTCCAGGGCATGACCGGTGCCACGGGCATGAAGCACACCAAGCTCATGCTGGGTGACGGCACGAACATCGTCGGCGGCGTGAACCCGCGCAAGGCCGGCACCAACGTCGACATCGACGGCACCGAGATCCCCGTCTTCGGCACGGTCGCCGAGGCCATGGAGAAGACCGGCGCCAACGTGTCCGTCCTCTTCGTGCCGCCGGCCTTCTCCAAGGCCGCCGTCATCGAGGCCATCGACGCCGAGATCCCGCTCGCCGTCGTGATCACCGAGGGCATCGCCGTCCACGACTCCGCCGCCTTCTGGGCGTACGCGAAGGCGAAGGGCAACAAGACCCGCATCATCGGCCCGAACTGCCCCGGTCTCATCACCCCGGGCCAGTCCAACGCCGGCATCATCCCGGGCGACATCACGAAGCCGGGCCGCATCGGCCTGGTCTCGAAGTCCGGCACGCTGACGTACCAGATGATGTACGAGCTCCGTGACATCGGCTTCTCGTCGGCCGTCGGCATCGGTGGCGACCCGGTCATCGGCACCACCCACATCGACGCCCTCGAGGCGTTCGAGGCGGACCCCGACACCGACCTGATCGTCATGATCGGTGAGATCGGCGGCGACGCCGAGGAGCGTGCGGCCGACTACATCAAGGCCAACGTCACCAAGCCGGTCGTCGGCTACGTCGCGGGCTTCACCGCGCCCGAGGGCAAGACCATGGGCCACGCCGGCGCCATCGTCTCCGGCTCCTCCGGCACCGCCCAGGCGAAGAAGGAGGCCCTCGAGGCCGCCGGTGTCAAGGTCGGCAAGACCCCGACCGAGACCGCCGAGCTCGCCCGCGAGCTGCTCGCCGGCTGACTCCGGCGCGGCGCGGCGCTGCGTCCCTGACATGGCGTGCGCGTAGCTTTTCCGAGCGCGGACCCGTACTCCCTTGGGGGGTGTACGGGTCCGCGTTCGTCTGTGTCCGGCCGCGCGTCAGGGGCGGTGCTGCGGGTCGTGCTCGGCGTGCGCGTCGCCGGCCGGGCCCGCGGGCACGCCGGGCCGCGCGGGTGGCGGGACGTACCGCTCGCCGGTCCCCGCCCACAAGGAGGCGGCCGTGACCGCCACGATCAGCCCGGTCAGCCCGATCGCGCTGCGCGTCATCCGCCGGGTGCTGCGCTCGCTGCCGGTCCGTACGGCACGGGCGTTCGCCGTCCGTACCGGGTGCGCCGCCGCCAGCCGTGCCAGCCGCTCGCACAGGATCTCCCGCTGCCGGGCCGGTGGCTGGCCCGCCAGCCCCAGCTCCGGCAGCCGCCCGGCCAGCGCCTCGCGGGCGTGCGTCAGCCGCCCGTGCGCGGCCGGCGTGCTCGCCTCGATCTCGGCCGCGGTCTCGGGCAGCTCCAGGCCGACGGCGTCGTGGAGCAGCAGGGCGCGGCGGTAGGGAGCGGGCAGCCGCAGCAGCGCGGCCAGCAGCGGATCGGGCCGCCCGCTGCCCGACCCCTTCGCGGGGGACCGGAAGGTGCTGGGGCGGAAACGGTGCCAGGGGGAGAGCGCGTACTCGTGTGCCGCGGCCCGCACCCAGCCGGCCGGGTCGTGGTCCCGGGCCACCTCCGGCCAGCGCTGCCAGGCCAGCTGGAACCCCCACTCGACCGCCTCGCGGGAGAGCTGCGGCCGCCCGGTGAGCAGGAACGCCTGCCGGGCGAGCGCCGGGGCGTGCCGGACGTACAGCGCGTCGAAGGCGGCCGCGGGTGACGGTACGTCAGCCGGGCCGGCGCCCTTCCCGGGCGAGTCGGGCTGCTGGGACTTTCGGGCTGTCCGGGTTGTAAATCCCATAAACGTATCTTGGGCGACACGTCCGGTATTCGCCCGCTGCGTGGTGGAAACGGGTGTTGTTGGCAGCATGGCGGCGTGAGCCAGATGACCGACAACGGCCCGACGGCGGCCACGCCGGGCGGGGCCGCTGCGCCGCCCGCCACCACGACCGGCGGCGCGTTCCTCGTGGGGGTGGTCACCGCCGGGCTGGGCCTCGGCGTCTGCACCGTCTCCGTCCTCCTCCTGTGGATCGTCGCGCCCGCGCCGGTCGCCGGCAGCCCCTCCGCCGCGCTGCACATCGCCGCCGACCTGTGGCTGCTCGCGCACGGCGCCGACCTCGTACGCACGGCCGGGCCCGGCGCGGCAGCCGTACCGGTGGGCGTGACGCCACTGCTCCTCGTCGCCGTGCCCGTATGGCTGCTGTACCGGTGCGCCCAGCGCGCCCTGTCGGCGGCGGACGGCGGGCCGCGGCGGCACCGGCGCGGCAGCGGACCGCTGCGCCGCCCCGCTTCCCCCGGTGCCGTGCTCGGCCGGTTCCTCGGCGGATACCTGCTGACCGCCGCTGCGGCCGTGGCGTACGCGGCGTCCGGAGCGCTGCGGGTCGCGCCGGCCGGCGCGCTGCTGTGCGTGCCGCTCACCGCGGTGGGCACGGTGGCGGTGGCGGCGGCGCGCACGGTCGGGCTGCGCGCCGTACTGCCGCTGCCCGCGCGGGCCCGCCGGGTCTGGGCCGGGCTGCCGCCCGGTGTCCGCGCGGCGCTCGCCCCGTCCCGGTGCGCCGCCGCGCTGCGCGCCGCGTGCGCGGCCGGCGCGGTGCTGCTCGCCACGGGCGCGCTGCTGGTCCTGACCGGCCTGGTGTGGCACGCGGGCGCCGTGCGCCACGACCTCCTGCACGTCGCACCGGACTGGCCGGGGCGCGGCACGGTCCTGCTGGTCTGCCTCCTGCTGCTGCCGAACGCGGCCGTCTGGGGCGCCGCGTACGCGCTGGGCCCCGGCTTCACGCTCGGCGCCGGCAGCACCGTCGGCCCGCTCGGCGCCGCCGGCTACCCGGCGGGCCTGCCGTCCTTCCCGCTGCTCGGCGCGGTCCCGCCGGAGGCCGCCGGGTCCCCGCTGACCTGGGCGGTGGCCGTCGGTCCCGGCGCGGCGGGAGTGGCCGCCGCGTGGTACGCGGCGCGGCCGGCGCGCGCGGCGGCCGACGCGGTGCGGGAAGCGGCGGAACGGGCCGGGGGAGCGGCGGCCGGGCGGCCCCGGGCGCGGGCGGCCGAGGCCCGGCTGCTGCGCTGGAACCGCCGGGCCACCGCCACGGTCGCGGTGCTCGCGGCGCTGATGTGCGGGGCCGGGGCCGCCGTCCTCGCGGCGGCCGCGGGCGGCGCGCTCGGCACCGCCGCGCTCCGGCACGTCGGCCCGAGCTGGTGGCTCACGGGCGCGGCGGCGGCCGGCTGGACGGCGGCCGTCGCCGTACCGGGCGCACTCGCCCTGCGCGAATGGCACCTGTGGCGCACGCTCGGCCGCTCGTCGCCGAGGAAGCTCCGCTCCTAGCCCCCGTGGTGCTGCTTACTTCTGCTTACTCACTCCTGCACGCTCAGGATCGGCCGCAGCTGCTCGGGGAGGAGGTCCTCGCAGGAGTGCCGGGCCGACTGGGTGAGGGCGTCGTTGACGCAGGTGTAGTAGTCCTTGTACACGAGCTGGAACGTGAAGCCGGCGGCCACGATGCACAGCGCCAGGCACGCCGTGACCAGCCCGCTCAGCGCCGCGGTGGTCTGCGGCCGGCTGCTGCCCTGGGCCGCGGGCGCGCCCGTGTTGCCGGCGGTCGCGTGCGGCGGGCCCGCCGTCGGCGTGACGTCGTCGTGCGACGGCCCGCCGCTCCCGATGTCCGCCGCCGTGGCCTTGGCGCCCTCCGGCTTGCCCTGGCCCGGCTTGCCCGCGCGCGGCTTGGCGCGCAGCGCGCTGATGCCCCAGTACAGCGCCAGCGCGCCGAGCAGCAGGGCGATCTCCGGGAGGCTGAAGAGGGAGAAGAAGAACGCCCACATGCCCGACAGGAGGGCGTAGCGCGCCCGCCGCTGGGCCGGGTCGGTCGGGTCCCAGCGCAGCCCGGTCTGGCCGGGGCCGCCGGAGCCGCCCTGGCCTTCCGGGCCGCCGCGTCCGGGGCGGCTGCCGAATCCGCCGCCCTGGCGCCCGGGCTGCTGGCTGCTCCACTGGTTGCCCCAGGCGTGCCGGCCGTCGTGCTCGCCGGAGGAGCCCGAGGAGCTCTCGGAGCCGTCCTTGGAGTCCCCGGACCCGGAGGACCCGGAGTCCCCGGAGTCCTCGGGATGTCCCGAGTGCGCGTGGCGGGGGCGCCATTCGCGGTCGGGCGTCCCGGCCGGCGGCGCGGCGAAGGGGTTGTCCCGGTCCCGGTCACGGCCGTCCGTGCCGCCGCCCGCCGCACCTCGGTCGCTTCCTGGAGTGCCCTCCGAGGAGGACGACGGCTTGCGCTCGCGCGGCAGCAGCACCGCCGCCCCAGGGGCGGTGGCGGGCTGGGGGCACCTCCCAGCGGTAGCTGGGGGAGGGAGAACGAGGGCCGCCCGGCGGCGTCGGTCCGTCATCTGAGGTGCGTCTTCCCCTTGTCTCGTCCGTTCGCCGGGCCGTCCGTCCGGCGGCGGGTTCAGCTCGAATCACACGCGGTCAGCAGAGATCACATGTGGTCTTACGCCCGACGCTACCTGTCGCGTCCGCCCCCGTCCCGTGGGGGCCGCGCGGAGTGCCGGTATCGTTGCTGACGGTCGGCGCCTTCGTAGGGTTCCCCGGATTTCCGGTACCCATGGCCTTGTACGACCACACAAAGCTCGCGAGACCGAGAAAGAACCGCCGTGGCTTCCTCCCCACTCACCGTCCCGCCACCTGCCCGACCCGGCCGCCCGGCCCGGATCGTCGCGCTGGTGTCCGGTTCCGGCACCAATCTCCAGGCGCTGCTGGACGCCATCGCCGAGCAGGGCGCGGACGCGTACGGCGCCGAGATCGTGGCCGTCGGCGCCGACCGGGAGGCCATCGCCGGCCTGGAGCGCGCCGAGCGCGCCGGGCTGCCGGTCTTCGTCTGCCGGGTCAAGGACCACGCCGACCGCGCTGCGTGGGACCTGGCGCTCACCGAGGCGACCGCCGCGTACGAGCCGGACCTCGTCGTCTCGGCGGGCTTCATGAAGATCCTGGGCAAGGAGTTCCTGGCCCGGTACGGCGGCCGCGTGGTGAACACCCACCCCGCGCTGCTGCCCAGCTTTCCCGGTGCCCACGGCGTCCGCGACGCGCTCGCGTACGGCGCGAAGGTCACCGGTTGCACCGTCCACTTCGTCGACGACGGCGTCGACACCGGTCCGGTCATCGCCCAGGGCGTGGTCGAGGTCCGGGACGAGGACGACGAATCCGCGCTGCACGAGCGGATCAAGGAAGTCGAGCGTTCGCTGCTCGTCGATGTCGTGGGGCGTCTGGCCCGTAACGGCTACCGCACTGAGGGACGAAAGGTAGTTATCCCGTGACCGAGACCGCCGAAGGTACCAAGCGGCCCATCCGCCGCGCGCTGGTCAGCGTCTACGACAAGACCGGGCTGGAAGAGCTGGCGAAGGGGCTGCACGCGGCGGGCGTCCAGCTCGTGTCCACCGGCTCCACCGCGGGGAAGATCGCGGCGGCCGGCGTCCCCGTGACCAAGGTCGAGGAGCTGACCGGCTTCCCCGAGTGCCTTGACGGGCGCGTGAAGACGCTGCACCCGAAGGTGCACGCGGGCATCCTCGCCGACCTGCGCCTGCCGGACCACCAGCAGCAGCTCGCCGACCTGGGCGTCGAGCCGTTCGACCTGGTGATCGTGAACCTCTACCCGTTCGCCGCGACCGTCGCCTCCGGCGCGACCCCGGACGAGTGCGTCGAGCAGATCGACATCGGCGGCCCGTCGATGGTCCGCGCCGCCGCCAAGAACCACCCGTCGGTGGCCGTCGTCGTGAACCCGCGGCGTTACGAGGACGTGCTCGCCGCCGCCTCCGAGGGCGGCTTCGACCTCCTCACCCGTAAGCGGCTGGCCGCCGAGGCGTTCCAGCACACCGCCGCGTACGACGTGGCCGTCGCCTCCTGGTTCGCCGACGACTACGCCGCCGCGGACGACAGCGGCTTCCCGTCCTTCACCGGCGCCACGTACGCGCGCAAGAACGTCCTGCGGTACGGCGAGAACCCGCACCAGGGCGCCGCGCTGTACGTGGACGGCAAGGGCGGCCTCGCCGACGCCGAGCAGCTGCACGGCAAGGAGATGTCGTACAACAACTACACGGACACGGACGCCGCGCGCCGTGCCGCGTACGACCACGCCGAGCCCTGCGTCGCGATCATCAAGCACGCCAACCCCTGCGGCATCGCGATCGGCGCGGACGTCGCCGAGGCGCACCGCCGCGCCCACGAGTGCGACCCGCTGTCCGCCTTCGGCGGCGTGATCGCGGTCAACCGCCCGGTCAGCAAGGCGATGGCCGAGCAGGTCGCGGAGATCTTCACCGAGGTCATCGTCGCGCCGGACTACGAGGACGGTGCGCTGGAGGCCCTCACCAAGAAGAAGAACATCCGCGTGCTGCGCGCCCCCGAGGCCCCGGCCAACCCCGTCGAGGTCAAGGCCATCGACGGCGGCGCGCTGCTCCAGGTCACCGACCGCCTGCAGGCCGACGGCGACGACCCGGCCAACTGGACGCTCGCCACCGGCGAGGCGCTCTCCGCCGACGAGCTGGCCGAGCTGGCCTTCGCCTGGCGCGCCTCCCGCGCCGTGAAGTCCAACGCGATCCTGCTCGCCAAGGGCGGCGCGACGGTCGGCGTCGGCATGGGCCAGGTCAACCGCGTCGACTCCGCGAAGCTCGCGGTGCAGCGCGCGGGCGAGGAGCGGGCGCGCGGTGCGTACGCCGCCTCCGACGCGTTCTTCCCCTTCCCCGACGGCCTGGAGGTCCTCACCGAGGCCGGCGTGAAGGCCGTCGCCCAGCCGGGCGGCTCGGTCCGCGACGAGCAGGTCATCGAGGCCGCCAAGAAGGCCGGCGTCACGATGTACTTCACGGGCACGCGCCACTTCTTCCACTGAGCCACGCGCTCGCCCGAACGGCGAAGGCCCCCACTCGCACACCGCGAGCGGGGGCCTTCGCCGTACGGGGCGCCCCGCGACGGGGGCGCCTCCGGGTTACTTCTTGATCACCACGGTGCCGGCGGCACGGTCGTGCCAGCCCTGCAGCTTCCCGGTGTTGTCGAAGAACGGCGACAGGTAGGTCAGCAGCATGCCGATGTAGCAGATGAAGGCACCGACCATCGGAATGATGTAGCGGATGAAGCCCGCGCCGACGCCGGGGGCGCCGCCGGTGGACTCCTTGACGACGCGCAGGCCGAGCGCCATCTTGCCGAAGGTGGCGCCCTTGATGCCGATCATCAGCCACTCGTAGAGCAGCATGAAGAGGGCGAAGATGCCCAGGAAGCCGAACATGACGGCGACACCACTGCTGGCCTGAGCGGCCGCCTGGTTCATGCAGGCGTCGTAACCCGGGTCCATGTAGCTGCCGCAGTCGTCGGCGGCGTTGCCGGCGATGCCGATGACGCTGCCCAGACCCGCGATCATGGCGATCGTCATGATCACACCGATGATCACGCCGTCCAGCAGCCGCGCCAGGAAGCGCTGGCCCATCGTCGCGAGCAGCACCGGCCCGCTGACGAGGTTGATGTAGCCGTTGTTGGCCTGGACGGCGCTGCCGGCGGGCTGCTGGCCGTACGCGGCCTGCTGGCCGTAAGGCTGCTGCGGCGGGACGCCCGGGGCCTGCTGCGGGTAGCCGTAGCCCTGCTGCGGGGGGACGCCCTGGGGGGCCTGCTGGGGGTAGCCGTAGCCGGGCTGGCCCTGCGGGGGCTGGGGCGGCTGCTGGCCGTAGGGGTTGTTCGGGTCGCCGGCGGGCGGCGGAGGGTAGCTCACGTAAGGCTTCCTTCGGGCGGGGACGTGGCGGGCCGACGGTTACTACGGGAAGTCACCGGACCGCCCCCGCGGCGCGCCGCGTGAGCTGTGAAGAGTGCTTGGTGTTCTCCCCCGAGCGTGCCGCCGTCGCATTCGGCCCCTCCTGCGAATGCGGCACGTGTCGCAACATCGTGAAGTCCGGATAAAGACTTTGTCCAGCGGAGGAGGGACCCTAGTCCCCAGGTGATCCCGATATGTGCTGTTCCTGTTACCGAGATTGGACAGCTCTGTCGTCCGTTTGCGACAACCACCGTGCCTCTACGCGCGTCGACCCTCGAGCCCGGCCCTGATTGGTACGCCGGCACCGTCATCCGGGAGGATAGGAGGCATGAGCGCCCAGATTCTCGATGGCAAGGCCACCGCCGCCGCGATCAAGTCCGACCTGTCCGCCCGCGTCGCGACGCTGAAGGCGAAGGGTGTCCAGCCGGGTCTGGGCACCATCCTGGTCGGCGAGGACCCCGGCAGCCAGAAGTACGTCGCGGGCAAGCACCGCGACTGCGCCGAGATCGGCGTCTCCTCCATCCAGCGCGAGCTGCCGGCCACCGCGACCCAGGAGGAGATCGAGGCGGCCGTCCGCGAGCTGAACGAGGACCCGGCCTGCACCGGCTACATCGTCCAGCTGCCGCTGCCCAAGGGCATCAACGAGAACCGCGTCCTGGAGCTGATCGACCCGGCCAAGGACGCCGACGGCCTGCACCCGACCAACCTCGGCCGCCTGGTGCTCAACGAGGCGGCCCCGCTGCCCTGCACCCCGAACGGCATCCTGCGGCTGCTGCGCCAGTACGGCGTCGAGATCAAGGGCGCCGAGGTCGTCGTGGTCGGCCGCGGCGTGACCATCGGCCGCTCGATGCCGCTGCTGCTCACCCGCAAGTCCGAGAACGCCACGGTGACCCAGTGCCACACCGGCACCCGGGACCTCGCCAAGCACCTCAAGGAAGCCGACATCATCGTCGCGGCGGCCGGTTCGCCGCACCTGATCAAGCCGGAGTACGTCAAGGAGGGCGCGGCCGTACTGGACGTCGGCGTCAGCCGGGACGAGAACGGCAAGATCGTCGGCGATGTGCACCCGGGCGTGCGCGAGGTGGCCGGCTGGGTCGCCCCCAACCCCGGTGGCGTCGGCCCCATGACCCGCGCCATGCTGCTGGTCAACGTGGTCGAGGCCGCCGAGCGCGCGGCCGGCTGAGCCGCGGCGGGCGACGACCGTACGGACGACAGAAGGGCAGCCAGCGCATGAACGCCGGAGCGCACTCGGACGGGGTGTCCAGGCCGCAGCGCCTCACGCGGCGCTTTCCGCTGATCACGAAGGACACCGCGCGCCCGCAGGGCGGCGGACGCGCCGCGCCCGGTGACGCGCCGGCGCCGGTTCGGCAGTGGCCGCTGCTCACGGTGATCGGCGGCGTCGCGCTCGGGCTGCTGGTCCTCGCCTTCGACGCCTTCCGGGCGGGGACCCTGCTGATCGGGCTGGCGCTGCTGGCCGGGGCCGTACTGCGGCGCGTCCTGCCGTCCGTCGGCATGCTCGCCGTACGGTCGCGCTTCACGGACATGGCGACGTACGGCGTGCTCGGCTTCGTGATCCTGATGCTGGCGCTCATGATCCAGCCCGACCCCTGGCTGTCGCTGCCCTTCCTGGACGACATCGTCCACTTCACGGTCCGTTAGCCACGTCGCTCGGCCCTGCACGTACGCGGGCGGCCTCGTACGCGGGCGGTCTCCTGAGAGTCCCGGGCCTCGCTTGAGAGTCCAGGACTCCGCTCGCGTAAGGGAAGTGAGGGTTCCGCACGTGTCCCGCGTGCGGAGGCGCGTGTCCAAAGCGTGAACGCTTCCATGCGCCTCCTCCACGGGAACTGGCATCCTGACTGAGGGCATCCCAACGGATAGCCGCAGCAGTTCGGGGGGATAGGGGGAGGCAATGCCTCGCTGGAGGGCGCTACCGGAGGAACTCGATCCGCAGGTGCGGGAGTTCGCCGGTCAGTTACGCAGGCAGGTGGAGCGCAGCGGGCTGAGCATATCGGCCGTCGCGGACCGCACGGGTTACAGCAAGACGTCCTGGGAGCGGTATCTCAACGGCCGGCTGCTGCCGCCGCAGCGCGCGGTGGTGGCGCTGGCCGAGGTGACGGGCGCGCACACCGGCCATCTCACGACCATGTGGGAGCTGGCCGAACGGGCCTGGAGCCGTTCGGAGATGCGGCACGACGTCACGATGGAGGCGATCCGCGTGGCCCAGGCGCGGGCCGCGCTGGGCGAGTTCGGCCCGGCGCCGGACGAACCGAAGGGGGGCCTGGGGAAACGGTCGGTGGCCGCGGCGCCGGTTTCCGAGGTGCCGGTTACGGAGGCCTCGGTTCCGGAGGCGTCGGCTCCGGGGGCGTCGGTCCCCGCAGCGCCGGAAGCACCGGCCCCCGGGGCGCCGGCGCTCGCAGACCATGAAGTACCCGAAGCGCTCGCCGCCCCCGAAGCGCCCGCCGCGCCGAGAGTGCCGCACCAGCGCGGCGGCCCGTCGGCCGCTGCCCCGCCCTCGGACGGCACCTACTCGGCCCTGGGCGCGCACCCCGCGCCCTCCATGCCGCCGACGGCCGCTCCGCCCGTACCACCGCCCGTACAACCGTCCGTACCGCCGCCCCTGTCACCGTCCGACGTGCCGCACGCCGGGCCCGACCCGGAGCGTCGCCGGCGCATCACGATGTTCGTGACCGGCGTCGTCGGGGCGCTGCTGCTGATCGCGGCTGCCGTGCTGCTGCTCGGCGGCGGGGACGGCGGGCAGCGGGCGAAGCCCGCGCCCGCGCCCACGAAGTCGCAGGCGCCCGCCCTGCCGGCCGGCGTGAAGTGCAGCGGCGCCGGCTGCACGGGCAAGGACCCCGAGGAGATGGGCTGCGGGGGCAAGCACGCCACGACCCCGTCCCGGGGCGTGATGGGCGGCGCGGTGATCGAGGTCCGGTACAGCAAGGTCTGCGGCGCCGCCTGGGCCCGGGTCACGGGCGCCGCGCAGGGCGATCGCGCCACCGTCACCTCCGGCGGGCGTACGGAGCAGGCGAAGGCGGGCCGGGACGGCGCGGCGTACACCGCGATGGTGCGGGTCAGCGGCGCTCCGGAGAAGGTCAGGGCGTGCGGCACGACGAACGCGGGCTATCAGAGCTGCACCGAACCGGAAGCCGCGCCGGCCACCGGATCGGCCCCGGCCACCGGGCCCTGACCGGGCTCTGACCGCGCCCGGCGCGGTCCGCTCCGGTCCATTCGGGGGGTACGCGGAACCGGGGGGCATGACCCGGCCGGAACGGGGCAGGCGACCGGTCGACCCCCCCACGGGTGTGGCACCACCCGGCGGCCGCTCGCGCTCCCCTCCTTGTCGCGGGCGGCCGCTCTCCGTCCGCCGGGGGCCAGCCGCGCGCCTTCGGGCGGGTGGCGGCTGACCTGCGGCGTGACGGCCGGTGAGGAGTCACACACCGGCCTGTCACCGGTGGCACGCCGCCGTCCGATAGCCTGACGCCGGGTCTCTTGATACCGAGATACATCAAGGGGCTCCGTATACATGGGCAGGGACACCCACCGCCCACCGCATCCATGGTGGCTCTGGGGCTCGCCCCCAGAAAAAAACACGCCGCAGGAGATCGCCATGACCCGCACTCCCGTCAATGTCACCATCACCGGCGCCGCCGGCCAGATCGGCTACGCACTCCTCTTCCGCATCGCTTCCGGCCACCTCCTCGGTGCCGACGTGCCGGTCAAGCTGCGCCTTCTGGAGATCCCGCAGGGCCTGAAGGCCGCCGAGGGCACCGCGATGGAGCTCGACGACTGTGCCTTCCCGCTGCTCCAGGGCATCGAGATCACCGACGACCCGAACGTCGCCTTCGACGGCGCGAACGTCGCCCTGCTGGTCGGCGCCCGCCCCCGTACCAAGGGCATGGAGCGCGGTGACCTGCTGGAGGCCAACGGCGGCATCTTCAAGCCGCAGGGCAAGGCCATCAACGACCACGCGGCGGACGACATCAAGGTCCTGGTCGTCGGCAACCCGGCCAACACCAACGCGCTGATCGCCCAGGCCGCCGCCCCGGACGTACCGGCCGAGCGCTTCACCGCGATGACCCGCCTGGACCACAACCGTGCGCTCTCGCAGCTCTCGAAGAAGACCGGCGTGCCGGTCTCCGAGATCCGCAAGCTCACGATCTGGGGCAACCACTCCGCCACCCAGTACCCGGACATCTTCCACGCCGAGGTGGCCGGCAAGAACGCCGCCGAGGTCGTCAACGACGAGCAGTGGCTGGCCGACGACTTCATCCCGACCGTCGCCAAGCGCGGTGCGGCGATCATCGAGGCCCGTGGCGCCTCCTCGGCCGCCTCGGCCGCGAACGCCGCCATCGACCACGTCCACACCTGGGTGAACGGCACCGCCGCCGGCGACTGGACCTCGATGGGCATCCCGTCGGACGGCTCCTACGGCGTCCCGGAGGGCATCATCTCCTCCTTCCCGGTCACCACCAAGGACGGCAAGTACGAGATCGTCCAGGGCCTGGAGATCAGCGACTTCTCGCGGACCCGCATCGACGCCTCGGTGCAGGAGCTCGTCGAGGAGCGCGACGCGGTCCGCGGCCTGGGCCTGATCTGATCTGATCTGATCCCTCAAGGCAACAGGGAGCCCGTACGGCTCACCCTCTCGGGTGAGCCGTACGGGCTCTTCCGTCGGGACGTGGCTGCTGCCGGCGCCGCGCCAGCTCCCGTACCGACGACGAGCGCTCCACGCGCAGCGAGTGGACCCGGGCCGCGTCCAGGCCGGAGCGCAGCCGGGCCGCGGAGCTCGTCGGCATACGGCCCGAACGCGCGGTGTCACCCTGCAGCTGGGAACGCAAGGCGCTGACCCGTGCCGTGTGGCCGTTCAGTTGACCGGGCGTCATGTGGGACACGGGCGCGTGGGTGGCGGCCAGCACGGTGGCGGGGTGCGTGGGAAGAGGCGCGGCACCGCTGCCCTTGCTGCGCGCGGGGTCGATACCGACCGAGCGGAGCGCCGCGGCCTCGGCCCGCCGCCGGTCACCGGTGATTGGCCGTTGCCGCGTACTCGCCCGCGAGGAGGACTGGTACCGCCTCTCCGCCGGTGTCATACGAGTGCGCCAGGTGACCGTCCCCGAATACTCGTTCACGTAAATGTCGACCTTGGCGCGCAGGGACCGCTCACGTGGAGACCGCTCGCGCGCTGCCGCTGCCCGCTCCCGCTCCCTCCGGTCGCGTTCCTGGTGTCCGAGTCGCCTGCCGGCCGTCCGGTCGTCCTCGGGCCGGTATCCGTACGAAGCCATGAGACCCCTCCTCCGTGGGCGTGAGCCGTGCGCGTCGACGGCCTACGCGGGCGACTGCCCCTGAGCGGTGGCGCGGTCGGCGAGGCGCGCCATCCTCTTCCGGGCCGCTTCGATCTTGTCCCCGTCGGCTGCGGCCGGACCGCCGGGACGAGCGAGCTCAAGCCATAGAGCGATCAGCTGCTGGCCGTAGGCCAACCCCTGCTGCGGGTCCGTGATGGACAGCCACACCTTGGCCGCGCGCATGAAAGTGTCGTAAGCGGTGGGGTCGTCCTGCCGCCGGCGGTACTCGAAAACGTCGAGATAGATGGCCACTGCCTTCACGGTGTCGTGGGCCAGGTACGCGATATGGGCGAAGAGCTCCTGAAGATGGAGCACGTAGGGGTGGCCGACGCCGAACTCCTGGGCTGTGGCGTTGAGCGCGCTCTGGGCCGTGGACGCGGCGAACTCCAGATGCCCCAGCCGGACGGCGTCATTGATCCGGGCAACGGCGTCCGCGAGGGCGGGCGGGATCGTGAGGGGAGCGGCGGCTCCACCGGAGGCGGGCCGGGGCTCGGCGACCGGGGCGGGGGCCGACGGCGGCGTGGTCTGCCGCACTGCCGGTGCCGCGACCTGTTCCGGCTCCCCGGCGAAGTGGCTGGAGCCGTCGGTCTGCACCTCGATCGGGGTGAGATAACCACTGCGAGCGTCGTGTACCGAGGCGCGTACGGGGTGCCCGGTGGCCATGGCCAGCCGGTACAGGTAGTTCAGCACCGCATCGTGGAGCGCTTCGCCCCCGGTGGGGGACACGGGCATACCGCCGACCGTGCAGTCACCGTTCTCGGTGATCAACACCTCGAACGGAGTTGGTGCCGGCTGCTGATCCCGATCAGCAGCCGGTTTCCGTTCACTACGGCGGAACTTAGGCATATCGCACTCACTCAGGGTCTCGCTGTGGACGTGATCTGCCGTTTTCCCCGCTGCTCAGGAGCAGGGGGCAGAGGGCACCTGCTCAGTCACGGTGGCCACGGACAGCAATGGGCTTCATGGCCGGTGCTCAGCAGTTCATCAGTGGCCCCGGCCACGACCGGTGTTGTTGTTCTGCTGGGGCAGCTGCCGGGGGCGCGTGGAGTTCTGCTGCGCGGCCGGTCCCTGCGTCGCAGTATTTCCCGTGTTCTGGGTGTTCCCGCGGACGGAGCGCTGACGCGCCGCGCCGGCGGCCGGGTTGACCGTCTGCCCGGGCCGGCCGGCGGCCGTGGTCTTGGCTCCCCCCTTCAGCTCCGCGAGTTGCGCGACGGACATGTTCTGTTGTGCGGGACGGTTCTGCTGGACGGACTGGTTCTGTGCCGCGTTCGGCACCGGCTCACCGGCCCGCTCGCGCACGGCGACGAGGTGCCGCTCCTCGACGGTCCCCAGCAGCTCGGCCCGCGCGAAGGGCTTTGCCAACTGTTCGTGACCGACCGGCATTTCGATCGGCAGTTTCTCGCCGTTGACTTCCCGGCACGTCTGGTACCGGTCGTTCATCAGCTGGTTGGCCGCGTCGACGTACGGTGGCGCGTTCTCCATGCCGAACTCCTCCTCGAGCGCACCCGACCTGGCGAGTTCGAAGAGCTTGTGGTTGGCCATCTTCACATCGAAGCTGTCCGGGGTGTGCAGTTGCAGTTCGATGCGCTGACCGGTCTCGCGGTCTTCCCACGCGCTGTTGATGCCTTTGTAGACGGGGTCGGTCCAGGTGTTCTGCACCTTGATCTCGTCAAATCCGCGAGCTCGCAGCTCGTTGAAGGCTGCTTGCACGCCGTGGGTGTAGGACTGAGCCTCGAATAGCAGGGTGTACCGATTCAGGTCCTTCATGTCGGCGAGGACCTGAGCCGCGCTACACGTGGGATCTTGGCGCAGTTCACGAGCGACTTTGCCGCGCAGCGATTCCAGCGTCTTCAGGGAGAAGTCAATTTCGACTACTCCCTCGGAAATATTGTCTCCGGGAAGCTGACTGCCCTGCTCGGTCGTCCGGTCACGGATGTCTCGCATCATTGCGTCGAACGCGGGCCGTACTGCCTCGGCCCGCTGCCACGCCGCTTGGACCAAGGCGTCTTCCTCGGCGGTCAGCGTCAGATGGGATTCGCCCTTCTCCGCACTGCCTCGCCAGCCAATCTGCTCGCTCACAGTGCTGTCGCGCCCGACACGCCGAGGACCCTCTGGATGATGCGCTCCGCCTCATCCGGGGTGATGGGGACCAGGTGCGGGGGGTCGTGCGGCCCCGCGCTGTGGAAGTCGAAGATGGACGTGGTGCGAGCCCACATCTTGTCCCGGCCGAAGGCCTCGTCGCGGCCGCTTTCCGGACTGTACTTCCGGCGTACGACACCACCGGCCTGCTCACCGGGACGAGGCTCGTTCCGGTAGAGAGCCCAGTGCAAACTCCAACGGGACCGGTCCTGCTTCAGCTCGTCAGCCCTTTCGGGCGTGACGGGCGTGAGTGTCTCCGGGGCGGGTCCTTCCTTGATGCGCTGGTCGGGCCCGACAGGGTGCCAATCCCAGTCCCACAGCGACAAGTATTCCCAGTTACCGGTCCCCGCAGAACGCCGCCAAAGCCCTTCGACGGTTCGGCGGACCTGCTTGTCCTCGGTGGCCTTGATGAAGTACTCGTACTCTGCCGTCATTTCCTTCTCCAGCGTCTGAGTGAAGTGAAGGCGAGGCGGCCTGTGCCTCGCGCGGGAGCCTCAATCCTGCCCCGACGACGACGGCGGGGCACTGGGAACGGCCGCCGCCGGGACCGCGTCGACGCGGCTGACCTGCCAGTCGCCCTTCGCGTCGGATCGGACGAGCGTGACGAACGCCTGCACCCGCGGGCCCACTCCCCGCCACTCGTCGCGGCCGGTGGCCGTGCCGCTGACGGAGATCTGCCGGTGGGCCTTGGTGGACGTGTCGGCCGGGGCGTCGCCGTCCACCTCGAGGTGGAGCTTCACCTTGGTCCACGCCTTGTGCTTCGCCCAGGTGTTCCACTCATTGCCGGCGCCGGCCGCGGGGTGGTAGCCGCGCTCCTCCTTGGCCTTCTTGCCGGTGAGGTACGGAACGGCCCGCAGGATCGCGTCGTGGGGGCTCATGTCGTACTTCGTGTCGTAGCTGTAGGCCACGAGCGCCCACGCCTTGGCCACGGCGGTGGCGTCGCGACGGTCCGGCTTCGGCTCTTCGGGCACGTGCGCGTCGGGACCGAGCGGTTTCGCCGAGGGCAGCGGGGCCTTCTCGGCGAACGAGGGCTGAGTCGGTTTGGCCTTCGGCTCGGGCCGGTCCAGACCGGGAAGGCCACAGCCCGCGAGCACGCACAGGCTCGCGGCGACCGCCGTGGCCAGACCTGCTCGTCGTGCGCCGGCCGGCGTCATGATTGCCACCGCGAACCCCCCGCTTCCCGCCGTCATTTCTTCCCGATCCCGAGCCATGGGGCCGGGTCCACGTACTGACCGTCCACCTGCACCTCGAAGTGGCAGTGTGCACCGGTGGAGAAGCCCGTGGAACCCACCGCCCCCACCTGGTCGCCGGTCTTGACCTCCTGCCCCACATGGACGTTGATCGCCGACATGTGGTTGTACGTCGTGGACACCTTCTTGCCGTCCATCGTGCCGTGCGAGACCACCACGCGGTTGCCGTAACCCGTCGACCAGCCCGCGAAGGTCACCTTGCCCGCCAGCGCGGCCCGCATCGGGGTGCCCATCGGAGCCCCGAAGTCGATGCCGGTGTGGAGCTTGCGGACGTGCAGCGTCGGATGCATGCGCATGCCGTAGGGCGAGGTCACCGGCGGATTGCCGCCTACCGGCATGGCCATCTTCTGGCCTGCGGGAATCGTGACGCCGCCGCCCTGGGCCTGTTCGTACTTGGCGATCAGCGACTTGATCCGCGCCACATACGCGGTCGTCTCGTCGTACGGCGGCATGCCGTTGTATTTCTGGACCGCGCCGGGGCCCGCGTTGTACGCGGCGAGCGCCAGATCGAGGACGTTACCGCTCTTCGCATACGGTTTGATCTGCCGGGCGAGTGCGCAATCGTAACGGCCCTGAGCCATGATGGCGTCGCCCGCGTCGTACGGAGATATCGTGCCGCTGTTGTCGTCGTCCCGGCCCCAGGTTTTCCATGTGCCGGGCATGAACTGCGACAGCCCTTCGGCGCCGACCGGAGACACGGCTTTCGGGTTCCAGCCCGATTCCGCCTCGATCTGCGCGGCGATGACCGCCGGTCCGATTTCCGCACACTGCGCACCGGATTTCAGTACCCAGGGCACGTATTCCGCGGGGACCTGCTTGCTGTTGAGTCCGCCGGTGCCGGTGGAGGGCGGGTCCGGGTCGTCTCCGTCGCCACCTGTAACGCCCATGAAAAGGACAACAGGTGCCAAAACCACGGCCACCGCGCCCCCGACTATCCATGCGGCAGCACCGCCCCCACCCCGTGACATGCGATCCCCCATGCGCTTGCAGATGTCTGGGTAGCGCGTACCTTATC
The DNA here is from genome assembly GCF_055567935.1 of Streptomyces sp. NPDC026301. Lineage (NCBI taxonomy): Bacteria > Bacillati > Actinomycetota > Actinomycetes > Kitasatosporales > Streptomycetaceae > Streptomyces > Streptomyces sp. NPDC026301. The sequence continues at coordinate 109,483 of NZ_JBVHPN010000005.1, read as the reverse complement.
GCGGCTGGCATCATGTGCCGCACAGGTATCGACTGAACCATCGTCATCCTGTTACGCAATGCTGGCGCGTGGCCATGTGACTTCTTGTGAGTTCTTGGGCGGGCCCGGCGAATTGATGGTTACGGGGGAGAGAAGATCAGTGCGGGGGAGTGTGGCGGAGACGCCCTTTGGACCCGAAATCTGGGTCCGGGGGCCGGTGGTGACGGAAAGCGGATTGCCGCCTTCCGATTCTCGTGCGGAACCCCAACAGCGTTCCGCGCCACAGCAGTTTTCCTGGGTGAATGTCCACGGCGGTGCGGGCGCATCGACCCTTTCGGGGCTGCTCGGCGGTGCTGACGTAGGGCAGCGCTGGCCGGACCTCGCACGCGGTGAGCCGCCCGTCCTGCTGCTCGTGGCGCGTACGCACGCGGCCGGACTGCGGGGCGTATCCCAGACGTTGGACATCTTCCGCCGCGGTGAGCAGCCGGCCGGTCTGCAGATCGCCGCCGTGGTGCTCGTCGCCGACGCCCCCGGCCGCCTGCCGCGAGAGCTCAACCAGCGGATAAAGATCCTCGGTTCGGCGGTCGCCGTGCACCGGGTGCCCTGGATCGCGGCCTGGCGGACGGGCGCAAAGCTCGATGGCTCGATTCCCCGGGAACTGCTGGCGCTGGCGCGCCTCGTCGGTCACCCCGTCCAGTGATGTGGAGCAAAAGTGAACGCATTTTTGTTGGCGGGGCCGCCCTCGAACGTGACGACACCGCTGAATGAAGCCATGGGCTACGTCGCCTGGGTGGCCACGGCGGCGGGGGTCATGGGAATACTGATCGTCGGGGCCAGGATGGCGCTTTCGCTGCGCCAGGGTGAAGGCCAGGAGCACATCGTCCAGCTCGGCACCGTGCTGGCCGCCTGTGTCATCGCGGCCACCGCCGGGCCCCTCGTGAACTTCATTCTCTAGCAGGCCTAAGCCGGGACTCGCAGAAGTCGTCGGCCTCGCCGGTGAGTTCGATCACCGCGCGGACAAGAATTCCCACTCGCTTGTGATATCGAGCCGGACCGGCCGTAGCGAGTGGTCCATAAACGAACAAGGAGAATGCCATGAAGATGGCAGACGTATATCGCTACCTGGCCGACGGTGGTGTGCCCCAGCCGACGAAGAACGCCCCGGACGCACTCACCAACAAGGTGGACACGGTGCTCGGCATCGTGGCCTGGGCGGGCACGGCGGCGGGTGTCGCCGGAGTACTCATCACCGGCGCCATGATGGCGATGTCGATGCGCCGTGGCGAGGGGTCCGAGCACATGGGCCGGCTCGGCATGGTGCTGGGCGGCTGTGTCCTGGTCGCCACGGCCGGGCCGCTCGTCAACTTCGTGTTTGCCTGAGCCGGCGGAATAAGGAGACGTAACCGATGGCAGCGAAGCGTTCGCAGAGCAGCGGCGAGTGGGAGAAGCCGTTCTGGCAGCAGCGCGGCTGGGTCATTTCGGCGGGCTTCCTGCTGGCCATGCTGGCACTTGCCGCGGTGGCGTTCATGATGCGCAGCGGAGGTCCGGACCAGCCGGCGGCCGAGGACCCGACGCCGCACGCTTCGCCGTCGGCGACGAAGGGGGGCGGCTCGCAGGCCGACGACCGGCCGGCGGGCTGCAAGACGGACGACAGCGACCAGGAGAAGCCGACGAAGGCGCCGGCGGACATGCTGTGGAAGAGCTACGGGAGCGTTCCGGTTCCGGTGTCCTCGACCTACGGGCCGACGAAGTTCGACGGCAATGTCTGGTCGTGCTATTCCCACACCCCCATGGGTGCGGCGCTGGCGGTCAACGCCATCACGGACAAGCTGCCGTACCCCGGCTGGCGTGACGTGGTGGAGAAGCAGTTCGTGCCCGGAGACGCGCGCGACAAGCTGATGCGGGACCGCGCCAAGGAAAAGGACGACCCCCGGAACAGCACGAAGGAATCCGGCGGAAATTTCTACGGATTCTCCGTTTTGACGTACTCCAAGGAGCAGGCGACTGTTCAGGTCCTCCTCAGGATCGGCGATGAGTACGCCACGACCTCCGTGTCCCTCAAGTGGCTCGACGGTGACTGGAAGGTCGAGGCGCAGCCGAACGGCTCGCCGTACAGCGGTTTCTCGCAGACCTCGGGCCCCGATGGCTTTGTGAAGTGGGGCAATTGACATGGGGATGGGGGAGTGCATCAAGCACCCGATCAACTGCGGTAAAGATGCCGTCAGTTGGGGCGCCGACAAGATCGCCGGCGGTGCCGAGTCCGTAGCGAAATCCGCCTTCGGCGGTGCCGTGCGCGCCTTTGCCGAGGCCATCGGCAAGGCCGTCGACGCGGTCATGCATGCCCTGAACGGCTTGTGGATGAAGGTGGACGCCACCGGGGCCTATCACGGCAGTGGCGGCGGGCCGATCGACAGAATCCAGGGGCAGCTCAACTGGCTCGTCGGCTATGTCGCCGTCGCCTCCTTGCTCATTGCCGCCATCCGGATGGCGCTGGACCGAAAAGGCCAGTCGATGCAGCAGGCATTTCACGGAATGTGGCGAGTGGTCCTTGTGTCCGGTGTGGCGGTGGCCGCCATGCAGGCCCTCACCGTCGCATCGGACAACTACGCGTCGTACATCTACGGCCAGGCCCACATCGGCGACAACGGCGCGCAGGTGGTCGGCGGGGGCGTGCTGGCGCTGGGCCCGATGGCCGCGACCAGCCCCGGGCTCGTCATCATCATCGGGCTGCTCACGGTGCTGGCCGTCACGGTCCAGATCATTCTCATGTACCTGCGCATCGGCGTCCTGGTCATGCTGGTGGGGACGCTGCCCCTCGCCGCCGCCGCTTCGATGACGGGGTGGGGAAGCGGCTGGTGGAAGAAACACATCGGCTGGCTGGCCGCCTGGCTGCTCTACAAGCCCGCGGCGGCACTCATCTTCTATGCCGGTACGGCCATGACGACCGGAACCGATGATCTGAACCAGATCATCGCGGGACTGGGCGTCCTGATGCTGGGCATCTTCGCGCTGCCCGCCCTCCTCAAGCTTGTCGTTCCCGCCACCGCCGCGCTCGGTGAGACCTCCGGCGGTTCGGTGGCCATCGGCGCCGCCAACAACATCGCCAGCGGTGCGGTCAGCATCGCCGGTGGTGGCGGCGGGGGTGGTGGCGGCGGCGGAGGTGGCGGCGCCGGCGGGGGCGGTGGCGGCGGCGGTGGCGCGCGCAGCGCCCCCCAGGGCTCGCCCTCCAGCGGCGCGGGCGCCTCTGCCGGAGGCGGCGGCGCAGGTGCCGGTGGCGGCGGCGCAGGTGCCGGTGGCGGCGGAGCGTCGGCCGCGGGTGGCGGTGCGGCGGCCGCGGGCGGTGCCGCGACGGCCGGTGCCGGAACGGCGGCGCAGGCCGCGGCGATCGCCGTACAGACCGGTGTGCAGGCAGCCAGCGAAGTCGTCAACTCGCTCGGCGACAACGACGGGAACAAGGGCCACAACGAGTAGCGGGCGCATGACGCGGGCCCGCGCCCACCTCAGTACGTGACGGCGTTTCGTCGACCGCGTCGCAGAAGCAGTGTTCGCCCGGTACGGCCCGGCGCCGCAGGGACACCTTGAAAGGAACTCCATGGCCAGCGAAGTCGCGCGTCCCACGTATGGAAACTGGCGGCGCCCCAGACGTCCGGGGCTGGGGCCGCTCGGTCTGCTGGGCACCGTCGTGACCTTCGGCGGGCTGGTGGTGGTCCTGCTGGCCTCGCTGATCTCCCTGGTAGCGGCGATCACCGTCCTGGTACCGCTCTTCTTGCTCGTCGCCCCCGTAGCCGTCCGCACCGTGGACGGCCGGAACATCTATCAGCTGCTCGCAGTACGGATCGGTTGGATGCGAAGAAAGTCCAAAGGCTCACACATCTATGTCTCCGGCCCGCTGTCGCAGCGGCCGGGCGGACGTTTCTCGCCGCCCGGGCTGCTGGCCCGGGTGAAGATGCGGGAAGGACGGGACGCGTACGACCGTCCGTTCGGAGTGCTGCACCATCCCGGCCGCAATCTCTACACGGTCGTCCTCGGGTGCGAACCCGATGGCGGCTCGCTGATCGATGCCGACCAGATCGACATCTGGGTGGCGTCCTGGGGCGACTGGCTGGCCCGGCTCTCCCACGAGCCGGGGCTGCGCGGCGCGTCCGTGGTGGTGGAGACCGCACCCGACACGGGCACCCGGCTGGCCGCCGAAGTCCTGCCCAGGCTCTCGCCCACCGCTCCGGCCGCCGCCCGCGCCGTGATGGAGGAGGTCGTGCAGCGCTACCCCTCGGCCTCCTCCGAGATGCACACCTACATCACGCTCACGTACGGGACCGTCGGCACTCGCCGCGACCCCGAGGCCGTGATCACCGACCTGGCCATGCGGCTGCCGGGCCTGCTGTCCGGACTGGTGGCGGCCGGCGGTGGCGCGGCCTTCCCGCTCTCCGCCGAGCAGATCGCGGAGACCGTCCGCGTGGCGTACGACCCGGCCATCGCCCCGGACGTGCTGACCGCGCGGGCCGAGAACACCTCCACGGGGCTGGAGTGGGAGGACGCCGGTCCGGCCGCGGCGGTGGAGTCGGTCACCTCCTACCAGCACGACTCGGGCGTCTCCCGCAGCTGGCTGCTCACCCTCGCGCCGCGCGGCACCGTACGGTCCAACGTGCTGCGTGGCCTGCTGGAGCCCGCGCCGGGGACCCGGCGGAAGCGGGTGTGCCTGGTCTACCGTCCGATCGATCCGGCGACCTCCGCCCGCATCGTCGAAGCCGACCGCCGCAACGCCCACTTCACCGCCTCCTCGGGCCGCGGCCTGGTCCAGGCCCGGGCCTCCAACGAGATGCGGGCGGCCGAGCAGACCGCCGCCGAGGAGGCCTCGGGCGCCGGACTCGTGGAGTTCTCCTTGATGCTCACGGTGACGGTCGACAACGAGGAACAGCTCGCGGACGCGGCCACGACCGTACGGAATCTTCAGGCCTCGTCCCGGGTGCTGATGCGCTCCGCCGACCGCATGCAGGCCTCCGCCTTCACCTGCACCCTCCCCGTCGGCATCCTGCCCTGGGAGCACACGCTCATCCCGCGCGAGATCCGGGAGGCGCTGTGAGCAGGAAGAACAAGTCCCAGGCGCGGCAGGCGGCGCCGCGGGTGGCTCCGCCCCGGGGCTGGTTCGGTCCCGGTGGCGGCCAGGTCGCTCACCTCGACCCGCCGTCGCTGTGGCGCGCCACCACGGTGCAGGCGTGCGGGCTGTGGCCGTTCGCGGCCGGTTCCGGCGCGCCCATGACCGGCGTGCCGCTCGGCCAGCACCTGCACACGGGCGCGACCGTCTGCGGCGACCCCATCTCGTGGTTCACCCGGGCCCGTTACATCTCCAACCCCTCCCTCTTCATGCTCGGGATGCCGGGCCTCGGGAAGTCGACGCTCGTCAACCGGATGCTCATCGGGCTGGCCGCGACCGGCGTCGTGCCGCTGGTCCTCGGCGACCTCAAGCCGGACTACGCGGACACGGTGCGGGCCCTGGGCGGCCAGGTGATCTCCATCGGGCGTGGTGTCGGCGGCATCAACGTCCTCGACCCCGGTGCCATGGGCGAGGCGGCGCAGCGGCTGGGCGGCGAGGCCGGGCGGGCGCTGGCCTCGGAGGCCCACGGCCGCGTACTCAACATGGTCGCCGCGCTGATCACCATCGTGCGCGGACAGCCCATGGGCGACCACGAGATGTCCGTGGTGTCCGCCTGCCTGCACCACCTCAGGGAGCGGACCACCGCCGGGCGTCCGCCGCTCCTTCCCGACCTGCTCAGGGTCCTCGACGAGGGGCCGGACCGGGTCCGTGCGGTCACGCTCGACCGCGGTGACATGTCGCGTTACCGGGAGGCCGTCGACCCGCTGCACCGGTCCCTGCTGGGCGTACTGGACGGCCCGCTGGGCAGTACCTTCGCCTCCGAGACCTCGACCCGCATCGACGCCAACTCGCCGGCGGTGTGCATCGACATCTCGCGCATCGGCGAGGCCGACACCCAGCTGACCGCGGCGGCGATGCTCGCGGCCTGGTCGGACGGGCTCGGCACGGTCGCCGCCGCGCACGCGCTGTCCGACGCCGGGCTGGCGCCGCGGCGCTGGTTCTTCACCGTCCTCGACGAGCTGTGGCGGCCGCTGCGCGCGGCGTCCGGCATCGTCGAGCGGATCGACGCGCTGACCCGGCTGAACCGTTCCCTGGGTCTCGGCGACGCCAAGATCACGCATACGTTGAAGGACGCGGAGGCACTGGGGAACGAGGCGGACCGGGCGAAGGCCCGCGGCTTCGTGGAACGTGCCGGAATGGTGGTCTGCGCCGGCCTGCCCAAGGCGGAGATGCAGGACCTCAGCAACATCGTCGGGCTTTCGGAGCGCGAGATCGACCTGGTGTCGTCCTGGTCCTCGCCGCCGGGCTGGGCGGGAACCGGCGGGAACGAGGAGCCGCCGGGGCGCGGCCGCTTCCTGATCAAGGTGGGCGGACGCCCCGGCATCCCGATCCGGGTGGCCATCACCGACACCGAGCGCGAACTGCACAACACCAACACGCGCTGGATCGGCGCCGGGAATCCGGTGGAAGACCTGGGGAGACGGTGATGAGCAAGCCGTACACGGGCGGGCGGAAGAGCGGCGCGGGCGCCGACGACATCCTCCCCTGGGTGATCGTCGCCGTCGCCGCCTTCTGCTTCCTCGCCTTCTTCGGCGCCTGGATCGGCGGCACGCTGGGCGCCGCGGTGTCCGGAGCGGGATGGCACCCGCCGCCCTTCTCCCTGCGGTCCATGGCCGACCTGGTGCAGCAGGGGCCGTCGGCGCTCTGGCCCGACGCACCGGCCGGAGCGGTCATCGCGGGCATCGTGGCGCTCTTCGTCCTCGCGCTCGCCCTGATCGTCGTGGTGCTCATGGCCTTGCGCGGCCGGGCGTCCAGGCCCAAGGGCCTCGCCGGACGAAAGGAGCTGGCGGCGCTGCTGCCCAAGGAGGCGGCGAAGAAAGCACGTTCGCTGCGGCCCTCGCTCGCGAGGACGGCCAAGCTCGATCCCGACGACATCGGCAATCTGCTGGGGAATCTCGAACCGAACGGCCCGGAGCTGCGTTCTTCGTACGAGGACGTGGAGCTGCACCTGATGGCACCTCGCTCCGGAAAGTCCACCGGAATCGCCGCTCCCCGTGCGCTGCGTGCGCGTGGCCCGGTCGTCCTCACCTCCAACAAGGCCGATGTCTACACGGTCACCAAGGCGGAGCGGGAACGGATCGGTACGGTGTGGACATTCGACCCGCAGGGCATCGCCCACACCCCGCGCACCATGTGGTGGGACATGCTGGCGGAGGCGTCCACCATCGAAGGGGCGATGCGGCTGGCCGGTCACTTCGTGGGTGCGGTCAACGACGACGCCTCGAAGAAGGACTTCTGGATCTCCGCGGCCCAGAACACTCTCACCGCCCTCCTGCACGCCGCGAACCGCGGTCAGCGGCAGGTCACCGATCTGCTCGGCTGGCTGGCCGACCCGGCCGACCGTACGCCGATCGACCTGCTCAACGATGCGCAGATGCCGGCCCTCGCCGCGCAGTTGCAGGGCACCATCCAGGGCGCGGTGGAGACCCGCGACGGCATCTACGAGACGGCCCGGCAGTGTGTCGCCTGCCTGCTGGATCCCCGGATCGTGGCGTGGGTGACACCGGACCCGCGGGTCGCGCAGTTCTCACCGCACCGGCACGCGCTCAGCCGCGACACCCTCTACCTGCTCTCCAAGGACGGCGGTGGTTCGGCCGCCGGTGTCATCGCGGCGCTGGCCGACTCGGTGATGCGCGCGGGGGCCATGGCGGCGGAGCGCCAGGGCGGGCGGCTGGACCCGCCGATGACCGCGGTGCTGGACGAGGCGGCCAACGTCTGCCGCATCAGCGATCTTCCCGACCTGTACTCGCACTTCGGCTCGCGCGGCATCAACGTCGTGACGCTGCTGCAGAGTTACCGGCAGGGCAGCCGCGTCTGGGGCGAAGCCGGCATGGACGCCCTGTGGAGCGCGGCGACGATCAAGCTCTTGGGCGCCGGGCTGGACGACGCCGACTTCGTGGAGAAGGTCTCCAAGCTCGTGGGCGAGCACGACGTCAGTACGGTGAGCGTCTCGCGCAGCAAGGACGGGCGTACCCGCTCGACCTCCTACCGGCAGGAGCGCGTGATGCCGGTCGACCGCATCCGCGCCCTTCCGAAGGGCACGGCGCTGCTGCTGGCGACCGGTATCCGGCCGGCCCTGATCCGGCTGCGCCCCTGGTACCAGGAGCCGGGCGCGGACCGTATTCAGGCAGCCGCCCAGGCAGAGGTACAGGCGATGACGGCACGCGCGGCGCGGACAGTGATGGAGAAACCGTGACAGCCCAGACGTTCGACGGCGGCACCGGTGGTGACGTCGACATGCAGGCCCCGCCCTTCATTCTCTACCTGGAGGGTGAGGAGTACGCGGAGGAACTCCGGCAGCTCGCCCTGTGGGTCAACGGCCTGCTGGTGCCGGTGTACGGCCGTGAGCCCCGCTCCCAGGCCCCCTGGTGTCCCCGCTGGTGGGAGCACCAGGAGGCGGTGGCCCGGCTGCACGCCCTCTGGCTCGCGTGGCAGGAGCTCACCGATCCGGCATCGGGGGCCAGCGGGCCCGCGGTGTGGCATCGCGACCACCTCGGCCCGACCATGCTCGAACTCCGCGACCCTGCGGGCCCTTTCGCGGGCTGCAAGGCCGGCGCACACCGGGCGAAGGCCGCACCGGAGGTCGACGCGTACGACGGATGACCGGGTACCGGAGCGAGGGGGCCGGATGGGCCGGACAGACCTGAGCCGGCTGGCCGCGGCCGTCCACAGGATCGTGGGCGGGACTTCGGTCGCCGAGGTACGGGAGGAGCCCGCCGGCGGCGTCGTCATCGAGCTTCGGCTCGGTGGACGCACCGTTGTGGTGGAGCACGCGCAGGGGCTGTGGCGGGTGTCGGTGGGCTTCCCGACGAGCGGGGAGTCCACTCCGCCCAGGACCCTCTTCGCCACGCTGGAGGAAGCGCTCGCCATCGCCGCACAGCTGCTCCACGAGGAAGAACCCGCCCCGAAGAAGGCGGCCGAACCGCCGTCGAGACGTCGGACGGACCCACCCTCCCGTACACCGCAGGGCGTCGCGGCCCGCACCCCCCGTCGGCTCCCACCGGGCCCGGCCCGATCCCGCTGACCAGCCCGTACAGATCCGTACAGAGAAGTGAGGACGTTCGTGCGTAGCGCAAAGGCGCTGTTGAGTGTGGTGTTGGCCGGAGCGTTCCTGGCCGGGTGCGGCGACGGGAGTACCGCCACTCCCAAGGATTCCGGGAAGAACGGCAAGAACGAGCGCGGCGGCGCGACGGCCGAACCGCTCACGGAGATCACCGCGCCCTCCGGTTACCAAGGCCGCGAGGGGTGGCAGCAGAAGCTCACCTGGCTCCCGGAGGAGCCGACCTCCGTACCGGTGGCCGCGTCGGGACCGGCCAACAGGGTCGCCTATCTGACCGCGGTCGACGAGACCGGCTACGCGGTCCAGGTGCGGAACGCCTCGTCCGGTGCCGTCGAGTGGACCGGCAAGCCGTGGAGCCCGCCGACTCCGCTGTCGGAAGTGGCCGACTCGAGCCAGTACCAGAGCGGCGACGCGGAGCTTCCCGGCCTGACGACGGTGCATCAGGACGGCCACGACTACGTGGTCGCCTGGGCTCATGGCGTCCGGGGCAGGGACGAACTGAACAACGGCAGGGAAGTCGTCGAGCTGGAGATCTTTCCCCTCGACGCTGCCGGCAAGAGCGTCGCCCCGACGCACCGTGTCTCCGTGCCCCTCAAGAACGATGACGACAGCGACCCCATCGTCAGCGCCCAGCCCGAGGACCTCCACGTCCGGGACGGCGGTGCGGGACTCGTCGTCACGTGGCACGGCTACGCGACGTTCGGCGCCTCGGTGGACATGGAGAGCGGCAAGGTCACGAGTTACGGCAACGGCAGCAAGCTGGGCGTCGATTGCGACGTCGAGGGGTGTACGGCTCAGGTCGCGGCGATCACGGCCGACGGCCCGGTCGCTACCAGCGAACTGGACGGCGGCTTCGAGGTGCCGGGGCAGTGGAGCAGCCAGGACGTGACCCCGGACGGTGCCGCCACCGGCCCCCTCCGCGCGAGCGGCAACCGCAACGGCGAGGTCGTCGGCACGATCGGTACCCGTCTCGTCGCCGAATGGGCCCCCGAGGGGGAGGACGCGGAGGACGACCGGATCTGGTCCGTGCACGACGCGAAGACCGGCCGGATCCAGGCGAGTACCGCGTGCGGCGGGCCCGATCTCACTTCGCTGGACAGCTCGGACGAGCCCGAGCCCGTGGCATCGCCCGACGGCCGGTACGTGGCGTACGGGACCGTCCTCTTCGACACCCGCGACCGCAAGGGCACCTGCCTCGCGGGCGACGAGAACCGCAAGGGCGTCCTGATCCGCGCGATCCGCGACGACGGCACCGCCTACGGCGCCGTCCCGTCCGCCGACACGGAAGGCACCGTCGCCGAGGTGCGGAGCTCTGACGGAACGGTCAAGGCCCTGCCCATCGGTACGGAGCTCCCCCTGCAGCCCCTGCGGGACTCGGGCCTCTTCGTCACCCGGAACAACGGTGCGGGGCTGCTCGTCTCAGTACTCAAGAACCGCTGAAGCACATCTCTGCAGGAGTACCCATGAATCACGCGTCCGTCCATCGCTTCACAGGCATCGTCCACTGGCGGCATCGCCGGGCCGGAGCCGCTCACTCCCTGGTCCGCGCGGCCCACGACCCGGCGGCCCGGCAGACGGTCGTCGTCGTGTCCGAACTGGCGAGCAACCCCACCGACCGAGGCGTCACCGACGACTTCGGCAGCGTGGCCGACGCCGTGGTGCCCGCGCTGCAGGATCAGCTGGCGCAGGACCTGGGGAATGTCGTCTGGATCGCCCACTTCGGGCAGTTCTCATACAACGATCCCACCGGTCCGGAGACTTTCCACCGCATCAACGTCACCGGCGATGCCGACAGCGGGCACCAGGACGACTTGCGGGGTGACAAGCCGCTGTCCGTACAGGAGGTGGACACGCTGCTCAAGGGGTGGCACCTGGATCCGGTCGCGCAGGTGCTGACCGCTCTGGGCCACCAGGGCTGACGGCTGCAGATGACCGAACACGTATCGGGCAGGGAGGTGCTGGGGCAGGCCCGTTCTCTGTACCAGCACTACAAGGATGTCGTGGAGCCCACCGGCAAGCGGGTGGCGATCATCCGTTTCGAGCCTGCCGCGACCGATCCGCCCGAATGGCAGGCGCGGCTTCAGGCCTCCAGGGTGTCCGCGGAGCAGAAGGTGAAGAGCTTCGAGCATCTGGGCTTCCGAGCGGACCACATAGTCCTGCCTCCGGATACCGACCGTGCCCGGTTCGCCGGCGTTCTGGAGCAGTGCAACCGGGATGCCGACACCCGCGCGATCATTGTGCAGTTCCCCCCGCCGGCCCACCTGATGCCGCTGGTGCAGCGGATGGACCCGCAGAAGGACATCGATGCCCTCCTGAAGGACCGGTCCCCTTACCGGGCCTGTGCCACGGCTGAAGGCATCTGCCGGGTGGTCGAGCCCTTCGCGCAGGACAACCCGACCATCGCGGTCGTGGGCGCCAAGGGGTTCGTGGGCCAGGGCGTGGTGACTCAGCTGAAGGAGAACGGCCACCGTCCCATCGAGCTCGACGCGGGGGACGACCTGACCCGGGTCCGGGACGCCGACATCGTCGTCTCGGTCACCGGCAACCCGGGCATCCTCGGGCCGGAACACCTGCGGCCGCATCACCGGCTGGTGGTCGACTCGGGGTTCGTGCCGCAGCCGGACGGCAGCGTGCGCGGTGACGTGCGCCGCGAGGCCTACGACATCCCGCAACACCTCACGCCGGTGCCCGGAGGTATCGGACCGGTGGAGATGGCCACGCTCATGGAACGGGTGGTGCGCAAGGAGGTGGATCCCCACGTCACACCGTGGCAGGTGGCGGCGAAGCCGTACCTGAACCGCGAACAGTCCGCCCAGGCACAGGCCACGAACAGCGCCGGCGCGGCGCAGGGGCCCAAGGCCCCGGTGGCCCAGGCCGCCAGGCTCAGGAGCCGGTCCATGCAGGGGCCGCAGGCCGCACCGGCGGCCGGGCAGTCGGCGGCGCGTCCGCAAGCCGCGCCGGCGCGCCCGCACATTCCCCGCCCGCCGTCGGGGCCTTCCGGCGGGCATGGCCGCTGATGCACCCGGAAGCGTACGGATCGCTCACCGCCGGTCAGGTCGCCGCGGCCGTGCAGGCGGGAGACCTCAGCGCCCGCGAGGTCGTTTCCGCCGCGCTGGCACGGATCGAGCACGTCGATCCGGATCTCCATGCGTTCACCGAGGTATGGCGGGGCGAGGCGCTCATCCGGGCGCGCGAGGTCGACCGTCTGGTGGCCGCGGGAACACGACTGCCGTTCGCGGGGGTGCCCCTGGGCGTCAAAGGCGTCCGAGGTGTGCGGTCCGTCGCCGCGCGGGCCTTGACGGCGGCGGGCTGCGTGCCGCTCGGGGCGACGTCCGTGCCAGGGCCCGGTACCCCCTGGCAGACCTGGGGGATGGGGCAGGCCGGACGCACCCGCAATCCCTGGCGCTCGGACCGGACCCCCGGCGGCTCCTCGGCCGGCTCCGCCGCCGCGGTGGCGGCCGGGCTGGTGCCGCTGGCAACAGGCAGCGACGGCGCGGGTTCGGTGCGTATCCCGGCCGCCTGGTGCGGGGTGTTCGGCTTGAAGATCACCAACGGCCTGCTCCCCTCACCGGACCGCACGGGGCTCGCCGCTCCCGGAGTGCTCACACGGTCCGCTTTGGACGCCATGGCGTACTGGCGCTGTGTGCGTGGAGACGAGCACGGCGCAGCCGGTACGGAGTTTCCCGCCACCGCCGTATGGTCCGCCGACCTGGGCTTTGCCGAGCCGGACCCGGAGCCGGCCGCGATCGCCCACCGCGCGGCAGGGCGGCTGGCCGAGGCAGGAGTCGTACGGCTGGCCGAGGACGGCACGGTGGATCTTGTCGACCCGGGGCGTGCCTGGCTCTCCCTGCGCGCACCTGGCGAGGCCCCGGCCGCCGCGGCGGCGGTCCGGGCCGACAACGACCTTCGTCTCTCGGCGGTCTTCGCACGGGCCCAGCTCCTGCTGACTCCGGTCACCCCGAATCAGCCGCATGGTCATGATGGGCCGGGTGATCGCTACAGCACGGCACTGACCTGGGCGTTCAACCTCAGTGGGCACCCAGCGGTGAGCATCCCGGCGGGCTTCGGTACGGATGGCTGTCCGGTAGGCCTGCAAGTCGTGGCGGCACACGGATCCGAGCGCCTGCTTCTCGATGTCGCCCATGCGGCGGAGACGCATGCCGGTCTGTGTCCGCGCCTGGCCAAGCCGTGACATCGCAGCTGGATCGGGTGCCGAACGCTGATCACCCAGAGGAATCGCGGCCTCCTGTAAATACCGCAAAGGGGGATATTAAGCCCTTGGGCAGGTGACCCCCATCACTTTTCGTGAACCTCTGCGCATGAGGAACACATAAGGGGGGAGGGGTCGATGTTGCTGGCGTGACCAGCGGGCACAAACGGCAAGTGGAAGTGAAGGGCTGAGCGGACGTGTCGGCAATCGAGACCATTCACGTAGACGGGGTGTGGCGTGGCGCCGCATCCGACGCCACGCGGGAGGTCCTCGACCCCGCCGATGCGACGGTACTGGCAGTCGTGTCGGAAGGCGGCGTCGAGGACGTGGACGCGGCGGTCGCCGCCGCGTCCCGGGCATTCGGCGGCGGGGCCGGTGAGTGGCCGCGCACGGCTGCCGCCGAGCGGGCCGCGCTGCTGCGCCGCGTCGCGGATCTCCTGCAGCGGGACCGCGAGGAGATCGCGCTGATCGAGAGCCGGGACACCGGCAAGACCCTGGAAGAGGGCCGGGTCGACGTCGACGACGTCACCAACGCCTTCCGGTACTTCGCCGACCTCGTGATGAACGAGAGCGGCGGGCGGGTCGTGGACGCGGGCAGCGAGGACGTGCACAGCGTCGTCGTGTACGAGCCGGTGGGCGTGTGCGCGATGATCACGCCCTGGAACTACCCGCTGCTGCAGGCCAGCTGGAAGGTCGCCCCCGCGCTGGCGGCCGGCAACACCTTCGTGATCAAGCCCAGCGAGGTCACGCCGATGTCCACCGTGCATCTGGTGAAGCTGCTGGTGGAGGCCGGGCTGCCGGCCGGTGTCGCGAACATCGTCACGGGCGCGGGCGTGCCCGTGGGGCAGCGGCTCGCCGAGCACCCGGACGTGGACCTGTTCTCGTTCACCGGTGGGCTGGTCAGCGGTACGAAGGCGGGCGCGGCCGCGATCTCCGGCGCCAAGAAGGTCGCGCTGGAGCTGGGCGGCAAGAACCCCAACGTGGTCTTCGCGGACGCCTGCTCCACGGACGAGGAGTTCGACACCGCCGTCGACCAGGCGCTGAACGCCGCCTTCATCCACAGCGGCCAGGTCTGCTCGGCCGGTGCCCGGCTGATCGTCCAGGCCTCGGTCAAGGACCGCTTCGTCGCCGAGCTGGCCCGCCGCGCCGAGCGCATCAAGCTCGGCCGGGGCACCGAAGAGGGCGTCGAGTGCGGCCCGCTCGTCTCCCAGCAGCAGCTGGACAAGGTCGAGGCGTACGTCGAGTCCGCGATGGAGGAGGGCGCACGGCTGCGCTGCGGCGGTTCCCGCCCCAAGCCGTCCGATGTCCGCCCCGAGGGCGGCTACTTCTACCTGCCGACCGTCCTGGACAACTGCCACCGCGGCATGAAGGTCGTCCGCGAGGAGACCTTCGGGCCGATCCTGACGGTGGAGACCTTCACCACCGAGGACGAGGCCGTCGAGCTCGCCAACGACACTGAGTACGGCCTGGCCGGTGCGGTGTGGTCCGGCGACACCGCGCGCGCCCGCCGCGTCGCGGCGCGGCTGCGCCACGGCACCGTCTGGATCAACGACTACCACCCCTACCTCCCGCAGGCGGAGTGGGGCGGCATGGGCAAGTCCGGCGTCGGCCGCGAGCTGGGCCCGGCCGGCCTGGACGAGTACCGCGAGAGCAAGCACATCTACGAGAACCTGCGCCCGGAGCCGGTGCGCTGGTTCGCGGGCTGACGAGTCCGCGGTGACCGGGCGGGCGGCGGCACCCCGCAGCCCGCCCGGCCACCCGCTGTCCGCCCCTCCGAAGCGGGCCCGGCCACCCCATCTCCCGAAGGCCCGGCCCGCCCCCCGTACTTCCCCGGCCGCGACGAAGCGGCCCAGCGGATCCGCAGCCCCGCCGAGCGCACCCGCTCCCAAGCACTGCGCAGCCGCTCGAACTTTGGAAAACACAAGGAGCTACCCATGTCTCCCGCAGCAGCGAAGAAGATGTCCGCGGACTATGTGATCGTCGGCGGTGGCACCGCAGGATCGGTGATCGCCTCCCGCCTGACCGAGGACCCCGACGTCACCGTCGCCGTCATCGAGGGCGGCCCCTCCGACATCGACCGCGAGGACGTGCTGACGCTGCGCAAGTGGCTCGGCCTGCTCGGCGGCGAGCTGGACTACGAGTACACGACCACCGAGCAGCCGCGCGGCAACTCGCACATCCTGCACAGCCGCGCCAAGGTCCTCGGCGGCTGCTCGTCGCACAACACCCTGATCTCCTTCAAGCCGCTGCCGTCCGACTGGGACGAGTGGGAGGAGGCGGGCGCCGCCGGCTGGAACGCCAAGGCGATGGACCCGTACTTCGGCAAGCTCCGCAACAACATCGTGCGGGTGGCGAAGAAGGACCAGAACCAGATCGCGACGGACTGGATCGAGGCCGTCAAGGACGCCCTGGATGTTCCCGAGGTCGTGGGCTTCAACGATCAGCCGTTCGAGGAGGGTGTCGGGTTCTTCGATCTCTCCTACCACCCGGAGAACAACAAGCGGTCGTCCGCTTCGGTCGCCTACCTGCACCCGCACATGGAGGCCGGTGACCGGCCGAACCTGACGCTGCTGCTGGAGACCTGGGCGTACAAGCTGGAGCTGGACGGTACGACGGCGCGCGGCGTGCACGTCCGTACCAAGGACGGCGAGGAGATCTACCTGGAGGCCGGGCGCGAGGTGCTGGTCTGCGCCGGCGCGGTGGACACCCCGCGGCTGCTGCTGCACTCCGGCATCGGTCCGAAGAAGGACCTGGAGGCGCTGGGCATCGAGTGCGTGCTCGACCTGCCGGGCGTCGGCGAGAACCTGATCGACCACCCCGAGTCGGTCATCGTCTGGGAGACCAATGGTCCGCTCCCCGGCAACTCCGCGATGGACTCCGACGCGGGCCTGTTCGTGAAGCGGGACCCGGACCACAAGGGCCCGGACCTGATGTTCCACTTCTACCAGATCCCCTTCACCGACAACCCCGAGCGGATGGGCTACGAACGCCCCGAGCACGGCGTGTCGATGACCCCGAACATCCCCAAGTCCCGCGCGCGCGGCCGTCTTTACCTGACCTCCGCCGACCCCGAGGTCAAGCCCGCGCTGGACTTCAAGTACTTCGAGGACGAGGGCGACTACGACGGGCAGACCCTCGTCGACGGCATCAAGCTGGCGCGGAAGGTCGCGCAGGCCGAGCCGTTCGCCAAGTGGCTCAAGCGCGAGGTCTTCCCCGGCCCCGACGTCACCGACGACGCGGAGATCAGCGAACTGGTCCGCAAGGCCGCACACACCGTGTACCACCCGGCCGGTACCTGCAAGATGGGTGCCATCGACGACGAACTGGCTGTCGTCGACCCGCAGTTGAAGATCCGCGGTCTGAACGGTATCCGTATCGCGGACGCGTCCGTCTTCCCGACGATGCCCGCCGTGAACCCGATGATCGGCGTGCTGATGGTGGGGGAGAAGTGCGCCGAAATCCTCACCGAGACCCCGACCCAGGGAGGTGATGCGTGATGGCCAGCACCGTCGTCGACGCATCCGGCACCGAGAAGTCCCCCACCACGCCCACCGGTTCGCAGGCGGAGCAGGACGCGGTCTTCGCGGTCCGTCACCTGTGGAAGGTCTTCGGGCCCAAGGCCGAGAAGGTGCCGGAGGACGCCTCCCTCACCGAGCTCTCCGCGCAGGAGCTGCGCGAGCAGACCGGCTGCACCGCCGCCGTCCGTGACGTCTCCTTCGACGTCAGGAAGGGCGAGGTCTTCGTCGTCATGGGCCTCTCCGGGTCCGGCAAGTCCACCCTGGTCCGCTGCCTGACCCGGCTCATCGAGCCGACCAGCGGCGACCTGGAGATGGACGGCGAGGACGTGCGCGGCATGGACCGGTCCGCGCTGCGCGAGCTGCGCCGGCACCGCGCCGCCATGGTCTTCCAGCACTTCGGCCTGCTCCCGCACCGCTCGGTGCTGGACAACGTCGCGTACGGCCTGGAGATCCAGGGCGTCGGCAAGGCCGAACGCCGCGCCAAGGCCATGGAGACGATCGAGAAGGTCGGCCTCGACGGCCTGGAGCAGCGCAAGCCCGGCCAGCTCTCCGGCGGTCAGCAGCAGCGCGTCGGCCTGGCCCGCGCGCTCACCGTCGACCCCGAGATCCTGCTCTTCGACGAGCCCTTCAGCGCGCTGGACCCGCTCATCCGGCGCGACATGCAGGAGGAGGTCATCCGCCTGCACAAGGAGGAGGGCCGCACGATGGTCTTCATCACCCACGACCTCGCCGAGGCCCTGCTGCTCGGCGACCGCATCGCCCTGATGCGGGACGGGAAGATCGTCCAGCTCGGCACCCCCGAGGAGATCGTCGGCTCGCCGGCCGACGAGTACGTACGCGACTTCGTCCGCGACGTGCCCCGCGAGCAGGTGCTGACCGTGCGCCGCGCCATGCGGCCCGCCGAGTCCGGCGAGGCCGAGGACGGCGCCGCGCTCGCCCCCGACACGCTGATCTCCGACGCCATCGAGGCCGTGGTCCGCTCCGGCGGCGCGGCGCGCGTCGTCGAGGACGGCCGCTGCCTGGGCATCGTGGACCACGAGTGCCTGCTCAACGTCGTGGCCCGGCTCGACGAGGACGCGCCCGACAAGGGCGTCGCCGACCACGGGAAGGCGGTCGCCTGATGCACCCCCGTACCGTCCCCACGGTCCCCGTGACGCTGAACCTCAGAGCCCGCCCCGCGGCCGCCCGGCCGCTGACCCTGCGAGGGCTGCGTGCAGTGGCCCGCCGGTACTGGCACGAAGCGCAGCGCGCCGCCGCGCTGAACGTGCCCACCGGTACCGCGAAGCGGGGGCGCGTGTGAGTGCCGCCACGACCAGCCCCGCGACCACCGCACCGGCCGCCGCCTCGCCGCGCGCGGCCCGCCTCACCGCCTCCCTGCGCCACGGCGCCCTCGGCAAGCTGCTGATCCTCGCCGTCGCCGCGGCCGTCCTCGCCCCCCTCGTCAACGCCAAGTGGGCGAGCGGCGTCTGGCCGCACGCGCTGACCGTCGACCTCACCGGTCCGTTCGGCGACGCCAGCACCTGGATCGTGGACAACCGCGATTCTCACTGGCTCTTCGTCTACTTCCTCGGCCACCTCAGCAACGCCGCGGTCATCTCCGTACGCGCTGTCTACCTCCTCCTGCTCACCCTGGGCTGGACCGGCGTGACCGCCCTCGTCACCCTCGTCGCCTGGCGCGTCGCCGGCCTGCGCATCGCCGCGACCGCGCTGATCTCCCTGCTGGTCAGTGGCGTCCTCGGGATGTGGGTGCCGACCATGCAGACCATCGCGCTGATGGCCGTCTCGGTGCTCGCCTCGATCGCCGTGGGCGCGCTGCTCGGCCTCATCGGCGGCCTCTCGGACCGGATGTTCCGCATCCTGCGGCCGGTCCTGGACACCATGCAGGTGCTGCCCGCGTTCGCGTATCTGCTGCCGTTCGTCATGGTCTTCGGCATGGGCGTCCCCGCGGCGCTGCTCGCCACCGTGATCTACGCGGCCCCGCCGATGGCCCGGCTCACCGCCCTCGGCCTGCGCGGCGCCGACGCCGGTGTGCTGGAGGCCGTCGCCTCGCTCGGCGCGACCGGCCGGCAGCGGCTGCTGACCGCCCGGCTGCCGCTGGCCCGCAAGGAACTGCTGCTCGGCATCAACCAGACGATCATGATGGCGCTGTCCATGGTCGTGATCGCCTCGATGATCGGCGCGGCCGGTCTCGGTGACCGCGTGTACCAGGCGCTGGCCTCCGTCGACGTCGGTGCCGCGCTCGCCGCCTCCATCCCGATCGTCCTGCTGGCCGTCGTCATGGACCGCACCACCGCGAAGGCCGGCGAGCGGCTCGGCGCCGATCAGGGCAGCGGCCCCGCCTGGCTGCGCGGCCGGTTCGTCTGGCCCGCCGTCGCCGTCGTCACCGCGCTCGCGGCCGTCGTGGGCCGGGTCACCGGCTCGCTGGTCTGGCCGACCGCCTCGGTGGTCGACATCGCCCCGCCGGTGAACAACTTCAAGGAGTGGATGGTCGACCACCTCTACTCCGGCATCCCCGTCATCGGCGGCACCGCCGACTGGGCCGCGGCCTTCACCTCCTGGGTGCTCAACCCGCTGCGCGACGGCCTCACGGCGCTGCCCTGGTGGGGCGCGCTGCTGATCGTCGCCGCGCTGGCCTGGCTGATCGGTACCTGGCGTACGGCGCTGACCGCGACGCTCGCCCTGGCAGTCATCGGCGTCCTGGGCGTCTGGGTGCCGTCCATGAACACCCTCTCGCAGGTGCTGGCCGCCCTGGTCGTCACGCTCGTCGTCGGTGTCGGCGTGGGTGTACTGGCCGCCGGCAGCGCCCGTATGGAGGCGATCCTGCGCCCGGTCCTGGACGTCTGCCAGACCATGCCGCAGTTCGTGTATCTGATCCCGGTGGTCGCGCTGTTCGGCGTGGGCCGCGCCCCGGCCTCCGCGGCGGCCGTCGTCTACGCGCTGCCCGCCGTCATCCGCATCACCACCCAGGGCCTGCGCCAGGTCAGCCCGGCCGCCATGGAGTCCGCGCGCTCGCTCGGCGCCACCCGCTGGCAGCAGCTGCGCCAGGTCCAGCTCCCGCTGGCCCGCCCCGCGCTGCTCCTGGCGGTCAACCAGGGCGTCGTGCTCGTCCTCGCCGTCGTCATCATCGGCGGCCTGGTGGGCGGTGGCGCGCTCGGTTACGACGTGGTCGCCGGTCTGGCCAAGGGCGACCTGGGCCTCGGCATGATCGCCGGTATCGCGATCGTCGGCCTGGGCCTGATGGTCGACCGGGTCACCCAGCCGACCGAACGCCGCGCGCAGAAGGGAGCCTGAGCCATGTTCCGTACGGGCACCATGCGTCCGCGGACGCTCACGAAGGCCGCCGGCGCGACCGCGCTGGCCGGGGCGCTGCTGCTGTCCCTCAGCGGCTGCGGCAAGGCCGACATGACCAAGCAGACCTCCCCGTTCGCGGCGGCGGCCGGCACCAAGACGGTCACGCTGTCGGTGCAGACGTGGGTGGGCGCGCAGTCCAATGTGGCGGTCGCCAAGTACCTGCTGGAGCACGAGCTGGGCTACCGGGTCGACACCGTGCAGGTGGACGAGACCCCGGCCTGGGACGCGCTCAGCCAGGGCCGCGTCGACGCCATCA
This sequence comes from Streptomyces sp. NPDC026301, assembly GCF_055567935.1. Classification (NCBI taxonomy): domain Bacteria; kingdom Bacillati; phylum Actinomycetota; class Actinomycetes; order Kitasatosporales; family Streptomycetaceae; genus Streptomyces; species Streptomyces sp. NPDC026301. Next base: position 88,957 of record NZ_JBVHPN010000005.1, on the reverse strand, counting down.
TGGAGGACTGGGGCCACCCCGACCAGGAGAAGCTGTACATCGACGACAAGAAGACCGTCGCCCGCGGCGGCGATCTGGGCGTCGAAGGACACATCGGCTGGTGGGTCCCCAAGTACTGGGCGGACAAGCACCCGGACGTACTGAACTGGAAGAACCTCAACAAGTACGCCAAGCAGCTGAAGACCGCCGAGAGCGGCGACAAGGGCCAGCTGATGGACGGCTCGCCGTCCTATGTCACCAATGACAAGGCCCTGGTGAAGAACCTCAAGCTGGATTACGAGGTGGTCTTCGCCGGGTCCGAGGCGGCCCAGATCACGCAGATGCAGCAGTTCGCCAAGGAGAAGAAGCCCTTCCTGACGTACTGGTACGAGCCGCACTGGCTCTTCAACCAGCTGCCGCTGAAGGAAGTCAAGCTTCCGAAGTACACGAAGGACTGCGCGGACAAGGGCACGAAGGATCCGACCACGATCGACTGTGCCTATCCGAAGACTCCGCTGAAGAAGTTCTTCAACGCGGACTTCGCCAAGGGCAACAGCTCGGCCGCGAAGTTCCTGAAGAACTTCAAGTGGACGGTGGACGACCAGAATTACGTCTCGGAGCTCATCGCCGACAAGCACATGCCCGCGGACGAAGCGGCCGCGAGCTGGGTGAAGAAGAACCCGGACATCTGGAAGAAGTGGATTCCGCGGAAGTGACCCGTTGAGAAGCGGCGCTGCCGCGAGTATGCGGTGAGCGAGTGCGCGGTAAGCGGCCGGGCGTCCCTCATGGGGTGCCCGGCCGTCGCCATTCCGCGGCGGTCAGCGCGTATTCGACATCACCGTGTTCGGCACCCGGCAGCGGGTCGGCCCATTCCTCGTGGAACGTACGGACATACCGCAGCCCGCATTTCTCCATCACCCGCCGGGACCCGGTGTTCACCGCCATCGTTGTGGCCGTCACGCGCTCGACGCCCAGCTCCGCGAAGCCCTTGCGGAGCAGCGCCCGGGAGCCCTCCGTCGCGTAACCCCGCCCCCAGGCGGCGCGCCGGAGCCGGTATCCCAGCTCGACCTCGTCCGTACGGCCGTCCCGCACGGGCCGGAATTCGAACCAGCCGAGAAATGCCGCGGTGGTCCGTTCCTCGGCGACCCAGTATCCGAAAGGAGCGGGGCGCGCATACTGCGCGACGAGCACCTCGGGCGCCGGCTGACCGCTGTCCAGAAATCGCATGACTTCGGGATCTGCGTGCAGCTCACGCAGATTGTCCAGGTCCGCCCCGGTGAAAGCGCGCAAACGCAGCCGTTCCGTCTCCAGTAAGACGTGCATCACAGTCCCCTACTCGCGCGTCAACCACTCCTTGGCGGCATAGTAGGGGCCCGCCCCTGAATGGGGGCATGACAAAACAGTGGTTACCAGGGGGAGCACAACTCCATGCCATCCATACGCCGTACCGCAGCAGCCGCCGTGGCGGTCGCCGCGCTGCTCGTCACCGCCACCGCCTGCGGGCCCGAGGACACCAAGGCCGCGGGCCAGGACAGCGCGGCGGAGAACGGCGGCACGTCCGGGGGGCCCAAGCTCCCCAACGGCCTGCCCCACAGCCTGGACTCGCTGAAGAAGTGGGAACAGGGCGGCTGGAAGGACTGGGACAAGGACACCTGGGCCCGCAAGGCGTCCGAGTTCGCCAACCCGGTCATCAAGGACCTGTGGAAGCCGTCCCGGATGGCGAAGGCCGCGGACGCCCCCGCGGTGACCTCGCAGAGCACCGGCACGGGCAGCGGTCCGAGCTCCACCGACCCCGAGCCGCGCCCGGTGACCGCGCAGCAGGTCGAGCGCCCGTACCACCAGCACATGGCGCCCATCGGGAAGATCTTCTTCGACAGCCCCGACGGCCCGATGGTCTGCTCCGGCACCGTCGTCGCCGACCCGGCCAACCCGGGGAAGTCCAACCTGGTGTGGACCGCGGGCCACTGCGTGCACTCCGGCAGGGACGGCGGCTGGATGCGCAACATCGTCTTCGTGCCCTCGTACAACGACAACGGGCTGCCCGCGAAGCAGGTCTCCGCCTCCTCGCAGCAGAACGTCACCCCGTACGGCACCTGGTGGGCGGACTGGTCGCAGACCTCCTCGCAGTGGATCGACGGTGGCGGCCACAGCGGCAACGCCGCGTCCGCCTACGACTTCGCCGTGCTGCACGTGAAGCCGGAGGACGGCGGCGGCAAGTCCCTGGAGGAGACCGTCGGCGCCTCCGTACCGGTCTGGTTCGGCGCCCCCTCGGGCAGCGGCGTGACCGGCCTCGGCTCCACGAAGGCCATCGGCTACCCGGCGGCGCCCCCGTACGACGGCGCGAAGATGATGAACTGCCTCGACCGCCCGGTGCGGCTGACGATGGCCCAGGGCACCCCCGCCATGCACTGGATCGGCTGCACCATGACGGGCGGCACCTCCGGCGGCGGCTGGCTCACCGACCACAACGGCGAACTCTCCCTGGTCTCCAACAGCTCCATCGGCTCCCTGGACCACACCTGGCTGGCCGGCCCGCACCTCGGCGCGGAAGCGAAGGGCGTCTTCGACGCGATCAGCAAGAAGTACGCGGGACAGTGACGGGCCGCGGGGCGCGGTAGGCACGAGACGCGGCCGCCTCCGTACGGACTCGTACGGAGGCGGCCGCGCCTTGCGTTCAGCTGCCCGACCGCAGCTCCGTCGCCACCGCGCGCAGTGTCTCCATGGCCCGGTGCTGGAGTCCGCCGCCGAAGGTGACGCGGGAGGCGCCGGCGGCGCCCAGGGCGCGGGGGGACGGGCCGTTCGGCACCGCGAGGGCGTTGACCGGTGCGCCGATGGCGTCGGCCAGCTCGGCCAGCAGCTCCGGCGGGGCGAGGATCGGGTACACGCAGTCGGCGCCCGCGGCGACGTACCGCAGACCGCGCGCCACGGCCGGTGCGGCCCCGGTCTCCCCGCGCAGGAAGGTGTCGATACGGGCGTTGATCACCAGCGCGTCCCCGGCGGCGGACCGCACCTCGGCCAGCCACTCGGCCTGCCGCTCGGGATCGCGCAGGGTGCCGGTCGCCGCGTCCGAGTCCTCCAGATTGCAGCCCACCGCGCCCGCGTCCAGCAGCCGTTCGACCAGCTCCTTGGCGGGCAGGCCGTACCCGGCCTCCACGTCTGCGGTGACCGGCACGTCGACGGCCCGGGTGATCCGGGCGATCGCCGCGAACATCTCGTCCGGCGGGGTGTGCCCGTCCCCGTACCCCAGCGACTCGCCGATCCCCGCGCTCGGCGTGGCCAGCGCCTCGAACCCGGCCTCAGCGAAGACCCGCGCGCTCGCCGCGTCCCACGGGCCGGGCAGTACGAGCGGGTTCTCCGGCGCCCGGCGCAGGTGCAGGGCGCGCAGCGCCGCGGCGCTCACGCGAGGGACTCGGGGGTCAGCCGGCAGGTCACGCCGAAGCGGTTCCAGGCGTTGATGGTGGTGATCAGGGCGAGCAGCCGGGCCAGTTCGGCCTCCTCGAAGTGCGCGGCGGCCCGCTCGTACACCTCGTCCGGCACGTATCCGTCGGTGAGCACGGTGACGGCCTCGGTGAGCGCGAGCGCCGCCCGCTCCTTCTCCGTGTACGCGCCGGCGGCCTCCTCCCAGGCGCTCAGGAAGTAGATCCGCTGCTCGGTCTCGCCTGCCTTGCGGGCGTCCGTGATGTGCATGTCGATGCAGTACGCGCAGTGGTTGAGCTGCGAGGCGCGGATCTTGACCAGCTCGACCAGCGTGGGGTCGAGGCCCTTCCTGGCGGCCGTCTCCAGGCGGACCATGGCCTGGAAGACATCGGGGGCGAGCTCCGCCCAGTTCAGGCGGGGGCCGGACGCGCCGGCGCCCCCGCCCGTCGTCGTGTTCGTCGTCATGGGCCCGACCGTACGACGCTCCTGGCCGCTGGGTAGGGTCCTTCCCGGCCTTCGCCGGGGAATTCGCCCTGTCGGGGCGATCGCCCGCCGCCCGCCGAGGAGTTCACCATGACCGTGCGCCCCGTCACCCTCGTCACCGGCGGCAGCCGCGGCATCGGTGCCGCCACCTGCATTCGGCTGGCCGCCGCGGGCCACGACCTGGCGCTGTCCTACGTACAGGACGCCGGGGCCGCCGAGCGTACCGCCGAGGGGGTACGCGCCGCCGGGGCCCGCTGCGTCGTCGTGCGGACCGACACCGCCGAAGAGGCCGACGTGGACCGGCTGTTCGACGCGGCGGCCGAGCGGCTCGGCCCGGTCACCGGGCTGGTGAACAACGCGGGCGTGACCGGACCGCTCGGCAGGCTCGCCGACGCCGACACCGCCGTGCTCCGCCGCGTCCTGGACGTCAACGTCCTCGGCGCGCTGCTCTGCTGCCGCCGCGCCGCCCAGGTCATGGCCCCGCGCCGGACCGGCGCCATCGTCAACGTCTCCTCGGCCGCCGCCACCCTCGGCAGCCCCGGCGACTACGTCCACTACGCCGCCTCGAAGGCGGCCCTCGACGCGCTGACCGTCGGGCTCGCCAAGGAACTCGGCCCCGACGGCATCCGCGTCAACGCCGTGGCCCCCGGCATCACCGACACCGACATGCACGCCGCCATGGGCGCCCCCGACCGCGCCGCCCAGGCGGCCCCCGGCATCCCCCTCGGCCGCGCCGGCGCCCCCGACGAGATCGCCGCCGCCATCACCTGGCTGCTCTCCCCGGACGCCTCGTACACCACGGGCACGGTCCTGCGGGTGGCCGGCGGGCGGTGAGCCTGGAGGCCGTCGCGGACCGAGGCCGGGATGGGGATCAGTTGTTGATCATGTCCCGGGTCTGGGCGTACACCGTCGCGTCGCTGAGCAGCTCGGTGTGGCCGAGGCAGGCGGTCTCGGTGTTGGACGCTCCGGACAGCGCCACGGAACTGTCCGGATTGATCACCGTGTCGCACGGTGACCACCAGGTCGCGTACCGGGGCGACCCGGGGGTTTCGTCGCCCGAGTTGAGGGTGTTCAGGAAGCCGGAGCCGATGCGCATCTCGGTACAGGAAGTGTCGAAGCAGCTGTTGGCGCTGTCGGTCCCGTGGTTCGGACCGCCCAGTGACACCCAGGCGTCGGTCTTGGATGCCCCGCCGAGGTTCTTCAGGTAGTAGCGCGAGGCAAGCCCTCCCATGGAGTGGCTGACGATGTCGACCTTGGCGGCACCGGTGGCGGCGAGCAAATGATCGACTTCAGTGGCGAGTTGCTGGGCGGTGGTGGCGTTCGACTGCCGAGAGTCGTACGACCACTGGTCCAGGTAGGAGGACGGCCAGCCGTCGGTTCTGAAGCGGTCGGCCATGGTGTTCCAGTTGCTGCCGTTGCCGCTGTAACCGTGCACGAAGAGGACCGGGTTGCTGGAGGAGCCGAAGGCGGAGGCGCTCGACGCCGCGGCGGGACCGGCTGCCTGGAGGGCGACGAGGGCGCCGGTCGCGGCGACAGCCATGGCCACGAGGGATTTCTTCACGGGGAGTCTCCCGGAGTGGGTGCGGAAAGCGCTCAGGAGCGCATCAGGCGCGGAGGGGGACAGCGCTGGGCAATCGCAATTTCCCGGGTCACGGGAGATTCCTGCGGGACACGCGGGGGCATTCCGTGGGGACGGTTCGCCGCAGCCGCGTGGGGAGGACACCGGTGCCGTTCGAGGGGTGGCGTGAGCCTACTGGCGCGTAGGGAACAACCGTCAAGACGCGCGCGCCGAGTTCTTCTCGTCGGCCGGCCGGGCGGACTACGGCCACTGAGTACATCGGACTCGATCATCTAGGCTGGCGGGAGCACGACAATCGCTTCTACGGGGGACGACGCACCATGGCGGAAAAGGCACGGCGGAGGCTGCGGTCGAGCACGGTGATCCTGGGTGGGATGGGCGCGCTGGCCGCGGCCCTCACCTCCTGCGGTTCCGAGCCCGACAAGCGCTGCGTGGACCGCAGCAGTTACGACGCGCTCAACGGATACCGCATCGTCGATTCCAAGAACTGCACGAGCCACGGCAGCACGGGCGGCAAGGGCGGATCCTCGGGCGGCATGAAGAGCGGCGGGTACGGCTCCGGCCGCCCGGTCGACGGGCAGTGGTACTACGACGCCGACGTGGACGGCCGGCGGGCCGACTACGGGACGTTCAGCCGGAGCCAGGCCGTGGACCGGGGCGGTTTCGGCTGCTCGGGCTCCGGCGGCTCGCACAGCGGCGGTTACCACGGCTCCTTCGGCGGCTGAGCGGGCGAGCGGACGAGCGGACCAGGACCATGCGACGCCACCTCATCGACCCCCGCCCCGACTGGCAGGAGACGGTCGAAGCGCAAGGGGTGATCTACCCCCTGACCCGGTTCCCGGACGACTCGCTGCGTCCGTACTGGGACGAGAGCGCGTACTACGAGTTCGACCTCCCCGAGGTCGAGGCCCTGGAAGAGGTCGTCGAGGAGCTGCACGGCATGTGCCTGGCCGCGGCCGCGCACATCGTCGAGCACCGGCGCTTCGCCGACCTCGGCATCACCGACCCGCGGCTGTGCGCCCTGATCGCCGAGTCCTGGTACCGCCGAGCCGAACTCCCTTCCGTGTACGGGCGGTTCGACCTGCGCTACGACGGGCGTGGACAGCCGGCGAAGATGCTGGAGTACAACGCCGACACCCCCACCTCCCTCGTCGAGGCGGCCAGTGCCCAGTGGTTCTGGATGGAGGACCGCTTCCCCGGCGCCGACCAGTGGAACTCGCTGCATGAACGGCTGGTGGAGGCATGGCGGCGGCAGGCGAAGCTGCTGCCGCCGGGCGCCCCCGTGCACTTCGCGCACTCGGCCGGTGACGAGCTGGGCGAGGACCTGATGACCGTCGCCTATCTGGAGGAGACCGCCCAGCAGGCCGGCCTGGAAACGGTCGCGATCTCCATGGAGGAGATCGGCTGGGACCCGCTCTCGGGCCGCTTCGTCGACCAGCGGCTGAAGTTCATCCGCTCCTGCTTCAAGCTCTACCCGTGGGAGTGGCTGGCCGCCGACCGCTTCGGCCCGCAGGTCCTGGACACCCTCGACAACGGCGGCGGAACCGGCTCCACCCTCTGGATCGAGCCGGCCTGGAAGATGCTCCTCTCCAACAAGGCGCTGCTGGCCGTCCTGTGGGAGCTGTTCCCCGGCCACCCGAATCTGCTGCCCGCCTACCTCGACGGCCCGCGCGACATGGCCGGTACGACGGGGTACGTCGCCAAGCCGCTGCTCGGCCGCGAGGGCGCGGGCGTCACCGTCCACGGACCGGGCGCCGAGGACACCGCCGTCCGGGAGGAGCCGGTCTGTTACCAGGAACTGGCCCCGCTGCCCGACTTCGACGGCAACCGTGTCGTGCTCGGCGCGTGGGTCGTCGAGGACGAGGCGGCGGGCCTGGGCATCCGCGAGTCGTCGGGGCTGGTCACGGACGAGTACGCCCGCTTCCTGCCGCACGTGATCCGCTAGGGGTGTCTTACGGAGCAGGCCGGACTCTCCGTGGCAGTGGCCGCTGCGCTCCGTGACGCCAGCCGGTCGCCCGCCGCGTACGTGCCGTCGTCCACCCTGTACCCGCCGGTCGTCCGCCCCGTACCTGCCGGTATTCCCACCGGCGGCCAGGACGGGCCGGGGACCTGAGAGAATGAGTGGCATGGCTCTCGATCGTCCGCGTGTGCTCTCCGGTATCCAGCCCACCGCCGGCTCCTTCCACCTCGGCAACTACCTCGGCGCTGTCCGCCAGTGGGTAGCGCTCCAGGAGTCCCACGACGCCTTCTACATGGTCGTGGACCTGCACGCGATCACCGTGCCTCAGGACCCGAAGGAGCTGCGCGCGAACACCCGCGTCGCGGTCGCCCAGCTGCTCGCCGCCGGTCTGGACCCCGAGCGCTGCACCCTCTTCGTCCAGAGCCACGTGCCGGAGCACGCGCAGCTCGGCTGGGTGCTGAACTGCCTCACCGGCTTCGGCGAGGCGTCCCGGATGACCCAGTTCAAGGACAAGTCGGCCAAGCAGGGCCAGGACCGCACGACGGTCGGCCTCTTCACATACCCCGTGCTGATGGTCGCGGACATCCTGCTGTACCAGGCCAACCAGGTCCCGGTCGGCGAGGACCAGCGCCAGCACCTGGAGCTGACCCGCGACCTCGCGGACCGCTTCAACACGCGCTTCGGTGACACCTTCACGATTCCGAATCCGTACATCGTGAAGGAGACCGCGAAGATCCAGGATCTTCAGGACCCGCTGATCAAGATGAGCAAGTCGGCGTCCTCGCCGAAGGGCATCATCGACCTGCTCGACGAGCCCAAGGCCACGGCCAAGAAGATCAAGAGCGCGGTGACCGACACGGACACGGTGATCCGCTTCGACCGCGAGGCCAAGCCCGGCGTGTCCAACCTCCTGACCATCCTCTCCACCCTCACCGGCACGGACATCCCGCAGCTGGAGAAGGACTACGAGGGCAAGATGTACGGCGCGCTCAAGACCGACCTGGCCGAGGTGATGGTCGACTTCGTCACACCCTTCCGGGACCGTACGAAGGAATACCTCGACGACCCCGAGACGCTGGACTCGATCCTGGCCAAGGGTGCCGAGAAGGCCCGCGCGGTGGCCGCCGAGACGCTGGCCACCACGTACGACCGGATCGGCTTCCTGCCCGCCAAGCACTGACAGCACGCCGGGACGCGCCGCGGCCCCCGCACAGGGGGCCAAGGTCCCGCCGACGGCAGGACCGACGCCGCTCGCCGTAAAGGCGGCGCACCCGGCACACTGGCATCCGGGGACACCATCCGTTTCAGGGAGGAGAACGCAGTGGGGACCGTAACGCTCGGCGTTTCGATCGCGGTCCCGGAGCCGTACGGCCGCTTCCTCCAGGAGCAGCGCGCGCGCTTCGGGGATCCGGCCGCGCACGCCATCCCCACTCATGTCACCCTCCTGCCGCCCACCGAGGCCGACCCCGCCGATCTGCCGCGGGTCGAGAAGTACCTCGCCGAGGTCGCGGCGGACTTCCGGCCCTTCACGCTGCGCCTGAAGGGCACGGACACCTTCCGGCCGCTCTCGCCCGTCGTCTTCGTCAAGCTCGTCGACGGCATGGCGGGCTGCACGGCGCTGCAGGAGCGCATCCGCGCCGCGTCCGGGCCGTGCGCCCGTGAGCTGCAGTTCCCGTACCACCCGCACGTCACCGTCGCGCACGGCACGTCCGAGGAGGAGATGGACCGGGCCCAGCGGGAGCTGGCGGACTTCGAGGCCGCGTGGACGATCGGCGGCTTCGCGCTGTACCAGCAGGGCGCGGACGGCGTGTGGCGGCTGGAGCGCGAGTACCCTTTCGGCGCGCCGGTCGGCGGCGTGCCGCGGCAGGCCGACCTCACCCGGCCGCCGGCGCCCTCCCGGTAATCCCGGCCCTGGCGCGTCTGCGCCGTACGCGGCGATCCGGAAGCTAGGGTTCCGCCGGATGGGGGACAACGGCACGGGAAGGGGTACCCGCGGCTCATGGAGTGGCTGACCAGGCTGCCGCTGATCGGACCCGCGGTGGTGTGGCTGATGCGCACCCACCTGTGGCGGGCGTACCAGCGGATGGACCGCGTGCACTGGACCCGGCTGGCAGCGGCCCTCACCTTCACCAGCTTCGTGGCGCTCTTTCCGCTGCTCACGGTGGCGGCGGCCATCGGTGCCGCGCTGCTCAGCGACGCGCAGCTGCGCGAGTTCCAGGGCCGGCTCGCCGACCAGGTCCCCGGCATCGCCGGGCAGCTGGACATCGGCTCGCTGGTGGACAACGCGGGCACGGTCGGGGTGATCGCCGGTGCCGCGCTGCTCTTCACCGGCGTGAGCTGGGTCCAGTCGCTGCGGGACTGCCTGCGGGCGGTGTGGGAGAACGACGACGAGGACGGCAATTTCTTCCTCGCCAAGGCCCGGGACGGCGCGCTGCTGCTGGGCCTGGGCGGGGTGGCGCTGGTCTCGCTGGCCTGCTCGGTCTTCGCCTCGGCGGCGGTGGGCCGGGTGGCGCAGGCCATCGGCATCCCCGAGGACGGCGCGGGCAGCGTCCTGCTGAAGCTGGCGGGCTTCCTGATCGCCGTGCTCGCGGACTTCCTGCTGCTGGCGTACGTCCTGACCCAGCTGCCCGGCGCGGAGCCGCCGCGGCGCGCCGTGGCCGTCGCGGCACTGATCGGCGCGGTCGGCTTCGAGGTACTGAAGTACGCCCTCAGCGGCTATCTGCAGGGCGTCGCGTCGAAGAACATGTACGGCGCGTTCGGCACGCCGATCGCGCTGCTGCTGTGGATCAACTTCACCGCGAAGCTGCTGGTCTTCTGCGCAGCCTGGACGGCCACCCAGAAACCGGCCGACGAGCCGGTGGAGGTGCCTGCCGCCACCCCGGGCGGGTCCGGCGGGGCCGCGGAGGACGCCGCGTAGCGCCTCCCGGGCCGCCGCGCCGCCGCGCCGGCCTCGGCGGTTACCGGCGGAGCCGGCGGGACTGGCCGCGCAGCTTGGGCATCCAGCTCGGCCCCCAGGTCATGATGGCCGCCGTCGCGGCCAAACTGCCGAGTACCACGAGGAAGGCGCCCGGATAGAGGTGGTTCACCCAGCATGGCGCCCACTCGCTGGTGCAGGGCTTCGAGGAGGTCCTCCTTCCGGGGATCGCGCGGGAGACGGCCATCCCGCTCACCACGGCCACGGCCGCCCACGCGATGCCGGCCACGGCCCATCGAGGCGAGCGCTCACCCTCGGCCGGGTTGACCCGGCGGAAGGAGCGCTTGGCGGCCGTGAACGTGATCGGCAGCAGCACGCCGACGGTGACGCCGAATCCGATGCCGGTAGCCGGCCAGTACACGGCCAGATCCCACAGCTCGTCACCGAGCCACAGCGATACCGCAAGGAATCCGACGAGGGCGATGACCGCAGCGACCTGCTTGACGTTCTTCTTCCGGCTCGCCTCGGAACGGTTCATCAGCGGATCCTCTCGGTGGTCCTGTGCGTGCGGTCGGTGCATGGCCGTGGCCTCGGGGGGACGGCTCAGCGCCCCCGGCGTCGTACCAGGTCCGGGAGGGGCCAGCGGCGGTGGACCGTGAGGGCTACGGCGCCGAGGACGATCAGTGCGCCGCCCGCGATGCCCAGCGCGGCCCACGCGCCGCTCCGCCCGTCGCCCTCCGTGGCGGCCAGGTGCGCCGCGCCCTGCTTGCCGTGCTGCTTGGCGGTGCTGTGCTTGCCGGCGTCGCCCTCCTCGCTCTTCGGGCCGACCAGCCGCCCCACCGGCTCGACCTTGTCCCGCGCGGCGAACCCCCAGTCGAACAGCGCGGCGGTCTCCTTGTAGACCTCGTTGAGGTCCTTCTTGGCCGGGTTCATGACCGTGACGAGGAGGACCTTGTCGCCGCGCTGCGCGACGCCGGTGAAGGTCGAGCCCGCGTTCGTGGTGTTGCCGTTCTTCACTCCCGCGATGCCCTTGTACGGCTTCATGCCGAACGCGCCGGTCAGCAGCCGGTTGGTGTTCTGTATGCCGAAGGTCTCGCGCTTCTTGCCCTTCTTCTGCTCGCCGGGGAACTGCGTGAACGCCGTCGAGCAGTACTCCCGGAAGTCGGCGTTCTGCAGCCCGGAGCGGGCGAACAGGCTCAGGTCGTACGCGCTGGAGACCTGCCCCTTCGCGTCGTAGCCGTCCGGGGTGACGACGTGCGTGTCGTGCGCGTTGAGCTGGTCCGCGTGCGCCTGCATGTCGCGGACGGTCTGCGGCACGCCGTGGTTCATCGCGGCGAGGGTGTGCACCGCGTCGTTGCCGGAGCGCAGGAAGACGCCCAGCCACAGGTCGTGGACCGTGTAGGTCTGGTTCTCCTTTATGCCCACCAGGCTGCTGCCCTCGCCCATGCCCGCCAGGTCCTCCGGCGCGACCTTGTGCTTCTCGGTCTTGGGGAACTTCGGCAGCAGGGTGTCGGCGAAGAGCATCTTCAGCGTGGAGGCGGGCGGCAGCCGCCAGTGCGCGTTGTGCGCGGCGAGCACGTCACCGGTCTCCGGGTCGGAGACGATCCAGGAGCGCGCGGAGAGGCCCTTGGGCAGCTTCGGGGCGCCGTCTTTCAGCCGGACCTGCGTGCCGGGCTTCGCCAGCAGGTCGCCGCCGACCGCGGACATCGCGGCGGGCGGCGTGGGCGTCTTCGAGGGCTTCGCGTCGTCGGCGTGGGCAGGTGCGGCCACGGCCAGCGGTGCGGTCAGCGCGGCGCACACCAGGGCGGCGGCCGCGGTCGTACGGGCGGTGCGGCGGCGGGTGGGGGACGGGGTGGCGGAGGGAGAGATCGTCGGCACGACGGTGAACGTACCCGCCGTGCCCGGCGCTGCCGTCGCCGCCCCGCGCGACACGGCCCCTGACGACAGCCCTACGGACCCGCCGCTCATACTGGAAGGCATGAAGCTCTCGCGCCCCGTCTCCTGGTTCCTGCTCGCCTTCGGGGTCTGGAGCTGGTTCATCTGGATCACTTTCGTCAAGAATCTGGTCAAGGACGGAAGTGGTCTCGCCTTCGATGACGCAGGTGACCCGACTGCCTATTTCTGGGTGCATCTGGCGCTCGCCGTGACGTCCTTTCTCTTGGGGACGGCAATCGGAGTGATCGGGTTCCGTGGCGTACGGGCCCTGCGGCGCGGCGCCGCGGCCCCGGCGGGCGAGAAGTCCGGTACGTGATCTTCCTCCTGGTCGTCGCGGCGATCTTCGCGCTGCTCGGCGCGGTCCACTGGTACCTGTGGCGCCGCCTGGTCCGCGACACGACCGCCCGCGGCGGGGCCGCGCGCCGGACCGGCACCGTGCTCGCCGTGCTGCTGCCGCTGCTCACCGTCGGCGCGCTGGTCGCGCCCCGCGCGGGCGCGCCGTTCCGCCTCCAGCAGCTCCTCGCCTGGCCGGGCTACCTCTGGCTCGCCCTGGTGCTCTACCTGACCCTCGCCCTGCTGGCGGGCGAGGTGGTACGCGCGGTGTGGCTGCGGGTGCGGGTGCGCGAGGCGGTGCCGAAGCCGGTAAGAGTGCCGGAGCCAGTACGAGAGTCGGAGCCGGTGCCCGCAGGCGCGGGCGGCGACGTGGCGGCCGGGAGCGCGCCTCCCGCCGTCGCCCCCGCCGCCCCCTCCCGGCGGCTCTTCGTCGCCCGTTCGGTGGCCGTCGGGGCGTCGGCCGCCGCCGCCGCGACGGTCGGGTACGGCACGTACAGCGTGCTCAGCGGGCCGCGCCTGAAGCGGGTGACCGTGCCCCTCGCCAAGCTGCCGCGCGCCGCGCACGGCTTCCGCATCGCCGTCGTCAGCGACATCCACCTCGGCCCGGTCCTGGGCCGCGCGCACACCCAGCGGGTCGTGGACACGGTCAACCGCGCGAACCCCGACCTGATCGCGATCGTCGGCGACCTCGTCGACGGCAGCGTGGCGGACCTGGGCCCGGCCGCGGAGCCGCTGCGCGCGCTGACCGCCCGGCACGGCGCGTACTTCGTCACCGGCAACCACGAGTACTTCTCCGGCGCGCACGCGTGGGTGGACCACGTACGCGAGCTGGGCGTCCACCCGCTGGAGAACGCCCGCGTGGAGCTGCCCGGCTTCGACCTCGCCGGCGTCAACGACATCTCCGGCGAGAATCACGCCGACGGGCCGGACTACGACCGCGCCCTGGGCGACCGCGACCGGTCCCGTGCCTCCGTGCTGCTCGCCCACCAGCCGGTGATGATCCACGAGGCGGTACGGCACGGCGTCGACCTCCAGCTCTCCGGGCACACCCACGGAGGCCAGCTCTGGCCCGGCAACCTGATCGCGGCGACCGCCAACCCCACCGTCGCGGGCCTGGACCGCTACGGCGACACCCAGCTCTACGTCACCCGCGGCGCGGGCGCCTGGGGTCCGCCGGTCCGCGTCGGCGCCCCGCCGGACGTCACGGTCGTCCAGCTCGCGTCCCTGCACGCGTAGCAGAAAAACCGGGCGACGCCCGTCCGTACCGCCTGTTAGCTTCAGGATCATGGACCCGCTGGCAGAACCCGACATCCGCGCATCCTTCGTGAACTGTTCGAAGGGCGAGGCGCAGCGGCTGAACCTCCCCGCAGGGCTCGCCGCACTGCCGTGGGCCGACCTGGACTTCCTCGGCTGGCGGGACCCCCAGGCGCCCGACCGGGCCTATCTCGTCGTGCCGCGCGCGGACGGCCCGCTCGGCGTCACGCTGCGCCGCCCCACGAACGTCCGCCGCACCTTCACCAAGACCACGGTCTGCTCCTTCTGCCTCACCGGGCACGGCGGCTCGGGCGTCAGCCTCCTCGCCGCCCGCCGCGCGGGCGCCGCGGGCCGGCAGGGCAACACCGTCGGCGCCTACGTCTGCGCCGACCTCGCCTGCTCCCTCTACCTGCGCGGCAAGAAGCAGCCGGACCTGGCGAGCCGCTACGAGGAGCACCTCACGGTCGAGGACAAGGTGGCCAGGATGACCCTGAACCTCGACGCGTTCCTCGACAAGGTCACCGAGACGGAGGCCGGTCGGGGCCGGGCGTGAGGAAGTCGTCCAGCAGATCGGTCAGTTCGCGCACCAGCGGGCGCAGCAGCCGGTAGCGGGACGCGGCGACGGCGCGGGCGATCAGCGGCGCCGTACGGGCGGCCAGCGCGCGGCTGCGGGCGCAGTCCGGCGACCGGTCGTACACCCAGAACAGCACTAGGCCCATCTGGTGCAGCCACAGCAGCCGCGGGAGCTGCTCGGCCAGCTCGGGCGCCGCCTTCACGCCCGCGCCCGCCAGCACCTCGCGGTGCAGCGCGACGGCGGCCTCGCGGGGGCCGCGGGACGCCTCGGAGAAGGGGCTGAGCGGGCTGTCGGGGTCGGCGGCGTTCTTGAAGAACTGCGCGGCGAACCGGTGGTACGGCGCCGCCACGTCCAGCCAGGCCAGCAGCACCCCGCGGATCCGGTCGGCGAGCCCGTCCTCGGTGGCCAGCACCTCGCGGGCCGCCGCCGCGTGCTCCTCGGCGATCCGGTCGTAGAACCCCTGGATCAGGTGTTCCTTGGAGGCGAAGTAGTAGTACGCGTTGCCGGTGGAGACGCCCGCCTCCTGGGCGATGGCCCGCATCGTCGTCCGGTCGTAACCGCGTTCCTCGAAGAGCCGCATCGCGGTGGCCAGAATCAGCGCCCGCGTCTGCTCTCCCCGGGATACCTGCTTCGCGTCGTCCACGCCCCGACCCTAAGTGAGCGGCCGGGACGCGGGGGACCGCAGGGGCTGCTTAGAGGCCGTGCGCGGCGAGGAAGCCGGTGATCAGCCGCTCCCACTCCTCGGGGCACTCGTACATCGGCACGTGGCCGGCCGCGAGCTCGGCGTACTGCGCGCCGGGTATGTGCTCGGCCAGATAGCGGGAGTGTGCGGGGTCGACGAGCTGGTCGTGGAGGGTGGCGATGACGAGCGTCGGGACGGCGATCCGCGGCAGGTCGGCGCGGGTGTCCAGGGTCCGTACGAGCGCCGCCTGGTCCGCCGAGCCGTCGGGCACCAGCTCCGGGCAGGGGTCCAGCAGTGCGTCCAGGTCGGCGTGCGGCAGGTCCTGGAGGCGGCCGGGGGACCAGCCGCTGAGCGTGCGGGCCAGCGCGAGGCCCGCGTAGTCGTCCTGCGCCAGCAGGCGTTGCCAGAGCGCGAGCCAGAGGTCGATGCGGCGGTCCGGGACGGCCAGCCCCGCGGTCAGCACGAGGCCGCTGACGCGCTGCGGGTAGCGGGTGGCGGTGCGGACGGCGACGGCCGCGCCGAGCGAGTACCCGACCAGGGTGAAGGTCTCCAGGCCCGCGGCGACCGCGCCGTCCACGACCGCGTCGGTGAGGCCGTCCAGGGTGAGCGGCCCGGCCGCGCGCGGGGTGCGGCCCGAGCCGGGGTAGTCGGGCGCGACGACGGTGTGGGAGGCGGCGAGCGCCGGTAACAGGCGGGCGTAGTTGTCGTCGATGCTGCCGGTGGCGCCGTGGGCCAGGACGATGCCCGGGCCGGAACCGGTGACGGTGGCGGAGAGCGGAGGCAGGGGCCGGTGCGGGGAGAGGGGGGCGGTGTCGTTCGTCATACGACTGAGCATTCCCCGGCACGGCGGGCGTACCTACGCGAAGAGCCCCTGTCCGGTACGAAAACCGGACAGGGGCTCTTCACAGGCTCAGGCCGAGATCAGAAGCGCCGGGTGATCAGCGCTCGCTTGACCTCCTGGATCGCCTTGGTGACCTCGATACCGCGCGGGCAGGCGTCCGTGCAGTTGAAGGTCGTACGGCAGCGCCAGACGCCGTCCTTGTCGTTCAGGATCTCCAGGCGCTGCTCACCGCCCTCGTCACGCGAGTCGAAGATGAAGCGGTGCGCGTTGACGATCGCCGCCGGGCCGAAGTACTGGCCGTCGTTCCAGAACACCGGGCACGAAGAGGTGCACGCGGCGCACAGGATGCACTTGGTGGTGTCGTCGAAGCGCTCGCGGTCCTCGGCGGTCTGCAGCCGCTCGCGGGTCGGCTCGTTGGTGTCCTTCGTGATCAGGAAGGGCATCACGTCGCGGTACGCCTGGAAGAACGGCTCCATGTCCACGACCAGGTCCTTCAGGACCGTCAGGCCCTTGATGGCCTCGACCGTGATGGGCTTCTCAGGGTTGATGTCCTTGATCAGCGTCTTGCAGGCCAGCCGGTTCTTGCCGTTGATCCGCATGGCGTCGGAGCCGCAGATGCCGTGCGCGCAGGAGCGGCGGAAGGTCAGCGTGCCGTCCTGCTCCCACTTGATCTTGTGCAGACCGTCGAGCACGCGCTCCTTCGGGTCCAGCTCCAGCTGGAAGTCCTGCCAGCTCGCGTCCGCCGAGACCTCCGGGTTGAACCGGCGGATGCGGAAGGTGACGGTGATCTTCTGGGCGGCGGTGCTCTCGGCCGCGTCCAGCGCCGCCGAGTGCTTGTCAAGCGTGGGGGTGCTCATCAGTACTTACGCTCCATCGGCTGGTAGCGGGTCTGGACGACCGGCTTGTAGTCGAGGCGGATCGACTCCTTGCCGTCTGCGCCGACCTCGCGGTACGCCATGGTGTGCCGCATGAAGTTGACGTCGTCGCGGTTCGGGTAGTCCTCGCGGTAGTGACCGCCGCGGGACTCCTTGCGAGCCAGCGCCGAGACCGCCATGACCTCGGCCAGGTCGAGCAGGTTGCCCAGCTCGATGGCCTCCAGCAGGTCGGTGTTGAAGCGCTTGCCCTTGTCCTGGACGGACACGTTCAGGTACCGCTCGCGCAGCTCGCCGATCTTCTCGACCGCCGTCTTGATCGTCTGCTCGGTGCGGAACACCATCACGTTGGCGTCCATGCACTCCTGCAGCTCGGTACGGAGCTTGGTCACGCTCTCCGTGCCGTTGGAGTCGCGCAGCCGCTCGACCTGGTCCTGGACCTGCTTGGCCGGGTTCTCGGGCAGCTCGACGAACTCGTTGGCGTGCGCGTACTCCGCGGCGGCGATGCCCGCGCGGCGGCCGAACACGTTGATGTCCAGCAGCGAGTTCGTGCCGAGGCGGTTGGCGCCGTGCACGGAGACACAGGCGACCTCGCCGGCGGCGTACAGGCCCGGCACGACGGTGGTGTTGTCGGCCAGCACCTCGCCCTCGACGTTGGTCGGGATGCCGCCCATGGCGTAGTGCGCGGTCGGCTGGATCGGGATCGGGTCCGTGTAGGGCTCGATGCCGAGGTAGGTCCGCGCGAACTCGGTGATGTCGGGCAGCTTGGCGTCCAGCTGCTCCGGCGGCAGGTGGGTCAGGTCGAGGTAGACGTGGTCGCCCTCGGGACCGCAGCCGCGGCCCTCGCGGATCTCCGTGTAGATGGAGCGCGAGACGACGTCACGGGACGCGAGGTCCTTCATGACCGGCGCGTACTTCTCCATGAAGCGCTCGCCGTCCTTGTTGCGGAGGATGCCGCCCTCACCACGGGCGCCCTCCGTCAGCAGGATGCCCATGCGCCAGATGCCGGTCGGGTGGAACTGGAAGAACTCCATGTCCTCCAGCGGCAGCCCGCGGCGGTAGGCCGCGGCCTGGCCGTCACCGGTCAGCGTGTGTGCGTTGGAGGTCACCTTGAAGAACTTGCCGGTGCCGCCGGACGCGAAGATGATCGACTTCGCCTGGAAGACGTGGATCTCGCCGGTGGCCAGCTCGTACGCCACGACGCCCGCGGACTTCTTGACGCCGTCGACCTCCTGCAGGAGCAGGTCGAGCACGTAGAACTCGTTGAAGAATTCCACGCCCTCCTTGACGCAGTTCTGGTACAGCGTCTGGAGGATCATGTGGCCTGTGCGGTCCGAGGCGTAGCAGGACCGGCGGACCGGGGCCTCACCGTGGTTACGGGAGTGACCGCCGAAGCGGCGCTGGTCGATCGTGCCGTTCGGGGTGCGGTTGAACGGCAGGCCCATCTTCTCGAGGTCCAGGACCGAGTCGATGGCCTCCTTCGCCAGGATCTCGGCGGCGTCCTGGTCGACCAGGTAGTCGCCGCCCTTGATCGTGTCGAAGGTGTGCCACTCCCAGTTGTCCTCCTCGACGTTGGCGAGGGCGGCGGCCATGCCGCCCTGCGCCGCGCCGGTGTGGGAGCGGGTCGGGTAGAGCTTCGTCAGGACGGCGGTGCGGCTGCGCTTGGTCGACTCGATGGCCGCGCGCATGCCGGCGCCACCCGCGCCGACGATGACGGTGTCGTACTTGTGGATCTTCATTGTTCCAGTCAGCCCCGGCTTTAGCGGATGTTCGGGTCGAAGGTGAAGATCACCAGCGTGCCCAGAAGGACGGTGAACACCGTGGCGGCGTACAGCAGCATCTTCAGCCAGAAGCGGGTGTTGTCCCGCTGCGCGTAGTCGTTGATGACCGTACGCAGGCCGTTGGCGCCGTGCAGCATCGCCAGCCACAGCATGATCAGGTCCCATGCCTGCCAGAACGGCGAGGCCCAGCGACCGGCCACGAAGGCGAAGCCGATCTTGCTCACGCCGCCGTCCAGCACCAGCTGGAGCAGCAGATGGCCGAGGACCAGGACGACCAGCACGATGCCGGACAGCCGCATGAACAGCCAGCCGTACAGCTCGAAGTTGGTCCGGGTCGACCGCGGGGTCTTCTTGGTACGGGCGCGGGGCGGCTCGATGACGGGAGCCGGGTTGTCCACGTCGTACAGGGACACGGAGTCGTTCACAGGAGTCGTCTCAGCAGAGGACATCGCGCTTCATCAGCTCCCGAACAGCGTGCGCAGGGTGTGCTGCAGCACGGGGTAGAAGGCGCCGGCCATCAGGACAAGCCAGACACCGACAACGGTCCACAGCAGCTGCTTCTGGTACTTCGTGCCCTTGGACCAGAAGTCCACGGCCACGACGCGCAGGCCGTTGAGCGCGTGGAAGAGGATGGCGGCCACGAGGCCGTACTCCATCACGTTGACGAGAGGCGTCTTGTACGTGGCGACGACGTCGTCGTAGGCCTCCGGGGAGACACGGACGAGAGCGGTGTCGAGCACGTGCACGAACAGGAAGAAGAAAATGAGGACGCCGGTGACTCGATGAGCCACCCAGGACCACATACCTTCCCGGCCGCGATACAGCGTTCCAGCCGGCACGGAAAAACCCTCCGGGAGCGGGGACTGGGGCCTGCCGGCTTCACTGTCGGTCTGGCCCGGCCGGGTACGGTCCACCGGCCCTGGCCATCGTAGCGACGACTTGTCGGTTCCTCCCGCCGGGGTCCTCAGGTGTGATCAAACAAGCACGGACGGGCTATCGGACGGGCCGACGGACAGGGAGGAATACGGAAATCACGGACCTTCGCCCGCAACACCCGCAAGATGGGCGAGCCGCCCCCGCGCGATCCGGCGCAGCTCGTCGGCGGCGATGGCGCGCTCCTCGTCCGGCTCGTGCCCCAGCCGGTCCCTGATCCCGCTCAGCACGCGGTCCAGCAGCTCCTCCTCGCGCAGCCCGTCCAGGCAGATCACGAAGGCGTGCCGGAAGCGGCGCTCGTACTCGGCGTGCGCGGCGCGCAGCGCGGTGTGCGCCGCGAGGGTGCCTCGGCCGCGGGCGCCCGCGAGCGGCTGCGGGGAGAGGGACTCCTCGGCGAGTGCTTCGGCGAGGTCGCCCGGGCTGAGGTCGTAGCTGGCCTCGTCGGCGGCGGCCAGCAGCGCTTCCAGGTCGGGGTACGGGCGGTGCGCGGCGATCCGGCGGGCCCAGCGGCGGCTGCCGCAGCAGGCCAGCAGCGCGGCCTCGGCGGCGCCGGCGGCGGCCGAATTGAAGCGGTCGAGTCCGGACGCGCCGTCGGGAGGCGTCCGGCGCGGCCGGCACTTCTGCGAAGGTATGCCGGAGGGGGGAGCGTGCAGCGTGGTCGGCGGGGCGGCCGGGGGCTCACTGGACAGCGTGATCTCCTCGGGCAGCAGGGACAGCGCGCGCGGCGCGCGGGACCGGGACGACTCCGGCGGGGCCGGCACGCCGTCGGGGGCGGCGAGGGCCCTGGGAAAGGAGGGCCTGTCGGCGCTCGCGCCGTCTTCCGGGGATGGAGGTGGGTGACGGGCGGGCGAGACGTCACCGTAACGACGCAAGTCGCCTTCTGTCCGACGGATGCGCGAATTTCACCCGGATGAGAGAGCTTTCGCGCGCGTAGTGGACGGGACATTTCTCTAGCTGGCCATACTTCGCCCTGGAAAGGGAGGTTTGCGTAGATGAGGAAGCTGACGGCATGGGTGGCACTGGCCGCCTCGGCCCTGACCATCACCGGCTGCTCGGACAGCTCCGCGCAGCACGGCGGCGGCAGCGGTACCGGAAACCAGGATTCCAAGTCGCCCACGTCCGCCGCGTCCTCCGCAGCGCCCACGCCCCGCTGGGCCGCGGTCAAGGGACCCCCGCGCACGATCCCCGCGGTCCGCGGCTTCAAGGCCGCCGACGGCACCGGCTGGCGCGTCTCGAAGAACGCCCGCGTGGTCGTGCCCGCCGGCCGGAACAGCCCGGTCGCCGACGAGGCCCGCCGGCTCGCCGCCGACCTGGGCGGCCTGAAGCTGTCCTGGAAGGACGACGCGCGCCCCGGCGACGTCGAGCTGACGCTCTCGGGCAAGGGCAAGGCGGCGGACCAGAACAACGCGGCCCCCGCGAGCACCGCCGACGAGGCGTACACGCTCACCGCCCGCGACACCCGCCTCACCCTGTCCGCGCCCACCGACACCGGGATCTTCAACGCCACCCGCACGGTCGTGCAGTCCGTACGGGCCTCCGGCGGCGTCCCCGAGGGCACGATCCAGGACCGGCCCGACCGTGCCCAGCGCGGCCTGCTCGTCGACACCGCGCGCAAGCACTTCAGCGCGGACTGGCTGGAAAAGCGCGTCCGGGAGATGGCCGACCTCAAGCTCAACCAGCTCCAGCTGCACTTCTCCGACGACCAGGCGTTCCGCATCGAGAGCTCCAGTCACCCGGAGATCGTCTCCCCGGACCACCTGACCAAGGCCCAGGTCCGCCACCTGGTGAAGCTCGCCCGCGAGCTGCACATCACCGTCATCCCCGAGATCGACTCCCCGGGCCACCTCGGCGCCGTGATCGACAAGCACCCCTCGCTCCAGCTGCGCAGCGCCGCCGGTACCAGTCAGCGCGGCGCCATCGACATCTCGCAGCCCAAGGCCGCGCAGATCGTCGACGACCTGCTGCGCGAGTACGCCAAGCTGTTCGCCGAGGAGGGCGTGCCCGGGCCGCGCTGGCACCTGGGCGGCGACGAGTACCGCGCCCTGACCGTGAAGTCGCCCGGCACCACCTATCCGCAGCTCGCGCGCGCCGCCACCAAGAAGTACGGCGCCAAGGCCACTGTGCAGGACCTGACGACCGGCTGGCTCAACGACCGCGAGAAGACCCTGCGCAAGGCGGGCGTGCGGCACGTCGAGGCCTGGAACGACGGCTTCCACGACAGCAAGGTCGTCACCCCCGACAAGGACCGCACGGTGGCGTACTGGACCGGCAAGGAGATCGGCGCGAACGACCCGGCCGCGTTCCTGAAGGAGGGCCGCACGGTCGTCAACCTCAACGACGAGTACCTCTACTACGTCCTCGGCCAGCCGAACGACTTCACGTACCCGACCGGCGAGCGCATCTACAAGGAGTGGACCCCGGCCGTGCTGCGCGGCAGCAAGGCGGTCCCGGCCTCGCTGGCCGGGCCCGACCGCGTCCCCGGCGCCCGCTTCGGCGTCTGGTGCGACCTCGCCCAGTCCCAGACCACCGAGCAGGTCGCCCGCGGCATCCGGCTGCCGCTCGCCGCGCTGGCCCAAAAGGTCTGGGACCCGCGCAAGCCGTCGCTGTCCTGGACGGACTTCAAGGCCCGGGCGGCGACGGTGGCACCCACGCGCTGAAAAGCCCGGACGTACGCCTTCATGCCGCTTCGTCCCGGTCCGCTGTGACGTTCCCGCGCCCCGGCACGCAGTACTCCCAGCAAGGAAGTGCCGGGTGCGGAGGGAAGGCGTACGTCATGAGCCTGGTGGAACTGCTCGCGCGGGCCGATGCGCGCGGGCTCGCGGCGAGCGGCCTCGCCTGCCTGGACCGCTGCCTGCCGCTGCTCGGCGCGGACGACGACGCGCTGCGCCCGCTGTGGGCGAGCCTGACGGCGGACGGCGCCGAGTGGGGCACCCAGCTCGCGGCGGTACGGGCCGTGCTGCCGCCGGGCCCCGCGGACGGGGCGCCGGACGGGACCGAGCCGGCCGTACTGGCCCGCCGGATGCTCGACGCCGCACCGGCCACGGGCTCCGACGAGGAGGCGCTCCGCGCCTGGGCCGACGCCTGCTCCGGCACGGCGCTCCACCTCCACCACCTGCTGGATGCCGCCGGCAAGCCGTACGAGGGCGCGGACACCCTGGAGGACCGGCGCGCGGGCCGTACGGACGGCATGACCCCGCTGGTCGAGGCCGAGGTCCGGCGCCAGACGACCATCCTGGAACTGCTGGCCGGGCACGGCTCGGCGGGCCTGCGGCAGGCGGTGGAGGTCTCCGCAGAGGGGCGCCGCGTGCTGCGCGCGGTGGTCTCGCGACAGGCACGCGGCGCCGTCTGAGCCGCAGGCTTCCGGGGCCGGTACCGGATCAGGGCGTCAGCTGTTGCCCCAGCCGGGCGCCCGTCGGCGTACCGAGCTGGGTCAGGCCGAAGTAGACGGCCTGCGACGGGCTGACGCCCGTGCTGTTGCTCGGGATGTGCAGCAGCGTGCCGTTGCCCGCGTCCTCGCCCTCGGCGCCGAGGGTCAGGTCGGCGCGGCCGTAGCCGGAGAGGTCCGTCAGCGAGGCGGCGGAGCCCAGCTTGTCGTCGGTCTCGGTCGCGCCGGACACCCCGCTGGTGTCCTGGTGGAGGGAGAGCGCGCCGGTTCCGGTGAGGCCGGTCGAGGTGCCGCGCAGCAGGAGCGAGGTGCCCGAGTTGCTGCGGTTGGTCCCGTCCCGGGTGGTGTCCTCATTCGGGGCGCCCGCCAGCACGTCCGCGAACCCGTCGGCGTCGTAGTCGCCCACCGAGACCGACCAGCCCAGCGCGTCGCCCGACTCGGCGGCGCCCGGGACCCCGGTGGTGTCCTGGTGGACGGTCTTCATGCCGGTGGTGGTGAAGCCGGTGGCGGTGCCGGGGACCACGGTGACCTGGCCGCCCGCGTACGCGCCGGACTCCGAGGTGTACGGCTGGCCGATGGCGATGTCGTCGTAACCGTTGCCGTTGACGTCGCCCGCGGCGATCGAACGCCCGCCCTTCACGGAGAGCGTGCCCACCTTGGTCAGGCCGTTCGCGCCGCCCTTGAACCACACGACGCGGCCGATGAGGCCCGTGTCGCGGTAGTTGAGCGCCACGTCCGCGTAGCCGTCGCGGTTGAAGTCGCCGGAGGCGGCGTCCGCGTACGCCAGCGCGCCGGACGCCGTGCTGATCGTCGAGGCGTCCTCACCGCCCTTGCTGTACCGCGCTGCCCACGTGCCGCCGGTGCCGGTGGACGCCGCGAAGACGTCCGCCTTGCCGTCGGCGTCGAAGTCGCCGACCGCGACCGCGGAGCCGAACTTGGCCCCGGTGTACGAGAAGCCGTCACCGAGCTGCATGGTCGTGCCGGTGTTCAGGGCCGGGCCGTACAGCAGGGTGACCGCGCCGCGGTCCGCGTGGGAGGAGTCGTCCTCGCCGGGGGAGCCGACCGAGAGGTCCGCGTAGCCGTCGCCGTTCAGGTCGCCCCAGGCGGTCGCGGCGCCCCACTGGTCGCCGGACTCGTTCGCGCCGGGCACGCCCGCGCTGGACTGGGTGAGCGCGGTCTTCTTGGCGGCCACCGGGCCGTTGATGCCGCCCGGCAGCACGGTGACCCGCCCGCCCGAGGACGCCTTCGGGGTGCCGGCGACCAGGTCGCTGATGCCGTCCCGGTCGACGTCGGAGGTGGCCAGGGCGTGCGAGACGCCGGGGTTCGCCGCCAGGTCGGCGATCAGGCCCAGCTTGTCGTTGAGGTAGTCGCCGGGGCACAGGGTGGTGTTGGTGGCGCGGTGGCCGAAGACCCGCGGCAGCTCGACGGACTGACCCTTGGGGATCTTGTTGCCGTCGACGTCCTTGTCGGAGCCCGAGGTCAGCGTGACCTTGCCCCGCGGGTCGATCCCGTACATCCCGAACTTCCAGGCGACGACCCGGGCGATGGCGTCCAGCGCGGCCCGGCTCGGCTTGGCGCTCATGTAGTTGCCGATGTAGGAGATACCGACCGTGTTGGTGTTGAAGCCGATGTCATGGGCGCCCGTGACGGGCAGCTCCATGCCGCCGCTGCGGCCCTCGAAGATCTGCCCGCACTTGTCGACGACGAAGTTGTAGCCGATGTCGTAGTAGCCGCGGGTGAAGTGCTCCTGCTGGATGGTCCGCATCCGCTGCCGGGACTCGGCGCAGGAGATCTTGTTGTCGCTGTCGACACCGGTGTGGTGGATGACGGCGGCCTTGATCTCGGTGCCGTACGAGGGCGTGCCGTCGTAGTCCGTGGAGGCGCCCCACTCCTGCTGCGTGATGACCGGCGGCTTCACCACCGTCGACGGGCGCGGCGCGGGAACCGTCGAGGTGGGCGCGGGCGAGGGCGTCGCGGTGGCCGTCTCCGTCGGGGTGGCGGAGGGCGTGCCGGTGGCCGGTGCCGTGGGGGAGGGCGAGGGGGCGGCGGTGCCGTCCGCCGGGGCGGTGGGGGTGGCCGTGGGGTCCTCGGCGTACGCCGCCGGAGCCGCGTACGCCGCCGGGGCCGCGTACGCCGCCGTCGCCGGCCCGGAACCGGTACCGGGGTCGAGGAGGTTCACCTCCAGGCCGGCCGGCTGCCCGGGGGCCGCCGAGCCGTCCGCGCGCACCAGCCGCACCTCGACGCCGTCCGCGTCACCGGTCCACACCGAGGTGGTGCCGCCGCGCGTCCCCGCCCGCTCGGCCTCCGCGCCGTCCGCGGAGTACGGGTCGTCCGGCAGCTTCGTCCAGCCCGACCACTCGTCGGTCCCGGCGGCGCGGTAGCGCACCTCGGGCACGCCCTTCACCTTGGCGTGCGGGTCGTTCCAGGACACCATCACGGCGCTGAACCGGTCGGTGTCCCGCTTCGGCAGGCCCTTGCGGCCCGAGCCGAGGTCGGCCAGCCGTACGTCGTGGACCGCGGGCTTGCGGGCCTTCCCGTCGGGGCCCGCGGGACCGGCGACGGCGTACGTCGCCACCCCCGCGCCGCCCAGCAGGACGGCACCGGCCGTCACCCACACCCTGCTGCTCAGGCTCATCGGCCGGTACGCGTGCGACGTGCGCGGCAAGCGCGACGTGCGCGGTCTTCGAGGGCTCACGTGCCCACTCCTCAGTGATCGGCGAGAAAACCGGCTGGTTATACCGCAGGGCACGATGTCCACTCCAGTGAGCGGACTTTGCGGGGCAAAACGCACTATGGAGGCGTGTCCTGTGATGATTCGCGGTCCGCGTCCGCTGGGTCTTGTGGGAAACCGGACCGGGCCTCCCGGTATCCGGTCCAGCCGAGGGGGAGCAGATGGACGAGGCCGCGAGACAGGTGCCGGCGGCGGAGATGCGCGGCCGGGCGGC
The DNA here is from genome assembly GCF_055567935.1 of Streptomyces sp. NPDC026301. Classification (NCBI taxonomy): domain Bacteria; kingdom Bacillati; phylum Actinomycetota; class Actinomycetes; order Kitasatosporales; family Streptomycetaceae; genus Streptomyces; species Streptomyces sp. NPDC026301. The sequence goes on along the minus strand of NZ_JBVHPN010000005.1, from coordinate 63,090 downwards.
GGCGTTCGTCGCCCGGGTGACGGCGCGGAACCGGCTGCCGCTCGACTACACCGTGGCCAGCCTGCGGGTGGCCGACTTCCTCGTCGACGGGCTGCGCAAGGGCGGTACGGGGCGGGCGCGGCCCGCGGACGCGCTCTTCGGACTCGGCGCGTACGTCGGCGAGGTGCTGGTCCGCCAGGCCGGTGCCGTGTGGGTCGACCTCGACGAGGCGCAGCGCGCGCACTTCGGGCAGCCGGTCGGCGTACGGATGCCCGACGGGCGGGTGTGGAACCCGCTGGGGCGGGTGGTGAACCGCTTCGAATTCGGCACCGAGGACTCGCTGCGGACCTTCTATCTCCAGCTGCACGGCCGGGGCCGCGCCGGCGCGGCACTGTGACATTTCCGTCCGCTCGGACGCTGATGACTATGGAGGCACAGGTGCCCTGATCCGTACCGCGCCGCCGCGGACGCCGCGGATCCGCCGAGAAGGGGACAACGGGGTTGGGCCGGGGAGGGGAACCCCGTCGCGTGCAGGCGCACGACGGGGAGCTGGGCGCGGCAGTGGCACGGGCGCAGCAGGGGGACGAGGCCGCCTTCGCGGCCGCGTACCGCCTGGTGCAGCCGGGGCTGCTGGGCTACTTGCGCGGCCTCGTCGGCGACGAGGCCGAGGACGTGGCCGCCGAGGCGTGGCTGGAGATCGCCCGCGACCTCGGGCGGTTCAGCGGGGACGGCGCGGGATTCCGCGGCTGGACCGCGACCATCGCCCGGCACCGGGCGCTGGACCTGCTGCGCCGCCAGAAGGTACGGCCGCGCGCTGCCGCGTTCGAGCCGGACCTGGTCGAGCTCCCGGGCCCGCACAGCACCTCCGAGCAGGCCCTGGAGACACTCTCGACCGAACGGGTGCTGGCCCTGATCGCGGGACTGCCGCGCGACCAGGGCGAGGCGGTGCTGCTGCGCGTCGTGGTCGGCCTCGACGGCCCGGCCGCCGCCCGCGTACTGGGCAAGCGGCCCGGCGCCGTCCGCACGTCGGCCCACCGCGGGCTGCAGCGGCTGGCGGAGCAGCTGGGCGTGCGGCGGAACGGGGAAGAACGAAGCGGAACGAAGGACAAGAGGCGAAGGTGAGGAAGCCACGCATGGGCGGCGGTTCCAGGAACGCCGGTGCGGCGTCCGGAGAAGACGACACCGGCGGCCTCTCCGGGCTGGCCGAACTGCTCGGCGCCGCGGTGCGCGCGGGCGCGGCCGCCACTCCGGAAGGGGAGCGGCAGGCGGTCGCCGCGTTCCGCGCCGCCCGGGACGCCCGGGCGTCCGCGGCGGACACTCGACGCCGGGGCGCCTGGCTGCGGGGCGACCGGCTGCGGGGCGACCGGCGCCCGTGGCGTACCGGGCGGCCGGTACGTGCCGCGCTCGGCGCGCTGCTGGCGACGGCGCTGCTGGGCGGCGTGGCGGTGGCGTCGGTCGGTACGTTCAGCGGCAGTACCCCGGAGCGCCCCGCCCCGTCCCCCACCGCGCCCGGCCACGCCGTACCCCCGTCCGGCCGCCCGTCCCTGCCCGCGCGCCCCAACGTCCCGCTCCTCCGTCCGCCGCGGCCCTCCACGGAAACCCCACGGACGCCGGAGGGACCGGGGAAGTACAGCCACCACGGCCATCACGGCCACCACGGCAAACCGAAGCCGGGGCCGAAGGCGAAGCAGGGGCCGAAGCACACGAAGCCCGCGAAGCGGCCGAAGCCTCATCAGGAAAAGGGAGAGCCCCCGAAGCCCCGGCAGGAACAGGGGCGGGGGCACACGGCGAAGCAGTCGCACACGGGGAAGCCCGGGAAGCGGGCGAAGCCGCCGCACAAGGCGAACAAGTAAAGAACAGAAGGGGGACGGCCGGGGCCGCCACCCCCCACAGGAGAGGCCCCGGCCGTCGTTCGCGGGAGGGCCGCACCGGGCCCTCATCCTCTACAGCGCCACCGGGCCCGAAAGCGTCACAGTGGCGTCACTCGCCGTACGGACGACCGCATCCCGGCGACTCTGGACGCAGGGCGGCCGATGCCCGTAACGTGCAGGTCCGCGCCGGTCGGTGCGCTTGCCACGCGTCCTGCGGCGGCCCTGCGGGCCCGGCGGACGGGCGCCAGGCGTACTTACTTCGGCGTAGGGGGCACCACGGGATACCGTCGGCGCCAGAAGCAGTTCCTTTACCTGCGGTAGCCGGACGCCGGCAGCAGACGTAGGCAGCAACGACCGGGCGGCGGATGCTCCGCGTGCGACAGGATGGACCCGTGCAAGGGGACGACACTCAGCCGGACGACAGCCGGTTGACGGTCGCCGTACAGGCGGCACAGGACGGTGACGAGACGGCCTTCCGTACCGTCTACCGGGCCGTACATCCCCGTCTGCTGGGATATGTACGGACCTTGGTGGGCGAAGCGGACGCCGAGGACGTCGCCTCCGAAGCCTGGCTGCAGATCACCCGGGACCTCGCCCGCTTCAGCGGTGACGCCGACCGCTTCCGCGGCTGGGCGGCCCGCATCGCCCGGAACCGCGCGCTGGACCACATCCGTATGCGCGGCCGCCGCCCGGCCATCGGCGGCGACGAGAGCGAGCTCACAGAGAAGCCGGGCCCGTCCGACACGGTCGACGAGGCCCTGGAGTCGCTCGGCACCGGACGCGCGTTCCGGCTGATCTCCCAGCTCCCGCAGGACCAGGCCGAGGCCGTCGTGCTGCGGGTGGTCGTCGGGCTGGACGCCAAGAGCGCGGCCGGGGTGCTCGGCAAGCGCCCGGGCGCGGTCCGTACGGCCGCCCACCGCGGGCTGCGCCGGCTCGCCGAGCTGATCACCGACCGCGAGGACGGCCCGGCCGCCCGCGAAGGAGCCGTGCCGGACGGGCAACCGGAAGGGCTTCCGGACCGTCCTGTACCAGGGAGCAGGCCGGCCGGCGGGCCCGTGGGAGGTGTGCCCTTCCCGCGCCGCGGTTGTCGGACCGGCGGAACGGAATCGTACGTACCAGGTGTGACGGAAACGGCCGCACGGACGCAGAAGGACATGTGATGGCCGACGACCGGTACAGCTGGCTCGACAAGAACGCCGCGGAGAGTTTGCTGCGCGGCGAACGGGTCGATGCCGGCGGCGGCTTCGGCGCGGACGAACTGAACGACCTGCTCAACGCCGCAGCCGTGGCCGGCGCGCACCCGCCGGCGGACGCCCCGCTGCCCGGCGAGGAGGCCGCTGCCGCCGCGTTCCGCCAGGCTTCGGCGGGACGGTCTACGCGCGACACTGCCGCGGCCGGCGGCGCGGCGCGGGCCACCGCGGAGGACGGCATACCCGTGGTGCGGTCCGTGCCCGGCGGCGGCGCGTCCCGCACCACCGAACGCACTCGCATCGGCCGCCCGTTCCGGCGCGGCCTCGCCGTCGCCCTCGCCGGCTGCGCGCTCGGCGGCGTCGCGGTGGCCGCCGGCACCGGCGTCCTCCCCACCCCCTTCTACGGCGGCCACGCCGACCCGTCCCCGAGCGCCACGGCCGCCGTCACCCCCAGCCTGCTGGAGAGCCAGGGCCCCGGAGCGGATGCCTCGGACGACGCCGGGCGATCGCCCGACGCGAGCCCGGACTCCTCGGCGCCCGCCACGCCCACGTCCCCCGGCTCGTCGGACGGCACGCCGACGCCCGGTCACAAGGGCGGCGGCGCCTCGAAGGACCCGCTGCCGCAGCTCACCCCCGGAGGGGGCGGCCTGGGCACCGGCACGGCGAAGCGGCGGGCGGCGGTGCTCGCGCTCTGCCGTGACTACGAAGCGGGCCGGACCTCGCCCGGCGACCGGCGGCGCCTGGAGCGCGCGGTGGGCGGCGCGGAGAAGCTGCACGCCCTCTGCAAGCAGTACCTCCAGCAGAACGGCGTCACGGGCGGCCTCGGCGGCTCAGGGCCGACCTCCGGCTCCGGCCTCACCGGCGGCTCCGGCTCCACCGGCTCCGGCGGCTCCACCGGCTCCGACGGCGACTCCTCGGGCGGCGACACGTCCGGCGGCGACGACTCCTCCGGCGGCCACGAGTCGGGCGACGGCAGCAAGGCGGGCGACGACGCAAGCCACCCAGAGGTGGCTCCGACGACTTCCCCGGCTCCCGCGCCCACCCTGACGGCCACGCCCGAGCCAACGCCGAGCGCTTCCACCGCAACCACCCATTGAGCAACCCCTGGGGCGCCCAGCCCCCTCCGGGGGAGCGGCGCCGGCTTGGGCGCAAAGAAAGGGCGCGAGCGGGGCCGGGGGAACGTGCCCCGCTCGCGCCGAACGCGCGGTGCCGTAGGTACGGGGGGAACCCCGGCTCCCGCGCAGCCGATGACCAGTCGGCTTCAGTACGTACAGCGTCACGGTCGCCAAAAACGTCACACCTGCCGCGCCGGACGCCCGCACGGCCCGCCGCCTACTTGTATATGACGACCTTCGTGCCCGGGCTGACCTGCTGGAACAGGGCGGCGAGCTTCTTTTCGTCGCGGACGTTGACGCAGCCGTGGGAGGCGCCCGTGTAGCCGCGGGCCGCGAAGTCGCTGCTGTAGTGGATCGCCTGGCCGCCGCTGAAGAACATCGCGTACGGCATGGGCGTGTGGTAGATCGTCGAGACGTGGTGGCGGCTCTTGAACGTGATGCCGAAGGTGCCCTCGCGGGTGGGGGTGTACTGCGAGCCGAAGCGCACGTCCATCGCCGAGACGACCTTGCCGTCAACCATCCATGCCAGCGTGTCACTCGTCTTGCTGATGCAGATCACCCGGCCCGTCAGGCACCGCTTGTCGGGCGCCGCCACCGGCCGGCTGGTGGGCGGGTACAGCTCGGTGCGCGTCGGGTGATGGGTCCGTACGCGGAGGGCGCTCAGCGTCGCCGCGTCCGCGCTGCCGGTGCGGGGGAGGCCCTGGGCGCGCTGGAAGGCCGTGACCGCGGCGGCCGTGACGGAGCCGTAGAACCCCGTCGGATTCCGGTCGAAGTGCTTCAACTGGCGAAGGCGGGCCTGTAGTTCGCGTACTCGTTCGCCGCGGGCGCCTGCGGCGAGCACCGGCTTCGGGGCGGCCCGGGTGGGCTTCGGGTGCGTCGCCGGCGGCCGGGGCGCGGGCGCGCGCGTCGAGGGCGGTGCGGCCGGTGTTGTCGGGAGGGAGGCGCGCGGCGCGGGAGCGGCATGCCCTGCGCCCTTGCCGTCGTCGAGCCGTACCCGCATCTCCTTGCAGCCGGCCGTCACCGACAGTGCGGCGGTCAGCGCCAGCGTGCCCGTCAGCGCGTGGACCGTTCTGCTACGACGCATGCGACGCATATCCCACCCCTGGGGTCTCACCCGCCCCTCCTCATGCTTCCCGGCGCTGCGGCCCGCCGAACCTGCGGTCATGCTGGGAGTCGTGCTGTGAGCAAGGTCCTAGGCCGCTCCCCTCCACGGGGCGCACGGCCACCGCTACAGTCCGTCGCGAAGGCACTCGATTACTGAGCAGTAGCACAGCGGGAGGCAGGCACCATGGCGCGCGAGTCCGGCAGCTCTCGATTCACCGAGAGCGGTTTGCCCATCGAGCCCGTTTACGGTCCGGACGCCCTCGGCGACTGGGACGCGGCGGAGAAGCTGGGCGAGCCCGGTGCATACCCGTACACCCGGGGCGTGTACCCGACGATGTACACCGGACGCCCCTGGACGATGCGCCAGTACGCCGGGTTCGGTACGGCCGCCGAATCGAACGCCCGGTACAAGCAGCTGATCGCGAACGGCACGATGGGTCTGTCCGTCGCCTTCGACCTGCCGACGCAGATGGGGCACGACTCCGACGCGCCGATCGCCAGCGGCGAGGTCGGCAAGGTCGGTGTCGCCATCGACTCGATCGAGGACATGCGGGTGCTGTTCGGCGGCATCCCGCTGGACAAGGTCTCCACCTCGATGACCATCAACGCGCCCGGTGCCCTGCTGCTGCTCCTGTACCAACTCGTCGGCGAGGAGCAGGGCGTCGACCCCGCCAAGCTCACCGGCACCATCCAGAACGACGTGCTGAAGGAGTACATCGCCCGCGGCACCTACATCTTCCCGCCCAAGCCCTCGCTGCGGCTGATCGCCGACATCTTCAAGTACTGCAAGGCCGAGATCCCGAAGTGGAACACCATCTCGATCTCCGGCTACCACATGGCCGAGGCCGGCGCCTCGCCCGCGCAGGAGATCGCCTTCACCCTCGCGGACGGCATCGAGTACGTACGGACCGCGGTCGCGGCCGGCATGGACGTCGACGACTTCGCGCCCCGGCTGTCGTTCTTCTTCGTCGCCCGGACGACCATCCTCGAAGAGGTCGCCAAGTTCCGTGCGGCGCGCCGCATTTGGGCCCGGGTGATGAAGGAGGAGTTCGGCGCGAAGAACCCCAAGTCGCTGATGCTGCGCTTCCACACCCAGACCGCGGGCGTACAGCTGACGGCCCAGCAGCCCGAGGTCAACCTCGTGCGCGTCGCCGTCCAGGGCCTGGGCGCCGTCCTCGGCGGCACGCAGTCGCTGCACACCAACTCCTTCGACGAGGCCATCGCGCTGCCGACCGACAAGTCGGCGCGGCTGGCGCTGCGTACGCAGCAGGTCCTCGCGTACGAGACGGACGTCACCGCCACCGTCGACCCGTTCGCCGGGTCCTACGTCGTCGAGAAGATGACCGACGACGTCGAGGCCGCCGCCGTCGAACTGATGGGCAAGGTCGAGGAGATGGGCGGCGCGGTCGCCGCCATCGAGAACGGCTTCCAGAAGAACGAGATCGAGCGCAGCGCGTACCGGATCGCGCAGGAGACGGACTCGGGCGAGCGGGTCGTGGTCGGCGTCAACCGCTACACGCTCGACGAGGAGGAGCCGTACGAGCCGCTCCGCGTCGACCCGGCCATCGAGGCGCAGCAGGCCGAGCGCCTGAAGAAGCTGCGCGCCGAGCGGGACCAGGCCGCGGTGGACGCGGCGCTGGCCGACCTGAAGAAGGCCGCCGAGGGCACGGACAATGTCCTGTACCCGATGAAGGACGCGCTGAAGGCCAAGGCGACGGTCGGCGAGGTCTGCAACACCCTGCGCGAGGTGTGGGGCGCTTACGTCCCGACGGACGCGTTCTGAGCGAGCGGACGCGTTCTCCGCGGGTGGGCGCGTTCTGAGCAGGTGGGCGCGGGCGGTGCTGCCCGCGCCCTGCGTCAAACTGGTCTCATGTCGTCACCCCGTCGCACCTGTCCCGTCTGCACCAGAGAGATCGCCGTGGTCGGCGGGCGGTTCGCCCGGCACGATCCGCCGGGCCGGCGTACCGGGCTCGAACTGATCTCGTGTCCCGGCTCGCGGCGGATGGCGCCCATGATGGCGCCGGCGGAGAAGCTGTTCGACCCGGAGGAGCCGCCGATGCCGGGGCAGCAGCCGCTGTTCTGAATCCCGTGCCCGGCGCGCCTACGGCGCGAGGATGTCCAGCTCCGCCATCGCGCCGACGGTGATCTCGCGGGTCAGCTCCTCCGCGCGGGCCGCGTCGCCCGTGCGCACCGCCTCCGCGACCTGGACGTGCAGGGTGACCGCCGCCGGGTCGGGGTCGGTGAACATCACGTGGTGGTGGGTGCGGCCGGTCAGGATCGCCGCCACGACGTCGTTGAGCCGGGCGAACATCTCGTTGCCCGAGGCCGTGAGCAGGGTCCTGTGGAAGGCCGTGTCGTGGACGAGGTACGCCTCCAGCTGCTGGCCCCGTGACGTGGCGACCATGCCCATGGCGTGCTCGGTGAGCGCCGCGCACTGGTCGGGCGTGGCGTGCCGGGCGGCCAGGCCCGCGGCGGCCGGCTCGATGGCGCAGCGCAGCACGGTGAGCGAGCGCAGCTGGCGGGGCCGGTCGGCGCCGGCCAGCCGCCAGCGGATGACCCGCGGGTCGAAGACGTTCCACTCCTCGGTGGGGCGTACGGTCACGCCCACCCGGCGCCGGGACTCGACCAGGTGCATGGACTCCAGGACCCGGACCGCCTCGCGGATGACCGTGCGGGAGACGTCGTAGCGCTGGGCCAGCTCGTCGGTGCGCAGAACAGTGCCCGGGCGGTGCTCGCCCGCGGCGATCTCCGGCCCGAGGGACTCCAGCACCCTGGCATGCAGTCCCTGCCCCGTGTTCTCCATGGGATAAGCCTACGTTCCGGGTCCCGGGAAGAATAAGTATGACGTTTGCATCACAGACTCTTGAATACGTCGTACCTAATGGGTTTCAGTGGGGTGATGCATTCGAGCCACGCAGGTGGTCTCGACACGCCAAGTCAATGAGGACGAAGAGCGAGGTAGACCGCGATGAGCACCCCCCATGTCATCGTCGTGATGGGAGTCGCCGGCACCGGCAAGACGACGATCGGACCGCTCGTCGCCGCCGCGCTGGACGTCCCGTACGCCGAGGGAGACGACTTCCATCCCCCGGCCAACATCGCCAAGATGTCCGCCGGCACCCCGCTCGAGGACGCCGACCGCTGGCCCTGGCTCGACGCCATCGGCGCCTGGGCGCACGGCAGGGCCGGCAAGGGCGGAGTGGTCAGCAGCTCCGCGCTCAAGCGGGTCTACCGCGACCGGCTGCGGGCCGAGGCCCCCGGCGTCGTCTTCCTGCACCTCACCGGCTCCCGCGAGCTGATCGAGGGCCGCATGGCCGAGCGCAAGGGCCACTTCATGCCGACCGCGCTCCTCGACTCCCAGTTCGCCACCCTGCAGCCGCTCGGCGACGACGAGCGGGGCGTGGCGGTGGACGTCTCCGGGACTCCGGAAGAGATCACCGAGCGGGCCGTCGCCGCGCTGCGGCAGCTCGACGGCGCCTCCCCGGCCACCACCGAGCTCTGATCAGGAGCCGCACCCCCGAGCTCTGAACCGGCCCCTTCCCCCCGGGGTCCGGTCCCGAGCCGTACCCCTGAGCTCCGATCGTGAGACCGGGCTCCAACCGAAGGAAAAGCCGTGACCCATCTCAGCGTCGAGATGATGGCAGCGGACGCGGCCGAGCCGATCACCTCGGCCGGCAACGCGCAGCTGGGCATCTCCGTGCTCGTCGGCATCGCCGTCATCGTCCTTCTCATCACCAGATTCAAGCTGCACGCCTTCCTGTCGCTGACCATCGGCTCGCTGGTGCTCGGTGCGGTGGCGGGCGCGCCGCTGGACAAGGCCATCACCAGCTTCACCAACGGTCTCGGTTCGACCGTCGCGGGCGTGGGCGTACTGATCGCGCTCGGCGCGATCCTCGGCAAGCTGCTCGCCGACTCCGGCGGCGCCGACCAGATCGTCGACACCATCCTCGCCAAGTCCAGCCGCCGGATGATGCCCTGGGCGATGGTCCTGATCGCCGCGATCGTCGGCCTGCCGCTCTTCTTCGAGGTCGGCATCGTCCTGCTGATCCCGGTGGTCCTGCTGGTCGCCAAGCGCGGCAACTTCTCCCTCATGCGGATCGGCATCCCGGCGCTGGCCGGCCTCTCCGTCATGCACGGTCTGATCCCGCCGCACCCCGGCCCGCTCGTCGCCATCGACGCGATCAAGGCGAACCTGGGCGTCACGCTCGCCCTCGGCGTGGTCGTCGCGATCCCGACCGCGATCCTGGCCGGCCCGGTCTTCTCCCGCTTCGCCGCCCGCTGGGTGGACATCGCGCCCCCGGAGAAGATGATCCCGCAACGCCCCTCCGAGGACCTGGAGAAGCGCCCCAGCTTCGGCGCGACGCTCTCCACCGTCCTGCTGCCGGTCGTCCTGATGCTGGCCAAGGCGCTGGTCGACATCATCATCGACGACCCCGAGCAGCACGTGCAGCGCGTCTTCGACGTGATCGGCTCGCCGCTGATCGCGCTGCTGGTCGCGGTGCTGGTCGGCATGTTCACCCTGGGCAAGGCCGCGGGCTTCAGCGCGGGCCGCCTCTCCACCACCGTCGAGAAGTCCCTCGCGCCCATCGCCGGCATCCTGCTGATCGTCGGCGCGGGTGGCGGCTTCAAGCAGACCCTGGTCGACGTCGGCGTCGGCGACATGATCCTGGACCTGTCCAAGGACTGGGGCCTGCCCGCGCTGCTGCTCGCCTGGCTGATCGCGGTCGCCATCCGGCTCGCGACCGGCTCCGCGACGGTCGCCACGGTCTCCGCGGCCGGCCTGGTCGCCCCGCTCGCCGCCGACATGAGCACGACGCACGCGGCGCTCATGGTCCTCGCGGTCGGCGCCGGCTCGCTCTTCTTCAGCCACGTCAACGACGCGGGCTTCTGGCTGGTGAAGGAGTACTTCGGGATGAAGGTCGGCCAGACGGTCAAGACCTGGTCCCTGATGGAGACGGTCATCTCCGTCGTCTCGATCATCTGCGTACTGCTGCTGTCGCTGGTGGTCTAGCTCACCTGCTGCCAAGGGCCGCACGAACGGAACCCCGTTCGTGCGGCCCTTAGCTTGTTTTTATGGTTTGTGAGCTTTGAGTTGATTATGTTCGGCGATGGTCTCGGGGCGTCTGGTCGTTTTGCCCACGTCATAGCGGGTGGCGGGTCGTCGGTTCTTTGAGCCAGGTGGGCGTCCTGGGTCTGAAGTTGAGGGTTTAGGCGCACGGGCCGGGCAGAGCAAGTGGCGACGGATGTTCCTGAACCCGCGGCGGACGCGGGCCGGGGTGAGTCGGTTGGGTTCGGTCGGCTTCTCCCAGGGGCGGCGGAGATCGGCCGCGGCCTCGCGGCTGAGTCGAAGCTGGGTGTGCGCCGCGATCACGAGCCACGTCCACCGATCCGCGGCCTCGGGAATACGCAGCTTGGAACGCGTCCAGCCAAGCGTCTGCTTTACAAAACGGAAAGTATGTTCAAGATCGAATCTGCGGAGGAAGGCCTGCCGGCGCAGGTCGACGTCTTCGCTGTTCATGCCGGTCCTGGAGGACCACAGCCGGACGGGCAGTGGGTCACCTCCGCCGGGTCAGGTGATCGACCTGGAGCCGAATCAGCGTGCCTTCGATGACGGGGAGTTCGCCGTCGTGGTCGATGCCCGCGGAGCGGGTGGTGAGGCGAGGGTGGATGCGGTCCCAGGCCATGGCCTGGGCGGTGCCGTACCGGTCGGTGACCTGCACGGCTTCGGAGTCCGGCTCACCCCAGGTGTCCGGCTTGGCGAAACGGAACTCCCTGCCGTGCTTCGGCGGTCGCCCGCCCTGGGGATAGGCCAGGGCGTACTCCTTCAGCGAGGGCTTCGGACGGCGCATCACCCGGTCCGAACGCATCCGTCCCAGCACCTCGAGGGGGAGCCCGTCGATGAGGTAGGCGATGCGCGGGGCGTCGTAGCCGGCGTCGAAGACGACCAGGATGTCCGGGTCACCGTCCTCCCACTGGCCTTGGCCGATCAAGTCGTTCACGACGCGGCGGACCTGGGCCGCGGTGACCTCGGCGACATCGTCGTCGGGGCCGAGCCGGACCGCGTCGAACAGCTGGCACCACGAGGTGCGGCCCGTCTCCAGCGCGGCGACGAATGAATACGGCCAGCCGGGGATGAACTGGTCGCTGGAGCGTCCCGAGCGTCCGTAGACGTGACAGAACAAACGGTCTGGGCTGGTCGGCGCGTCAGGCCGCAGCCACGCGGAGACATCGACGGCCAGGACCAGGCGCCCGCCCGCGGCCTTGGGCTGCGGCAGCACGGCCAGCGCCTTGCGCAGCCTGGCCACGTCGATGCGGCCCTGATTGAGCGCGTCGTACATCGCGCCGTGCCCACGCCGGTGCTCGGCCAGCAGCGTCAGGTCCACCGGCGAGATCACCGGCCCGTTCTCGCAGAGCATCGCGTCGCAGATCTCGAACAGGGTGTCACCGCGGCGGGGCAGACAAGAGTAGGTGTCCTCCCGAAAGTGGGACGTGGAGTCGAATACCTCGTCCCGGGCATCGTGGTGCAGCAGACTCACCCCCTGCGGCCTGCGGCCTGCGTATGAGTGCGGTTCTGTGACGGAACGCATGCTCATGCGAGGGCCGTCCGCCTGTCCGGCGAAAGCCCGTCTGAGCGATCAAGTTCGGGTCACCGTTCGAGGCTGCATCGCGTGACGAAAGCTCAGCTTCTGAACGTCTCGTCGATGGCGGGCATCGGCTTCCCGCCCGGATGCCACCTGCTGAGGAAGCTGGCCTGCCTGCCGACGTCAACGAGTTCGATCCGGGCACCGATGCTGTCCATCTGGTGATAGGCGAACGGCCGGCCATAGGGGCAGCCGGAGAAGTCCACGGGCATGTCCTCTTCTTCCAGACGCTGGGAACCGTGCCGCACATCGCTGGTCCAGAAGCCGATGTGATCGAACCTGGCTCCCTTGGACGCGTCCCAGGGACTGTCTAGCGGCCCTTCAATGAGCTCGATGAAGGGCGGCCCGCCTGCGGTGAAGACGATGCGGTAGTCCCATTCACCGAGCCGGTCGGACACAGGATCACTCCACTCGACCCCGGCCGCACGCTGAAGGTCGTGCATCGCCTGCTCGATGTCCGGGACCACAAAGCACACATGGTAAAAGGCAGTCATTCACCCATGATCGGGCACGTCACCCCAGAGGCCCAGAGCTTAAAAGCCAAGCTTAGAGCCTGTGTCTAAACCCCGGCCGGGCGCCCGCCGCCTGGCACGCACTCTCGCGGCGTTGCCGAAATGCCCTAGTAGCTCCTCCCCCAAGGCCTTGACGGCCAGGGAGGTGCCCCCATCGAGGGCCTTCCGGCGCCTTGCGATAGCACGCACCAGACGACGTGCGCTGATCCGACCAGGGTTTAGACACAGGCTCTTACGCATGCGCGGGCGGCGTCCAGACGTACCGGATGTCCGGCTCGCGCTCCTCGTTGTCGCGGCCGTCGGTGCGGAGCCGCTCGCGGAAGCCGTGGCGCAGGTAGAAGCGCTGGGCGGGGCGGTTGGCCTGGAAGGTCCACAGGGCGAGGCCGGCGGGGCGGCGCTCCTTCGCCAGCGCGACGAGGCGGTCGCCGAGGCCCTGGCCGCGCCGTTCGGGGGCGAGATAGAGCTGGTCCAGCTCGTCCGGGCCGTGCAGCACCATCATCCCGGCGATCTCACCGCCCGCGTCCGCGACCCAGGTCTCCCGCTCCGGTACGACCACCTCGCGGAACCACGCCCGCACCGCGTCGTCCGCGTGGGCCCGGCGTACCCCGGGCAGCGCGGCGGCGTACGACCGCAGCCACACCTCGGCCACGCCCGCCGCGTCCGTGGCCCCGGCTCGCCGCAGGACGGTCCGTTCCGTCTCTGTCTCTTCCATGGATCGGCACCCTGGCGCATATGCGCCGACCGCGCATCCGAAATACCGGTTCTCAGGCGGCCCGCGCCGCCCCGGCGGCCGGGAAGTGGCGGGCCAGCGCGGCGGCGACCGGTCCGGGCCCGGCCGCCGCCACCGCCACGTAACCGTCCGGCCGGACGAGGAACAGCCCGCTGCCGTACGCCCGTCGGGCGTGGCCCTCGGGGTCCGACAGGTCGGGGGTGCGGCCGCCCACGCGGTACGTGCGGACGTGGCCTGCCCACTCGGCGGCGGGCCGGGGCGGCTCCGCGTCACCGAAGGCGAGCAGCGTGAAGTGCGGGCCGCGGAAGGCGTCGAAGAGGCGGAACGGTGTGCCGTCGGGCGCCGCGCACGGCGCGTCCGGCGCGCGGTCGCCGGCCCGCAGCGCGTCCGGACCGAGGCCGTCGCGGTGCTCGCCGGTCAGCGGCGACTCGCGGTAGTGGAGCGTCAGTTGGTGCAGGTCGCGGCCGCGGCGCAGGGAGCCCGAGCGGTGCAGCCGGGTGCTGGTCTCCAGGATGCCGGCGGCGACCGGCACCCGCTCGGTCCCGTACGTGTCCAGCAGCGCGTCGGGCGCGCCGTGCCGCAGTACCTGGCCGAGCTTCCAGCCGAGGTTGTAGGCGTCCTGGACGCTGGTGTTCAGGCCCTGGCCGCCGGCGGGGGAGTGGATGTGCGCGGCGTCCCCGGCCAGGAAGATCCGGCCGTCGCGGAACCGTTCGGCCATGCCCGCCCGGGGCCGGAAGACGGAGGTCCACAGCACCTCGCGGATCTGGTCGGCGGTGAGGTGGGTGTGGGCCGCGAGGGTGGCGCGCACGGCCTCGGGGTCCGTGTCGGGCTCGTCGGCGGAGAGTGCCGCCATGCACTGGAAGTGGTCCGTCCCGGCGAGCGGCAGCAGCATGACGAAGCCGTGGTCCGGCTGCGGGAAGCGGTGCCAGTGGTCCCGGTCCAGGCCGTCGATGCGCAGATCGGCGAGGAGCGCGGCGCCCGGCTCCAGGTCCGGGCCGCTCATCGGGACGCCGAGGTGCCGCCGGACGACGCTGCGGCCGCCGTCGGCGCCGACCAGGTACGCGGCGCGCACGGTGCGGGTCGTGCCGTCGGCGGCCGAGGCCAGCTCGGCGGTGACGCCGGCCGCGTCCTGGCCGATGGCCGTCAGCTCGGTGCCGAAGGCCACGGCGCCGCCCAGTTCCGCCAGCCGGCCGTGCAGCAGCTCAAGATTGCGCCACTGCGGGATCATCAACGTCTCCGCGTACGGCGTGTGCGGGGTCGGCGCCACGTGCTCGACCATCTCGAAGACGTCCGTCTTCCGGCCGTCCCGCCAGGTCGCCATGGGCGGGTACGGGCCGCCCGCGGCGCGCACGGCCGGGAGCACGCCGAGGTCGTCGTACACCTCCTGGGTGCGCGGCTGCAGGCCGGTGCCGCGGGCGCCGGGGGAGAGCCGGTCCTGCCGCTCGACGACCAGCGCGCGCACGCCGCGCCGGGCCAGGTCGATGCCGAGCGCGAGGCCGGTCGGCCCGGCCCCGGCGATCAGTACCTCCACGTCCACGCCCACGTCCCTCTTGACGGCCACGTCCATGCCCGGCTCCCCGTCCTTAACGCTGTTAAGTGCCATGGTGCCGAGGATGGGCTTAACGGTGTTAAGTTGTCAACATGGCTACGCGACTGGACCGGACCCAGGTGGTGGACACCGCCCTGCGGCTGCTGAACGACGTGGGCCTGGACGGGCTCACCCTGCGCCGCATCGCGAAGGAGCTGAACGTCCAGGCTCCGGCCCTGTACTGGCACTTCAAGAACAAGCAGGAACTGCTCGACGAGATGGCCACCGAGATGTTCCGGCGGATGGCCGACGTGTCCGGCTGGGGCCGGGAGGGCGGTGAAGGTGGCATGACCTGGCAGGAGCTGCTGACCGCGTCCTGCCGCGGGCTGCGCCGCACGCTGCTGGGCTACCGGGACGGCGGCAAGGTCTTCTCCGGTACCCGGATGACGGATGACAGCTACGCCGGGCCGATGGACGGCTTCCTGCGCCGGCTGACGGACGCCGGCTTTGCACTCGGCGACGCGGCGCGCGCCTGGTGGACCGCGTACAACTTCACGATCGGACTGGTCATCGAGGAGCAGTCGGTCTTCCCCGAGCCGGGCGCGCCGGAGAAGCGCGGCCCCGAGGCACGCGACCCGGCATACGACCTCGCGGCCCGCGAACGCCGGCTGGCGGACCGATATCCGCTCGCGGCACGCGCGGGCCGGGAGATGTTCGGCGACTTCGAGTACAGCTTCGAGACCGGCCTGCGCATCGTCGTGGCGGGGATCGAGGCGGCGGTGGAGCGCCGCCCCGCGAGCGAACCGCTCACTCCATGAGCGATCGCTTCAGCCGCGGTGTCAGTGGGCGTTCGACGAAGCGGTACAGGCACCATGCCAGGGTGAGCATCAGCGTCAGTACCAGGGGGAGCGTCGCCGCTGCCGGGAGGCCGAGGGTCTGGTGGAAGAGGTGGACGGCGACCCAGCCCAGGTGCTCGTGTATCAGGTAGAAGGGGTAGGTCAGGGCGCCGGCGACGGTCAGCCAGCGCCAGTTCGCCCAGCGCAGTTTGCCGAGCGCGATCGCCGCCACGAGTAGGTAGCCGAGGGTGACGACGGCGACGATGCCGAGTGAGGGCCGGTAGGAGAACGCGTCGGGCATGTTCGCCGGGTGCCAGAGCCGGGAGACCGCGTAGTGCTGGCCGAGCAGCCAGCTGACGGCGACGATCGCCCAGCCGGCGGTGTCCCGGCCGCCGTAGCGGTGGATCAGGTAGAAGCCGATGCCGCCGATGAAGAACGGCGCGTACTCCGGCATCAGGACGGTGTCGAGGAGCGAATTGTTCGCGGCTTCCGCGATGACCGCCGCCAGGGTCCAGCCGGCGCAGAACATCACGACGCGGCCGCGGGTGGCGCCCGGCAGTACGACGCAGAGCGCGAAGAGCGCGTAGAAGCGCATCTCCGCCCAGAGGGTCCAGCACACGCCCAGGACGCGGTCCACGCCCAGCGGCATCTGGAGCATCGTGAGGTTGGTCAGCGCGTCGGTCGGCGAGACCGCCTCGTACGCGACCCAGGGGAGTGCGAAGACGAGCGTGACGAGGATGACGGCCGCCCAGTAGGCGGGGAACAGGCGTGAGACGCGCGAGGCGAAGAACGCCCGCAGCGGGCGTCCCCAGCCGCTCATGCAGATGACGAAGCCGCTGATGACGAAGAAGATCTGGACGCCGAGGCAGCCGTACGCGAAGAAACCCGAGGCGGTCGGGAACTGGTACGCGGGCGAACTGCCCCAGGCGTCGCCGATCTCGCCGTCCCGGCCGCCGTAGTGGTACGCGGCGACCATCAGGGCGGCGAGCAGCCGCAGCCCGTCCAGGGCGCGCAGCCGGGTGGGGCCGGCGGCGCGCGGAGGAGCAGCGGTGGTGGGCGCAGGCGCTCCCGACGGGGCGGTCGGGAGCGTGGGGGGAGCCGGTGCGGTCGTCATCCGAACGCGGCCCGCTTCTTCAGCCTGCGCTGCACGGAGCGGGCCCGCCGGGCGACCCGGCGCACCGTGGCGTTGCGCGGGATGAACGCCAGCTGGACCGGCACGCCGCCGGGCAGCGCCAGCGCGGTGAGCCGGCGGCGCTTGAAGTAGCGCCAGGTGCGCTCGTCCAGGTGCGCCGCGAGGTAGCGCTCGGCGGCCGGCCGCAGGTCCGGGTAGATCTGGTGCTGCATCGCGTAGCCGACCGCCTTGACCAGGCCGGTCAGCTCGCGCGCGACCTCGCCCTCGGTGGGCGGCGACCAGCGGGCCACCGCGGTCGCGTCGGTCAGCGGGGGCAGCAGCGCGTCGACGATCGTGACCGGGACGCGATTGCTGTTCTGGTACGGCGCCAGGCGCTCCAGCAGCAGGTCCGTGCCGATGCGGGCGGCGGGCAGGCCGTAGAACGCGGTGGCGGTCAGCAGCGCGGTGGAGAAGCAGCCGACGACCAGCGCGGGCTTCATGCGCTGGTACAGCACCTCGGCGAGCTGCGGCGTGTCCAGCACGGTCAGCTCGGCGCCCAGCCGCTCCGCCTCCTGCTCCAGGACGCGCGACCAGCGCGCGGGCGCGGTCGGGTGCGGCTTGAAGACCACCCGGCGGTGGCCCAGGTCCACGGCCCCGCGCAACATCTGGACGTGCAGCTCCTCCTCTTCCTCGGGGGTGAGGATGGAGAGCGCGGAGAGGTACTGGCCCAGCAGCAGGGCGCCGCCCTCGGCCGGTACCGCCGCCGTACCGGCCCGGTCCGCTTCCCCCGCCAGCTCGGCGAGGACGGCCAGGAACGGCTCGGTGGGCACGGTCTCGGCGGGCACGCCGAACTCGGTGAGCAGCAGCGGCTTCAGGCCGGGCACGAGGTCCAGGTGGAGCAGCCGCCGGATGCGGGTGCCGACCAGCGGGTCGAGCTTGGAGCGGGTGGGGCCGTAGCTCATCAGGCCGTCGGCGTAGACCTCGACCGGCGCGCCCTGGAAGATCTGGCAGAGGGCCAGGGCCGGGTTGACCTGGATGGATTCGACGATCAGCTCGACGGGGGAGTCACCCAGGTCCCACAGGAGCCGCAGGTGGCGCTCCCACAGGGGCGCGTCGTCGGCGCGCGGGGACCAGCCGCCGGGGTGGAACGGGCTGATCGCCTCGTTCCAGGACCGCACCTCGTCGAAGCGGCCGCGCAGCCGCGCGAAGCCCGGCATCGCGTCCAGCGCGGTGGTGGTCTCCGGGATGGCGGCGTTGTTGCTGACCAGCAGGATCCGGCGGCCCGCCGGCTCGAAGCGGTCGGCGTCCAGCGCGGCGGCCAGCGTGGCGGCGCCGTACAGCGTGGACGCGAAGAAGATCTGCGTACGCGGCCCGGCGGGCAGCGGGGAGAATCCGGCGGCGGACATCAGGCGGCCACCTCCGCCGGGACCGGCTTGCGGCGGAGCCGACGCAGCCGGGAAGCGCGCTGTACATCCATGGAATCGAGGGCTTCCTTCAATACGTCCTGCGGCATTCGCTTCAATGCCGCGGCACTCATCGAACGCAATTTACGGGCCACCTGCGGCTCGAAGCGCTCGATCGAACCGAGGTGGTGGGAAATGATCGCGCAATACGTCCGGACCGCCTTCGGCAGCAGCACCGCGGCGTCCCGGTCCTTGGCCGTCTCGTCGATGACCTGGTCGAACGCGCGGATGAAGTCCAGCTGGCGGACGTCGCCGATCTGGGTCAGCGACGAGGCCACGCCGCGGCGGTAGAACACGCCCAGCGTCCCGAGCACCGCCATCGACTTCGCCTCGCGGTGCAGCCGCCAGATCCACGGCCGGTCCTCGGCCGTGCGCAGCCCGTGCCGGAAGTGCAGCAGCCCGTCGTCCAGCAGCCGCCGGTGGTACATCCCGGCCCAGGCGAACGCGTAGTCCACCGACGTGGAGCGGTCGGCGGGCAGGATCAGCTCGCGCGGGTCCATGACCACGCCGCGCCGGCCGTGCGGCACGCGGTGCACCGAACGGGCCCGCGCCGTGCACTGCACGTGGTCGGTGCGCACGAAATCGCAGCCCAGGTCTTCCATTGCGTCCAGGAGTTCCTGGTAATAACCGGGCGCCAGCCAGTCGTCCCCGTCCAGAAAGGTGATGTATTCACCGCGGGCCGCGTCCAGCCCGGTGTTCCGGGCGGTGGCCAGGCCGCCGTTCTGTTCGTGCCGCAGCAGCCGGGCGCCCGGCAGCTCACGCTCGGCACGCTCCAGAATCTGCGGCGTCCCGTCGCGCGAGCAGTCGTCGACGAGGAGGAATTCGAAGTCGTCACGGGCGTTGGCCGCGAGACTTCTCAGGGTGTCGGGCGCGTATGTCTGCACGTTGTAGAACGGCACGATGACGGAGAGCTTAACCACTCAGGAGACGTTAGGTGCGGCTCCGGCATTCGTCTTTGCCGTATGGGGGCGCTTGGGTGAACGAAGAATGGCGGAATGGTTAACCGCCCTTTCCGGCCTGCCGGTTCTCCGTTCGTCGATGTGCTGTTAACCCGTTGTTGCGACTCAGTTGGCCCGCGAATCGAAATGGCTTCCTAGCGTCTTCGACGTGCCATCACGTACACCTTCTCAGCCGCGGGTCGCAGTGCTCGCCGACTCGGACACCCGGTGGAAATGGGGCGCCCTCACGGCGCACCGTCTCCAGCCCGGCTGCCGGCTCGACGGCTTCCTGCTCCGCGGCCGCGCCACGCCGACAGTCCGCCAGCTCGACGAGGTCGGGGCCCGGGCGGACGCGCTGCGCGAGATCCGCGGGGTCGACTTCGTACGGTCCGTCGACCGTACTGGTTATGACGTCGTCCTGCTGTCCTGCGTGGGCGGCGCGGTGCAGGCGATGCTGCACGGCCTGGCCCGCGCCTGGGAGGGCAGCGGCCGCCGCCCCGTCGTCGTCACCGGCTACGTCGGCGTCGTCTACGAGAAGCTCGCCGACGGGCTGCTGCTGCGGCACGGCGCCGACGTGGTGCTCGCCAACTCCGGCCACGACGCGGACCGCTTCCGCGCGGTCTACCGGGGCGTCGACGCCGACGAGCGCAGCGTCGTGGAGTGCGCGCTGCCCTTCCTCGGCGGCGCCCGGCACGACCGTACGGACGAGGTGCGCACCGTCGTCTTCGCCGTCCAGCCCTCCGTGCCGGACAACCGGAACGACCGCGCCTACCTGCTGCGCCGCGCCGTCGAGCACGCCCGCCGGCACCCCGGCCGCGAGGTGCTGATCAAGCTCCGCAGCAAGCCGGGCGAGCACACCACGCACATCGAGGAACTCCCGTACCAGAAGCTCGCGGCCCGGACGCCCGGCGGCCTGCCCGCCAACTGCCGCCTGGTGTACGGGAACATGGGCGAGGTCCTGGACCGCACCGACCTGATGGTCACGGTCTCCTCGACCGCCGCGCTGGAGTCCCTGCACCGCGGCGTCCCCACCGCCGTCCTCACCGACCTGGGCATCCGCGAGGCGCTGGGCAACCACCACTTCCTCGGCTCCGGCTGCCTGGCCTCCTGGGACGAGCTGGACGCCGGCCACCTGCCCGAGCCGGACCCGGAGTGGCTGGCCCGGCAGGGCGTCTGCGCCGACGGAACGTACGAGAACGCCTTCGACGCGGCCCGCACGCGCGTCAGCGAACTGTCCGAGGCCGCCGAACTGCCGCCGCTCGCCCCGTACTACACGCCCCGTACGGCCCCCGGCTACCTGCCCGGGATCCTCGCCCGGCACGGCCTGGACGCGACGGGCGAGCCGCTGCCCGGCTACGCGGCCGAGGCGGATGAGCCGACCGGGCTGCGCCGGATGGCCCGCGACACCGTCCGCGAGGCGGCGCGCGGCGCCTACCGGCACGGCGTGCAGCGCGTCGCCCCCGCCATCCGCCGCTGGGGCCAGCTGTGAACTTCCCCCTCTACCGGTCTCCGGAAGGAGCCTGAGATGCCGCAGACCGACCGGCCCACCGTGGTGGCCGTCATCCCCGCCAGAGGCGGATCGAAGGGCGTGCCCGCCAAGAACCTGGCCGCCGTCGGCGGCGTGCCGCTGGTGGCCCGCGCGGTGCGCGAGTGCCTGGCGTCCCGCCTGATCACGGACGTCGTGGTCTCCACCGACGACGACGCGATCGCCGCCACGGCCCGCGGCGCGGGCGCCGTGATCGTCCGCCGCCCCGGCGCCATCGCCGGCGACACCGCCACCAGCGAAGCCGCCGTCCTGCACGCCATGGACGCGTACGAGACCGAGCACGGCGCCGCCGTCGACGCGGTCCTCCTCGTCCAGTGCACCAGCCCCTTCCTCGCCCGCGAGGACATCGACGGCGTCGCGTCCGCGGTCGTCGAGCAGGGCGCCGACTCCGCGCTGACCGTCGCCCCCTTCCACGGCTTCGTGTGGCGGGACGCGGCGGACGACGCGGACGCCGCGGCCCGGACCACCGGCACCCGCAGCGCCGAGGGCGGCGAGGCGATCGTGACCACCGTCGGGACCGAGACCGGCGGCTACGGCGTCAACCACGACAAGTCCTTCCGGCCGCGCCGCCAGGACCGTCCCCAGGACCTCCTGGAGACCGGCGCCGCGTACGCCATGGACGCGGCCGGCTTCCGCACCGCGGGCCACCGCTTCTTCGGCCGTACCGAACTGGTGCGCACCGACGCGGCACGCGTGCTGGAGGTCGACGACCCGCACGACCTGGCCCGCGCCCGCGCCCTCGCGCCGCTCCTGGACGGTCCCCGCCCCGGGGCGCTGCCCACCGTGGACGACGTGGACGCGGTCGTACTCGACTTCGACGGCACCCAGACCGACGACCGGGTGCTGATCGACTCCGACGGACGGGAGATCGTCGCCGTGCACCGCGGCGACGGCCTGGGCATCGCGGCCCTGCGCAAGTCGGAGCAGCTGAAGCTGCTCGTCCTGTCCACGGAACAGAACCCGGTCGTCGCGGCGCGGGCCCGGAAGCTGCAGATCCCGGTCCTGCACGGCATCGACCGCAAGGACCTCGCGCTCAAGCAGTGGTGCGAGGAGCAGGGCATCGCGCCCGAACGCGTGCTCTACGTCGGCAACGACGTGAACGACCTCCCGTGCTTCGGCCTCGTCGGCTGGCCCGTGGCGGTCTCCAGCGCACACGACGTCGTGCGGGGCGCGGCCCGCGCCGTCACCTCGACTCCCGGGGGCAGCGGGGCGATCCGTGAGATCGCCTCCTGGCTCCTCGGTCCGTCTCTCTGAGGCACCCCGTCCCGGACCCCTCCGGAACAACCGTCCCCCGTCTCTGCGAGAGACACCCGACAAAGAAGGAACTCTCCTCCATGACCAGCAACAACCGCCTCCGCAGCCTCGGCAACCGGATCGCCGGCCCCGGCCACCCGGTCTACGTCACCGGCGAGATCGGCATCAACCACAACGGAGACCTGGAGAACGCCTTCGCGCTCATCGACGCCGCCGCCGACGCCGGCTGCGACGCGGTGAAGTTCCAGAAGCGCACCCCCGAGATCTGCACCCCCCGCGACCAGTGGGACATCGAGCGCGACACCCCCTGGGGCCGGATGACCTACATCGACTACCGCCACCGCGTGGAGTTCGACGAGGACGGCTACCGCGCCATCGACGACTACTGCAAGAAGCGCAACATCCAGTGGTTCGCCTCCCCGTGGGACGTCGAGTCCGTCGCCTTCCTGGAGAAGTTCGACGTGCCCTGCTACAAGGTGGCCTCCGCCTCGCTGACCGACGACGAGCTGCTGAAGGCCATGCGCGCCACCGGCCGCACCGTCATCCTCTCCACCGGCATGTCCACCCCGAAGCAGATCCGCCACGCGGTCGAGGTCCTGGGCAGCGACAACATCCTGCTCTGCCACGCCACCAGCACCTACCCGGCCAAGGCCGAGGAGCTGAACCTGCGGATGATCAACACCCTGCAGGACGAGTACCCGAACGTCCCGATCGGCTACTCCGGCCACGAGACCGGCCTGCAGACCACCCTCGCCGCCGTCGCCCTCGGCGCCACCTTCGTCGAGCGCCACATCACCCTGGACCGCGCCATGTGGGGCTCGGACCAGGCCGCCTCCGTCGAGCCGGGCGGCCTGACCCGCCTGGTCCGCGACATCCGCACCATCGAGGAGTCCCTCGGTGACGGCGTCAAGAAGGTGTACGAGAGCGAGCTCGGCCCGATGAAGAAGCTCCGCCGCGTCGCGGGCGTCGTCGCCGAGACCGAGGCCGCCGAGGCCGACCGCGAGCCGGTCTCGGTCTGAACAGGAAGCGCGACGACACCGTGAGCGCAGCAGAGGGGGCCCGGCGCCCCTGGAGGGCGTCCCGGCGGCACTCGGACGCCGCCGGGGCCACCCTCGCCTTCGTCGAGAGCCCCGTGCAGCTGCTCAACGTCCTGGAATGGGCGCATACCGAGCAGGCTGCGCAGGCCGGCGGCATCACGGTCGTCGTGCTCTCCCCGCACGACCCGATGACCCGCGGCCAGCTGCGCCGGATGGCGGAGCTGGCCCGGGACGAGGGATACACGGTCCGCTGGGAGGAGGCGCGCGGCGGCGCTGCCGCCCCCCTGCGGACCATCGGGGGCCTGGCGCCGCTGCTGCGCCGCGCCCGCCGCATCGTCATCGGCGACCCGTTCTCGCGCTACGTCCAGCTGCTGCTGACGCTGGCCCGGGCCCGGGACCTCGTCGTGGTCGACGACGGCACCGCGACCATGGAGTTCATCTCCCAGCTGGCGCGCGGCGAGCGGCTGGTGCGCTGGCACCGCAGCGGCGGCAGCCGCGGGCCGCGCGACCTCCTCTTCGCGCCGTTCTCCGCCGTCGCACGCCGCCGGCTGACCCCCGTACCCGACAGTGACGGCCGTACCGTCGGCGTCTTCTCCTCGATGCCCGTCGAGCCCCCGCCGGGCGTCCGCGTCACCGCCAACGACTTCGCCTGGACCCGGGCCCGCTTCGGCCCGCCCCGGCTCACCCGCGGCACCGACATCGTCGGCACCTCCCTCGTGGAGACCGGCGTCGTCGACCCGGACCACTACCTCACGGCCGTCCGCGCCCTGGCCCGTACGCACGGCGCCACCCGCTACTTCGCGCACCGCAGGGAGAGCGCCGACAAGCTGCACGCGCTCGCGGCGGCCACCGGCCTGGAGATCGTCCGGCCCGACCTGCCGCTCGAACTGATCGCCCGGCGCGGCCCGATCGGGCGCACGATCCTCAGCTTCCCGTCCACCGTGGTGCACACCCTGCCGCTCGCGCTGATCGGCACCGGTGTGAAGGTCGCGGTGTGCGACGTGGATCCGGCCTGGCTCACCACCAAGGCGTCCCCGCGCGCCCAGGGATTTCTCTCCGGCGTCACCGGCACCGCCCGTGACGTGCAGCGACTCACCTACGCCGGGACCTGCTGACGGCCGCAGGGCCGGGTGCCGCCGGCAGGTCGGGGGTTTGGGTTTCGCCGATACGTGAAACCCTTCGTCATACCCCCTCGATGACCTGTCCATGCGCCGGGCGGCCTAGATTGTCTTCCCCTAACGGGCTGAACTTTTGTTGATCGACGGACAGTTGCCCCGCTCGGCCCCGTAACCTTCAGCGGGTGAACCAACTGATGTCCCGCGGACCCGAAGCCGATGCCAGCCCCGTACACGGTTCCCTGCCCGGAGCGCTCACCGAGGAGTTGCGCGCCGAACTCATCGCCTTCCGGCGGGACTTGCACATGCACCCGGAGCTGGGGAACCAGGAGTTCCGGACCACCGCCGCGCTCAAGGCGCGGCTGGAGAAGGCCGGCCTCGCCCCGCGGGTGCTGGACACCGGTACGGGTCTGATCTGCGACATCGGCACGGACCCCGGTACGACACCGGCCGCCGG
Organism: Streptomyces sp. NPDC026301; assembly: GCF_055567935.1. Taxonomy (NCBI): domain Bacteria; kingdom Bacillati; phylum Actinomycetota; class Actinomycetes; order Kitasatosporales; family Streptomycetaceae; genus Streptomyces; species Streptomyces sp. NPDC026301. The sequence goes on along the minus strand of NZ_JBVHPN010000005.1, from coordinate 38,663 downwards.
GCGCCCCATGCTCGCGCTGCGGGCCGACATCGACGCGCTGCCCATCCCGGACACCAAGACCGTCGACTACCGCTCCACGGTGCCCGACCGCGCCCACGCCTGCGGCCACGACGTGCACACCACCGTCGTGCTCGGCGCCGGGCTGGTGCTCGCCGACCTCGCGGCGCAGGGCCTGCTGCCCGGACCGGTACGGCTGCTGTTCCAGCCCGCCGAGGAGGTGCTGCCCGGCGGCGCCACCGACGCGATCGACTGCGGCGTACTGGAGGGCGTGGGCCGCATCCTCGCGGTGCACTGCGACCCGAAGGTCGAGGTGGGCCGCATCGGGCTGCGGACCGGCGCGATCACCTCCGCCTGCGACCGGCTGGAGGTCGCGCTGGAGGGCCCCGGCGGCCACACGGCCCGCCCGCACCTGACCACCGACCTGGTCACCGCCGCCGCGCGGGTCGCCGTCGACGTGCCCGCGCTGATCGCGCGCCGGGTCGACGCCCGGGCCGGGCTCGCCGTGACCTGGGGCCGTCTGGAGACCGGCCACGCGTGCAACGTCATCCCGCAGCGCGCCGAGCTGTCCGGCACGATCCGCTGCCTGGACCTGGACGCCTGGCGGCAGGCGCCGGACCTGGTCTACGCCGCGATCGACGAGGTCGCCACGCTGCACCGCGCCAAGTCGCAGATCACGTACGTGCGCGGGGTGCCGCCCGTGGTCAACGAGCCGATGACCACCTCGCTGCTGCAGAACGCCATGACGGCCCGCCGCGGCGCCGAGTCGGTGGAGGACACCGAGCAGTCCCTCGGCGGCGAGGACTTCTCCTGGTACCTGGAGAAGGTGCCGGGCGCGATGGCGCGGCTCGGCGTGAAGCCGGTCGGCGACCCGACCGGACGCGATCTGCACCAGGGCGACTTCGACGTGGACGAGGAGGCGGTACGGGTGGGCGTCGAGCTGTTCACGGCCGCCGCGTTGCTCGACCGCAACGCACTGTAGACACAGCCGTCGGCCGCGCTTCGCGACGATCCGATAACGGCTTCCAGACACCCCTTTATCTGGCATCTACGCGCGTTACGATGCGGCGGAATCAGCGCCGTAGGAGGCGCTACGAGCCGAAGGGGACCCCTCGTGCGCCGGGTAACCAAGATCGCTGCCGCGGGTATAGCCTCCGCGGCCCTCGCCTGTTCGCTGACCGCGTGCGGTGAATCCTCCACCGAGGCCGCCGGCAAGGACAAGGGCGTCGGCCTCGCCTTCGACGTCGGCGGCCGGGACGACCACTCGTTCAACGAGGCGGCCGCCCGCGGCACCGACAAGGCCGTCAAGGAGCTGGGCGTGAAGTCCAAGCTCATGACCGCCAAGAACGGCGAGACGGAGGCCGACCGCGAGCAGCGGCTCACCTCCCTCGCCGAGGCCGGCTTCAACCCCGTCATCGGCGTCGGCTTCAACTACGGGAACTCCGTCAACAAGGTCGCGAAGAAGTTCCCCAAGACCACCTTCGCGGTCGTGGACTCGCCGTCCACCGCCAAGAACGTCTACGGCATCAACTTCTCCGAGAACGAGGGCTCCTACCTCGCCGGCGTGGCCGCGGCCCTGAAGACGAAGACCAAGAAGGTCGGCTTCATCGGCGGCGTGAACAACGCGCTGATCCAGAAGTTCCAGGCCGGCTTCGAGCAGGGCGTCAAGGACACCGACCCCAAGGTGAAGGTGACCTCGCAGTACCTCTACGCCAACGACGACAAGGGCTTCAACGACCCGGCGGCCGCCAAGGGCAAGGCCAAGGGCATGCTCGACGACGGCAAGGACGTCATCTACACCGCGGCGGGCCAGTCCGGCTCCGGCTCGATCGAGATGGTCGCCGGCAAGAAGGGCGCCTGGGCGATCGGCGTGGACTCCGACCAGTACGCGCAGCCGGGCCTGGCCAAGTACAAGGACCACATCCTGACCTCCGTCGTGAAGAACGTCGACGTGGCGGTCTTTGATGTGATCAAGAGCGTCAAGGACGGCAAGCCGCTGCACGGCACCGTCCACCGCACGCTGAAGCAGGACGGCGTCAGCCTGGCCACCTCCGGCGGCTACATCGACGACCTCAAGGGCAAGCTGGACGCGGCCAAGAAGCGGATCGTCGACGGCAAGGTCAAGGTCGCCGAGACCCCCGCCAAGTAAGAGCTCCACGAGCCTGTGTCCGAGGGCGGGGACCTGCTCCGCCCCGCCCTCGCTCCTTCCCTCCGAGGAGAGTGCGCCATCACAGCGTCCAGCAGCCCCCCGGCAGAGCGCGCCCCCGCCGCGGCCCCTGCCGTCGAACTCCGCGGCATCACCAAGCGGTTCCCCGGCGTCGTCGCCAACCACGACATCGGCATCACCGTCCGGCGCGGCACCGTGCACGCCCTGGTCGGGGAGAACGGCGCGGGCAAGTCCACCCTGATGAAGATCCTCTACGGCATGCAGAAGCCGGACGAGGGCACCATCGGGATCGACGGCGAGCAGGTGAGCTTCGCGAGCCCCGCCGACGCCATCGCCCGCGGCATCGGCATGGTGCACCAGCACTTCATGCTCGCCGACAACCTCACCGTCCTGGAGAACATCGTCCTGGGCGCCGAGAAGCTGCACGGCATCGGCGCGGCGGCCCGCGCGGCCGTCATCGAGGTCTCCGACCGGTACGGGCTGAACGTCCGCCCCGACGTCCTGGTCGAGGACCTCGGCGTCGCCGACCGGCAGCGCGTGGAGATCCTCAAGGTCCTCTACCGCGGCGCCCGTACGCTCATTCTCGACGAGCCGACGGCCGTGCTGGTCCCGCAGGAGGTCGACGCGCTCTTCGACAACCTGCGCGAGCTCAAGGCCGAGGGCCTCACGGTCCTCTTCATCTCGCACAAGCTGGGCGAAGTGCTCTCCGTCGCCGACGACATCACCGTCATCCGGCGCGGCACGACCGTCGCCTCGGTCGTGCCGGGGGAGACCACCCCCAAGCAGCTGGCCGAGCTGATGGTCGGCAGCGAGCTGCCCTCGCCGGAGACCCGCGAGTCCACCGTCACCGAGACGCCGATGCTGACGGTCGACGGGCTGCGGCTGAGCGCCACCGACCCCGACGGCGTCGCACGGGCCGTCCTGGACGGCATCGGCTTCACCATCCACAAGGGCGAGGTCCTGGGCATCGCCGGCGTCGAGGGCAACGGCCAGGCCGAACTGGTCGAGGCCATCATGGGCATGCGCGACCCGGACGGCGGCACCATCACCCTGGACGGTACGGACATCAGCCACGCGCCCACCCGCAAGCGGCGCGAGGACGGCATCGGCTACGTCCCCGAGGACCGGCACCGGCACGGCCTGCTGCTGGAGGCCCCGCTCTGGGAGAACCGCATCCTCGGCCACGTCACCGAGAAGCCCAACTCCAGGGGCCGGCTGCTGGACCTGAAGGCGGCCCGCGCCGACACCGAGCGGATCGTCGCCGAGTACGACGTCCGCACCCCCGGCATCGAGGTCACCGCGGCCTCGCTCTCCGGCGGCAACCAGCAGAAGCTGATCGTCGGCCGCGAGATGAGCCACCACCCCAAGCTGCTGATCGCCGCCCACCCCACGCGCGGCGTGGACGTCGGCGCGCAGGCGCAGATCTGGGACCAGATCCGCGAGGCCCGCCGCGAGGGCCTGGCCGTCCTGCTGATCTCCGCCGACCTGGACGAGCTGATCGGCCTGTCCGACACCCTGCGGGTGATGTTCCGCGGCCGGCTGGTCGCGGACGCGGACCCCGCCACCGTCACCCCCGAGGAGTTGGGCTCGGCCATGACCGGCGCCGCCAGCGGCCACCTGGAGCACGCCGAGGACGGCACGGAGACCGGGGGAGGCGCTGCGGAGTGAAGAAACTCGACCGTACGAAGCTGACCCTGGGCATCGCCGCCCCGGTCCTCGCCATCGTCGCAGCCCTGCTCATCACCTCGGTGATCATCCTGGCCACGGGCAAGGACCCGCTGCACGCCTACGCCGTGATGGCGGACTTCGGCTCCAAGAGCGACAGCCAGGTCTGGATCATCAACAAGGCCGTCCCGTACTACCTCTCCGCGCTGGCCGTGGCCATCGGCTTCCGGATGAACCTCTTCAACATCGGCGTGGACGGCCAGTACCGCATCGCGGCCTTCTTCGCCGCGGTCGTCGGCGGCGCGCTCACCCTGCCCGGCTTCCTGCAGATCCCGATCGTCATCATCGTGGCGATGCTGGTCGGTTCGGTCTGGGCGGGCATCGCGGGCGTACTGAAGACCACCCGCGGGGTCAGCGAGGTCATCACGACCATCATGCTGAACTCCATCGCGGCCGCCGTGATCGGCTACTTCCTCCAGGAAGGCCGGCTCGCGGTGAAGGACGGCAACCTCTTCCACACCCCGGACCTGCCGGCCTCCAGCCACTTCTTCACCATCCCGACCCAGCCCGACCCGCTCGACGGCTTCCTCGTCGTCGCGGCCGTCGTGGGCCTCGCGTACTGGTTCGTGCTCGGCCGCACCCGCTTCGGGTTCGACCTCCGTACGGTCGGCCGGTCGGAGTCCGCGGCGCAGGCCGGCGGCGTCAGCGTCAAGCGCATGATTGTCACGTCCATGCTGCTCTCCGGCGCGGCGGCGGGCCTGATCGGCATGCCGACGCTGCTCGGCGTCTCGTACAACTACGGCACCGACTTCCCCGTCGGCATCGGCTTCACCGGCATCGCCATCGCGCTGCTCGGCCGCAACCACCCCCTCGGCATGGCCGCCGGCGCGCTGCTGTGGGGCTTCCTGGAACGCACCGGCACCCAGCTGGAGTTCGAGGACTACGAGCAGGAGATCGTCGGCGTGATGCAGGGCGTCATCGTGCTGTGCGTGGTCATCGCCTACGAAGTCGTACGCCGCTACGGCCTGCGGATCCAGCAGCGCAAGGTCGGCGAGGAGCTCGCCGCGCAGGCCCGCAAGACCGACAAGGCGGAGGTGTCCGCGTGAGCCAGAACCTCACGGCCCCGGTCGCGAAGGACCCCGGCGGCAAGGGCGGCCGGCTCGCCGCCGCTCGCACGAAGCTGACCTACCCCAAGGTCCTGCTGATCATCGCGGGCGCCCTCGTCCTGCTCTCCCTGCTCCGCGTCGTCACCGGCGCGACCGACCTCACCGGCTCAGGGCAGTACACCGCGGCCCTCAACGCCGCCGTCCCCATCGGCCTCGCCGGGCTCGGCGGCCTGTGGGCCGAGCGCTCCGGCGTCATCAACATCGGCCTCGAAGGCATGATGATGCTCGGCGCGTTCTCGGCCGGCTTCGTCGGCTGGGAGCACGGGCCCTGGGCGGCCGCGCTGGCCGGCGTCCTCGGCGGCGCGCTCGGCGGCCTCATCCACGCGATCGCCACCGTCACCTTCGGCGTCGACCACATCATCTCCGGCGTCGCCGTCAACATCATGGCGCTCGGCCTGACCCAGTTCCTCGCCAAGCTGTGGTTCGGCGCGGAGGGCAGCGCGGCCGCGCAGGCCGGCGGCAACGACAAGCAGTCGCCGCCGATGGACGACATGCCGACCTTCACCGTCCCCGGCCTCTCCGACTGGCTGCTGTCCATCGAGAAGCACCACTGGTTCCTGGTCTCCGACCTGGCCGGCATCCTCGGCTCGCTGGTCACCAACGTCTCCTGGCTCGCCGTGCTGGCCGCGGTCGTCTTCGCGCTCAGCTTCTTCGTTCTGTGGCGCTCGTCCTTCGGGCTGCGGCTGCGCTCCTGCGGCGAGAGCCCGGTCGCGGCTGAGTCGCTGGGCGTCAACGTGTACACGTACAAGTACGCGGCGGTGATCGTCTCCGGCGCGCTGGCCGGCCTCGGCGGCGCGTTCCTCGCCATCTACGTGCACATCTACCAGGACGGCCAGACCGGGGGCCGCGGCTACATCGGCCTCGCCACCATGATCTTCGGCAACTGGCGGCCCGGCGGCGTCGCCATGGGCGCGGGCCTCTTCGGCTTCATGGACGCCTTCCAGCTGCGCGGCGGCGGCACCACCGTGCACGCGCTGCTGCTCCTGCTCGCGGTGCTGCTGGTCGGCCTCGCGATCTGGAAACTGCGCGGCGGCCACCGCCTCCAGGGCATCGCGAGCCTCGTCGTCGCCGCGCTGCTCGCCCTCTGGTACGCCACGACCGACACGGTCCCGCTGGAAATCGTCTCCGTCGCGCCGTACATCGCTACGCTGCTGGTCCTGTCGCTGTCCGCCCAGCGGCTGCGGGCACCGAAAGCCATCGGCAAGGCGTACCGAAGGGGCCAGGGCAAATGACCGACGTACAGCGAGGGGGCTCGCGCACGTGACCGACGCTCCCGACTGGGAGAAGCTGCGCGAACGGGCCCGGGACGCGATGTCCCGGGCCTACGCGCCCTACTCCGGCTATCCCGTCGGTGCGGCGGCCCTCGTGGACGACGGCCGCACCGTCACCGGCTGCAACGTGGAGAACGCCTCCTACGGCCTCGGCCTGTGCGCCGAATGCGGCCTGGTCTCCGAGCTGTTCGCCACCGGCGGCGGCCGGCTCACCGCGTTCGCCTGCGTGGACCGGTACGGCAAGGTCCTGATCCCCTGCGGCCGCTGCCGCCAGCTGCTGTACGAGCACGGCGGCCCCGACCTGCTGCTCGACACGGAGTCCGGGATCAGACCGCTGTCCGACCTCCTCCCGGACGCCTTCGGCCCGGAACACCTGTCCCGCTGATGTACCGCTGAACTGCATGCGATCACGGAAAGGAAGCCGATGGACGCCATCTCCGTCATCCGCGCCAAGCGCGACCGCGCCGAGCTGACCGGCGATCAGATCGACTGGGTCATCGACGCCTACACCCGCGGTGAGGTCGCCGACGAGCAGATGTCGTCCCTCGCCATGGCGATCCTCCTCAACGGCATGAACCGCAAGGAGATCGCCCGCTGGACCGCCGCGATGATCAATTCCGGTGAGCGGATGGACTTCTCCTCGCTCGCCCGCCCCACCGCCGACAAGCACTCCACCGGCGGCGTCGGCGACAAGATCACGCTGCCGCTGGCCCCCCTCGTCGCGGCCTGCGGCGCCGCGGTACCGCAGCTCTCCGGCCGCGGCCTCGGGCACACGGGCGGCACGCTGGACAAACTGGAGGCCATCCCCGGCTGGCGCGCGCAGCTCTCCAACGCCGAGATGCTGGACGTACTGGGCTCCGTCGGGTCGGTCGTCTGCGCGGCGGGCGCCGGCCTCGCCCCCGCCGACAAGAAGCTCTACGCGCTGCGCGACGTGACCGGCACGGTCGAGTCGATCCCGCTCATCGCCTCCTCCATCATGTCCAAGAAGATCGCCGAGGGCACCGGCTCGCTGGTCCTGGACGTGAAGGTGGGCTCCGGCGCCTTCATGAAGAACCTCGACGACGCCCGCGAACTCGCCGCGACCATGGTCGAGCTGGGCACCGACCACGGCGTACGCACGACCGCCCTGCTCACCAACATGGCCACCCCCCTCGGCCGGACCGCGGGCAACGCACTCGAAGTACGCGAGTCCGTCGAGGTCCTGGCGGGCGGCGGCCCCGCCGACGTGGTCGAGCTGACCCTCGCCCTGGCCCGCGAGATGCTGGACGCGGCGGGGCTGGGGGACGCCGACCCCGCCAAGGCGCTCGCCGACGGATCCGCGATGGACGTATGGCGCCGCATGATCCGCGCCCAGGGCGGCGACCCGGACGCGGCGCTCCCCGTGGCCCGCGAACAGCACACCGTCCACGCGTCCGCCTCCGGTGTCCTCACCACCCTCGACGCCTACGCCGTCGGCCTGGCCGCCTGGCGCCTGGGCGCCGGCCGCGCCCGCAAGGAGGACCCGGTACAGGCCGGCGCCGGCGTCGAACTCCACGCCAAGCCCGGTGACCCGGTCACCGCGGGCCAGCCCCTCCTCACCCTCCACACGGACACCCCGGAAAAGTTCCCCGCGGCCCTGGAGGCCCTGGACGGCGGCGTACTGATCGCCCCCGAAGCCAAGCCCGCCACGCCGCCCCCCGTCGTGCTGGAACGTATCGCCTGACCTGGGGTTTTCTCGTACGGGTGAACGGGACCGGTGGACCGCCACCGGTCCCGTTGGGCGTGCTGGTATGGCGTGACCTACGACAGGGGCCCGCAACGACCGGATCGCCAAGGCCGTGGGGTACGCACGAGCCGGCGTCCCGCTGTACCTTCTCATCGACCAGTGGGCTCCCGCCGGCCCCGCCATCACCCTCTACGGCGAGACCACGGACGACGTCTACCGCGTGCTGTGGAGCGGTAAGTTCGGCGATCAACTGGACCTGCCCGCTCCCTTCGGTCTCACCCTCGACACGGGGCTCTTCCCCGTCGACCGATGACGAACAGACGAAGGGGCCGTCCCGCCAGGACAGGTGGCGGGGCGGCCCCTTCGGGCTTGGGGGCGGCTATGCCGCCTTCTGCAGGTGCAGGACGCGCTGTTCGGCGACCGCCTTGCGCGTGGCGTACAGCGTGACCGACGCCGCCGCGACCATGGCCAGGAGGCCGAGGGCGACCGTGGCGGGCCAGCCGCCGGCGTGGAAGGCGGCGGCGCCGAGCGCGCCGCCCACGCTGGAGCCGATGTAGTACGCGCTCTGGTACAGCGCCGACGCCTGCGCACGGGCCGTCTTGGCCGTGCGGCTGACCGCCGAGGACGCCACCGCGTGGCCCGCGAAGAAGCCGGCGGTGATCAGGACCAGGCCGAGGACGACCAGGACCAGGACGTCGGCGAGGGAGAGGAGCAGGCCCGCCGCCGTCGTGCCGACGGCCAGGTAGAGGGCCCCTCGGCGGCCCAGCCGGCCGACCAGGCGACCGGCCGCCGCGGAGGAGACCGTACCGACCAGATAGACCAGGAAGACCGAGCCCGCGATGCCCTGCGGCAGCGAGAACGGCTCGCCGACGAGGCGGTAGCCGATCACCGTGTACACCGCGCCGAAGACCGTCATGAAGAGCGCGCCGATGGCGTACAGGCGGCACAGCAGCGGGTCGGAGAGGTGGCCGAGGATCGTCCGGCCGAGCGCCTTCGGGCCGACCGCCTTCGGTACGAAGTGCCGCGCCTTCGGCACCATCAGCCGGAAGACCACCGCGCACACCACGGCCATCACGCCGACCGCGCCCAGCGCGGCCCGCCAGCCCCAGGCCTGGGCGACCCAGCCGGTCACGATACGGCCCGACATGCCGCCGATGCTGTTGCCCGCGACGAACAGCCCCACCGCGGCGACCAGCGCCTTGGCCCGTACCTCTTCCGCCAGGAAGGCCATCGCCGAGGCCGGGACGCCGGCCAGCGCCACGCCCTGGAGCCCGCGCAGCGCAATCAGCGATCCGAGGGAGGGCGCGAACGGCACCAGCATCGCGATCACGGCGGCGACCGACAGCGAGACGGTCATCATCGTGCGGCGGCCGAACCGCTCGGAACAGGCGCTCAGCGGCAGCACCGCGAGCGCGAGCCCGAACGTCGCCGCCGACACGGTCCAGCTGGCCTGGTCCGGGCGCACCCCGAGGTCGTCGGAGATGGCGGGCAGCAGCGCCTGCGTGGAGTACAGGAGGGCGAAGGTGGAGATGCCGGCCGCGAAGAGGGCGAAGCTCATCCGGCGGTAGCCGGGGCCCCCGGGCCGCAGCTTGCCGGCCTCGGGGTCGGCAGCGGGGGCGGCGGAATCGGCGGTGGTGGACGACAGGGCAGAGGCGTCCGCGCGGGTGACGGCGGACGCCCTGGTATCAGCAGGAGGCATGACTCGAACGTACGGCGGCGCGTTTCATGCGTCCAATGCATAGAAACGCGATAATCGATGCCATGCGGCATGATCACAGCTCACAGCGCCCCCTGTTGCAGGTTCGCAACAGAAAAGACACCCTCGATTCGTCCTGGGCGCTGGCACTGGCGCCCCGCCTCGCCCAGTTCGAGGCGGTGGCGCGGCACGAGCACGTGACCCGCGCCGCGTACGAACTGGGCATGCCGCAGCCGACCCTCAGCCGCGCGATCGTCCGCCTGGAGGAGGAGCTGGGTGTCGCGCTCTTCGCGCGGCACGGCCGCACGCTCTCCCTCAGCCCGGCCGGCCGCGCCTTCCTCGGCTCCGTCGAGCGCGCGCTGACCGACATCGAGCGGGCCGCCGAGTCCGTACGCGCCGACGCCGACCCGGCCGCCGGCAAGGTCGCCTTCGGCTTCCTGCACACCCTCGGCTCCGAGACCGTACCGGGCCTGATCCGGACCTTCCGCGCCGACCATCCCCAGGTCCGCTTCCAGCTGATCCAGGGCTTCGGCGAGGCCATGCTCGACCGGCTGCGCGCGGGCGATCTGGACCTCTGCCTGACCTCGCCGGTCCCCGACGCGCCCGAGCTGGTCGCCCGCCGCCTGGACGAACAAAAGCTGCGCCTGGTCGTCCCCGACGACCACCCCCTCGCCACCCGCAAGCGCATCCGGCTCGCCGAGGCCGCCGACGAGCTGTTCGTGACCCTCGAAGAGGGCTTCGGGCTGCGCCGCATCACCGACGCGCTGTGCGCCGAGGCCGGCTTCACCCCGAAGGTCGCCTTCGAGGGCGAGGAGGCCGAGACGCTGCGCGGCCTGGTCGCCGCGGGCCTGGGCGTCGCCCTGCTGCCGCCCCCGCCGGTCCCGCGACCGGGCGTCGTCGAACTGACCGTCACAGCCCCGCGCGCCGTCCGCGAGATCGGCGTCGCCTGGCTCGACGGCCACGTCGACACACCCCCGGTGGCCGCGTTCAAGAAGTTCCTCCTCAGCCGCCGGGGGCAGTTGCTGCACTGAGGGCGGGGCGGCTCGCCTGTTTCCTGGCAGGGCCCCTCCCTCTCCCCACAAGGGGCAGCCCCCGGGAGCCCGGTGACGAGGCCCCTCCCCCACCTCCGCCACACTGCTCCCGAAGCTACCGCGCCCCACTGACAGTCCGACCCGAGCCGGCTCACACCCCCAGCGAAGCCCCGAAGCCCGCTGCCAGGGGCATGCGGAGGCCGAGGGGCGGGGGTGCGGCCATGGCGTCCTGGACGGGGCGGGAGTAGGCGCGGTGGAAGAGGGAGCCGAGGACGAAGTCGGCGGTGAGCGAGCGGACTTCGGAGCGGTGCTGGTGGAGGCCGTGGCCGTCGGAGTGGACCTCGAAGCGGCAGGTGTCGCGGTTGATCTTCTTGGCGCGTTCGGCGTAGCGGTAGGACAGGTCGGGGTCGATGCGTTCGTCGTTGGTGCCGTGTACGAGCAGGACGCGGCGGCCGACGAGCTGTTTGACCGGGTCGGGCGGGGTGGCGTCCGGGCCGGCCGGGAGCCAGGGGGCGATGCCCAGGACGGAGTTGACCGCCGGGTGGCCGGCGGCGAGGAGCGCCGCGCGGGCGCCCGTGCCCGTACCGACCAGGCAGACCGGGACGTCGCCGTAGCGGCGGACGACCTCGGCCACCGCCCACTCCGCGTCCCGCGCGGGGTGCGCCGCGTCGCCGTTCCAGCCGCGGCAGCGGAAGCGCAGGACGTGGGTGGTCAGCCCGTCCCCGCGGCCGGCCCGCGCCAGGCCGGCGGCCAGCGCGCGGGCCGTCAGCGTGGCCACCGGCGAGGGGCGCCCGGTGCCGGTCTCGCCGCCCTCGGGGAGTAAGAGGGCGACCGCGTTCACCGCGCCGCCCGCCTGCCCCGTACCCGCTCCCAGTCGTTTCCCCAGCCGGGCCGTACGCCCGGACAACGATTGCCCATCCATGGGCAGAACGATGGCAGACGGGGGGTCGGTGGCCTACCCCGTGTACGGGTCACTGTTCCGTATCGGTGGCACGGGCGGCCGGGCGCGCCCGGAGGCGCCCGGCCGCGAGCCGTACCCCGGTGGCTCGAAGCCCGCCCAGAAGGGGCTGAATCGCTAGTGCGTTCTACGCGCGTAGGGGCTACAGTGCCGCAATGACGAGCCAGACCACCCATCTCCCGACCGCAGAGCAGATCCGCCGCGCGCCGAAGGTGCTGCTCCACGACCACCTCGACGGCGGCCTGCGCCCCGCCACGATCGTCGAACTCGCCCGCGAGACCGGGTACGACGGCCTGCCCGAGACGGATCCCGAGAAGCTCGGCATCTGGTTCCGCGAGGCCGCCGACTCCGGCTCGCTGGAGCGCTATCTGGAGACCTTCGCGCACACCTGCGCCGTCATGCAGACCCGCGACGCGCTGGCCAGGGTGGCCGCCGAGTGCGCCGAGGACCTGGCCGCCGACGGCGTCGTCTACGCCGAGATCCGGTACGCGCCCGAGCAGCACCTGGAGAAGGGGCTGACCCTCGAAGAGGTCGTCGAGGCGGTCAACGAGGGCTTCCGGGAGGGCGAGCGGCGGGCGCGGGCCAACGGCCACCGCATCCGCGTCGGCGCGCTGCTCACCGCGATGCGGCACGCGGCGCGCGCCCTGGAGATCGCCGAACTGGCCAACCGCTACCGCGACCTGGGCGTGGTCGGCTTCGACATCGCGGGCGCCGAGGCCGGCTACCCGCCCACCCGCCACCTGGACGCGTTCGAGTACCTCAAGCGGGAGAACAACCACTTCACGATCCACGCGGGCGAGGCGTTCGGGCTGCCCTCCATCTGGCAGGCGCTGCAGTGGTGCGGCGCCGACCGGCTCGGGCACGGCGTGCGGATCATCGACGACATCCAGGTCGACGACGACGGCGGCGTGAAGCTGGGCCGGCTGGCGTCGTACGTGCGCGACAAGCGCATCCCGCTGGAGATGTGCCCGACCTCGAACCTCCAGACCGGCGCGGCCAGTTCGTACGCCGAGCACCCGATCGGGCTGCTGCGCCGGCTGCAGTTCCGGCTCACGGTCAACACGGACAACCGCTTGATGAGCGGCACGAGCATGTCGCGCGAATTCGAGCACCTGGTCAGGACGTTCCAGTACACGTTCGACGACATGCAGTGGTTCACCGTCAATGGGATGAAGAGCGCCTTCCTTCCTTTTGATGAACGTCTGGCCATGATCAACGACGTGATCAAGCCCGGTTATGCCGAACTGAAGTCGGAATGGCTCTTTCCGAAGGGCACCACGGCGTCCGTGTGAGCAGGGCGTACTGACGCTGAGTGAGGCGCTGGGGCGGGGAGTTCGGGACGTCCGCCGAGGCGGCGAACCGGGCATGTGGGATGTTTGCGGCTTGGGCGATCATGTCTTTAGCGTCAAGTGCCGGACAAAACCCCGTCACGAGGACAAAAGTTGATGAAGCAGGGAACCGTCAAGATCATCGGTGCCGCGGCCCTCGGAGCGGCCTTCGCCGCCACCGCGGCCGGCACCGCCTCCGCCGCTTCTCCCGCCGAGCCGGTCACCGGTGCCGCCAGCGGCCCGCTGCAGGGTCTCACCGGTCAGGTGGCGCCGTCCTCCGACGACGGCGGCACCAAGAGCACCACGAACGCCAAGGGGAACCTCCTCGGCGGACTGCCGGCCGGCGGCGTCACCAAGGGGCTGGGCGGCGGCCTCCCCCTCGGCGGCTGAGACGCCGCCACGCACCGCGCCCCGGCCCGTACGTCATCCGTACGGACCGGGGCGCGGCTGTGCGCGGTGGATCACCAGTCTTCGCCGTACCGGATCACCAGGCTTCGTTGTACTTCTTCTCCGCCGGCAGGAAGATCCACAGCGCGAGGTAGACGAGGAACTGCGGGCCGGGCAGCAGACACGACAGCACGAAGATCACGCGCATCGTGGTGGGGGTCGTGCCGAAGCGCCGGGCCAGGCCCGCGCAGACTCCGGCGATCATCCTGTTGTTGCGGGGGCGGACCAGTGCGGCGGCCATGGGGCTCGACTCCTTGCTCGGTTTCCGGGTCCGCTTCCGGTGCGACCCGATAGCTCCACGCTAGGTCCGCGAGCCGGACAGGACGTCGGCCTGCGGAGCGATACCGACCCTGGGGATCGTCGGGGTAGTGGCCACCCCCGCGTACTCCCGACGGCGGAGCCGGGCCCTGACCACAGGGACGACCACCAGGTGCGCCAGCGCCACCCCCAGCGTGTTCAGCAGCACCACGTCCACGTCCGGCACCCGCCCCGGCACCGTGCCCTGCAGCACCGCGACGGCGAACGCGATCATCGCGCCCGTGAAGACCGTACGGGTGAAGGACCCCAGCGCCGAGGCGGTCAGCCGGCCGCCCGCGAGCGGCAGCAGCACGCCCAGCGGCGCCATCAGCAGCACCGCGCCGCCCAGCTGGTGCACGGCCTCCCAGGGCCCCAGCGCCAGCGCGGCACGGATCGTCTCCAGTGGCCGGAGATTGGCCGCGGGTACCCAGGGCACCGCGCGTGGGCGCAGCATCACGGAGTAGACGATCGACAGGTGCGCCAGAAGGAGGACGAAGCCCGCGGCGCGCATACGGAGCCCGGCCCCGCCGGAGTCATGACGCTGCACACCGGACCAGACGCCACGACCGGCGGCGGCGGTTCCGTGCGGGTGGTCACAGTGGGAACCGGTCCGGGACCGGGGATCAGCCCTTCCCGTCCGCCCCGTCCGCCCCGTCCGGGGCCGGCACCGGGCTGCCCCAGTCGGCGTGCCGGGCGATGTCGGGGTGGCGCAGGACGGCGTCGGAGCAGCTGTAGTGGCGGGGGGCCGCGGTGTCCGGGCCGCCGAGCACGGCGGCCCGCTTCCCGTCCACCGGCAGCCGCGTCCCGTACGTGCACACCAGCTGTGCGAGCGCGAACGACGGCAGGTCCTCGGGGCGGACGTTCAGCCGCAGCGCGTCGTCCGGGTCGCCCGCGCGCGGCCCGGACACCGTCAGATCGTCCGGTACCGCGGTGTCGAAGCCCGCGTCCTCCTCGCCGGGCGCGGGCCGCTGCCGCAGCTCGTTCAGGAGCGTACGGGCCACCTCCGGCCGGTCCTCGGACGTACCGCCCTTGGGCAGCGACACGGTCCGCTCCACCGGGACCAGTCCCGAGCCGCACACCAGGTAGATCGTGACCGGGTCGCCGACCGGCACCTCGGGCACCCCGGCCGGCTCCTCGGCCCGGCAGCTCACCCGCGAGGGCGCGCCGCCCGCGTCCACCGGCACCGACGTGCCGCGGATGCCGCAGCCGGCGGCGGCCAGGAGCAGCGCCAGGGCAGCGGCGGCCCGCCGGGCCTGCCGCCTCGTGGCCCGCCTCATCGCTCGCCCTCCGACGCCGAGCCGCCGTCGCCGTCCGGCTGCTTGCGCTCGGCGGACGCGAGCCGCGAGGCGTCCCTCGGGAGCCGCAGCGTGAAGACCGCGCCGCCCTCTTCGGAGTTGGCGGCGGTGATCTCGCCGCCGTGGATGTGCGCGTTCTCCATGGCGATGGACAGGCCGAGGCCCGAGCCCTCCGAGCGCGGCCGGGAGGCGCTGGCCTTGTAGAACCGGTCGAAGACGTGCGGCAGCACCTCTTCCGGGATGCCGGGCCCGTGATCGCTCACGCGCATGAGCAGCCACTCGCCCTCGGTACGGATCGATACCCGCACCGGCGAGCCACCGTGCTTGAGCGCGTTGCCGATGAGGTTCGCCAGGATCACGTCGAGGCGGCGCGGGTCCAGCCGCGCCATGATGCTGCGCTCGGCGTCCAGCTCCACCGCGTCCAGCCAGGCCCGCGCGTCGATGCACGCGGTCACCTGGTCGGCGACGTCCACGTCGTCCAGGACCAGCCGCGCCGTCCCCGCGTCGAAGCGGGTGACCTCCATCAAGTTCTCCACCAGGTCGTTCAGCCGCCGGGTCTCGCTGACCACCAGCTGCACAGCGGGCGCGATCATCGGGTCCAGCGAGTCGGCCTCGTCCTCCAGGACCTCCGTCACGGCCGTGATCGCGGTCAGCGGCGTCCGCAGCTCGTGCGACATGTCCGCGACGAACCGCCGCGAGGACGCCTCCCGGGCGCTCAGCTCCTCCACCCGCTGCTGCAGCCGCTCGGCGGTCCGGTTGAACGTACGGGAGAGATCGGCCAGCTCGTCGGTGCCGGTCACCCGCAGCCGGGTGTCCAGCTTGCCCTCGCCCAGCTCGCGCGCGGCCGTGCCGAGCCGCTGCACGGGCCGCAGCACGGTCGTCGCGGCGGCCTGCGCCAGCAGCGCCGAGCCGACCAGCGCGAGCAGCGTCGCCACCCCCAGCGACCACGCCAGGGAGTTGAGGTCCTGCCGCTCGGTGGCCAGCGACTTCAGCATGTAACCGGTCGGGCCGCCGCCGATCATCTTTGCCCCGGCCACGAAGTACGGGCCGTCGTCGATCTCCTGCCGCTGCCAGTACAGGTGGTGCGGCGCCTTGTTCGACGCGTCGACCGGCCGGCGCTGCTCCACGGCCTTCTGCAGCGTCTTCGGCACGGTCGTGAGGTTGAGCAGGTCCTTGTCGGTGGTGGCCGCGCAGGGCTTGCCCTCGCTGTCCTCCGCGATCAGCAGCACCGCGTAGTTCTGCGGCCCGGCGGCCATCTGGCGTGCGGCGTCCCGCAGTTCCTCGCAGGCCGGATGGAGCGGCAGGGACCGCGTGCGCTCCGCGAGCTGGGTGCGGAAGTCCTTCAGCGCGGCGTTCTGCGTGCGGTCCAGCACGGTGTTGCGGTTGAGCCAGTACGCGATGCCGGACGCCGAGACCGCGGCGGTCAGCGCCACCAGCGCGAAGACCACGACCAGGCGCAGCCGCAGGCTCGTCCAGCGCAGCAGGCCCGAGGCGACACCGCGCAGCCGGCCCGGGGCCGGTTCGCTCACTGCGGGGTGTCCAGCCGGTAACCGACCCCGCGGACCGTGCGGATCAGCGTCGGCGAGGACGGCACGTCCTCCACCTTGGCGCGCAGCCGCTGCACGCACGCGTCCACCAGGCGCGAGTCGCCGAGGTAGTCGTGCTCCCACACCAGGCGGAGCAGCTGCTGTCTGGACAGCGCCTGCCCGGGCCGGCGGCTCAGCTCCAACAGCAACCGCAGCTCGGTCGGCGTCAGTTGCAGGTCCTCGCCGTTCTTCGTGACGGTCATCGCCGAACGGTCGATGACCAGCGACCCGAACGTCGCCGAGTCGCTCGACTCGCGTTCGCCGCGGCGCAGCACCGCCCGGATGCGGGCGTCCAGCACCCGCCCCTGCACCGGCTTGACGACATAGTCGTCGGCACCGGACTCCAGTCCGACGACCACATCGATGTCGTCGTTGCGCGCGGTCAGCAGGATGATGGGCAGTTGGTCCGTACGGCGGATCCGCCGGCACACCTCGAAACCGTCGATCCCCGGCAGCATCACGTCCAGGACGATCAGGTCGGGGCGCTGCTCGCGCAGCAGTTTCAGGCCGTCCTCGCCCGTCGCCGCGGTCACCACACGGTGACCCTGGCGCGACAGCGAGAGTTCGAGGGCCGTGCGGATGGCGTCGTCGTCCTCGATCAGCAACAGGAAAGGCACGTGCGCCATTCTGGCGCATGGCGCGGCCGGACTTCGACCGGCGGCGTCCCCCGCCCCTCCGCGCAGCCGCCCCACCCGCCCCGGCGTACGCCCGAAGCGGGCGCTGTGAACCTCGCGCGGCCCCCTGTGACAGGGCTGTGACAGTCGGCGGACACCGCGATGAAACTGCCGCGGCAGAGTTTCTGTCACCGGGTGGGGAAGACGGCCCGGCAAGCAGCTGAACGAGCCGGCTCTACCGACGGGGGGCGCGAGATGAACACACTGCACAGCACCGCCAACAGCGCAGTAATCACGCGGCTTCACGATGTCGTAAGGGCCGGGGAGAAGTCCGGTGCCGCGATCGGGCGGGGGTGCGCTCGCGGCACCGGGCGTCAGCGCCAGGCCGCGTTCTTCGTGACGCCGGTCGAGGCCGTTGACACCGTCGTGGGGGGAACCAACGGGGGAAGCGACGGGGGAAACGCGTACGGGGAGGCCACGGGGGAACGGAGCCCCGCGTCGGAGGCCGTGGACAGCGAAGCCGAGTTCACCGCCTACGTCCAGGAGCGCCGCGCCTCCCTGTACGCCACCGCCTACCACCTGACCGGTGACCGCTTCGAGGCCGAGGACCTGCTGCAGAGCGCGCTGTTCTCGACCTACCGGGCGTGGGACCGGATCAGCGACAAGGGGGCGGTCGGCGGGTACCTGCGCCGCACGATGACCAACCTGCACATCAGTGCCTGGCGTCGGCGGAAGCTCAACGAGTACCCCACCGAGGAACTGCCGGAGACGGCCGGCGACCACGACGCGATGCGCGGCACCGAGCTGCGCGCCGTGCTGTGGCAGGCGCTGGCCAAGCTGCCCGAGACCCAGCGCACGATGCTCGTCCTGCGCTACTACGAGGGCCGGACGGACCCGGAGATCGCCGACATACTGAACATCAGCGTCGGCACGGTGAAGTCGAGCATCTGGCGTTCGCTGCGGCGGCTGCGCGAGGACGACGTCCTCAGCTTCGGCCGCGACCAGGAGGAGTCCTTCGGCGCGCTGGTGGCCTGAGGGGCCGGCCCGAGGGGGGCCGGGAAAACGGGGGAGGCACGGGGGAAGAGGGAGCGGGAACCGGCAGCCGGGGGGTCTGCCGATTCCCGCTTCTTCATGCTGTCCGGCCGGTTTCCCGGGGCGCGGGCGTACGGGGGCCGGGGGCCGCCGCCGCTATCCGCGCCAGCGCCTCCGGCTTCGCGCAGGCGTACGCGCCCAGCGCGGTCTGCCGCGCCACCACCGACCGCTCGGCGCGCAGCAGCCGCAGCCCCCGGCGCACCAGATACCCCGCGGGCTTGCGGGCCTCGCGCAGGTCCCGCAGCAGCCGCCGCCGGAAGGTCGTGGTGGCCCTGCCGCGCAGACACAGCGCGTCGGCCAGTACGCCCGCCGCCCGGCAGTCCGCGACGATCTCCGCGGCGAAGATGCCCTCGGCGATGAAGAGCGGCGCCCCCGCCAGCTCCAGCTTGCCCTCGCCGACCCGGGAGCTGCTGGCGATGTCGTAGTCGGGGACGGCCGTGCGGCCCGTACGGCACAGCTCCTCGACGGCCGCGAGCGCGGCGGCCGCGTCCCACGACAGCGGCGAGTCCCAGTCGGCGCCGCCGCCGTCCGGGAGCTGCGGCAGGGAGGCGTCCGTGGCCTCCTTGTAGAAGTCGTCCAGGCGCAGCACGGGCAGTCCCGTGCGGGCGGCGAGGGAGGACTTTCCGGAGCCGGAGGGGCCGGTCAGCAGGACGACGCGCGCGTACGGTGCACCGAGGAGAAAGCTCACGGGCACCCATTGTCCCGCATTCGCCCGTGTGAGCTACCCCAGCCGCACAAGGTGGAATGTGGACACATCCGTCAACTACGCTGCGCATCCGACCCATTACGCACGATCAGGACACCGGCGGCGGTGCGGCGGTCGGCATCGCCGCCGCCACGCGATCCACAGGCAGGTGCTCATGGCCTCTCACGCACGTCCTCCCCACCATGTCCGCACCGCGCGCGGGCTGTTGCTGCGCGCCGGGCTGGCGGTGTCCGTGGCGGGCGCCGCACTCGCCGCCGGCGCCTCGACCGCTTCCGCCGCCGACGGGAAGTCCGACCCGGCGAGCCTGGAGGACATCCGGGCGGCCACGAGCTCCACGGTCGGCGCGCTGCAGCAGGCCACCAGCAGCGGCCTGGGCACGGTCAAGAACCTCCGCCTGAACCCCCTCGCCGGCACCGGCACCGACCCGCTGGACAACGCCGTCGGCACCCAGATCGCCGACTTCAAGCCGATCAGCACGGCGGTGCTGACCGCCCCGCTGACCAGCGGCGCTTCGCTGGGCCAGCTGCCCGTCGTGGGCACGCTGACGCAGGCCCTGCCGGGGTAGGACGCCCCGTATACGCGCAGGGCGCCCGCAGCCGTCCGTACGTACGGCTGCGGGCGCCCTCGCGTGCGCCGTGCGGCGTCCTCAGACGCCCATCGGGTGCCACACCGTCTTGGTCTCCAGGAAGGCCAGCATCCGGCCGGTGCCCGGGTCGGCGGCCCAATCCACAGCCTGTGGACGCAGGACGCGCTTGAGGTTGTCGGCCGCGGCGGTTTCCAGCGCGGTCGCCTCCGCCGCGTCGCCGGACACGCCCGCGAGGTCGATCGCGTTGACGTCCTGGTGCGCGGCCAGCGGCCCGGCGATCTCCGCGGTACGGCCCGACAGTACGTTCACCACGCCGCCCGGCAGGTCGGAGGTGGCCAGCACCTCGGCCAGCGACAGGGCCGGCAGCGGCGCCTTCTCGCTCGCGACCGCCACGACGGTGTTACCGGTGACGATCGCCGGCGCGAGCACCGACACCAGCCCCAGGAACGAGGACTCCTGCGGCGCCAGTACGGCCACCACGCCGGTCGGCTCCGGCGTGGAGAGGTTGAAGTACGGGCCCGCGACCGGGTTGGCGCCGCCCGCGACCTGGGCGATCTTGTCGGACCAGCCCGCGTACCAGACCCACCGGTCGATGGCCGCGTCCACCTGCGCCGACGCCTTGGACTTCGACAGGCCCTCGGCGTCGGCGACCTCCGCGACGAACTGCTCGCGGCGGCCCTCCAGCATCTCGGCGATCCGGTACAGGATTTGCCCGCGGTTGTACGCGGTGGCGCCCGACCAGCCGCCGAACGCCTTGCGCGCCGCGACGACCGCGTCCCGGGCGTCCTTGCGGGAGGCGAGCGGGGCGTTGGCCAGCCACTTCCCCTTTGCGTCCGTCACCTCGTACACCCGCCCGCTCTCGGACCGGGGGAACTTGCCCCCGACGTACAGCTTGTAGGTCTTGAAGACGCTCAGCCGATCAGACATTGAGGTACGCCTCCAGACCGTGCCGGCCGCCCTCGCGGCCGAAGCCCGACTCCTTGTAGCCGCCGAACGGCGAGGCCGGGTCGAACTTGTTGAACGTGTTGGACCAGACGACGCCCGCGCGCAGCTTGCCCGCGGTCCACAGGCTGCGGGAGCCCTTCTCGGTCCAGATGCCCGCCGACAGGCCGTACGGCGTGTTGTTCGCCTTGGCCACGGCCTCCTCCGGCGTACGGAAGGTCAGTACCGACAGTACCGGGCCGAAGATCTCCTCGCGGGCGATGCGGTGTGCCTGCGTGACGCCGGTGAACAGGGTCGGCGCGAACCAGTACCCCTCACCGGGCAGTTCGCAGGCCGGCGCCCAGCGCTCGGCGCCCTCGGCCTCGCCCGCGGCGGCCAGTTCCTTGATGCGGCCGAGCTGCTCGGCGGAGTTGATCGCGCCGATGTCGGTGTTCTTGTCCAGCGGGTCGCCGACGCGCAGGGTCTGCATCCGGCGCTTGAGCGCGTCCAGCACCTCGTCCTGGACGGACTCCTGCACCAGCAGCCGGGACCCGGCGCAGCACACATGCCCCTGGTTGAAGAAGATCCCGTTGACGATGCCCTCGACGGCCTGGTCGATCGGCGCGTCGTCGAAGACGATGTTCGCGGCCTTGCCGCCCAGCTCCAGGGTGAGCTTCTTGTCCGTCCCCGCGACCGTGCGGGCGATGGCCTTGCCGACCTCGGTGGAGCCGGTGAAGGCCACCTTGCCGATGCCCGGGTGGGCGACCAGCTCGGCTCCGGTCGAGCCGTCGCCGGTCAGGATGTTGACGACGCCCTTGGGCAGGCCCGCCTGGCGGCAGATGTCCGCGAAGAACAGGGCGGAGAGCGGGGTGGTCTCGGCGGGCTTCAGCACGACCGTGTTGCCGCAGGCCAGCGCCGGGGCGATCTTCCACGCCAGCATCAGCAGGGGGAAGTTCCAGGGGATGACCTGGCCCGCGACGCCCAACGGCCGCGGGTCCGGGCCGAGGCCCGCGTGGCCGAGCTTGTCGGCCCAGCCCGCGTAGTAGAAGAAGTGCGCGGCGACCAGCGGCAGGTCGGAGTCGCGCGACTCCTTGATCGGCTTGCCGTTGTCCAGCGACTCCAGCACCGCCAGCTCGCGCGAGCGCTCCTGGATCAGCCGCGCGATCCGGAAGAGGTACTTGGCGCGCTCGGTGCCGGGCAGTGCCGACCACTTCTCGAACGCCTTGCGCGCCGCCTTCACGGCGCGCTCGACGTCGGCGGTCCCGGCCTGCGCGACCTCGGAGAGCACCTCCTCGTTCGCGGGCGAGACGGTCTTGAAGACCTTGCCGTCGGCGGCCTCGGTGAACTCGCCGTCGATGAACAGGCCGTAACTCGGCGCGATGTCGACGACCGCGCGCGACTCCGGCGCCGGCGCGTACGCGAAAGTCTGCTTTTCGAATGCCATGGGGTCTCAGTCCACCGTCACGTAGTCGGGGCCGGAGTAGCGGCCGGTGCCGAGCTTCTGGCGCTGCATCAGCAGGTCGTTGAGGAGGCTGGACGCGCCGAAGCGGAACCAGTCGGCGGTCAGCCACTCCTCGCCGAGCGTCTCGTTGACCATGACCAGGTACTTGATCGCGTCCTTGGACGTGCGGATGCCGCCGGCCGGCTTCACCCCGACCTGTACCCCGAGCTGCGCGTGGAAGTCGCGTACGGCCTCCAGCATCAGCAGGGTCACCGGGGGAGTGGCGTTCACGCCGACCTTGCCGGTGGAGGTCTTGATGAAGTCGGCGCCCGCGAGCATCGCGAGCCAGGAGACGCGGCGGACGTTGTCGTACGTCTGGAGCTCGCCGGTCTCGAAGATGACCTTGAGGTGCGCCGCGCTGCCGTCCGCGCGGACGCACGCCTCCTTGACGGCCCGGATCTCCTCGAAGACGTCCAGGTACCGGCCGGAGAGGAACGCGCCCCGGTCGATCACCATGTCGATCTCGTCGGCGCCGGCCGCGACCGCGTCCCGGGTGTCGGCGAGCTTCACCGGCAGCGCGGCGCGGCCCGCGGGGAACGCGGTGGCCACGGAGGCGACGTGCACACCGGAGGCGCCGAGCGCGTCCTTGGCCGTCGCCACCATGTCCGGGTAGACGCAGATCGCGGCGACCTGCGGCACGGTGCGGTCCGTGGGGTCGGGGCTGACGCCCTTGGCGCACAGGGCCCGGACCTTGCCCGGGGTGTCCGCTCCTTCGAGCGTCGTCAGGTCGATCATCGAGATGGCGAGGTCGATGGCGTACGCCTTCGCCGTGTTCTTGATCGAGCGGGTGCCGAGCGCGGCGGCGCGGGCCTGGAGCCCTACCGCGTCGACGCCCGGGAGTCCGTGCAGGAAGCGGCGCAGCGCCCGGTCGTCGGCGGTCACGTCCGCCATCGTCGCCAGACGCCCCGCGGCCTCTTTGCCGTATGCGGGAACAGTGGTGGGCATGGTCACGAGGGGAGCATATCTACGCGCGTAGTGATGCGTCACCCCTCCGGGTGGAACCGCGGAATTCCCGGCGCCCCGCCCGAAGCCGCGCATCGATGCCGGACCGCAACGTCCGAATGCCGGACTCTCGGGCACAATCGCCCCTATGACGAGCCCGGACAACTCCTCCACAACCCCCGCGCAGCCCTACGCGGACCGCAGCTACCGGTCGCCCGCTGCCCTGGTCGGCGGCGTCCTGCTGCTCGCGCTGCTCGCCTGGCTGGGCATCGACGCGCTGGTGCGCGGCAGCGCGCACACCCGCCTGCTGGCGGTGGCCGGGCTGCTGTTCGCCGTGCCGCTGGTGACCGCGTACACGCTGCGTCCCGTGGTCCGCGCGAACGAGGACCGGCTCACCGTACGGAACCCCTTCCGCACGATCGTGCTGCCCTGGGCCGCGGTGGACGCCCTGCGCGCGTCCTTCTCCTGCGAGGTGCTCGCGGGCGAGAAGAAGTACCAGCTGTGGTCGATCCCGGTCTCGCTGCGGCAGCGCAAGCGGGCGAACCGCGCGTCGGCGAAGGCCGGGGCCGCGGGGCCCGGCGCCGAGCCGGCCGAGGTGCGGCGGGCTTCGGCGGACCGGTCGCTGGACGAGCTGCGGGAGCTGTGCGAGCGGTACGCCTCCGGCGAGGGTGCGCAGGGGGCCGTCACGGTCCGCTGGGCTTACGAGGTCATCGCGCCGATCGTGGTCGGCGGGGTCGGGCTGGCGGTGCTGGTCGCGCTGTAGGCGCGAAAATCCAGCCTGTCCGGCGCCTGAGGGCCGGATCCGGGGGTGGGCGGTGCGGCCCGGACGCCGGGTGCCGCGCCGTTGTGGCTGGTCGCGCAGTTCCCCGCGCCCCTGATGGGGCGGGCCCGGAGGCCCGCCCCCAGGGCGATCAGAGGCCGGCGGCCGCCGACAGGTCGGCCTTCACCGAGGCCAGCGCGGCATCCGCCGCGACCCGCGCGTCCGGGAGCCCCTCCCGCGACGCGACCGGTACCACGGCCTCCAGGTAGCACTTCAGCTTCGGCTCGGTGCCGCTGGGCCGGACGACGACGCGCCCCGCGGCGACGGAGCCCGCGCCGGAGAGCGTGTACCGCAGGCCGTCGGTCGGCGGCAGCGTCTCCGTCCCCCGCGACAGGTCCTCGGCCGCGGCCACCGCGAGCCCGCCGAGCGCGGCCGGCGGCTGCTCGCGCAGCCGGCGCATCGCGTCGGCGATGACGGACAGGTCCTCGACGCGTACGGAGAGCTGGTCCGTGGCGTGCAGCCCGTGCTCCACGGCCAGGTCGTCCAGCAGGTCGGTCAGCGTGCGCCCGTCCCGCTTGAGGACGGCCGCGAGCTCGGTGATCAGCAGCGCCGCCGTGATGCCGTCCTTGTCCCGCACCCCGGCCGGGTCCACCGCGTAGCCCAGCGCCTCCTCGAAGGCGTACCGCAGGCCGTCGACGCGGGCCAGCCACTTGAAGCCGGTCAGCGTCTCGGTGTACGGCAGGCCGGCCGCCGCGGCGATTCGGGAGAGCAGCGAGGAGGAGACGATCGTCGTGGCGAGCGTGCCCTGCGCGCCCGTGCCGACCACATGGGCGGCGAGCAGCGCGCCGACCTCGTCACCGCGCAGCATCCGCCAGCCCGAGGGCGTCCCCGGGGCCGGTACGGCGACGGCGCAGCGGTCCGCGTCCGGGTCGTTGGCGATGACGATGTCGGGGGCCTGCGCGGCCGTACGGGCCGCCTCGAAGGCCAGGTCCATCGCCCCCGGCTCCTCGGGGTTGGGGAACGCGACCGTCGGGAAGTCCGGGTCGGGGTCGCCCTGCTCGGCCACCACGACCGGCGCCGGGAACCCGGCCCGCTCGAACGCCGCCACGAGGACATCGCGGCCGACGCCGTGCATCGGCGTGTAGACGACGCGGGTGTCACGGGGCGAGCCGGGGGTCAGCACCGCCTCCGTACGGGCCAGGTAGGCCTCCAGGACGTTTTCGCCGAGCACGTCCCAGCCGCGCTCCGGGCGCGCCACGCCGGTGAGCGGGCCGACCGCGGCGATGCGGGCGGCGATCTCGCCGTCGGCGGGCGGCACGATCTGCGAGCCGTCGCCGAGGTAGACCTTGTAGCCGTTGTCGCGGGGCGGGTTGTGGCTGGCGGTGACCTCGACGCCGGCCACGGCGCCCAGGTGCCGGATCGCGAAGGCGAGCACGGGCGTGGGCAGCGGGCGGGGCAGCAGCGCGGCCTTCAGGCCCGCGCCGACCATCACCGCGGCGGTGTCCCGCGCGAAGTCGGCGCTCTTGTGGCGCGCGTCGTAGCCGATGACGACCAGGCCGTCGCCCTGGCCCTGGTCCTTGAGGTACGCGGCCAGCCCGGCCGCGGCGCGGATGACGACGGCGCGGTTCATCCGCATCGGGCCCGCGCCCAGCTCGCCGCGGAGCCCCGCGGTGCCGAACTGCAGGGTGCCGGCGAACCGCTCCGCCAGCGCGTCGGTGTCCTCGGTCTCGATGAGCTTGGCCAGCTCTTCGCGGGTCTCCGGGTCGGGGTCCTCGGCCAGCCAGACCTTCGCCCGGCCGGCCAGCTCCTCGGGGACGGTTGCCACGGTGATGCTCCTGCCTGTGGGTGCGTGAGGGGTGCCTGTGGGTGCGGTACGGGTGCGGTACGGGACCGGGGCGTGCGCGTGCCTTACGGACGGGCCGGCGTACGCCCTGGTTCCCTTCCCGGGGCGCACGTGCCGGTTCCCGGACGCTGCGGACCCGGGCGCGCGCGTGCGGCGCGTGCCCGGGTGCACGGGGACGGCGCGTGTCCCGGTGTACGGGGACGGCGCGTGCCCAGGCGGTACGGGGACGGCGCGTGTCCCGGCTCGTAACCCATACCCCGCGCCCGGCGCGAACGGCGGGAACCGGCCGCTTCCTGGCCGGTTCCGTGCCGCCGGGTCAGATCTTGCCCAGCACCTGGCCGAGCAGGCTGCCCATGCGGGTCGCGGAGTCGCGGCCGGCCTGGAGCACCTCTTCGTGGTTGAGCGGCTCGCCGGTCATGCCCGCGGCGAGGTTGGTCACCAGGGACAGGCCCAGCACCTCGGCACCCGCCTCACGTGCGGCGATGGCCTCCAGGACGGTGGACATGCCGACCAGATCGGCGCCCAGCGTGCGGATCATCCGGATCTCGGCGGGGGTCTCGTAGTGCGGCCCGGGGAACTGGGCGTACACGCCCTCTTCCAGGGTCGGGTCGACCTCCTTGCACAGCGCGCGCAGCCGCGGCGAGTACAGGTCGGTCAGGTCGACGAAGTTCGCGCCGACGATGGGGGAGGTGGCGGTGAGGTTCAGGTGGTCGCTGATGAGGACCGGCTGGCCGGGGCGCATGCCCTCGCGCAGGCCGCCGCACCCGTTGGTGAGCACGATCGTCTTGCAGCCGGCGGCCACGGCGGTACGGACGCCGTGCGAGACGGCGGCCACTCCGCGGCCCTCGTAGTAGTGCGTGCGGCCGAGGAAGACCAGCGCGCGCTTGTCGCCGAGGGCGTACGAGCGGATCTTGCCGCCGTGGCCCTCCACGGCCGGGGGCGGGAAGCCCGGCAGTTCGGTGACGAGGAATTCGTGCTCGGGCTCGCCCAGCGCCTCGGCGGCCGGGGCCCAGCCCGAGCCCATGACCAGGGCAACGTCGTGGGTCTCGGCGCCGGTCAGCTCGCGCAGGCGGTCGGCGGCGTCGGTGGCGGCGGTACGCGGGTCGCTCGCCAGGTCCGGGGTAACTGATGCGTTCACGCGGACGAGGGTAGCCGGTAATCGCCTACGCGCGTAGATGTGTCTCGTCACGGACCTCCGGCGCAGCGGTTGTGGCTTCCTATGAGAGGGCCGTCGGCCGGCCCCTCAGCACGGCCGTTTCCGCAGCTCCATGACGTAGTCGTGGGGTGCGCCCGCCGACTCCGCGGCGTCGGCGATCTCACCGAGGTACCGGGCGGAGGGCAGCCCGCCCTCGTACCCGTTCAGGACGTACAGCCAGGCCGCCTCGTCGCCGTCCAGGGTGTGCACGCGCACCCGCATCCGGCGGTATATGTCCATCCCGACGCCCTCCCAGCGGTCCATCGACTCCTCGTCCATGGGGGCGATGTCGTACAGCGCGACGAAGACCTGGGAGCGCGGTGCCTCCACCAGCGTGGCGAGCGCTCCCTCCCAGCCCATCTGCTCCCCGCCGAACGTGAGCCGCCAGCCGTTCAGCCAGCCGGTGCCGCGCAGTGGTGAGTGGGGAGCGCGGCGGGACATCAGCCGCGCGTCGAGGTTGCCGGCGTAGGCGGCGTAGAGCGACATGGCTCAGAGGGTACGGGAGCGCGGGCCGCGTCCCGTGGATCCGCCGGGGCCACCGCGTCCGGCCTGCGGTCATGAGGCCCGCGGTCCATACGGCGGCCCCCGCGCTGAGCGCGCGAGCGGCGTGCGGGACAATGGAGTACGTACTGCATCCCCCCGGGGGGCGACCCCCGGACCCCCGGCCGGTACCGCGCCGGGTGGGCCGGAAACGAGAGCGCGAGGCGTAATCCCCTTGACCCGGATCGTGATCATCGGTGGCGGACCCGGCGGCTACGAAGCGGCGCTGGTGGGCGCCCAGCTCGGCGCGGAGGTGACCGTCGTCGACTGCGACGGCCTCGGCGGCGCATCGGTGCTCACCGACTGCGTGCCTTCGAAGACGCTGATCGCGACGGCCGAGGTGATGACCACCTTCGACTCGTCGTACGAAGAGCTCGGCATCATCGTCGAGGACGACACCCCGCACATCGACCGCCCCGCGCGCGTCGTCGGCGTGGACCTCGGCAAGGTCAACCGCCGCGTGAAGCGCCTCGCGCTCGCCCAGTCCCACGACATCACCGCCTCCGTCACCCGCGCCGGCGGCCGGGTCCTGCGCGGCCGCGGCCGGCTGGAGCCGGGCCAGGCCGTGGACGGCTCCCGCAAGGTCACGGTGACCGCCGCCGACGGTACGGAGGAGACGCTCACCGCCGACGCCGTACTGGTCGCGACCGGCGCCCACCCGCGCGAGATCCCCGACGCGCAGCCCGACGGCGAGCGCATCCTGAACTGGACGCAGGTCTACGACCTGGACGAGCTCCCCGAGGAGCTCATCGTGGTCGGCTCGGGTGTCACCGGTGCCGAGTTCGCCGGCGCGTACCAGGCCCTCGGCTCCAACGTCACCCTCGTCTCCTCCCGCGACCGCGTGCTCCCGGGCGAGGACCCGGACGCCGCCGCCGTCCTGGAGGACGTCTTCCGCCGCCGCGGCATGAACGTCATGTCCCGCTCCCGCGCCGCCTCCGCCAAGCGGGTCGGCGACCGGGTCGAGGTCACTCTTTCGGATGGTCGGACGATCTCCGGCACGCACTGCCTGATGGCCGTCGGCTCGATCCCGAACACCGAGGGCGTCGGCCTGGAAGAGGCCGGCGTCAAGCTCAAGGAGTCCGGCCACATCTGGACCGACAAGGTCTCCCGCACCTCGGCGCCCGGCGTGTACGCGGCCGGCGACTGCACCGGCGTCTTCGCGCTCGCCTCCGTCGCGGCCATGCAGGGCCGGATCGCGATGTACCACTTCCTCGGCGACGCGGTGGCCCCGCTGAACCTCAAGACGGTCTCCGCGAACGTCTTCACCGACCCGGAGATCGCCACGGTCGGTTACAGCCAGGCCGACGTCGACAACGGCAGGATCGACGCCCGGGTCGTGAAGCTGCCGCTGCTGCGCAACCCGCGCGCGAAGATGCAGGGCATCCGCGACGGCTTCGTCAAGCTCTTCTGCCGCCCCGGCACGGGCATTGTCGTGGGCGGTGTGGTCGTATCACCGCGCGCGAGCGAACTGATTCATCCGATATCGATCGCGGTCGACAACAATCTGACGGTGGAGCAGATCGCCAGCGCCTTCACGGTCTACCCCTCGCTGTCCGGCTCGATAGCCGAGGTCGCACGGCAGTTGCACACGCGCAAGACCGCCGGGGAGTGACGCCGGGCGTCCGTTGCGAACACGTTCGCACGGACGCCCGCCCTATATCACTCGCGGGTGTCGCAGACGAACAACTTCCGATAATTGGTGCAACCTGCTGAAAACAGACGGTCGTTGGCGTTACTGTCAGTTTCGTGTTCGCTGCAGAACGTCGCCAATTGATCCTTGAAATGGTGCGAGCGAACGGAGCGGTTTCGCTCCGTGAGCTCGCCCGCGTCGTCCAGACCTCAGAAGTGACCGTACGGCGGGACGTGCGGGCACTGGAGGCAGAAGGACTGCTCGACCGCCGGCACGGCGGTGCGGTGCTGCCGGGTGGCTTCACCCGCGAATCCGGCTTTCCGCAGAAATCCCATCTAGCAACCGCGGAGAAGACGGCCATCGCCGATCTCGCCGCGGGCTTCGTCGAAGAAGGCGAGGCGATCGTCGTCGGCGCGGGGACGACCACACAGGAGCTGGCCCGCCGGCTCGCCCGGGTACCGGGCCTCACCGTGGTGACCAACTCCCTGCTGGTCGCCCAGGCCCTGGCGCACGCCAACCGCGTCGAAGTCGTGATGACCGGCGGCACGCTCCGGGGCTCCAACTACGCGCTGGTCGGCAGCGGCGCCGAGCAGTCCCTCCAGGGGCTGCGGGTCTCCCGTGCCTTCCTGTCGGGCAGCGGCCTGACCGCCGAGCGCGGACTCTCCACCTCCAACATGCTCTCCGCCAGCGTCGACAGAGCGCTGGTGCAGGCGGCGGCCGAGGTGGTCGTCCTCGCCGACCACACCAAGCTCGGCACGGACACCATGTTCCAGACCGTGCCGACCGACGTCATCACCCGCCTGGTGACCGACGAGCCGCCCGGCCACGACGACCGTGCCGCGACCGAACTGCAGGCCCTGGCCGACCAGGGCGTACAGATCACGGTCGCCGGCGGGGCCGCGGCCGCGGCCGCCCAGGGCCAAGGAGGCGCGGAGGGCACCCCGGCGGCCGACCGCCGGGGGCCGAGAAGGGAGGTACCACTGCCCGGCCAGCGCCGCAGTCATCCGACGGCGGGCCCCGGCGCAGCGCCACAGCTGCGCTCGGCCCCACTGACCGCCGATCCGCAGGGCGGCCGGGTCGCCGACCTGGCGCCGCGACGGCGCTGAGCGCTGGGAACCGCGGGGTCCCAGCCGCTCGGACGCGCTTCAGTACGTCGCTTTACGTCGCTGTACGCCGCTCACAGCCGGGTTCGTACGCCGTCGCTCACCGGCCGGCCTTCAGGCCGGTCAGCGTGAGCGTCAGCAGCCGGTCGGCCAGTTCCGGGTCGTCCGGCGACTCCTCGGCGGCCAGCGCGATGCCGTTGGTCAGCTGCATCAGGTCGCGGATGTCCACATCGGGCCGCACGGCGCCGGACCGCTGGGCGCGGGTGAGCAGCACGCCGCCCGCCTCCCGCATCGGCCGGCTGCACCGTGCCAGCCCGGAGCTCTCGTCGGCCGGCGCCGCCATCAGCGCGCGCGACAGGCCGCGGTAGGTACTGGCGTGCGTGATGATCGCGCGCAGCCACTCCACGAGCGCCGTGCAGGGCTGCGGCGCGTCCCCCAGCTCCCGCGCGCGGGTCAGCAGGGCGTCCACCTCCCCCTGGAAGACGGCGCCCATCAGCGCGGTGCGGTTGGGGAAGTGGCGGTAGAGCGTCCCGATGCCGACGCCGGCACGGCGCGCGATGTCCTCCAGCGAGGTGTCCGTGCCGCGCTCGGTGAAGGCCGTACGCGCCTCCGCCAGCAGCCGGTCGTAGTTCCGGCGCGCGTCGGCACGCATGGGGCGTGCGGAATCGGTGTGCGCCGTCTCGGTGGCCATCGCCGTCCTTCCTGTACCTGCCCGTCCGTAGGCAGGGCTCACCTCAACGGTATCGGGTGGCCGTGGTGTCCGGCCGGGCTGCCGCAGGGGCCCCATACGACGCGAGGAGCGCCCGGCTCGGCCGGCCGGGCGCCCCTCACTCGCGTACGACGGTCCTGCCGTCCGCGCTCAGTCCTCGATCCGGCGGATCAGTCCTTGATCTCGCAGATCACGGCGCCGGAGGTGACGGAGGCGCCGACCTCGGCGGACAGGCCCTTGACGGTGCCGGAGCGGTGGGCGTTCAGCGGCTGTTCCATCTTCATGGCCTCCAGGACGACGACCAGGTCGCCCTCCTTGACCTCCTGGCCCTCCTCCACCGCGATCTTCACGATGGTGCCCTGCATCGGCGAGGCGAGCGCGTCGCCGGAGGCGGCGGAGCCGGACTTCTTGGCGGCCTT
The DNA here is from genome assembly GCF_055567935.1 of Streptomyces sp. NPDC026301. Classification (NCBI taxonomy): domain Bacteria; kingdom Bacillati; phylum Actinomycetota; class Actinomycetes; order Kitasatosporales; family Streptomycetaceae; genus Streptomyces; species Streptomyces sp. NPDC026301. The sequence goes on along the minus strand of NZ_JBVHPN010000005.1, from coordinate 7,493 downwards.
GCGCTTGGGCTTGGCGCCCCCGGCCACCGCGGCGCGCGCCAGCGGCATGCCCAGCGAGGCCGGGAGGGAGACCTCCAGGCGCTTGCCGCCGACCTCGACCACGACGGTCTCGCGGGTGTCGGTCTCGGCCTCGTCGGCGCCGGGCGCCGCGAACGGCTTGATGTCGTTGACGAACTCGGTCTCGATCCAGCGGGTGTGGACCTGGAACGGCTCGGTGGAGCCGGTCAGCTCCGGCGCGAACGCCGGGTCCTTGACGACCGTCCGGTGGAAGGGGATGGCGGTGGCCATGCCCTCCACGGTGAACTCGTCCAGGGCGCGGGCCGCGCGCTGCAGCGCCTGCTGGCGGGTGGCACCGGTAACGATCAGCTTGGCCAGCAGGGAGTCCCAGGCCGGGCCGATGACGCTGCCGGACTCCACGCCCGCGTCCAGGCGCACGCCCGGGCCGGCCGGGGCCTCGAACTTGGTGACCGTGCCGGGCGCCGGCAGGAAGCCGCGGCCGGGGTCCTCGCCGTTGATGCGGAACTCGAAGGAGTGGCCGCGCACCGGCGGGTCGTCGTAGCCCAGCTCCTCGCCGTCCGCGATGCGGAACATCTCGCGGACCAGGTCCAGCCCGGTGACCTCCTCGGTGACCGGGTGCTCGACCTGCAGACGGGTGTTGACCTCCAGGAAGGAGATCGTGCCGTCCTGGCCGACCAGGAACTCACAGGTGCCCGCGCCCTCGTAGCCGGCCTCCTTGAGGATGGCCTTGGACGCCCGGTACAGCTCGGCGTTCTGCTCCTGCGTCAGGAACGGCGCGGGCGCCTCCTCCACCAGCTTCTGGTGGCGGCGCTGCAGCGAGCAGTCACGCGTGGAGACCACCACGACGTTGCCGTGCTTGTCGGCCAGGCACTGGGTCTCCACGTGGCGCGGCCGGTCCAGGTAGCGCTCCACGAAGCACTCCCCGCGGCCGAAGGCGGCGACCGCCTCGCGCACCGCGGAGTCGTACAGCTCGGGAACTTCCTCCAGGGTGCGGGCGACCTTCAGGCCGCGGCCGCCACCGCCGAAGGCCGCCTTGATGGCGATCGGCAGCCCGTGCTGCTCGGCGAAGGCGACGACCTCGTCCGAGCCGGAGACCGGGTCGGAGGTGCCGGCCACCAGCGGGGCGCCGGCGCGCTGGGCGATGTGCCTCGCTGCGACCTTGTCGCCCAGGTCGCGGATGGCCTGCGGCGGCGGGCCGATCCAGATCAGCCCGGCGTCCAGCACGGCCTGGGCGAACTCGGCGTTCTCGGAGAGGAAGCCGTAGCCGGGGTGGATGGCATCCGCGCCCGAATCGGCGGCCGCGGCAAGGACCTTGGCGATGTCCAGGTAGCTGGTGGCAGGAGTGTCACCGCCCAGGGCGTAAGCCTCATCCGCCGCACGGACGTGCAGGGCATCCCGGTCAGGGTCGGCGTAGACGGCTACGCTCCCGATCCCGGCGTCCCGGCATGCCCGGGCCACGCGGACAGCGATTTCGCCACGGTTGGCGATGAGCACCTTGCGCACGATGGCTCCCTCCTCGAAACAAGCTGAGTTTAGGGACTGACGACACCACGTGCCGAGTCGCCCCTGAGGGTGAGCTTCCCCACAAGGCGCCGGTGTCCGGCGCGAGCCACGCGCCGAAGTCCCCTGCATTCCAGGGTATGCCCGGAATCCCGGGCGCACGACGGAGACCTGGTGTGGGCAAGGTCTCGGTTGACCCGACTTCCCTACGGCGCGGTTTCTTTGTGGAGACCCTACGAATGGCGGAACGAAACTTTGCCGGGTGGGTGTCGGGTGCGACGCACGGGAAGCCCGCTTGCCGCACACCCCTTGTCCTGTCTATTACCCAGCAGTAGCGTGCACCCGTCTTCTGTACTCGCGGTAACAGGCGCGCGAACGCGCCGGACAACAGCGGAAGTGGGTGGGTGCGGTGGCGGCACGCAGGCCGGTGGCCGTGGTGACGGCGGTGGTACTGGTCCTGGAAGCGGCCGGGATCGTGCTGCTCAACTGGATCCTGAGCGTCTTCGTCGACAAGCAGCAGATGTCGATGGCGGGCCTCAAGACACACGCGATGGCGGCCGGGGCGTGGATCGGCGGCCTCGTCTTCGGGCTCTACCTGCTGTTCTGCGCGTACCTCGCGCTGCGCTGCGCGATCCGCGACCGCGCGCCCGGCGGCTTCGCCCGCGTCGTACTGATCGGCTGCGCGGTGATCCACGGCGTGGTCGGCGCGTTCACGGTCGGCCTGGTCGGCTGGACCGCGTTCATCGGCGCGATGGTCGTCCTCGGCCTGCTCATCTTCACCCTGCTGGCGTACGCCCCGACGACGGGGACCGCCGAACCGGCGGGCGGTCCCGAATCGGCCGGCGGTCCCGAGCCGGCCGCTACCCCCACAGCTCCGTGATCCCGACCCCCAACTCCGCCAGTTGGCGGCGGAGGAGGGGCAGGGAGAGGCCGATGACGTTGCCCGGGTCGCCGTCGATGCCGTCGATGAAGGGGGCCGAGCGGCCGTCGAGGGTGAAGGCGCCCGCGACGTACAGCGGTTCGCCGCTGGCCACGTAGGCGGCGATCTCCGCGTCGGACGGCTCGCCGAAGCGGACCGTGGTGGCGGCGGTCGCCGAGACCCGGCGGCCGCTCTCCGTGTCGATGACGCAGTGCCCGGTCTGCAGCACGCCCGACCGGCCGCGCATCGACTTCCAGCGCGCCGTGGCGTCCTCGGCGTCGGCCGGCTTGCCCAGCGCGCGCCCGTCCAGCTCCAGTACGGAGTCGCAGCCGACGACCAGAGCGCCGGCGGCCTCCGTGCGCCGGGCCACGGCGTCGGCCTTGGCCTCGGCCAGTACGCGGGCCAGCTCGCCCGGGGTGTCGGCGGACAGCGCGTCCTCGTCCACGCCGCTGACGATGACCTCGGGGGCCAGGCCGGCCTGGCGCAGCAGGCCGAGGCGGGCGGGGGACTGGGAGGCGAGCACGAGGCGGCGGGGCTGTTCGGTCATGCGGGTCATGGTAGGCCGAAAGGGTCAGGCGGAGGCCCTCACCCCAGGCGGGCCGAGATCTCCTCGGCGGCGGCCGTGACCGGGGTGACGGCGGCCTCGGCGATGTCCTGGCGGTGGGTGATCAGGTTGATGCCGGCCGGGCCGTCGGGGTGGGCGGTGCGGATCGGGGCCGCGACCGCGAAGGTGCCCGTCACCACCTCGCCCGCGGTCAGCGCGTACCCCCGCTCCCGGGCCTCGGTGACCCGGGCCGGCTCGCCGGCCGCCGGAGGGCCGCCCGCGAGCAGGGCGATGCCGGCCGCGCCGCGGTCCAGGGGGTCGCGGTTGCCGACGCGGTAGGAGAAGCGCGGGCCATGCGTGGCGGGTTCGACGACCGTGACGGCCACCGCCGCGTCGTCGTCGCGCACGACCAGGCAGGCGGTCGCCTCCAGTTCGTCGGCCAGCCGGCGCAGCACCTGTTCGGCGACCTCCCGCAGCCGCGGCCGCACCTGCTCGGCGAGCCCCACCAGGTCGGCGCCGACCCGGTAGCGCGCCTCGTCGTCCCGTACCGCGAAGTGCTGGCGTACCAGGGACATCAGCAGCCGGTACGCGACCGAGCGGTGCACGCCCAGTGCGGCGGCGATCTCGGTCGCGGTCATCCCGTGCGGTGCGCCGGCGATCAGGCGGAGCGCGCGCAGCCCGCGTTCCAGCGTCTGGGACCCCTCGGCGGGGCGCGGCTCGTCCATTCCCACCTGCTCAGTCTTCCATGCCGTCAGGGCCGGCCCGGCGAGCCGGCCGGCGGGCTATTGACAGGCGTGCGGTGCGCGGCCACAGTCGGTGACGCGTTCGGATATCAGTGAGCAGTGTCCGTTATTTGCAACGCATCCGCTCCGAGGGTGCGAGGAGGGGGCGCTCGACCCCATGCCGTACTACCGTCGCGCCGGCGAGGTCCCGGCCAAGCGGCACACCCAGCACCGCCGTCCCGACGGCGGTCTGTACTACGAGGAGCTGATGGGCGAGGAGGGCTTCTCCTCCGACTCCTCGCTGCTCTACCACCGGGCGATCCCCTCGGCGATCACCGGCAGCCGGGCCTGGGAGCTGCCCGACCTCACCACCGTCGCCAACCACCCCCTCAAGCCCCGGCACCTGAAGCTGCCCGCGCTCTTCGCGGCCGCCGACCCGGCCGCCACGGACGCGGTCACCGGGCGCCGCCTGCTGCTCGGCAACGAGGACGTGCGGATCGGTTACGTCGTGGCGGGCGCGGTCTCGCCGCTGTACCGGAACGGCGTCGGCGACGAGTGTGTGTACGTGGAGAGCGGTACGGCCCGGCTGGAGACCGTCTTCGGCGTGCTGGACGCGGGGCCCGGCGACTACCTCGTCATCCCGCGAGCCACCACCCACCGCTGGGTGCCCACCGGGGACGCGCCGCTGCGCGCGTACTGCGTCGAGGCGAACAGCCACATCGCCCCGCCGGCCCGCTACCTGTCCCGGTACGGGCAGCTGCTGGAGCACGCCCCGTACTGCGAGCGGGATCTGCGCGGGCCCGAGGGGCCGCTGCTCGTCGAGGCGGCGGAGGAGGGGGAGGCGGAGGTTCTGGTCAAGCACCGCGGGCCGGGGCCCGGCGGGCTGGCCGGATCGGTACTGACCTACCCCACCCACCCCTTCGATGTGGTGGGCTGGGATGGCTGTCTGTACCCGTACGCCTTCAGCGTCCACGACTTCGAGCCGCTGACGGGGCGGGTGCACCAGCCGCCGCCCGTCCACCAGGTCTTCGAGGGGCACAACTTCGTGATCTGCAACTTCGTGCCGCGCAAGGTCGACTACCACCCGCTGTCGATCCCGGTGCCGTACTACCACTCCAACGTCGACTCCGACGAGGTCATGTTCTACTGCGGCGGCGACTACGAGGCACGCAAGGGCTCCGGCATCGGGCAGGGCTCGGTGTCGCTGCACCCGGGCGGGCACGCGCACGGCCCGCAGCCCGGCGCCTACGAACGCAGCATCGGCGCGGAGTTCTTCGACGAACTGGCCGTCATGGTCGACACCTTCCGCCCGCTCGGTCTCGGCGAGGGCGGTGCCGCCTGTGAGGACGAGGGGTATGCCTGGACGTGGGCCGGTGGCCACGGACCTCTGGAGGCGTGAGCGATGACCGTATCCGCGTTGTACGAACGGCTCGTGGACGATGCCGGGCTCTTCCCGCCCGAGCAGCTGGAGATGGCCGCCGCGGTCGCCCGGCACCGTGCCGACGCGGCGGCCGGCGATCCGCGGCTCAGCCACCGGTTCCTGTGCCCGGCGGGGCGGCTGCCGGAGCTGTCGGCGGCGCTGGGCGAGGAGGACCGCTTCCGGGTGGGGCTGATCAGTCCGCTGGAGTGGGGCGCGCTGGTCGACGCGCACCGCCGGCTCGCCGCCGACGGCCGGCTGCGGCTGGTGGCACTGGAGGGCCCGGCGCCGGAGGCGCCCGACCTGGTCACGGCCGTCCGGCAGGCCGCCGACGCGCTCAAGAACCTGCCGTACGGGCCGCCGCCCGGCTTCCCCCAGTACGTCGAGATCCCGCTCACGGACGGGTGGGAGGCCGCCCTCGACGAGCTGGGCGCCGCCGGGCTCGCCGCCAAGGTGCGCTGCGGCGGCGTCCGTCCCGAGCTGTTCCCCGCGACCGAGCAGCTGGCGGTGTTCGTGTCCGCGTGCGTGCGGCGCGGGCTGCCCTTCAAGGCCACCGCCGGGCTGCACCACGCCGTGCGGTACCGCGACGCGCGCACCGGCTTCACCCACCACGGCTTCCTCAACCTGCTGCTGGCGGTCTGCCGGGCGGCGGACGGCGCCGCGCCCGACGGCGTCGAGGCCGTGCTGCGGTCCACCGATCCCGTCGCGCTGGCCGCCGAGGCCCGCGCGGTGACCCCGGCCCTCGCCGCGCGTACCCGCGCGGTGTTCGCGGGGTACGGCTCGTGCAGTACCCGCGAACCACTGGAAGACCTGCGGGCCATGGGCCTGACCGGCCCCGGCCCCTCCACCGACACCCCCACCGACAGGGAGCTGGACGCATGACGACCCGATCCTGGGTGCCCGTACCGGAGCACTCCGACTTCCCCGTGCAGAACCTGCCGTACGGGATCTTCTCCCGCGCGGGGGAGCCGCCGCGGGCCGGCGTGGCGATCGGCGAGCACGTCCTGGACCTGTCACGGCTCGGCGCGGACGCCGGACTCCCGTACGCGGAGGACTTCGCGGCGCCGACCCTGAACCCCTTCATGGCGCGCGGCCGGGAGGCGTGGCGTGCGGTGCGGGCCCGGCTGACCGAGCTGCTGACCGACGCGCGCCACCGGGCCGCCGTCGAGCCGCATTTGGTGCCGCGGGACGCGGTGACCCTGCACCTGCCGTTCGAGGTCGCCGACTACGTCGACTTCTACGCGTCCGAGCACCACGCGTCCAACGTGGGCCGGGTCTTCCGCCCGACGCAGCCGCCGCTCACCCCGAACTGGAAGCATCTGCCGATCGGTTACCACGGCCGCGCGGGCACGGTCGTGGTCTCCGGGACCCCGGTCGTGCGGCCGTGCGGCCAGCGCAAGGCCCCCGACGCCGAGGCGCCCGGCTTCGGCCCGTCGGTCCGGCTGGACATCGAGGCCGAGGTCGGCTTCGTCGTCGGTACGCCGTCCGAGCTGGGCCGCCCGGTGGCCGCGGCGGACTTCGCCGACCATGTCTTCGGCGTCGTCCTGGTCAACGACTGGAGCGCGCGCGACATCCAGGCGTGGGAGTACGTGCCGCTGGGCCCGTTCCTCGGCAAGTCCTTCGCGACCTCGGTGTCCCCGTGGGTGGTGCCGCTGGAGGCGCTGGAGGCGGCGCGGGTGGCGCCGCCGGCGCAGGACCCGGAGCCGCTGCCGTACTTGCGTACGGACGAGCCGTGGGGCCTGGACCTGGCGATCGAGGTGGCGTGCAACGGCGAGGTGGTCTCCCGGCCGCCGTTCCGCACCATGTACTGGACGGCCGCCCAGATGCTCGCCCATATGACCGTCAACGGCGCGAGCCTGCGCACCGGCGACTTCTACGCCTCAGGGACGGTCTCGGGCCCGGACCCCGACCAGCGCGGCTCGTTCCTCGAACTGGGCTGGAACGGCACCGAACCGGTCAAGCTCGCCGACGGCTCCACCCGCGCCTACCTCGCCGACGGCGACACCGTCACGCTCCGTGCCACGGCGCCGGGCCCCGACGGCACCCGCCTCGGCTTCGGCGAGGTCACGGGCACGGTACGGCCGGCGCACGGCGCGGCGGGATCAGCCCGACAGGCCGAGCAGCAGCAGTAAAAGCACCGCGGCCACCGCCAGCACGATGCCGGCCCGACGGAGCATGGCCTCGGCCTTGCGCAGCTCCTCGGAGGGATCGTCGGGCGGATCGGACCACAGCATGCTTCCGATCGTGCGCTTCTCGCCGCGGCGGCGCCTGAGTACGCGTACTCCAAAGCCGCCGCGACGTCGACCGGTCAGCGCGGCCCGAAGCTGGTACGCCCGGCGGGTTGGAACGGGTTCGGAATCCATCGCGGTACGA